>JABJIE010000028.1 GCA_018661505.1 Lentimicrobiaceae bacterium
GTCAAATAAAGAAGAATGTTCAAACCAAGAGAGCATCAATGACCTATATGACGCCTCATTATCTGCAAGTTCTCGAATTATTTCCATTTCAGTTCTTGCATGCGATAACATATCAACAAAATTGTAAACGATTACATTAAACTCTGTATCCATAAGGTTTGATATATTTTCGAATAACTTACGACCTGCATTCAGGTTTAGGATTTTATTGTAAGAGATTGAAGTTTTGCGACCAAACCTTTTGAATTGCTCTTTCAGCAATTCTTGCTCAAATTTATTTTTTGTTCCTTCCTCATGTTCATCAACCCAATAATCTCTGTATTTATTTCTTATTTCGTTGGGCATCATGCCAGCAAATATGGCATTTCTTGCATATTGAGTGGTTGTGGGTATAATGCTATAATACAAACTTTCATTCTCAACGCGAAAGTATTGCTCAATAAGAGGTTTTATTATTGTCCATTGGTCAAATCTAAGGTTATCGATTAGCAGCATAAATACTTGCTTTCCATTGTCAAGTAATGGGAAAATATAATCTTTTACAAGGGTGTGCGAAAGTGTTGGTTTGGAATCAGTATTACCATCTAACCAATCCTTATAATTTCTTTCATAATATTTAGCAAATGAATTATTTGCCTCTTGTTTTTGGATATTTAAAACTTCAACCATACCCTTATCATCGGATTTATCCAAATCAAATTCATATCTGGTTAAATCACGGTAAACATCAACCCACTCACTGAAATCAAGTCTATCGGTTATTCTCATACCCAATTCTCGGAACTGCTGCTGATAGGTAACTGTTGCTTTTTCTCCTGCAAGTTTTCTGTTTTCAAGATTACGCTTTAGAGATAATAGTATCTGACTGGGTTTAACTGGCTTTATTAAATAATCTGCAATATTAGATCCTATGGCATCTTCCATAATTGACTCTTCTTCACTTTTAGTTATCATAACTACAGGAAGGTTAGCATTATTTTTTTTGATATGTTCAAGAGCTTCTATTCCACTCATGCCTGGCATCTGCTCATCCAAAAATACTATGTCGTAGTAATTTTCTGAAATCATTTCAATGGCTTCATCTCCACTAACAACAGCATCAACATCATAACCTTTTTCTTCTAGAAAAATGATATGTGGTCTAAGCATTTCTATTTCATCATCAGCCCAAAGGATTTTTATTCTACTCATACTATTTGGATATTATTTAAATCAGTTAAATTTGTGAAGTTGTAATCACTTTACCAACTGGTAAAATCATATAAACAATGTCAAAAGAAAACATTTATTGTGCCGGTGATTGACACGTATCACAAAATTAACAATTTTTATGAGGGTAGTAAAGGTGAATAAACGCAAAATATTTAACGATCCTGTATATGGTTTCGTTACAATTCCAGATGAATTAATTTTCGATATAATTGAGCATAAATATTTTCAGCGCCTAAGAAGAATTAAACAACTTGGACTAACTCATTTAGTATATCCAGGGGCATTACATACGAGATTTCAACATTCCTTAGGTGCAATGCATCTGATGTTGAAGGCAATGGGTGAATTGACCTTTAAAGGACATGAAATTTCATCTGATGAAGTTTCTGGCGCAGCAATAGCCATCTTGCTTCATGATATTGGTCATGGACCTTATTCTCATGCGCTGGAACAATCCATAGTAGATGATGTAAGCCATGAACAGATCTCTAAGGTTTTTATGGATAATCTTAATTCGGAATTTGATGGAAAACTCAGTATAGCTATAGACATATTCTTGAATAACTATAAAAAGGGATTTCTTCATAAGCTTGTAAGTGGGCAGTTTGACATGGATAGACTAGATTATTTAAAACGGGATAGCTTTTTTACGGGTGTATCAGAAGGTACTGTTAATTATGAAAGATTATTAAGTATGCTGAATATACATGATGATGAGATAGTTATGGAGGAGAAGGGTATTTACTCAGTTGAAAAGTTTCTAATGGCAAGAAGATTAATGTATTGGCAGGTTTATTTACACAAAACTGTTCTTATTGCCGAATATACAATAATGAACGTGTTGAAAAGAGCAAAGGAATTGAGTTTACAAGGATTAGATTTATTTGCAACTCCAGCGCTGTCATTCTTTCTTAAAAACAAGGTTAAAATAGGAGATTTTGAGAATAATCCTGAAGTTCTGCATCAGTTCTCCATGTTAGACGACTACGACATATCAGCATCTTTGAAGGTGTGGACTAACAATAGTGATTTCATATTGTCTTTTTTAAGCCAAAGTTTAGTCAATAGAAAGCTATTTCGAATAGAAATTCAGAATGAGCCATTTAGTGCGGATATGGTTGATAATATTAGAAAAAAAGTAATGAATAAATTTGGTTTAGATAAGTCCGAGATTGATTATTTTGTAATTAACGAAAAAACAACAAATTATACTTATAAACCCGGCTCTGGAAATATAAGTATCCTTCAGAAAGATGGAAATATAGTTGATGTAATTAAAGCTACAGACGATTTAAACATAAACTTGCTCAATAAACCTACAACTAAGTATTTTTTGTCATATCCCAAGTTAATGGGCTGATAATATGTCTTTTGGAATTTTTAGAATTTATTATGTCTGAATAGTTATTTGCGAAATTTCTCCCTGCCCAATATTTAATTAAATATTTCTTAAACCATATTAACACCAACATGTTAATTATCAGATATCAATTTATGATACCCTCATTGTTTTATTCTAATTTTGTATTACAAATAGCACCTATATGTCAAAGAAAAATATTGTTATTTATATCTTATTTATTTTACTTGTAATTATCGCATCTTTTTGGTTCGCTTTGAATAATACTTTCCAAAAAGCTGGCTCCCCTCTCGACATAATTGCAAATGATGTGGCTATTTTTATAGAAATTGATAACCCATCAAAAGTATATTCCATATTAAATAGTAATAACCCGTTTTGGGAAAACTTATTAAAAGCTGAATCAATAGATCAGTTTAACAACAATTTTGCATATATAGATAATCTAATTGACGGAGATGATATGTTTTTTGATGGACCTTTATCCATTGGAATTTTCTCTGACACCACTAACTTTTTAGATGTCGCTATTTTATCACCTAATAGCCGAAAGATATCTTTAAATGCACTAAAAAAGATACTTGAGCCAAAGCTTAAAAGAGAGTACGGCATCACAAATATTGATGGAAATATTGATGGCTTTAAAATAGTGGATGCTGATTCGAAATTAAGTCAGTATATAGTATCAATCAATGGGGTATTTGTATATAGTACATCCAAAAAGCTTATTATGAAATTACAAAATGCCTCAAATACATTGGGTGTGTTAAGTAATGATACCATTTTTACAAACCTTAGAAAAACTGCTGGTTCTAAGGCACACGGACGGATCTTTATTAATTATTCCAAATTTGCTGAGTTATTATCTCCCATAATAGCAATTGACAGAAGAGAGGATTTTAATTGGCTAAGTAATTTTGCAAGCTGGACAGAAATGGATCTTCAAATAAAAACTAATGAGATATTATTATCTGGATTTACATCTTCTGAGAGCAATAAGTACATTTCGGCAATAAGTAATTCTAAACCCATAAAGATGGGAGTGGCAAATGTGCTACCCTTCAATACAAATCAAATGCTTTGGATAGGAGTAAGTGACTTTGGAGATTTTTACCGAAAGATATTTACAAACTCCGCTTCAGAAAAATTATCTGCTAGGTTAAATTATAATATTGGAGATGTGGTAAGTGCTTTAAATGGAGAATTTGCCTTTGCCACAAATTCTGGTACAATATCCGAGGTAAAAGGTAATTCATGGATAGCAGCTGGAGTTAGAGACAAAGAAGATGCCATTGGAATATTTAAATCCATTGATGTAAATACTGGTAATAAAAAGGAATCAAAATATAATGGATACAAAATAAGACAGATTAAAGATGAACAGTTTATTTCCGGATTATTTGGGAAAGCTTTCTCAACAATTAAGAGTAATTATTACACTTTTATTTCGGATTATGTCATTTTTGCAAATTCCGAGAGTTCCCTAATAAACCTGATCAACTTTATAGAAACTGGTAAAACTTTAGATCTAAACGACAATTATAAGGACTTTTCAGATAATATTTCAACTAATTCCAACTTGTTACTGTATTTTGAACCTAGCGATATTCTCAAAAGAGTTAATAGTTACTTAAACCAAAATACATCACGATCATTTGAGTCGGAAAATGAAGTTTTATCCTCTATTCAGGGAATTTCAATTCAAATGACTTCAGGTATTCCATATGTTTTTACCAATGCATACCTAAAACATTCTGATGAATATCACGAAGAAAACCTAGCAACATGGAAAGTTAACGTTGATGATGAAATTTTAAATGGACCTTTCCTGGTTAATGATCATCAAACCAATTCAAAGAATATTATAATATTTGATAAAAACCATAATATGTACCTTTTAAATTCAGAGGGTAAAATTATGTGGGAGAAAAAAATTGATAATGCCCCAATCAGTGATATTTATGAGATTGATTTCTATAAAAATAGAAAGATTCAGTATTTATTCAATACCAATGATTTTATTTATTTACTTGATAAGAAAGGACGAGATGTAACTGGATACCCAAAGAAATTGCATACAAAAGCAACAAATGGACTTGTTGTTTTTGATTACTTAAAGAAAAAGGACTATCGAATTTTATTGGCACAATCTGATAAAAAAGTTTACAATTATTCAAAAACTGGCAAGGAAATAAAGGGATGGAGTCTGCCAAGAATGCAGAGCATTGTAAATAAGCCAATAGAAAGGTTAATGGTAAATAATAAGGATTATATAATAATTACGGACCTAGGTAACCAAATAAAGATTGTTGATAGAAAGGGTAAACGCCGTATTAAACTTAAAGGCACCCTAAACAAAGCGAAGAATTCAGATTTCTATGTTAACAAAACCAATAGTAAAGGGATTATCATTACAACTAATGTCAATGGTAAGTTGATTTATATTTCCTCTTCAGGGAATTTAAACACCACTGATTTTGGTAATTTTAGTGGAAATCATTTTTTCCTTTATGAGGATTTTAACGGCGACGGGTCAAAAGATTTCATATACATAGATAAAGGTAAACTAAAAGTGTTTGACAGATTTAAAAAGGAGCTATTTAATTATGATTTTGGCTCTGATATTTCCATAAGACCAATGTTTTTTGAACTTGATACCAAGCAAAAGGTTCTTGGAATTGTTGATGATGATGAAAAAATAATTTACCTTTTTGATAAGAAGGGTAACATAATAATCAGTAAGGGATTGGTTGGGGAAAGGCAGTTTACCATTGGCAAGCTTTCAGCCAGCAATAAAATTAATTTGGTTTCAGCTTCCGGAAATACACTTTATAATTATCGAATTAAATAGTAAATACTTATTTGCTTCAATCATAATATTATACATTACCTAAGTAAGTTTGAATAATAATATTTTACTATATCAGTTTATATTAACAGAGATATGTTTAAAAAACAGAATCACTTAAGGAAGAGATTATTTTTATCAAAGTACTTTTACGCATTCAATTTATACTCCAATTCTAATTAATGATGATAACAGGAATAATATTACAAATTCAGGAAACAGCAAGTATTCTTTCGGGAACAGATAGTGAAGGTGAAATTACGCTTCCCATAATAGATCTTGTTATGAAAGGCGGTTGGATTATGGGCGTAATTGGCGTTTTGTCAATTATTGCAGTATATATTTTCATCGAGAGATTTTTTGTAATAGGACGTGCAAAAAAAGAGGACAAGAACTTCATGAACAGTATAAGAAAATATATTCATGAAGGTAAACTTGAATCTGCTCAGGCTCTTTGTTTAACAAACAATAGCCCAATAGGCAGAATGATAAGCAAGGGTTTATCAAGAATTAGCAGGCCGCTAAGCGATATTAATGCCGCAATTGAGAATACTGGTAAGCTTGAAGTTTCAAAGCTTGAGAAAAATGTTGCTGGCCTTGCAACAATTGCTGGTGCAGCCCCTATGTTGGGGTTTTTGGGCACCGTCATAGGTATGATAAGAGCATTCTATGATATGTCCATGGCTGGTAATAATATTAATATTGAACTACTTTCCAGAGGTATATATCAGGCTATGATAACCACAGTAGGAGGACTTGTAGTTGGAATAACAGCATATATTTTTTACAATATAATTGTTTCCAGAATTCAGTCTGTAGTTTATAAACTAGAGATAAACGCAACTGAATTTATGGATATGCTTCATGAACCTGCAAAAAAGTAAACGATGGCAATTCAAATGCGAAATAAAAGAGATACTAGTTTTAGCATGTCATCTATGTCTGATATGGTTTTTCTTTTACTAATATTTTTTATGCTTACATCCACATTGGTTGCTCCGAATGCTATAAAGCTCTTGCTTCCCAATAGCAATAGTAAAACAATGTCAAAGCAAACGGTTACAGTATATATAAATAAAGCCAGAAATATATATGTGGAAGATCGTAAAGTTGAGCCCGTAAATCTTGAGAATGTATTATATGGATTAATTCGAAATGAAAGTACTGCATCAATTGTTTTGAGGTCCGACAAATCCGCTCCAGTCCAAGACATTGTTGTTGTAATAGATGCAGTAAATGAAATCAATAGTAAGCATGGTACTCAGCATAAAGTTATTTTGGCAACAAAGCCCAGGCGTTGATTTAGTTTGATATTTGATTTATAATTCCCATGAAATTTGATAAGGATAGACGAAGAGGCTTAATAGGAACCATTTTGGTACATTCCTTAATTCTCTTCTTTTTAATACTTATGGCTCTAAGAACACCCTTGCCACTGCCCGGCGAAGAAGGTGTAGAGGTTAACCTTGGATACGATGAAAACGGACTGGGTGATATACAGAGTGAGACACCTCCAAATATGATATCACCAAAACCAAAACCAAAAAATATTCCGCCACAGGAACCAGAAAAAAGTATAGAGCCTGTTGAAGAAGGTGTTGTTAATCAGGATGTTGAAGAAGCTCCTGTTATAGAGGAGAAAGAGAAGGACGAACAAGAAGTACAAGAAAATGAGCAAGAAATCGTAGATGAGACAATAGAAGAACAACCCATCGAAGATATCATAGATTCTTCTTTTATTTATGAAGAAAAAGTTGAAGAGATTGTTTTGGAAGAGCAAAAGCCAGTTGTTAATACCAGAGCCTTATATACTGGTAGTACAACCAAAGGTCAGGGAACTAGTCAAGGAGTTACTCAGGGTGGTGGTGATCAAGGAAAGCCATATGGTGATAAAGAGAGCCAAGTATATGATGGAAAGGGTGGTGTTGGAAATGGTATTTCATTTTTTCTTGGTGGACGTGGGTCCTTACTATTGGAAAAACCAACTGCGAAATTCAATGAACAAGGTTCTGTTGTGGTTAACATATGGGTTGATCGGGCAGGAATTGTTAAAAAAGCTCAGGTAAGTGCAAAGGGCACAACCATAGTTGATCCTAAACTGAAAAAAATTGCTGTTGACGCTGCTTACAATAGTAAATTTGCACAAGATAACAATGCATCTGAACTTCAGAGAGGGACAATCACTTATAACTTTATTGTAAGATAACAACTTCCCTTAGGGTCTCACCGATAAAAGACCTCCATTCACCGAAATATTATTTATCCATCTTGTAATTGATTATATTTTTGCTTAAAAATTAATAGAATCTCTAAAAATTTAATAATGGAAACAAGTAAAAAATTATATCGAGTAAAAGACAAGGAAGTCTTTGGAGGAGTATGCGCCGGTCTTGCAGAATATTTTAATATCGATGTCGTGCTCGTAAGAGTAATTTTTGTCTTATTGGCTCTGTTTGGAGGTGGCGGTGTTCTCATATACATAATCTTATGGATAGCAGTACCTAATAAACCTTATCAACATCCAAATATCAAAAATGAAACAGATAGCGATCCTTCGGTTGTCAATACAGAAGAAGTCAAAAAAAAAGAAACCGAAAGTAATTCCAATGGTGGATTAATTGCCGGAGTAATATTAATATTACTAGGAGTTATATTTCTCGGACAACGCATTTTTCCAATTTATAATATTGGCGATTTATGGCCATTAATACTAGTGGTGGTAGGTGTTATACTTATTAAACCTGATATTTTCAAATCAAATAAAAAATAGTAGCATGAAATTTAGAAACATATTTTGGGGCATATTTTTGATCTTCTTAGGATTTCTTTTCACTCTGGATAATTTAAATGTTATCGAATTTAGTTGGTATAATTTATGGCGATTGTGGCCAGTATTCTTAATACTTTGGGGAATATCAATATTACCCGTTAAGAATTTCATAAAGGTAATTTTTGTTCTTATAATACTTACAGGGTCCATAGTCTTTATGATGAATAATACAGTCCACTGGAATGATAGTAATTTTCAAATTAATTATTCATTCGATAATTCCAATATTGAATCAAAAGATCAGGACTTTACAATTCCATTTGAGGATACTGTTGAGTTTGCAAATTTAGATCTAGAAGTTGCTACCAGTACCTTTGTAATGGTTGATGAATCTTATGGACTTATTGATTTTCAAAAAAGCGGCTCAATTGTTGACTATAAATATACTGTAAAACAGGTTGATAATTATCTTGATGTTGATATTTATCTTGAAGATGAAATGACCCTAAGAAATGGTGCACATTGTTACGTGGAAATGTCATTGAACCCATATCCAGTTTGGGATATGAACTATGAAGTTGGAGCTTCGGATGTTGAAATGGATTTTACAGGTTTAAAAATTCGAGACCTTTATGTTGAGGGTGGAGCTGCATCACTGAAAATTAAACTTGGAGATAAATTTGATGAAACTAATGTTCACCTTGAAACCGGGGTATCGTCAATATCTATTGAAGTTCCTAAGACAGTAGGTTGTGATCTTTCAATTTCTGCTGTTCTATCTGGAAAGAGTATTTCAGGCTTTGAAAAAATTGATCATGGACATTATCGCACAGAAAATTTTGCCAATGCAGAGAATAAAATTTACTTAGACATTGAGACTGCTGTTTCAAGCTATTCAATTATTCGATATTAGTTCATATAGATCAGACGTAAATAAACTTTTAGTAAGTCCCTGTGATATCAAAATGAAATATAGGGGCTTATTTTTTTGACTCCAAGATATCAATTATATGTGGTTTTCGTAATTATATTAAGAATTGTAAAAAAAATATCCAATTGTAATACACTTTTTGGTTATTTTGCACGTTTCTTGACCATAGAACTATAAAGCATGAATAAAATATACCTTTCTATTCTAATTTTCTTTTCATCACTTCTAATTTCCACCTCTGTATTCTCACAAGATGGTATAATTCGTGGATTTATTTATGAGGAGGAATCAGGAGAACCTGCTGTTTTCTGTAATGCAATTCTTGAAGGAACTACATTTGGCTCGACCACAGATATTAATGGCTACTTCATAATAACAAAAATTGAACCAGGTAACTACAAACTAAATATTACATATCTTGGTTTTGATTCTATTACTGAACGTGTTGAAATCAAAGACGATAATATCATTAGTAAAAACTATTTTTTGACAAAATCGTCAGTGAAACTTGAAACCATAACCATCAGTGCCGAAAGAGCAGAAGCTAGAACTGAGACTAAGACATCCGTTGTTAAGATAACTCCCAAGGAAATTAAACAGATTCCTTCCGTTGGTGGTCAGGCAGATTTTGCACAGTATTTGCAGGTTGTACCTGGGGTTGTTTTCACAGGAGACCAAGGTGGTCAGTTTTATATTCGTGGTGGATCACCTGTTCAGAATAAAGTAATGCTTGATGGGATGACCATATATAATCCATTCCATTCAATTGGATTATTTTCTGTGTTTGAAACAGATTTAATTAGAAGTGCAGATGTTTATACAGGAGGTTTTAATGCGGAATATGGAGGTAGGCTCTCATCTGTAATGGATATTACCACAAAGGATGGAAACAAAAAGAGATTTGCAGGAGTAATTGGAGGAAGTACTTTCGGAGCAAGAGTTGTTCTTGAAGGACCTATTGTTAAACAAAAGTCTGCGGATAAGGGTAGTGCATCATTTGCTTTTTCATTTAAAAACTCATATCTGGCAGAAAGTTCGAAAATTTTCTACGAATATGTTGATGAAGAGGGACTCCCATTTAATTTTGATGATTACTATGGTAAGATTTCATTGAATGGAGCCAATGGTAGTAAGGTTAGCTTTTTTGGGTTTAGCTTTAATGACAATGTTAAGAATTATAAAGCAATTTCTGACTTTGGTTGGAAATCTGCTGGTGGTGGAGCTAATTTTGTAATAATACCAGGTAGATCACCAGTACTCATAGATGGAATCGTTGCCTATTCTCAATATAATTCAAGTATCAATTCCACCACACTTAATGAAAGATCCAGTTTTATTGGCGGGTTTAATGCTGGTTTCAATGTAACGTATTTTTTAGGTAAGGATGAACTAAAGTTTGGGTTTGAATTAGAGGGATATAGAACTGAATATAAATTCAGAAATTTCATAAACACAGAAATAGAACAAATAGAGAATACCACCCAACTTGGTATCTATGCAAAATATAAAGCCGTTATCGGTAAACTAATTATAGAACCAGGAATTAGGGTTCAGCTATATGCTTCATTATCTGAAATATCACCTGAGCCAAGGTTTGCTCTAAAGTACAATGCTACTGACAACTTTAGAATAAAATTAGCCGCTGGAATGTATACCCAGAACCTCATTGCTGCATCTTCTGATAGAGATGTGGTTAATTTATTTTATGGTTTTCTTTCTGGACCCGAAAATTTGCCAAGAGATTTTAATGGTAAGGATGTTAATAGCAAACTCCAAAAATCAAACCATTTAATACTGGGAACAGAGTTTGATCTGGGAAGAAGCCTAACAATGAATGTGGAAGGTTACTATAAATCATTTCCTCAATTGACTAATATAAATAGATTTAAAATTTATTCTGAAGAAAATGCTCCTGCTGGATCATCGGACTTGGAAACCAAAGATTTTATATTAGAAAAAGGAAATGCATATGGACTGGATGTGGTTTTCAAATATGATTATAAAAGGATGTATTTATGGCTTGTTTACTCTCTTGGCTTTGTAAACCGTGAATACGAGGCAGTAAATGGTGAAATGATCAGCTATACACCTCATTTTGACCGTCGCCACAATGTGAACTTCGTATTTTCGTATACAAGCGGTAGTAAGAGTCAGTGGGAGTTTGGCGCTAGATGGAACCTAGGAACTGGATTTCCATTTACACCAATTCAAGGCTTTTATGAATACTTAGGATTTCCAGATGGTATAAACTCTAACTTCATAGATGAGAATGGACAGTTGGGAATTATTTATGGAGACTTATACTCAAATAGACTCCCTGTTTATCACCGCCTTGACTTGGATATAAAAAGGAATTTCTTTCTTGGTGCAAACTCTAAATTAGTGCTTGACCTCAGTATTACAAATGTTTATGACCGTAAAAATATATTTTACGTTGATATAGTTACAAATGAAGTAGTTTATCAATTACCATTTATGCCAAGCTTTGGCTTAAGCCTTTATTTCTGATCACACTATGTTTAAACAAAACTCACTATTTCTATATTTCATAACTGCAAGCATTGCCTTAAGTGGATGTTTGCGAACACATAATGAGAATATGAACCCACCCAAAGCCAAAAAAATAGCCAAAGAAATGGTTATTCATGGCAACACTCGAACAGATAATTATTATTGGTTAAACGACCGTGATAATCCGGATGTAATTGCATATCTGGAATCTGAAAATGCCTACACGAAGGAAATGATGAAATCAACGGAAACCCTTCAGAAGGATATTTACAATGAAATTGTGGGAAGAATTAAGCAAAACGATGAGAGTGTTCCCTATGATTATAATGGATATTCATATTTTGTAAAATTTGAGGAGGGTAAAGAATACCCCTTGTTTTGCCGAAAACAATTGGGTGATGAATCCAGTAACCAAATATTTCTAGATGGTAACAAAATGGCAGAGGGCCATGCATACTTTCAAATCGGAGGATGGGATTTTAGCACCAATAATAAAATTCTAGCATATAGTACTGATACCGTAAGTAGAAGGAAATATGATATTTATTTTAAGAATATTGAAACAGGCATTATCGCCGATGAGGTTATATCTAATACAACTGGAAATATTGTATGGGCTAATGATAATAAGACAGTTTTTTATCAAACGAAAGATGAAACACTTAGATCATATAGAATTTTTAAGCATATAATAGGTACTCCAGTGGCTGATGATAATATGGTATATGAAGAAAAAGACCCTACATTCTCAACCTACATATACAAATCTAAATCAGACAAATATTTAATAATCGGATCAGGTAGTACTCTAACATCTGAATGTCAATTACTAGATGCAGATTATCCTGACGGAAAGTTTAAAATATTCCAACCAAGAATAGAGGGAGTTGAATATGGCATAAGTCATCAGAATGGCAGGTTCTTGATAAGAACAAATTATGAAGCAAAGAACTTTAGACTAATGGAGACCTCTGAAAACAATACTTCCATTGATAATTGGAAAGAAGTTATTCCAAATAGATCAGATATAATGTTAGAAAATTTCGATTCTTTTGAAAATTTCTTTGTTGTCACGGAACGAAAAGATGGATTACGTATGTTTCGCATTTTCAATACGAAAACAGGAGTTAACCATTATTTAAAATTTGAGGAAATTGATTATTTTGTGTCATCTGCAGGTAACCCAGACTACAAGGCGATAAAATTTAGGTATAACTTCACATCACTAAAAACTCCAAGCTCTGTTTATGACTATGACATGATTTCAGAAGATCAAGAACTATTAAAAAGACAGGAAGTTGTTGGTGGATATAATCCTGATGAATATGTAACCGATAGAAAATATGCCATTGCTAGAGATGGTGTTAGAGTTCCCATATCAATAGTGTATAAAAAGGGATTTAGTATCAATGGCGACTCTCCTTTGTTATTATATGGTTACGGCTCATACGGATATAGTGTTGAATCCACATTCAGATCATCAAGGTTAAGCCTTATTGATAGAGGATTTGCCATTGCAATTGCTCACATAAGAGGAGGGGAAGAAATGGGGAGGCACTGGTATGAGGATGGCAAAATGCTTAATAAGAAAAATACATTTTTTGACTTTATTGATTGTGGTGAATATCTTATTGCTGAAAAGTATACTTCATCTGAAAAAATGTTTGCCGTGGGAGGTAGTGCTGGAGGACTTCTTATGGGTGCTGTAATGAATTATCGACCTGATCTTTTTAAGGGAATCATTGCCGCTGTTCCATTTGTGGATGTTGTTACTACTATGCTTGATGAAACTATTCCATTAACAACAGGTGAGTATGATGAATGGGGTAATCCAAATGAAAAGGAATATTATGATTATATGCTTTCATATTCGCCCTATGACCAGGTTGAGGCCAAAGAGTACCCGGCAATATTGGTAACCACAGGGTTGCATGATAGTCAGGTTCAGTATTGGGAACCAGCTAAATGGGTGGCTAAACTACGTGATCTAAAAACCGATGATAACCCATTATTTCTCCAAACAAACATGGATTTCGGCCATGGCGGAGCATCTGGTCGTTTTGAGCAATATAAAGAGGTTGCCCTTGAGTATGCCTTTATGCTTATGCTTTTGAAATAGGTTACCTATTTTCAGTATTAAAATTGATTCTTGGAGGATTCCATGTGACGGTGTCATTGTTTATATCATGTTTTGGGCTTAATACCTCCATCCATATCGGATTAACTTTTATAAGTAAGTAGTTTTCTCTGTTATCGATGTAAAATGACTCCCATTCTCTTTTCCAATATTTGTTCTTGAGAGTTTGATTAGTAACTAGTTCAGCAGTTCCGGATATTACAACATATCCAGATATGTCCTTGTTGATATAATATAATGTTACCCTCGGATCTTTTTGTATTTGAGATACTTTTCTGCTTTTTGGATTGGTTCCAAACCAGACCGTAAAATTTTCCTCAATTGGGAAAGGGTCCATAGCTCTCGCTCTCGGAGAATCATCTTCACCAATGGTAATAAGGGCACAACTCTGCGAATTAGCTATGATTTCCTTGGCAGCCGATTTGATTAATGTTATTGATGGAAGTATTGTTTCGTCTTTCCCCAATATTGATGAGTTTTCAAAAATAACTTCCTGAGCCGGCAATAATATGTAAGTAATCAGAATCAAAGAAGTAGTTAGAATTAGTTTCATGATTGAATTATTAACTTTTATTCATTAATTCCTCAATTTCTTCTGGGTTTATTGGTATCTCTGACATAAGATCGATAGGTGCATCATTAGTAATCAAAATATTGTTTTCCAACCTTATGCCTATCTGTTCCTCCCTGATATATAATCCGGGCTCACATGTTAATATCATCCCTGGCTTAAATGGTTCTTCTTTGTCACCAACATCATGAACATCAAGACCAAGGAAATGAGCAGTCCCATGCATGAAATACTTCTTATATAAAGGGTTTTCGTTATCTTGAGTGTTAATATCTTCCCGGGTAAATAATCCTAGACCTATCATTTCGGATTCCATCATTTTGTTGACCTCCTCATTAATGGTATTTATTGTATTACCTGGAACATACAATTTAATGGCATTGTTTAAAACCCTTAATACGGCGTTGTAACAATCTTTCTGGCGTTTGGTATATTTTCCACTTATGGGGATGGTTCTACTCATATCGGCTGTATAATTAGCATATTCCGCCCCAAAATCAAGTAACAGTAAAGTTCCTTCAGTACATTCTTTATCATTATCAACATAATGAAGTACGCATGAATCGACTCCAGAGGCAATTATTGGTGAATAACCATGACCATTTGCTCGGTTTATTTTAAACTCATAATCTATCTCTGCTTCAATTTCAAATTCTTGAATTCCTGGTTTAACTTTTGATAATATTCTCTTAAAAGCACCATTGGTTATATCACATGCTCTTTTTATCAATTTAATTTCAGCTTCGGTTTTTATGGTTCTTAAATCTTTTAGTATTGGCGCTGATCGTTTATAGTTGTGTAGTGCAAAATCAACTTTCAATTGTGTTCCTAATCTTTCATTTCTGCCCTCAACTTCAGGAAAAAATTTAGGATATTCATTTCTATTTAGATATATGTTATCAGTTACCATCATAACCTCTCGCAGTAACATTTCAAAATCATCTATCCAGTAAACACATTTGATTCCGGAAATGTTTTTAGCCTCAGTCTTTGTGTATTTATGGCCTTCCCATATCTTTATGCTTTCGTTTGTTTTTATGATAAACAGCATCTCCCTGTAACTCTTGTTTGCCATGTCAGGAGCAATAATAAGTATGCTCTTCTCCTGATCAATTCCTGTTAAATAAAAAAAATCAGATTGCTGACGATATTGAAAGTACTGGTCACCATTTCTAGGCTGCTGATCATTTGAAAAGAATATTGCCGCTGCTCCTTTAATCATTTTCTCAGAAAATTTTCTTCTGTTTTCAACGAACATGCTATTGTCCAGGGGTAGGTATCTCATATGATTAATTTTCGTGTAAAGTTAGTAACAAATAATAAGTTAGGTCCATTTAAATGTCATTTGTGTTGAGTTAAAAAATAATTACCTTTGAACCTTAATCCAAATCAATGATACATATTACACGTAGAGAAAGGTTTAACGCTGCTCATAGACTATTTAGGGCGGATTATTCTGATGAAAAAAATAACGAAGTATTTGGAAAGTGTTCTAACCCGAACTGGCATGGCCACAACTATGAACTTTTCGTAACAGTAAAGGGTGATATAAATAACGAAACAGGCTTTTTGATTAACCTAAAGGTCTTAAGCAAAATAATAAAAACTAATGTCATAAATAAGCTAGATCATAAGAATATTAACCTTGAAGTTGATTTCATGAAGGGAAAGCTTGCGTCAACAGAAAATTTGGCAGTTAGCATATGGAATGAATTAGAAGATAATGTAAATGTATTAGGAGCAGAACTTCATTGTGTTAAGGTAGTTGAATCAGAAAATAATTTCATCGAATATTATGGCTAATGCCAATTTGCTAATACAATTTAGCATGGCATTGTTTTTGACATTATAATTGAAAATACTCAAAATGGAAAAACCACTTAATTTGCTAGGATACGAGAAGATTGAAAAATTTAATCCAGAGAATCTCAACAAACTGGAGTACCACTATAAAGAAATTTTAAATCTAATAGGAGAGGATGTTAATCGTGAAGGTTTAATTAAGACTCCCAAAAGGGTGGCAAAATCAATCCAATTTCTAACTCAGGGTCATGATCATAATCCAGAGGAGATACTCATGTCTGCAAGATTCAAAGAAGACTACAGACAGATGGTACTTGTTAAGGATATTGAAATTTTTTCAATGTGTGAACATCATATGATTCCATTTATAGGAAAAGCTCATGTAGCATACATTCCTGATGAATATATCACAGGATTGAGTAAGATTGCCAGAGTAGTGGAGGCATATTCACGTAGACTTCAGGTTCAAGAGAGATTAACCACTCAGATTAAGGATGCAATTCAAACGACATTAAATCCCTTAGGTGTTGCTGTGGTGATTGAAGCACGTCATTTATGTATGGCCATGCGTGGAATACAAAAACAGCATTCGGTTACAACCACATCGGATTTTACTGGAGTATTTGAAAGAGCTCAGACAAGGGCTGAGTTCATAAGCCTAATATCTACCTCTCTTTCTTGATAGCTTTGAAATAAATTACTACTAACAAACATTATTAGTTCAGATAAAGGGTAAAATACTACTCTTAAAAGGGCATTGAATATATCAGTATGTTTGCCAATTAAATTATGAATATGAATCACACAAATAATCAAATAAATTATACAGAAACTTCAGGTGTCGTTTCTGTTTCAAAAACATTTTTATCGGGCGTCTTTATGTGGATGACCATGGCTTTGTCAATCACGGCACTTGTTTCATGGACGTTTGCATCAAACCCGTCATTAATGAGCATTCTTATAAACTCCGAAACTGGAAGTATGTCAGCCATTGGTTGGGTTGTAATGTTTGCCCCACTGGGCTTGGTCTTGTTAATGGGAATGAGATTTCAGAAAATGAGTGCATCATCAATGTTATTGGTATTTATTGTTTACTCAATTCTAATGGGAATGAGTTTAAGTTTCATTTTTCTTGTTTATTCATTGCCATCCATAGCCAAAACATTTGTAATTACAGCTGGTATGTTTGGGTTTATGGCAATTGTTGGTTACACAACAAAAACAGATCTAACCAAATTTGGTAAAATAATGATGATGGGACTGGTAGGAATAATAATAGCATCGGTGGTTAATTTCTTTACACAGAGCGCAAGAATGGATTATGTTATTAGCTTCATTGGAGTTATGGTTTTTACTGGACTAACTGCTTATGATGTGCAAAAATTAAAACGTCTTGGAGCAGGTATTGGAACCGAATCTGAAATGGCAAGAAAAGCAACAATTTTTGGTGCGCTAACTCTTTATCTAGACTTTATAAATTTATTTCTATTTTTGCTGCGCTTTTTTGGTGACAGAAAATAAGAAAATGTTATTAATCAAATTAATATAATATGAACGCATATGTTTTTCCCGGTCAGGGAGCACAATATGTAGGAATGGGAAAGGAATTGTTTGACAATTCTAAGGAAGCTCAAGAGCTATTTAATAAGGCAAACAGTATCTTAAAATTTAAGATCACAGATATAATGTTTACTGGCACTGAAGAAGATCTAAAGCAAACTAAAGTTACACAACCTGCCATTTTTTTACATTCAGTAATACTTGCAAAAGTAATGGGAGATAATTTTAAACCAGATATGGTCGCTGGCCATTCACTGGGAGAAATTAGCGCCCTTGTAGCAAATAAAACACTATCATTCGAAGATGGTCTTAAATTGGTTGCAAAAAGAGCTAAAGCCATGCAAAAGGCATGTGAAATAGAAGGTTCAACAATGGCTGCTATAATTGGGCTTGATGATAAGGTTGTTGAGGATATATGTACAAGTATTGATGAGATTGTAGTACCTGCAAATTATAATAGCCCAGGTCAATTAGTTATATCAGGCACGAATGATGGTGTCAATCAGGCCATGGAAAAATGTACAGAAGCTGGTGCAAAAAGAGCATTACTTCTAAAAGTTGGAGGAGCTTTCCACTCTCCACTAATGGAACCTGCAAGAGTAGAACTCGAAGATGCAATTAATTCCATAAAATTCAATAATGGAATATGTCCTATATATCAAAATGTAACAGGTCAATCGGTTAATGATGGTGAGATTATAAAAAAGAATCTCATTGCACAATTAACAGCTCCTGTGAGATGGACAAAGATTATGCAAAACATGATTGCAAATGGAGCTAACAATATCACAGAAGTAGGCCCTGGTAAAGTATTACAAGGTCTATTCAAAAAAGTTGATAGGAAAATACAAACACAAAGTGCAACAATATAGTTGACAACTTTTAAGGATTAATTAGGCTGTTTTCAATTTATGAAAACAGCCTTTTTTTGTTAAGGTTATTTATTCTACAGATAATTCCTGTCTCAGCATATTCATAGCTATTAATGCTGAGCGTCGGATATTTCTTTCCCTATGTTTTCCTAGATGATATTCTTTAGAGATTACGTGGTTTGGTGAGGCTATAGCAATCCAAACGGTTCCAACTGGCTTGTCTTTTGTGCCTCCTTTAGGTCCTGCAATACCTGAAGTTGCAATGCAATAGTCAGTTTTCAATAAATTTCTGCCTCCTGAGGCCATTTGTTCTATTACCTCTCTGCTTACAACTCCATAACTGTCAATAACATTCTTGCTAACATTTAGCTGATTTATCTTAATATCATTGCTATAGCTAATAACCGAGCCCCTATAATAGCTTGAGCTACCTGAAATTCGTGTGATAAGGTGTGCTATATAACCACCTGTGCAGCTTTCAGCGGTTGAAATTGTAGATGAGGATTCTTTTAACATATTGCCAACCACTTCTTCTATGGTAATATCATCGTAGCCAAATATTATGTCTGGTATAATTTTATGCAACATTTCTATTTGGTGATTAAGTTCTGCAATTGACTCATTATAATTTTCATTTACAGTGGAAAGTCTTAATCTAACTAAACCTGGTTGTGGCAAGTAGGCCAGCTTTATATCTTTTGGGAGTTTCATTTCCCACTTATGAATTAGTTCAGCAATTCGTGATTCACCAACACCAATTGTCATAACAGTTCGATGGATGATATGGTTGAGGTTATATTTGTCAATTATTCTAGGAATTACTTCATCTGATAATAGATTCTTCATCTCATAAGGAACTCCTGGCAAGGACACAATAACTTGATCATCTCTATCGAACCACATCCCTGGAGCGGTTCCATGCTTATTAAGCAAGGGAGTGCAATTATGGGGAATATTTGCTTGTTCTTTGTTTGACTTTGTAATTTTGTAATTTCTTTCCCCAAAAAGACTAACTATTTGGTCATAAGTAGGTTTGTGAAAAATAATATTTGAGTTGAAATAATTAGCAAGTGATTTTTTAGTTATGTCATCATTTGTTGGACCAAGACCTCCAGTTATTATTATTATGCTTGATTTGGAGTCTGAAATGGATTTGAAGATTGCATCTTCAGTGTCGGCGATGACTTTTAATTCGTTTATAGCGACACCATTTTGATTTAGTTCGGATGCTATCCATGAGGCATTAGTATTTACTACCTGACCGATTAATAATTCATCCCCAATGTTTATTATATCAGCATATATTTTACTCATTTATCAGAAAATAGGTTGTTCATAACCAATTCTATCTGGTGTAACTGTCATAACAGCCACTTTAGACATTCTAATGATGGATTGTGCTGCTGAGCCAAGAAAATATTCAACAAGCTTATTCTCCTGCTGAGTCATAATCATTATAAGGTCAATGTTCCCTTTTAAATCAACAAATTCTAGCAGCTTTGGCACTAGCATTTTTTCACCTCCACTACTCTCCAAAAGCTCACTCTCACATCTAATATTTTGCTCTTCAATGAACCATTTAACCTGATTTAATTGCTGAAGTAACTCTTCTTTCAAATCCTTATTGTTTTTTGACCATAAAACGGAAACAACATTAATACCAGCACCAAAGGCCTTTGCCACATCAATTGCATTGGTAACCTTTTGACGTGTTTCCTTTGTAAGATCAAGAGGAAGTAGTATGTTGTGAACAAATCTTGTAACTTCTTTTCCATTTATAGTTATTACTGGAATTGAAGATTGGCGAACAACTTTTAAGGTATTTGAACCTATGGTATTTTTACTCATTCTGATATTCTCAGAGGAGTTATTTGTTCCCATTAGAATAAATTTTGATTTAAATTCTTCTGCGGCTTTTAAAATCTCAGCGTATACTTTCCCTTTTCTAATACACGTAGTAACATCAATTCTAGATTTTTGAATGATTTCCTCTGCAGCCTGATCAAGTTTCTCTTGGATCATTATATCAATTGTTGAGCTTGATATTAGGGAAGATGTGAATCCATTTTCTTCATAGACATATAATAATACTATGTCAAGACCAAGGAAAGGAGCAGTTACCTGAGATCGTTCCAATGCATGTATGGATTGTTCATTGAAATCAATAGGAACCAAAATAGTGCTAGGGTCTGTGCTCATTTTTTCAGTTTTAGTTAGTTTGTAAGTAAAATTACCTGATAAGAGTTATTATATTAAATTATTGCTATTTGATGGTAAACATAAACAAAATCGTTCAATAAAAATATTCTATTCATCGTCAAGTAAATGTTATCTTTACAAAATTAATTTTTTCTTCATTAAGAGCATATGTCAGAATCAATAAAATCGGATCTTGTCCTAAATAGCGATGGCTCGTTATACCATATAAATTTGTCCCCTGGTGACTTAGCTGAAACCATAATGCTTGTTGGTGACCCAGGTCGCGTAAAGCTTGTGTCTAGCTTTTTTGATGATATAGAGTTGGAAAAGCATAATCGTGAGGTGCATACTATTACAGGTAGTTTCAATGGTAAACGTATGTCTGTTGTTTCAACAGGAATGGGTACTGATAATATCGAGATTGTAATTAATGAGATTGATGCATTATTTAATATTGACTTGGAAACAAAAGAAGTAAAACCCGATCATACATCATTAAATTTGGTTCGAATTGGCACATCTGGTGGTCTTCAACCTGATATTCCAGTTAGAGAATCTTTTTTGATATCAGAGTATAGCATTGGTTTGGACGGTCTTGCCTATTTCTATAAGGATGAGGCAAACTTTATTGATGAGAATATGACCCAGTATTTTATTAATTATATGAACTGGGATTCAGATTTCCCAAAACCATATGCCATAAAGGGATCAAATCATCTTTTGAGAATAATAGGTAATGACTGGAGAAAAGGTATTACTCTGACTGCACCAGGGTTTTATGCTCCGCAAGGACGTGAATTAAGATTAAAGTTAAAGGATTCTACCATTATAGACAGAGCTCAGAAATTTATCTATAAAAATGATTCAATTACCAATTTTGAGATGGAAACTTCAGCATTATACTTTCTGTCAGCAATGCTAGGACATAATGCCTTAACTGTTTGTTCTGTTATTGCAAATAGGGTTACTAAGGAGTTTGATCCAGATTATAAATCAAGCATGAAAATACTTGTAAAGCAAGTTATAGAGCGACTATCGAAAGCTTAATTATGGCACTTATAGATCTAGAATAGTACCTCCCCAGGAAAACCCTACTCCAAACCCTGCAAGTATTATACGATTACCTCTTTTTATTTTACCAGATCTTATAGCATTTGATAGCGCGATGGGTATTGTTGAAGATACAGTATTACCAGTTTCTGAGATATCTATGATTAGCTTATCCTTTGGAATCTTTAGCTTTTTACCCAGAGTTTCAAGTATTATTTGATTTGCTTGATGAAAAATGAAGTAATTAATGTCATCAATGGTTATATTGTTTTGCACAAGTAGACTATTAACAAGTTCTGGAGCCTTGTTTACTGAAAAATTAAAAACCTCTGCACCATCCATATAAAATTTTGAATCGTTTTGTGCATTACCATAATTATCCAAGCTATCCTGTTCTGCATATTCAGGTAATGGATATCGTTCACGACCATGCTTTATAATAATTTTATCAAACTTACTCCCATCGGTACCAAATATAAATTTATTATCAGAGCCATTATTGTTTTTTGATACTAGTGTAGCTGTAGCTGCATCACCAAAAATAGCTCTATTACTACTATCATCAGGATGTATTGTTTTAGTTATTGCTTCTGAAGTGATCAATAAGACATTTTTAGCATTATTCGATTGAATTAAACCATCAGCAATACTAAGTCCATATATGTACCCTGTACATCCTTGGTTAAAGTCAAAAGCACCACAATTTGATGGAAGCCCCAACCTGTTTTGTATTATACATGCTGAAGCAGGCGTAATAAAATCGCCTCCTGCAGAGCAAAATATAATGAAGTCAATGGAATTCCTATCAATACTATTCTTGGTTAATAATATTTCTGCTGCTGAAACCCCCATATCAACTGAAGTTTCACCTTTTCCACTAATATAACGTTTATGAACACCAGTTAGGCGAGTTAATTCTTTTATTTTAAGATCAGGAAACTGATTAGCGATATCCTCATTGGTGAGAATATTGTTAGGATAATAACAGTTAATATATTTTATGGTGTTATACATTTATCTTATTTATCACGGTTTTGTTTTTCAGCTTCGTAAGATTTCCTCAGGTAATAGTCGGAACTTTGTGTATCTCCTATGGATTTATAAAAATTAGATAATAGCCTGCCTACTTCAGGTCTTGTACCCAATTTAACAGCATTTTTATAAAACTTGATAGCGCTCAAAGTATCTTCATTCTTCATAGCGTAATTGCCTAAATTTATAAATGGCTTATCGCTATCTGGAAATTTTGCAATTATTTCTTCGTTTAAAAGTATTGCTTCTTTAACCTGCCCTGTCCTAAAATATGAATTTGCCAGGCGAGACATACTCACAATCTCTCCACCATCAACGCCAACAGCTTTTCTGTAATATATTACTGACGAATCGTATTTTCCTTGTAGTTCATAAGCATAACCAATGTTAAAGTATGCACTTCCGTAGTCAGGATTGTATTTTAATGCATTATGAAAATATTCTATTGCTTCATCAAAATATTTATCAGCATTCTTTTTTTCTTCGTCAACTTTGTCAAATCTTTCATATTTAACATGGCTATTTACCCTAAGAATAGATTGATTACCATGTATTCTTGAGTAAATTATACCAAGATTGTTCCAGGTGGTATAATGACTAGAATCAAGTTCTAGAACTCTATTATAATGTTTTTCAGCTTTTGCAATTGTACCCAAAATAAACTTATATGGGTTTACGGGTTTTGCAATTTCACGATTTACTTTTTTCATAAGCTCATGACCATAAAGAGCATTTGCTTTAACCGAATTGCTAAGTCTATTGATATCAGAACTGTACAGAGACATTTGTGTTCGCCATTGGCTATTTCTAACTCTTACATAATATCCATATGGAAGTAATATAATCACTATTAATAAAATAATTCCAACCATCCTTATATTTATTTTGACATTTGATTTAAGGTTGACATTAAATATTTTAAAAAGTAACCAAACAATAAAAATGGAAAATGGTAATGTCGCAAAATATATAAATCGATCAGCAACAATTCCTGGTACCAATGCTACAATGTTTGTATACATTGAGATATTCATAAAAAATAATAGGATTACAAATGATATTAAATCCTTTCTTTTTAAGTTATAAATCGCATAGGTTAACATTGTAATTACTAAAACCGTTGAAAATAAAACCCACGGATTGGAAAATGAAACAACTGGTATAGTATTGTAACCATAATAAAAAAGTAGTGGAAATGGGATTAATAATAGTTTCAGGTAATGACCAATAATATACATTCCTGTACTAATCCTTGTCGAGAAATCATTTAATACTAGAGAGTTCTCCCAGAACTTTAAAATTCTAGAGTTCTCGGGAAGTATTAGGCTTCTAAGAAAAATAAGACAGACAATGAGAATAAGAGAAATGGTAATTAGACCAATGAGTTTTTTTGGTTTTATATCCGTAAAGAAATATAATACCAATGGGAAAACTGCCAACTGAGCTATTGCTGTCTCTTTGGAGAGTAAGGCAAGAGTAAAATATAGGAATCCAAGAATAAGATGGAAATTTTTCTTGAAGTCCACCCATCTGATAAATTGCAATATTGCCAAAGTTGAGAATAGAAAGTTTAGGATAATATCTCTGTTTTTTAAACTAGCAACAGCCTCCGTATGGGAAGGATGAGCCATAAATAAAAGGGTGATCAGAAACGGGAACCATATGTTGTAATTATTGAAAATACGACGTAAAAGTCTGTATAAAACTAGAATGGAAATAGCATACAAAAGCAAATTTATGAAATGACTTATGTATGGATTTATATCCATTTTAGATGTAAATTGATATTCAAGGGCGAAGCTGGTTCTCACCAAAGGTCTGTATCCATATGCCATTCCACTTTCCTCCGCATATTGGGATGTCCATATTTCTGGGATACCAGATATACCTTTTGCTATAATAGGATTGTTAATATTTACATGATAATCATCCATTGAGAAATGATTATAAATAACATTGAAGTAGAAAATAAATGTTATTAGTAGTAATATTAAACTAAACCATGTAACTGTTTTTTTATCATCTAAAATATTTGCATTCATAATATCACAAGTGCTTTTTGGTGAAACACTCAATCGTAGCCAAACATAGGTCTCTGGCCTCAATAAACGACATATGACCTACATTTTCCATTATTAGCACCTCGCTTAATCTTGGTAACATTGTCTGCTTATGAATTTTCTTAAATGCAATTTTTGAGTCCTGTTTTCCAATTATAAATAATATCGGCACATTAGTTTCTTTGATAATAGGAAGTGAATCATCTCGTATCTTCATTCCCTTCAATGCTGCAATAATTCCCTTATCAGAGGTTTTAAGAGATGATCTTGTTAATTCGCTTATTTCCTTTTGATACTTTGAAATATTTTCTTCAGCAAAAAGTGACTCAATAAATCCACTTATAAATGTTGAATGATTATTCTTTACAATATCTATTGCCCTATCTCTGTTCTTTTTGGCAATATCATCATCTGGACCTGCTTGTGAATTAACAATTATTAGTCCCTTACAGTTATTTGGTTTATTGGATATAACCGATAGAGCAACATATCCTCCCATTGAGTGGCCTACAAGAATATATTTATTAATGGATTCTTGCTTTAAAACATTTACAACAACATCAGCCATTAGGCTCATTTCATGTGTATCGCTAATAATATCACTTTTTCCGAATCCGGGTAGGTCTATCTTAATTACTTTATACTTTGACTTTAGGCTGTTTGAGTAATCATTCCATATTGATGAATCTTCTAAAAAGCCATGAAGAAATACAATTGTGTCACCATTACCTACAATATCATAGGCTATATTATGGCTCTTATAAGATAATATTTTTGTCACATTTTTGTTTTGCACAAATATAATCTGATTTATTGGATGTAAATATTGTATCAAAAAATTATTTTTGCATTAAATCAAAAGATTATGTCATTTTCATTTCTTAAAAGTTATGATGATCCTGATGTAAGGAATTGCACCACATATACCGAAGTAATAAAAAACAGAACAAAGTCTTTTCCAAACCATGTTGTGTTTCGTTATTTAGAAGATGGTATCAATGAAAATGGGTCATTTACATTTTTGCAACTACAATATAGGGCTCAGGCAATTGCTGCTTCTTTGCAACGAACTGGTAAAAAAGGTGATTCAGTGCTATTGTTATTTCAACCTTCGCTGGAGTATATTGCTTCCTTATATGCTTGCTTTTATTCTGGTTTTGTTGCTGTTCCAGCATATCCTCCTAGGAGAAACCGGGGTATTGACAGAATTTATAGAATATTTAAGGATTCTCGTACGGAAATTTGTTTAGTCTCAAAACAAGTTTACGATGATATTCAACGAAACTATAGTGATAATGAGGTTTTTAATAATCTAAAATGGATAATTTATGAGGACATTGATGAGTCTGAACATAAACACTTCCAAAATGAAGAATTAAATTCAGAAGATTTGGCTTTAATCCAATACACATCCGGCTCAACAGGACAACCAAAAGGAGTAATGATAACTCAGCTAAATCTTTTGTATAACTCAGAATATATTCGTCAATCATTTAGTATAAGTAAGGAAACGGTAGGTGTTCATTGGCTTCCATTATTTCATGATATGGGCCTTATTGGCGGCGTATTGCAAGCGCCATATGCTTGTTGTTTAAATGTAAACATGCCTCCAATGGCATTTCTAAAAAATCCTTTAAACTGGTTAAGTGCAATCCATAAATATAGAGGAACTATTGCAGGAGGACCGAATTTTGCATTTGATTATTGTATTGATAAAACAAAAGAAGAAGATCGCAACGCTTTGGATTTGAGCTCAATGAAGGTTTTCTTCTGTGGTGCAGAACCCATTAGAAAAACTACTCTTAAGAATTTTACTGATGCTTTTAGAAAATCAAATGTAAGAGAGAATCAACTCTATCCCTGTTACGGAATGGCAGAAACTACATTATTAGTTACGGGTGGTAATAGTGAAGATAATCCAAATTATCTTGATGTTGATACTTCTTCATTATCAAAAAAAGATGTCGTAGTTTGTGAAAAGGAAACAGAAAAGACAACAAGTATAGTAGGAAGTGGTCATACATGGATGGATATGAGAATCGAGATAGTTGATCCAGTCTCCAAAATGAAATGTGATAAGGATAGGGTAGGAGAAATTTGGATTCAAGGGCCAACTGTAGCCCAAGGTTATTGGAGAAATCAAGAAGACTCAGATAATATATTTAATGCTTATATCGGCGACAGTACAGATGGTCCTTTTCTTAGAACTGGTGACATGGGATTTTTTAATGGGAATGAACTTTTTGTTACAGGCAGGTTAAAGGATATCATAATCATAAGAGGGATGAATCATTATCCAACCGATATTGAATATAGTATCCAAAACAATATCTCAGAATTAAGACAAAATGGCGGGGCTGCATTTCCTGTTTCTATTAACGAATCTGAAAAATTGGTAATTGTTCAAGAAATCGAAAGGTCTTCAATGCGAGATGCTAATTATTCAGATATAATTCATAGAGTAAGAGAAGTTATTACGGAGAATCATGAGATTGATGTTCATGCAGTAATTTTGATAAGACCTGGAAGTATACCCATAACCTCCAGTGGGAAAATACAACATAGGCAAGCAAAGTACGATTATCTGCATGATGATTTGAATAAATTGGCAGAGTGGGAAAATATTAATTCATCAGAACATCAGGAGGATCATAAAGTTATTAATCCCGAACCCACTGAGGCAGCTATCAGAGAATGGATAATAAACTGGATAGTTAGAAACCATAATTATAACAGAGAAGATATTAACTGCGATAAAAATATTATGACCTATGGAATAGACTCCCTTGCTGCAGTAACTCTTGAAACAGAAATAAGTAACCTGTTTGGCTTTCAATGGCATATTAGTTCATTTATGCTGAATCCAACCATAAATAAACTAGCGAAAGAGGGCGTGGCAATCTATAGGGATGAAAATGCAAGTAACTAGGTAATTACCTATCTGTTCCCATACATTTTATCGTAATACTTCTGGTATTTCCCCGATGTGACATTATCGAGCCATTCTTGATTATTAATATACCAATCAACTGTTATTTCAATCCCTTCTTCAAATTGCAGTGATGGCTTCCACCCAAGTTCATTCTGAAGTTTTTGTGAGTCAATTGCGTATCGTAAATCATGCCCAGCACGGTCAGTAACGAAGGTTATAAGTTCTTCTGATGATCCATTTACACGCCCAAGCTTCTTATCCATTACCTTACATATTACTCTTATCAGGTCAATATTAGTCCATTCATTGTGCCCACCTATATTAAAAGTATCTCCAATTTTTCCTCCATGATAAATTACATCTATGGCAACTGCATGATCTTTTACATATAACCAATCACGAATATTTTCACCTTTACCATAAACAGGGAGAGACTTATTATTCCTAATATTATTTATGAAGAGGGGAATGAGCTTTTCAGGAAATTGATTTGGACCATAGTTATTTGAACAGTTTGATATAATTATTGGCATACCATATGTATCATGATATGCTCTTACCAAATGATCTGAACTTGCCTTTGATGCAGAATATGGGCTATGTGGGTCGTAGGGAGTATCCTCATAAAAGAACCCTTCCATACCTAATGATCCGTATACTTCATCTGTACTTACATGATAAAACCTTTTATCCTTATTATCATCTTTCCATATCTCTCTTGCAGCATTTAATAGGTTGACTGTTCCAACAATGTTCGTCATTATGAAGTCCATTGGGTTTTCAATGGATCTATCAACATGTGATTCGGCCGCAAGATGTATAACCCCATCGAAATTATGTTCTCTGAAAAGGTTAGTTACAAATACAGAGTCTACTATATCACCAAGGATAAATTTATAGTTTGAATTATTATCAATATCCTTCAGGTTCTCAAGATTTCCTGCATAAGTAAGTTTATCCAGATTATAAATTTCATACTCAGGATATTTATTGACAAATAACCTTGCAACATGTGAGCCTATAAAACCAGCAGCCCCCGTTATGAGTATTTTTTTCTTATCCATGGAGTTAAATTACTTCTTTTTTGATAGAAACTGCTCCCAATTCCAAGCAGAATTTGTCATTTCATCAATTCCCATCTCCGCTTTCCATCCCAATTCTTCATTGGAATATGTTGGATCAGCCCATACTTGAATTATATCACCTTCTCTTCTGCCAACTATTTGATAATTTAATTTTAATCCTGATACTCTTTCAAAGGAATTTATTACTTCAAGCACAGAATAGCCATTCCCAGTACCCAAATTAAATATTTCCAAATCATCCTTCATATTTTTACTTATCATTCTGTCAATTGCAATTACATGAGCTTTGGCAAGATCAACTACATGTATGTAATCTCTGATTGCAGTTCCATCAGGGGTTGGGTAATCATCACCAAAAACACTTAGACATTTTCTAATTCCAATTGCCGTTTGAGTTATGAAAGGCATTAGGTTATTGGGAACTCCCAATGGCAATTCACCTATGAGTGCAGTTTCATGGGCTCCAATTGGATTGAAGTATCTCAGCGCAATTGCGTTAATATTACTCGATTTAACAGTATCCTGAATTATTTCCTCGGATATTTGTTTTGTATTACCATATGGAGATTCAGCAATCTTAATGGGCGCTTGCTCGTTTACAGGAAGCACATCAGGTTGCCCATAAACAGTACATGATGATGAAAAGACTATATTTTCAATACCATTTGTTTGCATTCCTTCCATCACATTTATTAGGGATTCTATATTGTTTCTATAATATAGCAGTGGTTTATTAACCGACTCCCCAACTGCTTTGTATGCAGCGAAATGTATAATACCAACGATATCGTTATTGCGACTAAAGAAGTCTGCTACTAAATCTTTATTTGTTAAATCAAAAATCTCTAGCTTGGGAATAATACCAGAAATCTCTGATATTTTTTCAACAATATCAGAGCTAGAATTACTTAAATTGTCTACTATTACTACCTCAAAGCCCTTGGCTTGTAGTTCAACTACAGTATGAGATCCTATATATCCTGTTCCGCCAGTTACAAGTATTTTCATTGGTATATTCAAAAGATAAGGATTAACTAAAAGAGCTATTTAACTTTACGTACTTTATTATTCTTGAGAGAATACTTCTCTTTACTTTCTTGGCATATTGCAAATCCTTGGTTATCAAATTCTAGTCTGTGACCATATTCACTCATCCATCCTATGTGCTTTGCAGGGTTACCAACAACTAATGCATATGCTGGAATTTCTTTGGTTACTACTGCTCCAGCACCAATAAATGCGTATTCGCCAATGTCATGTCCACATACTATTGTTGCGTTGGCACCAATACTTGCTCCTTTTTTTACTAAAGTTGAAGTGTACTGACCTCTCCTAATTACCTTACTTCGAGGATTTATAATATTTGTGAAAACCATTGAGGGGCCAAGAAATACATCATCCTCGCATATAACGCCAGTATATATAGAAACATTGTTCTGAACCTTAACGTTATTACCCAAAATCACTTCAGGAGATACAACTACATTTTGCCCTATATTACAGTTATTACCAAGCTTACAGTTTGACATAATATGAGAAAAATGCCATATTTTAGTGCCATTTCCAATGTGGCAGCCTTCGTCAATTATTGCTGATTCATGCGCAAAAAAGGTGCTTTCCATATTCGATAAATTAGTGGGAGGCACAATAAAATGCCGGATAATTAGCAAAAATGCATAAAAAATCCGGCATAGTTAAATATTTGGGGATAATTATTTTTCAACAAACTCCAAAACTGCTTCCGTAATTTCCTTTTGGATTTCAGGAGTAAGTTCTGTGTGAATTGGTAAAGACATTACCAATTTGGATAGCATCTCTGTTACAGGAAAATCACCTTCATTGTAACGTGGATCTAAATAAGCTTTCTGAAGATGCAATGGTACTGGATAATAAATAGCTGATGCTATTCCTTTTTCTGCAAGATGTTTCATCAAACCTTCTCTGTCTATATCGTTCAATACCAGTGTGTATTGATGAAAGACATGAGTTGTAAAATCACTTATTTTTGGAGTTGTAATTTTAGTACAATTTGAAAACGCCCTATTATAAAAATTAGCAGCTTCTTGCCTGGCTTTTCCATACTCATCAAGATACCTTAATTTGATATCAAGAATAGCAGCCTGTATACTATCCAATCTAGAATTTATTCCAACTTCGTCGTGATAATATCTAATTTTCATTCCATGATTTACAACCACTCGCATCTTCTCTGCTAATTCATCATCATTTGTGAAGATTGCTCCCCCATCTCCATAAGCACCTAGGTTTTTTGATGGAAAGAAAGAGGTGCATCCTATGTGTCCTATGGTTCCTGCTTTTTTTATTTCACCACTTTCTGGGCATTTAAAGTCTGCACCTATTGCCTGAGCGGTATCTTCAATAACATAAAGGTTGTTTTTTTCGGCTATTTCATTAATAGCATGCATATCAGAACATTGACCGAAAAGATGCACTGGAATAATGGCTTTTGTTTTGTCAGTTATTGCCGCTTCCACGGCCTTTGGATTTATATTAAAAGTGTCTGCTTCAACATCAACTAAAACTGGTGTTAGATTTAATAGGGCTATGACCTCTGCAGTAGCTATAAACGTAAAGGATGTAGTAATAACTTCATCACCAGGTTTTAAATTCAGTGCCATTAGCGCCACCTGCAATGCATCCGTTCCATTAGCGCAAGGGATTACATGCTTTACGCCCAGGTAGCTCTCAAGATTAGCTTGCAAACTTCGAACGGAAGGTCCATTTATGAAGCTAGCTTCTGACATTATCTTTAAAACAGCTTCATCTACTTCAGGTTTTATTCTATTGTATTGGCCAACAAGGTCAACCATATTATATTTCATATCTGCTTATGTTAAAAGATTAACAGCGGGCTGCAAAGATAAACAAGTTGAACTAAATAGATCTGTACAATAGTAAAAAGTTGAGAAAATAAAACAAAAAGGGATTGGGCACGTTTGTATGGCAAAGGCATCTTAAAATTGCCTTATCTTTGCATAAATTAGATAGTATTTGTTATGAAAGGACGATTAGTTTTGATCATTTTGCTCATGATCATATTTACAAATATGCATGGCCAGTTTCAAATCAGGGATTCTGTTGTATCAGCTTTTGTACCTACTTTATCATACTCTTATCAGTTTGCCGGAGGTGACATATCAAAGAAATATGGAGATAACTCCACCATTGGAGTTGGTCTGAAATATAAAACAGATCAGAATTTTATATATTCCTTTGACGTAAACTTTATTTTTGGTAACGATGTAAAGAATGCAGATTCGATTTTGTGGATGGTAGAAACTAGTGATGGGCATATAATGGATGGTAATGGAACGTTTGCTCTATATACCCTCTATGAGAGAGGATACAATTTCAACATTAGTATTGGAAAAAAATTTCCGATCCTAAATCCTAACCCTAACTCTGGATTATTAATAAGCGGAGGTATTGGATACATGCTAACTCGTATGAAGATTGATAATCAGAATCAAACAGCTCCCCAAATTTCTGGCGATTATGCAAAGGGCTATGATATGCTAACCGGAGGCGTTTCCTTGAACCAATTTGTAGGTTGGTATTTTATGAGTAACTCAAGAATTTTAAATTTCTATGGTGGATTTGAATTTCAACAAGCATTCACAAAAAGCTTAAGAGATTGGGATTTTCATAGCAAGCAGAAGGATAATAACAATTACTTTGATTATTTCATAGGAATGAAAATAGGCTGGATGTTACCCATTTATAAGCGTGCTCCTGATAATTACTATTATAACTAATCCATGATTTTTTTATATACCTTTTTACTACGAATTTATTCATTGGGCATAACAATAGCCTCGCCATTTAATAAAAAAGCGAGGTTATGGTCCAGTGGGAGGAGGAAAGTATTTGAAAATCTAAAAAATTCTCACATAGGAAAACGACCTGTCATATGGATACATACTGCAAGTTTGGGTGAATTTGAGCAAGGAAGACCAATAATAGAGAGAATTAAGACTATTTATTCAGATCACCATATCTTGCTTACTTTCTTTTCGCCATCAGGTTATGAGGTAAGGAAAAATTATAAAGGTGCAGATTTTATAAGTTACCTTCCACTGGATACAATTGGAAATGCAAGGAAGTTCATTAGTATAGTTAAACCACAGATGGTTATTTTTGTAAAATATGAGTTTTGGTTTAATTACATAAATGAACTTTATAAACAAAAAATACCACTATTATTTGTTTCTGTTATTTTTAGGCCTTCTCAGATTTTTTTCAAGCCAATCGGATTCTGGTTTGCAAAGCAATTAAATAAAATAAGCTATTTGTTTGTGCAGAATAACATATCAATCAAGCTTTTGCAAAATATTGGTATCAGCCATTCTGAAATAAGTGGTGATACCCGTTTCGACAGAGTTATAGAAATTAAGAATGAGGATGTTTCATTTCCAATAATTGAAAGCTATGTCTTAAAATCAAAAATTTTAGTGGGAGGGAGTACCTGGTCACAAGGTGAAGCCATTATTTATGACTTACTTGAAAAATCAAATTTAGATTTTAAGTATATAATTGCACCACATCTAATAGGAGATGACCATATAAACGACATATTAAAAAGATTTAAAAAGTATAATCCTGTTAGATATAGTAAGGCTAATAAATCCAACATGAAAAATTGTAAAGTTCTTATAATTGATGAAATAGGCTTTCTCTCCAAATTATACAGATATGCTGATGTTGCTTATGTTGGAGGAGGATTTGGTGCTGGTATTCATAACCTTTTGGAAGCATCCACTTATGGTATTCCAGTGCTTTTTGGTCCAAATCATAAAAGATTTAAAGAGGCCATAGATTTACAAAACCTTGAAGTAGGATTCTCAATATCTAGCTACAAGGAAGCAAAAGAAATTTTAACAAAGTTGATGACAGATAGAAAATTTTATGAGAAATGTTCTCAGGTCTCGCAACAATATGTAATAGAAAATTCAGGCGCAACCGATGTGGTTATCAGCAAGGTAAAAGAATTTATAGTTGCAAGTAAAGGCGTCATATAATAAAATTTAATCTGCAATATTTATTGAGCATCTGATTATATTTGCATAACATTAAAATTGAAAAAAATGAAAGTTGAAAAGTCCACACGTAAACCATCAAATGCTAATATTATTTATTTAGTAAAGTCAAATAAAGACCTTCTTGATTTAAGCTTTAGTAGGGAAGAAGTAAGTTATATCAAGAATATGCGAAAGGTAAAAAAAGATATAGTTGAGGTTAACCGTTTTAACAAGAGGTTATTCATAGCATATTACCCTGGGAAAGCAAATGTAAATGAAAAGTCAGAATCAATAAGAGTATTGGGTAATAAAGCTCTTGGTTTTTTAAACGGATCAAAAATTACAAAAGCTGTTGTATCGTCAACTAGCTTTAGTGGAAATGATGTAATTGCCTTTGTGGAAGGTATGGTTTTGGGTAATTACCAATTCCTTAAATACAAAACTGGCGAAAATAAAAAATGCAATAGCTTAGAAGAAATATCAGTTTATTCAAATGAAGTAAGTGATAAAGATATTGACGAGCTAATGGTTATTTCATCCGCGGTTTATAATTCTCGTGATTATGTAAACGAACCAGATTCCTTTATGACTGCTGAACAGCTTGCTGCTGAGGCAAAAGCTTTGGGTGATGATTCAGGTGCAAAAGTTGAAATATTTAACAGGAAAAAGATAGAAAGCTTAAAAATGGGTGGTCTTTTGGCGGTTAATAGAGGTAGTATAAATCCTCCTACTTTTACAATTTTTGAGTGGAAACCTAAAAATGCTATTAATGAGAAACCATATATTTTTGTTGGTAAAGGCGTTGTATACGATACTGGAGGTCTTAGTCTGAAACCATCAAACTTTATGGATACCATGAAATGTGATATGGCAGGCGCTGCAGCCGTAATTGGTGGAATGTATGCAATATCTAAAGCAAAACTACCAGTTCATGTAATTGGGCTTATTCCTGCTACTGATAATCGACCCGACGGGAATGCTTATACTCCTGGTGATGTTGTTACAATGTTTGATGGCTCAACTGTAGAAGTTCTTAATACGGATGCGGAGGGAAGAATGATTCTTGCTGATGCTCTTAGCTATGCTAAAAAGTATAATCCAGAGTTAGTTATCGATATTGCAACTTTAACAGGATCTGCTTCAAGGGCAATTGGTTCTCAGGCTATGGTTGGGATGAAGGTTAAATCGGATAAGGAATTTTCAAGTTTATGTAAATCGGCTGACAAAGTTCATGAACGTATAGTTGAATTTCCAATGTGGGACGAATATGCAGACATGCTAAAATCTGAAATTGCCGATAGAAAAAACATAGGAGGTGTTGAAGCAGGTGCAATAACTGCAGGTAAATTTCTCGAGCATTTTACAGACTATCCATATATTCATTTAGATATAGCGGGCCCAGCATTTTTGTCAAAATCAAATGCATATAGAACTGTTGGAGGAACAGGAGTGGGAGTGAGGTTATTTTATGAATTTATAAAATCCAAAGCGGAAGGCAAATAAGCTTATAAGGGGTTTGCCATAACTGCTTCAACTTCTTCAATTGTTTTAGGAATCGGTTTTCCAAGAACACGAAAGCCATTTTCTGTTACCAATACATCATCCTCTATTCTTATACCACCAAAGTCTTTGTAGGTTTCTACTTTATCATAATTGATAAAATCGTTAAACTTATTCTCTTTGCGAAATTTGTCTATTAACTCAGGAATAAAGTAGATTCCAGGCTCTATGGTAATAACAAATCCTGATTTCAATTCTTTTCCCAATCTTAAATATGCGGTTCCAAAGGATGTTTCTCGCTCAGTTTTTTCGTCGTAACCAACATAATTTTCACCTAATCCTTCCATGTCATGAACATCCATTCCCATCATATGACCTAGTCCATGTGGCATAAATAATGTATGAGCCTCTGCTTCCAAAGCTTTGTCAGAATCGCCCTTCATAAGGCCTAACTTAATTAATCCTTCAATAATAACTTTTGCGGCAATAAAGTGGATCGTTTTGAATTTAGTTCCAGCCTCAACAGCATTAATTGCTGCTAAATTTGCATCAAGAACTATCTGGTAAATTTCAGCCTGCCTTTTGTTAAATTTACCTCCCACAGGCACTGTTCTTGTAATATCACTCGAATAACATTCTTGAGTTTCAGCTCCTGCATCCGTAACCATCATTCTTCCAACCTCTAGAATATTATCATGATGATGATTATGAAGTGTTTGACCATCTTGACTCAGTATAATAGGAAATGAAACGGGCCCACCTAAAGCTAAGGATATTCCCTCTATTGTCCCTGCTATTTCTTGTTCAATTCTACCAGGCGTAGCCATTCGCATAGATGTGGTATGCATTTCGTATGCTATGTCTACTGCTTTTTCTATCTCTTTAATCTCTTCTTCACTTTTGATCTCTTTAATTTTAATTACTGCTTTTATCAGTCTTTCCGAAGCGTGTTTCTTCACATCATTAATTGATATTCCCAGCAGAGTTGATAACTCTATTATGGTTTCACCTCTGTATGCAGGTAAAAAATCAATCTTCCGTGATTCATTCTTTGCTTTTAATATTAAGTCGATCATGTCTTTATATTGTCCTGTTTTATGGACCCCTACTTTTGCAGCAAGTTCACTCACCTTTGGCTGAACTCCCATCCAAATAACATCATCTATGTCGAAATCATTCCCGAAAATATATTCACTATTGTTGTCAAAGTCAATTATACCAGCAAATCCAGGATTTTTTAACCCAAAGAAATATAAAAATTGACTATCCTGTCTAAAACTGTATAGATTAGCAGGATAGTTGAAAGCAGTGTCAACATTACCTAAAAAAAGAGCAATACCTGATTTTATTTCACTTTTCAACTGACTTCTTCTTTTGATATACACTTCTTTTTCAAACATATTTTTAGATTTAATTGCCCAATTAAAAGATAAATAATTACAAATATTAATTGTCTGTGTAAAATTATATCATTTTACCAAAGTTTTACAAATTAATTTTATTAATGTGATTATGAATCAGTCTAGATTTTGCTTAATCTTTAATTAGGCTCTTCTATTTGTGAGATATCTAACTAGGTTGGTTTAGATCCCATAAAACTACAGAACAAATGATTATGAATTTTTAACTCTTTATTTGATTACTTGCAGTTTAAATCCTATTCCGTGCACATTACTTATCTTAACTTCTGGGTCTGGTTTGAGGTATTTGCGAAGCTTTGCAATGAAAACATCCATGCTTCTGCCGATAAAGTAGTCATTTTCTCCCCAAATAGCTTCCATAGCAACTTCTCTGGTTAGAAGCTGATTCTTGTGAACGCATAGAAGCCTTAGTAATCCAGATTCCTTTCTTGTTAGAACACGTTCTGAATCATTTGATTTTAGGATTAGATTAGTACTATCAAAAGTAAATTTTCCAATTTCATAGATTTGATTTATCGTACCACTTGTATTACTTAAGTTTGATGTAGACCTTTTGAGGATTGCTTTTATTCTTAAACTTAACTCCTCAGTGCTAAAAGGCTTTGTTATGTAGTCATCACAGCCGTACTCAAACCCTTTTATTCGATCTTCTTTTAGATTCTTGGCTGTGAGAAATATTATGGGTATTTTTTGATCAAAACTTCTTATTTCTTTGGCAACCGTGAAACCATCTTTTTTAGGCATCATAACATCTAATATGACAAGACCATAGGAGTTTTTATTGAATAGTTCAAGACCTTTAACGCCATCACCGGCATGATCAACATTATATCCAATTATTTCTAGATAATCTTTTAATATCATACTAAGATTTGGGTCATCTTCCACGAATAATATATTTGTTTGTGTTACATCACGACTCATGATTTTTTGCTTTTGTTAAGTATTTTGGAAATGAAATGCTAAAGTTGGAACCAACTCCTGGTTCACTGATTAAGTCTATTTTACCTCCAAACTGATCTACAATTGTTTTTACGTAATATAAACCTAATCCAAAACCTCGAACATCTTGGATATTTCCCGTTGGAACTCTATATAAATTTTTAAAAATATTTTTTTGGTATTCTTTACTTATGCCTATGCCATTATCCTTAACGCTTAGAACAACATACTCATGGCTATTATAGGTAGAAATATTTATTATAGGATTTTTTGAGCTATATTTAATGGCATTGTCAATTAGGTTATAAAAGATATTTATGACATGAGATCTATCTGCCATAAAATATGGATTGCTAGCATCCAAATTTTCAGAAATTATTATGTTTGACTCTTTTAGTCTGAGTTCAAAACTACATAGAACTGTTTCAATAATTCTATTTGCATTTAATATTTTTATTTTAAATTGATTCTTTCCACTTTCTAATATTGCTACCTGCAATACCTGTTCAACCTGACTCTGTAATCTATTATTTTCATCAAGGATAATCGAAGAATAACTCTTTATTTTGGCAGGATTATTTATCACTTCACTTTTTTGAATCATCTCAGCAGCAAGCGTTGTTGTAGCAATGGGAGTCTTAAATTCGTGAGTCATATTATTTATAAAATTGGCTTTTATTTCAGAAACTTTTTTCTGATGCAGAATAGTCATTATTACAAATATGAAGCTTACAGTTAGAATAAGTACAAATACTACCGACAGTACAACCCATAGCTCCATGCGATGTAGAATCATATATGTTCGATTCTGAAATTTTATTCCCAAATAGTAGTCGCCAGATTTGTAAATACTGCCTAAGGAGAATTGATAATATGAACTAAAGAGTTCTGAGGCACTTACCCCAACACTCCCCATTGCAATAGTTTTATTTGATTTACTATATACACCATACTTATACTCAGAATTAATGGCCATACAATTTAATTCATCGTGTATGAGAGAATCTAGTTCATTGGCATTAATATAATCATCTATGGTTAAGATATCTTTTTTGTATGCCAATTTAACTAACTTTTGTTGAAATGTGGAATCATATTGCTTTTGTTGAAACTGATTAATAACACTTTTAACCGCAATGCGAACACTATTGTCAAATTGCTCTTCCTTAAGTGAATACGCCGTTTTAACCCAATAAATTTGAGTCATTAGAATTCCGGATAATGCAATGGTTGTTATAAGAGTAATTATAAAAATTGTATTTTTCTGCATTTATTCGTTACTTTGTACTCAAAATTAGTTTGAAATAACAAATATCTCAAAATTTAACATTTAGTTAACAGATATTAACACGGGGTTAACAAACTCTAAGTTTTTTGAACATAAATTTGTAACAGTAAACTTACTAAAAACTATAATCATGAAAATTAAATTATTAGCCGTTGCATTAAGTTTCTTATTTACAGTTAGTCTGAGTGCGTCAACCTACACCCAATTATCAGATAACCAAACTCAATCATCTATCGTAGATAACGATAACGATAAGACAAAAAAATCTAAAAAGAAATCTAAAAATGCTGATTTAAAATCATCATGCAGCTCCAAAAAGAGTTGTTGTTCTAAAAGTAGTTTAAAAGATACAAAGTCCAATCCGGACAAAAGATAGCTTTTTCATTAATTAATTTGGTTTGAGCCTTCTGACGCCTTGTCGGAGGGCTTTTTTTTTATTTATCACATGTAATTCAAAAAACAAACTACTTTTGTAGCGGTTTTATCAGGGCTTTGATTTATCACTATAGCTTATAACAAAACTCTGTAATATTGGTTGAACTGATTGTATTAGTTCAATTTAAATGACTAAGAATAAAATTTAATTATGAAAACTATCGGAATTTTTTACGGATCCACATACGGAATGACTCAAAAGGCCGCCGAAAAAATTAAAGATGCATTTGGGAAAACCAAAGTAAATCTATACGATTTAAAGAATGCATCTATCAAAGACATTGAAAAATATACTAATTTGATATTTGGAACTTCTGCATGGGGTATTGGAGAGATGCAGGATGAATGGGAGATGACAATTGACGATTTATCGAAAATAAATTTTTCAAATAGAAAAGTTGCATTATTTGGTCTCGGGGACCAATTAGAATATCCTGAAAGCTTTGTAGATGGATTGGGAACTATGTATTGTAGGCTACCTGATAAATCATGTGTGGTTGGGCTATGGCCATCCAAGGGATACAATTATTATTTTTCTCTCGCAGATAAAGATGGTAAATTCGTTGGGCTTGTTTTGGATGATCATAATCAAGAAAACCTGACAGATAAAAGAATCACAGAATGGGTAAAGCAACTCGAGAAAGAATTCATTTAGCATTTTTACTTCATACACTACATAATGGATTTAGTATACATCGTATGGAATATTAATCCTGAAATATTTTCCATTTCTGATTCAATCCCATTAATTGGGGGATTTGCCATTAGATGGTATGGTCTACTATTTGCCCTTGGCTTTATTTTGGGTTATATCATACTCAAAAAAATGTTCGATAATGAAGGCATACCTGTTAAAGTCTTAGATGACTTAACAACCTACATGGTCATTTCCACAATAATAGGAGCAAGGTTAGGGCATTGTTTATTTTATGAGCCTGATTATTATCTAAGTAATCCACTTTCAATCATCAAGATATGGGAGGGTGGCCTTGCAAGTCATGGCGCTGCAGTTGGCATATTAATCGGATTAGTATTTTTTGCTCAAAAATTTAATAGGCCATATTTATGGGTCCTTGATAGAGTTGTGATTGTTGTAGCATTGGCAGGATTTCTTATTCGTATGGGAAATTTAATGAATTCGGAAATATTTGGAGATGTAACTACACTTCCTTGGGGATTTATATTTGTAAAAACCTTCGGAGCAGGACATGTAATTGCCAACCATCCAACACAAATTTATGAGGCTCTTTCTTACCTTTTTCTTTTTGTGTTTTTATATAGATATTATTGGAGACGTAAAGGGCATGTCTCGGAAGGTATAATTTTTGGTTATTTCCTAGTTATTTTGTGGGTTGTGAGATTTTTAATTGAATTTATCAAACTTCCACAGGTTGATTTTGAAAGGACAATGCTTTTAAATATGGGCCAATTACTAAGTGTGCCTTTCATTATTGCAGGAGTATTTCTCATTTTAAGAGCAAAGCGATAATAATTACTCTTATTTTTGCGGTAATAATTATATAAATAAATTAGATTATTTGTTTTCTTGTATTCTTCCTACATATAGTATGTTAAATTATAAATTTTGGATTTTATTACTATCAGTATTTATGCTGACAATTGGTTGCAACACACATGATGATCCAGAAAATAGAGGTGTGAATTTCCAGGATGTTGTAATTCCAGAAAAAGCATATGGAATCGTAATTGATTCTCTGGTATTAACTGAATATGTTGTACAAAAAAACGAGTTTCTTGCTGACATTCTTCTTCGCCATGGAATAAATTATAATCAAATAGATTATATAGCAAGAAGAACACAAGATACCTTTGATGTAAGGAAGATAATAGCAGGTAATAGCTACTCTGTTATAAAAACAAAAGACTCATTACCCCAGACTTTGTATTTTGCTTATGAAATATCAGCATCAAAATACGTACTATATAATTTTAATGATTCTGTAGAAGTATCCAGAGGTAGAAAGTCTATCATTTCTAAAACAGATACGATTACTGGTGTAATTGAGTCATCACTTTGGAATGCTATTGTTGCACAGCAAGCAGATCCAAACCTTGCCAATGAGCTTTCTGAAATTTATGCATGGACCGTAGATTTTTTTGGTTTAAGGAAAGGAGATTCTTTCAAAATAATTTATAATAAACAGTTTGTTGAAGATAAGTATGTTAGCCTGGGAAGGGTAGATGCTACTTTGTTCTTTCATGGCGGAGATAGCTTATATGCATTTTACTTTCAGCAAAATGGAAAAGGAGATTATTTTGATGAAAATGGTAATAGTCTGCAAAGAACATTTTTAAAAGCACCATTGAGGTATAATAGGATAAGTTCTAGATTTTCCAACAGTAGATTACACCCTGTTTTAAAAATAAGAAGGCCACATCACGGAGTTGATTATGCTGCGGCATCAGGTACACCTGTTTATACTGTTGGCGATGGAACTGTAATTAAAAAGGGATATCAAAAAAGGGGAGGTGGTAATTATATAAAAATTAAGCATAACGGTACATATTCTACTACTTATATGCATCTTAAAGGTTTTGCAAAAGGGATAAAAGTTGGTGATCATGTTCGTCAGGGTGATTTGATAGGTTACGTTGGTTCAACAGGATTGTCAACGGGTCCGCATTTGGACTTCAGATTCTATAAGAACGGTAAACCCGTTGATCCCTTAAAGGTTGAATCTCCACCATCATTGCCCATTGATACATCCTATCAAAATGCATTTGATTCCGTCGTTGAGCATTATAAGACAAGATTGTAAAATTGTAATATTCGACACATAAAAAAAAGCTGCCCCAATGGGAGCAGCTTTAACTTTATTTGTAATTGATGTATTACTCGACATCCCACCATACTCTTTGCCATAGGGGTTCATTTCCTAGATCTGGAGTATTGGGGTTATATGTAATAGGATCACTTGCATAAGGAAATCTTCTTGGAATTTCCTGTGTAGCGGCGTCAGGATTTGGAGTTAATGTAGGAAAACCTGTTCTTCTCCAGTCAACAAATGATTCACTGTTGTACATCATCGCAATCCATTTATGCACCATTATAGCTCCAAGTAGCTCATCATCCGGATACATATCAATTTCAGATGACATCATATCAAACCAGCCTTGATCAAATACACCATATTCGTTCAGGGATGCTTCAAGACCATCTTTTAAGGCCTGTCTCGCACCATTAAAATCACCAGTTTGTACCAAGGCTTCAGACTTAATAAAAGCGAGCTCAGCATATGTGATAAATGGTGTTTTTGAATTTGAAGATGCAATACCAGGCCCTGGTGAAGAAGCATTATCCAATGGCTGACCAGCTGGCGCTCCAACATAACTTCCTGGTAAATATGTATCCCCATTAACTTCCATTGTGTCAGATATTGGTGTTGCAAACATTGGTAGTCTGGGATCTCCTAAGGTGGTTAATAAATCTGTAATCTGGAAGCTAACTCGAATATCACCTCTATCTTGCATAAAAAGATACAATGGATTTGCATTGTTAACATCACCTGAACCATATGAATAATACATATTTCCACTGTTACTTGTGAATGCATTACCAAGATGATTTAATGCTTCAGAATATGCATTATTATCTCGTTTTGATAGGTGAATAGCATAACGTGCTTTTAGTGCATATGCTGCTTCTATCCATTTTTGAGTATCTCCTTCAAAAATGATATCTCCTGACAAACTGAAAACGCTTGTACTTGAGCTAAGCGCAGTAATACCTTTACTTAGGTAATCTTGTATTACCCCATAAATGGCTTCCTGGCTATCGAAAGCAGGTGTTAAATTTGCATCACCTTGTAGTGCGTCTGTCCATGGAATATCATTCCAATTATCCGTAGCAATACCAAGTGTTACAGCGGTTAAGATATAACCAACACCTTCAAAGTGTGGCGATTCCAGAGCAATAGCTTTATCTATTAATTGCTTTGAATCCATTAAGACACCTGCGTAAACATTTCCCCAAAGGTTGTTAACATCACCTGAGCGAAGAGTATAAGCACCTTCAGCCTGACTCTGGCGTGCTATTCCTGTCATTTGTTGAATCCACATAGATTGTGTTCTAGTAAGATCATTACTTCCTACAACATCAAAAGCTAATCTAGCTTCAATAGTTGGCAGAATAAGTTCCATTGGAACGTCTGCTGGTGCATCAGGGTTAGTATTTATATCTGAGTCTATCCATTTTTTGCTACATGAGCTCACAACTAGCACCAACAAAACGAACGACATGATTTTTGTTAAAATATTATGTTTCATGATTTTATTTTTTTATCGTTTTAAAATTTAATTAACTAGTTATAATTAGAATGAAGCACGTAAACCGAACAGATAAGTTTTTGTTCCGGGCATATTGAAGTAATCCATTCCAAGAGCATTGGATGATCCAAGTAAACTTGTTTCAGGGTCAATACCTGTGTAAGGAGTACTTAACCATAGATTTTTACCTGTAAAGTAAATGTCAAGGTTATCAATAAACGTGTTCTCTAACAAATTACCCAATGAGTAAGAAACGGTAAAGTCTCTTAGGCGAACCCAATTAGATTCTTCGATATAATCAACTGTAGGGCCGGTAAAACCGCTACCTTCACCACTTGTACGCCAGGTTTGATCTAGCTTAACAGCAACATTATTAGGTTGTCCGGTATTAACATTAACACCATCAAATACATAATCATCGTTACGGTTCTCAGTATCAGCATGGGCACCAAAATAATATAGAGCACCCTTTGTACCATTCCACATTGAACTACCATTCCTGAAATCAAGCAGTGCATAAATAGTTAAGTCAAAAATCTGGAATGTGTTACCAATACCCATTGTCCAGTTTGGATTTACAGTACCAAGAGGTTTCATAGTATATTCACCCATTGGATACCCATCATCTCCAATTAACACATCACCATTGTCGTTTCTTTGCCAGTCGTAACCATAAATAGTACGATATTCTTCGCCAGCAACTGCACGAATTTGAGGATCTGTAAAACCTCCTAAGAATAATGCATCAACACCATCAGCAAGGCTTTCAACTTTATTTTTAAATTTTGAGAAATTAACAAGAACATCCCAATTAAAGTTTTTATTCTCAACAATAGATGCATAAAGTACAAGTTCAACACCTATTGATGACATTGAAGCAGCATTTTTATACATACTTGAGAAACCAGTAGATGGATCGATGTCAATTGGAAGTAAAAGATCTTCACTTTGGTTATTAAAATATGTAAAGTCTATTCCCAAACGGTTTGAAAAGAACTTCATGCTTGTACCTACTTCAAATGATTTAGTTTTCTCAGGCCTTAAATCGTTATTACCCATGGAATTTCCATATGTAAAGCCATTATATGAACTACCATTAGTTGTTATTGGAAAGTTAACACCAAATGGGCTAACCCAGCCGTCAGATACTGAACCTTGATACCAGTAAGTAAGTGTTCTATATGGATCCGCATCATTAGCAGTTATTGCATAAGAACCAAAAACCTTCCAGAATGGCAATACTTTATTGTCTTTTAGGAATGGAAGTTCGGATACTATTAAGCTACCATTAATAGATGGATAGAAGAATGAGTTATTCTTTTCAGGTAATGTAGTTGACCAATCATTACGACCAGTAACATTGATGTAAAAAGTACTATTCCAGTTAATTCCAATATCAAAGAAGAGACCCATTTGTCGCTTTTGCCATGTGCTTTCACCAGCTGATATGTTGGATGTATTATTTAGATTATAATAATCTGGTATAGAAAGACCATTGGCCGTACCCTCAACATATCTATACTCTCGTGATTGGAGGTTCCACCCAAAGGTAGCGTATGTACTAAAAGATTCGCTAAAATCATGTGTTATATAGGCGATAAGATCATTGTTGAAATCTTTATGAGTCATATCCCTTGCGTAAACTTGTCCGCCTGGAGCAGTCCTTGAACCTACTGCTATATAGTTTTTAACGTACTCGCTATAAACATCAACACCAGGGCGTAATGTGAACTGCAACCATTCTTTAGCATACCAGTCTAGTTGAATGCTACCTATGAGCCTTTCAGTATGATCTTCCCAAAGGTTTTTATTTGCAGTCCAATATGGATTATCATATCCACCACCGTGACGGTAATTTCTCTGACTTCCATCGGGAAGTTCATAACCGGCAGTATTGTCAAAGGTTGGAGGAGTTCTCAATAAGCCAAGCATTACACCCGATGTGTTTGAGCCTTGCTGAATTCTATCTCCTTTTGTTGTTAAATAGTTAGCATTACCTGAGATTTTAAACTTATCATTTAATGCTGAGCTTCCTGAGATTTTAAATGTATTTCTTCTAACCTCATTATTTGGAATAACCCCTTTATCTCTCAAATCAGATGCAGAAACATAAAATGATGATTTATCATTTCCTCCTGAAAGACTTAATGAGTTATTAAAAGTCATGCCATTTTGGAAAAAATCAAATTGATCATAAACATTTGTTGCACCCAATGATGGGTCATAGCGAGGGTCATCTTTTTTAACAATGTCTCCATCAGTGTCAAAGGCAGCCCAGCCACCATTGGACCATGCAGCATCCTTTGAATATCCTGTTTCAGATATTTCAGGACCCCATGAAGCGAAGAAACCAGAGTACCAATCACCACCCCAACCTTGGGCGAATTTTGTGTTTAGTTTAGGAACCTGACTAATTTGAGAGATCATAACAGACGAAGAGAAACTAACACTTATTTTCTTACCTGATGGTGATGCTTTGCCTTTTTTGGTAGTAACAACAATTACACCGTTTGCACCACGCATACCATAAAGAGCTGTACCAGCACCTCCCTTTAGAACACTAATAGTTTCAATGTCTTCGGGATTAATATCAAGTGCACGATTACCTCTAGCAACCCCTGCAACATCACCACCCTGATATCCATCTGAATCTCGTGTAGTTGAGTTATCAATGGGAACACCATCAACAACAAAAAGAGGTTGATTGTTACCCGTAAGAGTAGTAGCACCGCGAATTGTAATGTAGTTCGCACCGCCAGCAGCGCCACTAGAGCTGTTTACCTGTACACCGGCAACGCGTCCCTGTAAGGAACTAATCATATCCGTATTCCCGCTTTCAGCTATTTGTTCTGAACTTACATCCTGCACTGTGTATCCAAGTGCTTTCTGTTCTTTTGGAATACCAATGGCGGTAACCACTATCTCCTCCATTAATAGTACATCACGAATCATGGAAACATCGATTATTGTTTGACCATTAATCTCAATTTCCTGAGTTGACATACCAAGATACTGGAAGATTATAACCTTGAAGTCTGGTTTGACCTCAATAGAGTAGTTACCATCTATGTCAGTAACGGTACCTAATACAGTACCCTTAACTTGGACAGTAACTCCAGGTATATTAGCTCCATCTTCAGAGCTAGTTACCTTACCGCTAATTGTTCCTGTTTGAGCATTGGTAATATTCGAACCAATGAAAAATAAGAACGTTAGCAAAATTGTAATTTTTCTCATAACGATAATATTTGGTTTATAAATAATTAATAATTAGCCTTATATATTTTTTGAATATATCAAGTTATAATGTTTCACTTTGACAAACTTAATAAAAAATTAAAATATAATTAACATTTAATTAACAAAAAATAAATTACATGTATACATACCCCCAAATTAATTATAGTACCTAGTTGTCATTTAAGGATTGAAAATATTATCTAAAAGTCTATGAAAGTACCTCAATTTGGAGTCAAAGTTATGGGGTAATAAATTCATATTTACTAGCAAATATGATGTGATTGGCATCTAAATGGCATTAACTTTTAATTTACAACCGGAGAGAAAACTAATATATCTATTTATTAGTATCGGTTTCAAAATGGAGTTGGGATAAATATGGTTAAGTTAATTAACGAATAAGGAAAATAAAATAAAAAAAGCCCGCTGGAAAAACCAGCGAGCTCTTTAAAAGTTAAAACTCTATTAGATTACTACTCTAAAAAGAAAAGTTTTGTCGTAAGTAGATCACCACCTATCGCTGCAGCTGCTTGTTGGTAGTTTTCAGCATTTAGAGTTTGTTCAAACACTGGATATGTGAACCTTACTGGAATTCCTGCAAAAGTACCATCTTCCACTGAAGGAGGGTCAACAAAATGAAGGCTTTCATTTCCCCATCTTCTCCATACTGTCCAGCCAGTATAACCATTGTTGTATGCTGCAAACCATGACTGCATAGCAAGCTTATTGTTACCAACCCATGTAGAGTTATAATCAACGCCATCCTGAGCCATATAATCATCAAGACCACCAACACCCCAAAATTCAAAGGATGCTTCTATACCCTTGTTGTAATGCTCTTCAGCAACACCATTTGTGAACCCTCTTTCGGCAGCTTCGGCCAAGTAAAATTGAGTTTCGGTATAACTTAAGATAGTACAAGAAAATGTTGGATCTCCAGCAATTGCATCAGCCACATGTGAAAATCCTACATATGGATTCGAGATACCATATACACCACCAAGGTATTCCTCAGTATCAGGTGCATAAGTGAAGAAAGCAGATCTTCTTGGATCGTTAAAATCATTCAAGTAATCAACAACTGTAGTTCCAATGAAATCCTGTCTTCCACTTAGTGTAAGATCAACATAAAGAGGATTTGTGTTTGGAGTTACTGATTGGTAAACAAAATTAGCATTATCAGCATTTGAGGTGAAAACTCCACCCATTACTGCTGACTCAATAGTAGCTTGAGCTAAACCTGGGTCTGCTGTTGAAAGTGTTATACCCATTTTAAGCTTAAGAGTATTTGCAAACATTTTCCAAGCTGCCATATCACCGCCATATATTAAATCATCAGTACCAAAACTACCTGATGACTCGTCTATGGCTGCAATAGCAGCATTTAAACGTGTAATCAAATCAGTGTAAATGGTTTTAGCATCATCATATTTTGGTGTAACATTATTAATATCTAAAGCTTCTGTATAAGGAATATTACCCCAAAGTGTAACCATTCTCTCGTACGAGTAGCAAGTTAGAATTTCAATAACTTGACATTGATTAACTGCTTGAAGACTATTGTCTCCAGATGCTTCAATAAGAGTTTTTGACTCTTTTAAGTTCATAAGCACATCTTGATACCAAACTTCCCATGCATTATCTGAAATGGTTCTGTTAACGATCATATAATTAGCTTCATCTGTATAGGTAGTTTCTGTCCAATATTGTGCCCAAAGCTTAAATACATTCATATTTACATTGGTACTTGCTATTTGATCTGCAAGATCCTTTTGAGCATTAGAGAACAGAGTTGTTGCGGGAACCTCTGTTGGGTTCTTAACATTTTTGTTTAAGTCTTCCAGCTTAGTACAGGAAGCTACAACCATAAATGCCATTAATATAATAAGTATTTTTTTCATATCTGTTTTATTTAAAATTGTAGGTTAACACTAAATCCAAAATTACGTGTGGTTGGCATTACACCACTTTGCCATCCTTGGAGATTACCAGCTGCAAGTCCTGCTTCAGGATCTGCATAAGGTACGTTCTTCATAAGAATAGCAACGTTTGATGCTGTTAAAGTAAACGAAACACCATGAAAAAATGAGTTTGCCAAAACACTTTGAGGTAATGAATAAGATAAGCTGATGTTTCTTAGCTTGATATACGATGCATCAAATACATATCTGGAATTAGGGTTACGAGCCCAACCAGCTTGCTTATAGTTATTACCTTCAATACGAACAGTGTTAGGTGATCCATCTTCAGTAACACCTGGAAGAATCAATCCACCACTATTTGCAGCATATGTACCATCGCCATTATCCACAACAGGATCTCTTACAGGATTTCCTAAATCATTTGTGAATACTGTGTTGTCATATACTCCTGTTCCTTGACCATACCATTGATCCAGTGAAAATACATCACCACCTTTTTGCCAGTCAAATAAGAAACTAAATGACCAGTTTTTGAATGACAGTGTATTTAGCATACCACCATTCCAGTCTGCATTTTGGTCTCCAATAACTTGATCAGAAGTTGATGTCTCTAGATAATAACCAGAACTGTTAACAACAGGTTGGTCATATGTCACAGAATTACCAGAAGCATCTGTACCTTCATAAACATAATCAGTACCCATAATTGTTCCGAATGGTTGCCCTACAGTAGCATTAATTGAAATACCACCTTGGAATCTACCTAGCTGCATATTTGTAGCATCTTCATACAATGAAAGAACTTCATTTCTGTTTCGACTCCAGTTCAATGCGATGTCCCATCTAAAGTCACTAGTTACAACAGGTGCTATGTTAACGATAAGTTCAACACCTTGGTTTTGAATCTCACCAGCATTAACAACTTTAGTTGCGTATCCAGTAGCTGCTGAAACAGCAACAGGGATAATCTGGTTAACTGTATTTGTTTTATAGTAAGCAACATCAAATCCAAGACGATTTTGGAAGAAGCTCATTGCTAAACCAGCTTCCATACTTGTTGTATTCTCAGGTTTTAATGATGAATTTTTCTTTGTGCTAGGCACAGAGAATAATGTAACTGAACCAAATGGTGCAGGTTTTGAATAAGTATCTAAAAGCTGATCAAACTGAGCAGGGCTACCTACCTTAGCATAATTTAATCTAACCTTACCAAACTGCATCCAATCAGCATCAAGTACTTCTGAAAATATAAAACTTGCCGCAACAGATGGATAATAATATACAGCTTCATCAACAGGTAATGTTGAAGAGTGGTCTCTTCTTATTGTTCCGTCTAAATAAAGCATATTATTCCAGCCAAATGAAACTGTTGCGTAAATACCATCAACACCAACTTTTGAGGCTGTTTCCACAGGCGCAAGTACTGGGTTAATAGAGTTTTCAAGAGAATAAAGGTCAGAAACTACCAATCCACCATTAGTTGATGCAAAGATTGAGTTTATTGTAGTTCTTCTTATGTTAACACCTAAAAGACCATTAAAGGTTAAATTATCAGTAATGTTGTTATTAAACTTAGCCATTACGTCAAAATTTGTTTCAGTAAAGTTTCTGTTTTTTCTCTGGTAACCAGATTGAACATCACCTCTACTAATACCAAATCTAGCTGAAATACTTCCAACAGCACGTCTTTCTTCTTGAATCTCAGCATAAGTATCGATTGCTGCACGTCCCATTAGGCTGAACCAGTCTGTTACTTCGTAATTAAGCATTACATTACCAAATAACCTGTCTCTAGCATCTGTTTCATAGTTTTTATATCTGGTCCAATATGGGTTATCCCAGTAAATAGGGAATGGATCATATGTACCACTTCTGTTCCATGTAACGTTACGGTCTGTTGCATCGTAGATATCTTTTTGCTCAAGAATGTCTACGTTTACTTGCCACCATTGTCTGAATTCAGACATAATGTTGTCGCTATAACCAGTTGAGTTACGACCTTTACCTTGTGTGTTTATATAACTTGCAGATGCACTAACAGTTAATTTATCTGTTAAGTTATAAGAACCATTAAAGGTGAAGTTATTTCTTTTTAAAGAACTGTTAGGCATTATACCTGTTTGGTCAAAGTTAGTATAAGCAACTCTGTATGTGCTTTTTTCTCCTGCACCATCAAAGGCAATACTATTTTGTAAAGTCCATGCTGTTTCAAAAAATTCGTTAGCATCATTTGCTCCAGCAACCCATGGAGTTGCTTGGTTGTATGTTGGAGATGCTTCATCGAAGGCTCCCCATTGATATACCATCAAACTTGGATCAAATGCTTGTCCTTGAGAAGCATCTTCTGTAAATGGAACAACTAAACTCATAGTACCATTGATTTCTTCTTCTGAGAGACCAGGGTAGTCACCACCACTATAGTATGGACCATAACCAGCACCATAACTTTTTTGATAAGTTGGTAATGTGTTTTTATCAGCTTGACCCATTTGAACGCTTGAGTTAATAGTTATACCAACTCTATCTTCACCACTATCTACGTAGGAGCTTCCTTTTTTGGTTGTGATCATAATCACACCATTCGCACCACGTGATCCATAAAGAGCAGTCGCAGCAGCACCTTTAAGGATATTCATGGATTCAATATCTTCAGGGTTTAAGTCACTTAGTGTGTTACCATAATCGTAACCTGTGCCTCCGCCTCCCTGAGCATTTGTGTTTGTTGTTGAGTTATTTACGGGAACACCATCAATAACAAACATAGCTTGGTTACTACCAGTAAGTGATGTAGATCCTCTAATAATAACATTGGTAGATCCACCAAAGTTGTTGTTAACCTTTAACGAAACACCAGCAGCTCTTCCTTGAAGGTTGTTGATGAAGTTATCAGTTGTAACTTGGTTTAAAGCATCACCTGTAATCTCTTGAGTAGCATAACCCAGTGATTTTTTGTCACGAGATACACCGAGGGCGGTAACAACTACTTCTCCCATCATGACAGCATCAGCTTCCATGGTTACGGTTATGTAGTTTTGATCACCGATTTCAACAACCACAGACTTCATACCTACATATTTGTAGACTAAAGACGTAGCGTCAGGTGTTACATCAAGTGTGTAGTTACCGTCAATGTCAGAAACAGTACCTGATGTGGTACCTTGGACTTGAACAGTAACTCCAGGTATACCTGCACCATCACTAGCACCAGTAACCTTACCGCTAATGGTTCTTACTTGAGCATTGGCAATATTTGCACCAACAAAAAATAAGAACGCTAGCAAAATTGTAATTTTTCTCATAATGATAATTTTTGGTTAATGAATTAGTTAAACATATAAATTAATTATAATATTCACAAAATTTATGCTTTTTCTTATTTTGATTTGCGTAATAATAAGAGTACAAACATAATAAAATAATCACGTAAAGTTAACATTTATTAACAATGTATGATAAATACAGGAAAATTGAACAAAAGCAGCTAGTTTCTAGTAGGGGCATTTAACTTCTTTTATTATGTTAATAGAAAAGACAGTAATAATGTTAAAATAGTTATCAAAAGAGCTGTAAAATGCACAATATGAGGCTATAATAATTTTTTTGATATTAAGTATGCGCTTTAGGTTTTGGTATGATTAATTACTAAAATCCTAATTCATTATTTTTATATTCTTAGCGTAAAGTGTTATAAAAATAAGAGAAACCATTACTTCAAATAAGGGGAAAGGCAAATTTGGCAGAAAAATTTGGGTTAGAATGATTAAAGATATTTGACAAATAGTATAAATATGAAATCCTATTTTTTTTAGATTCCACATATTATAAGCGCCATAAATCGACCCAGTAAATACTAGTGCCTGAGCAGCAAAATAGCTTCTTTTTGACATTATCAGAACTTCAAATGTTTCAACATCAAGACTTTCCATCATAAATTCAAAACTACCACTCAAATAAAGTTCTCTGATGGTTCCTATATATAGAAACATAAAAATATTTGAGATTAATGAAAACCCACTACCAACGAATGTTAATATACATAGAATTTTTAATAGCTTAGGGCGCATAATATTAGCACTATTGTTCATTTTTTTTAAATGGATTTATTTCTTTAGTATCCTTGCAGTTAAGAATTGTAGGATTATATGATTATTGTAATGATCCAGTAACCTGCTCAACTTCTGTTAAAATTTCGCAGGATTTAACAAGCTCTTTCATAGTATTATGATCTTTGTAAAGAGGTCGATCTATGTCAAGATATTCAACATATTTTCTAATTACTTCTTTTGCTTTAATTACTCCATTGCCAAACTTATAATCTCTAAAATCAAGAGCTTGAGCGGCGGCCATAAGCTCAATGCCAAGAATACCATAGGCATTATCTAATATCTGAAAATTCTTTATTGCTGTATTCATACCCATGGAAACGAAATCTTCCTGATCAGCTGCTGCAGGAATTGATTGAATTGAAGCTGGGGCAGATAGTATTCGCTGTTCAACTATTTGCATATCAGCAGTATACTGGCTAAGCATCATTCCTGAAAATAATCCGGCACCTTTTGTAAGGAATGGTGGTAATCCAACGCTAAGAGCAGGGTTGTTTAATCGGTTCATCCTTCTTTCGGATAGCACACTAACCATTGTTATAGCTATTCCTGCCATATCCATTGGCAGAGAAACTGGTGTTCCTTGAAAATTTGCTCCTGATAACTGGATATTTTCATCCGGAAAGAAAATAGGATTATCACCTACCCCGTTTAACTCTATCTCTACCTGAGATCTTGCGTAATCTAGAGCATCATGTGCGGCTCCTATAACTTGAGGAGTAGACCTCATGGAATATGCATCTTGAACCTTGCATTTTACCTTACCTGTTTTAAGATCACCGTTATCAACAAGTTTACCTATTGCCAAAGCACTTCTTATGGCTCCCTTAAACCCTCTTACCTCGTGCAATTTTGCGGTGTAAGGTCCCATATTAGCTTTTAAGGCTTCCAATGACATGGATGCAGCAATTTCTGCTTGTTTTAGCCAATTATTTGCATCAAATAAAAATAAGGCGCTCATTGCTGTTAGTACATTTGACCCATTTATTGTTCCTAAACCATCGCGGGCTTTTAATCCAGGTATGGGTATTTTAGCTTTTTCCATTGCATTCTTGCCCTCAAGTAATTCATCTTTATAAAAAGCTTTACCTTCTCCCATTAGCAGTAATGCAATTTGAGACATCGGAGCCAGATCACCCGATGCACCAACTGAACCCTTTTGACAAACAAAAGGTGTTACACCCTTATTTAACATTTCTACAAGAGTTTGGGTTATTTCAAGACGTATACCGGAATTACCATGAGCATGAACGTTAATTCTACCAAGCATTGCTCCTCTCACGTACTCTTCTGGCATTGCGTCACCAATTCCTGCTGCATGATTATAAATAAGATACTTTTGAAAATCTTTTACCTGATCATCATCCAAAACTACTTCAGAAAACTCTCCTATTCCAGTATTAACACCGTACATAATTTCATTGGAAGAGATTTTCCGTTCAAGCATTTGCCTGCATTTTATGATCCTCTCCACTGCCATAGGGTCAAGAGATACTTTAACTCTATTTCGTGCAACATCGACAACCTTTTCGATGGTTAATTCTGCGCCTGATATTATAATAGACATGATAAATAATTTTTGAGTGTGCGAAATTATGAAAAGCGTGGAATATTGTTAATCTTTTAACACGATATTTTTGTATTATGACTTCTAAAAAATAATTCTAAACCGATGGTGTTAGTCACATTGTAATTAATTGAAACCATGTTAATGTTTAAATAGTGGGTTTATCAAGTTATTTATCTAATTACTGTGACAGTTCCATTTATGGAGTAATCCTTGTCTACCATGCTCTTGTAATTAATGGTATATACATATGTGCCATTGCTTACGAGTTCACCATTATAGGTTCCATCCCATTGCTCTTCAAGATTCTCAGATTCAAATATTAACTCTCCCCAACGAGAAAAAATCTTCAAATAATATGAGCTAACTCCTATACCTTTTATATCAAATTTATCATTTTCTCCATCACCATTTGGAGTGAAGGCATTGGGTGGATAAACAGCAAAATCTGGATGAATTATGACATTCATACTGGATTTATCTATACAACCGTTGATTGTTGTTGTAATAAGTTCCACAAGATAAATACCTTGGCTTAAATATTTATGTTCTGGGTTTTCAAAAGATGATGAGTCATTATCCCCAAAGTACCACATGTAAGATAAATTATCTTGACTAGAGGAAGTGTTGATAAAGTTTATTATTCCATCTTCTAAGATTGTTTCATGGGGGTCTGCATCAAAATTTGAGGTTGGTATTTCATGTACAATAATGAAATCATTTTTTATCTGGTCATCAACACAAATATTTCTATTTGTTGTTGCAAGGCTAATTGGGTATATTCCTGAATCTTTAAATACATATGATGCATTAGAATCTGTTACTACCGAACCATTTATATTCCAACTAAATGTGGCATCATCAAGATTTGAAGATAGGTTTGTGAAGTTTACTTCAAGTTCAGCACATCCAGATTCAGGATCTGCACTAAATTCTGCTTGAGGCATTGAGATAATCTCAATTACTTTTAGGACAGTATCAGACAGACATCCCTCTTCTTCTAGGTTTAGGCTGATCGATATTATTCCTGCATTTGGCCATGAAATGTTGTAAGGGCCTTGTCCTGAGCCAGCATTAATCGAGGCATTTAATCCAAATTCCCAATTGTATGTTGCGTTGGCAGATGCATTCCCTATGTAAGTAACTTCCGTTGATTCATTCTCGCATGTTTCGGAACTGGAAATATCAAAGGAGGAGTATAACTGAGGGATAACAGTTATCGAATATTCAGGTGTTGCCGGACAGTTTATACCTCCAACAGTTGCAATAAGAGAGTATGTTGTTGTTGTATCTGGTGTAGTATTTATAGTATTATGATTGATTCCTGTTAATGAGGGATCAGGGGGTAGGGCTGACCATTGGTAATCATCTGCAATATCTCCAGATGCAGTTACAATTACAGATTGACCAAAGCATATAGCATCATTGTCAGCAATAAGTTCAATGTTTGGGGTTTGGTTTACCGTAAGCTCCATTGTATCAGTTGTGGAACATCCATTAATGTTGATAACGGTAACAAAATATTTATATAATGTTTCTGATGATGGTTCCACTGTGGGGTTAGCCAATGTATCCTGACCATTAATACTTAATGAAGGGTCCATAGGTAAGGAACCCCATTGATAACTTATTCCCCCTGTTGCATTGAGAACATATTCCTCACCTAAACATATCTCGTTGTTGTTTCCAGCATTTGCAACAGGCAGATCATAAACAGTAACTACAACATCATCAGTGTCTTTATATTCGCAATCGTCAGTTACTTCTACACTGTAAATTGTATAAACTGAAGGAGATACTTTAATGGTTTGATTCGTAATCTGTGATGATAGTCCTGGATCATTTGGAACGGAACTCCAGATGTATGTTTCATTGCTGTTGCCAATATTACAAGAGAGTGTAATGGAGTCATTCAAACAAATACTGCCATCCTCGCTGGCATTTGCTACGGCACCATCCAAAGTTACATATGCTGTATCTTGATTGGAATTTGTACAATTGTCAGTTGCAACAAGAATGTATTCGGTCGTTTGTGTTGGGCTTACCGAAATGGTGTCATTTCCTTGTCCTGTTATTGTTGGATCCAATGGATTTGATAGCCAATTGTAATATTGTGCACCCAATGATATACCTTCTAAGTCTACACTAGGCTGATTGCACATTGACTTATCAAGTCCAGCATCAGTTTCCAGTTCCGGAACAATCACAAATGCTGTATCAACCGATTCATAACCACAGGTATCAGTTACCAGGCAGTACCAATAATCACTGTTTTCTCCTGTTATTGAAACATCAATATATTCTGTATTTGATATGGATACTGGCCATTCGCTATTATACCATTCATATGCATAAGGAGGCACTCCTTCAAGAATGTCAGCAAACCCTATTGGTATCGTGTCTTCACAATATACGTTATAAACTCTGTTAGTATCAGGGAATTCAGGTATATCAGCAATAAGCGTTATAACTGTGTCTGGAGTGCTAAATCCGCATATAACAGGATTATATACTATCCTTACATCTTCAATACCCTCTGTAACATTATCCCAGAAAGGTCTTATTATTAATGAGTCATATAGTTGTCCCGCATCGATATATATTGTATCCTCATGCCCACTGCCAATTATAGTGTAGTCTTCGTCTAAAGTTGCTGTGCCAAATATTTGGTATGGAATTATATAATCAGCCGATCTAGGTGTCCCAACATCAAAGTATAAAATAGCCTCATGGTTATTGCAACTTTCATAAAGCAGGCTATCAACTGTGGGGTGGGTGTATGTTGTATTCTCTTCAACAGAACCTGGATCAAAACTACCTTTCTCTAAAAATACTCCACTGTCGTATGCAGCATCACCAGCATCACCAATCGCAAGTTTGATATGATACCATTGGCATGTTTCTGTTGAATTTTTTGCTACGAAAGGTGATGTGTAAGCATCCAAAGCTGTATTGCTAAATGAAGAATTGCCAGTATTGGTATTGTCATAAAGAAATTGGCAGTTTGGGCCAGATCCAGGTGGAGGAGTACAATTTGTTTGCTGTCTCCCACAATTCACATTTGCAATTGTAACGGCACTTGTGGTCCCTGGAACTATTGCTATATTAATGGCATCATTGGAGTATGTTCCTGATATACCAGGTCCACTTAGGAAGAATCCAAAAACATCATTCCATTGGGTATTTACCCATTCATGGTACTCTTCAGAACCAAATACATAGTTAAATCTGGCGGTATCACCTGTTGGCATAAAATCAAATTCTATAATACATGCATCGTTTATGGTTTGGCCTGATGCCGCAGCTAAATCTGGATCACCTCCGCCGCCTGTATTTCCACTAGCAAAAGCAGAGCAGCTATTTGTGCCATCAAGGTCTTCAACAAAACCAGAGCCCATAACTATACCTTGTGGAACATTAAAGCCAAAAAGATAACCTCCATTGAAATATCCAACTGCTTTGGGATCACCTGTAAATGTGATGTTTGAGTATTGACTTGGATTTACACCTTCAAGAAAAACAGTATCTATAAGTGCTATTACATCGGCCACGGTCTCGCATCTTGTAATACTAAGACTAAACTGCCCAAAAGTAATTTTTTGTGATAGTGTCATTAATAGCATCACTAATAAAAATTTTGACAGTATGGATAGCTTCATATATGGATGATTTGATTTTAGCAGGACAAACATAATAAATTATTAATGAAAGTTGGTAATATGTAATAACATGTTATTACTTGCAATTTTTGTATCATAGCTGATGAAAATAGTTTAGTTAGGAAGTTGTTGTATTATTAACTTTGCATTTCAATATTGTATTATTATGGATAAAATAAAACATGTTTTTTTTGATCTTGATAGGACTCTGTGGGACTTTGAAAAGACTGCTCTACAAGCCTTTGACAAGATTTACATAAAGTATAACCTCAATAAATATGGCATACCCTCGGGAAAAGCTTTTCATGACTCATATAGTGTTCATAACGATAAGCTATGGGATCAGTATCGCAAAGGAGAAATTAAAAAAGATGTTTTACGGGGACTAAGATTTAAGTTAACAATAAATGAATTTGGTGTTTATGATGACGAACTAGCTGAGCAGATAGGAAATGAGTATGTAAGGATTAGTCCGCTCATTGTAAATTTATTTCCAAACGCAATAGAGGTATTAGATTATTTATATCCGAAATACAAATTACATATAATAACCAATGGTTTCGCAGAGGTGCAGGCCGTTAAGCTTAGTGAATCGGGAATGATAAAATACTTTGATAAGGTAATAACATCAGAAGAGGCTGGTGTAAAAAAACCAGATCCGCAAATATTCTTACATGCGTTCACGGAGTCAGGTGCAAAACCTTCTGAGAGCATAATGATTGGTGATGATTTTGAGGTAGATATTTTGGGTGCTATGAATGTGGGTGCTAAGCAAATTTTCTTTGATCCGAATTTTATTAAAAAAAGTAATGCTTGCGACTATACAATAAGAAACTTAAAAGAAATAATGGATATTCTTTAGAGTTAAAATTTCTTAGAATGTTCCAATAACTGATTGTTGTGCTTTAACCTTGTCTCCTAATTTCACTAGAATAGTTGTATCCAAAGGAAGAAAAAAGTCAACTCTTGAGCCAAATCTTATAATTCCGAATTCTTGACCTTGAGTTACCTCATCTTTTGATTTGGCATAGCTGATTATTCGTCTTGCAAATACTCCTGCAATTTGCCGCATCATTATAGATTTTCCATTTTCATGCTCTACAACTATGGTATTACGCTCATTATCCGTTGATGATTTTGGATTATATGCTGCTAAATATTTACCATTATGGTATTTGGTGTAGGAAACTTTACCTTTTATTGGATACCAATTCACATGTATGTTAAATGGTGACATAAAAACGGAAACCATTATTCTTTTACTATTAAAAAATTCATTTTCATCAACTTCTTCAATGGCAACGACTTTGCCATCTGCCGATGCTAATATATGGTTCTCGCTAAAGTTAATTTTTCTTTTAGGTACCCTAAAAAAGCTAAGTGTCCAGATAAACTCAAGTAAAAATCCCGTTAGCAAAAATATTTGTAGATTTTGCCATGGAACTACTTCAATGGTAGCCCAGCTTAGTATAGCTAAAATAAGCAGTGTAATAAAAATTATTTTATAACCTTCTTTATGAAGTTTCATTCTAAATCAAATTTAAGTAAACAAAAACCATGGGTGTTGCAAATATTATTGAGTCAAACCTGTCAAGAACACCACCATGACCAGGAAATATGGTTCCTGAATCCTTCACACCAGCGTTTCTTTTTAGCAGTGACTCTACCAAATCTCCAATTGTTCCACTTACTACTATTATTAGGGTTAAAATCATCCATTCTAAAACTGATAACTGAGTAACATAAATGGATAAAATATACCCGGCAATCATGGCCATTATGAGACCTCCAAAACTTCCTTCCCAACTTTTTTTGGGAGAAATCCGTTCAAATAATCTATGCTTTCCAATCATACTTCCCACTAAGTATGCAAATACATCACTTGTCCATATAACTAGGAATATTCCGATAAGAATACCATATCTAGGTTCGTTTATTGCACCAGTATAGAAAAGTGAGTTCATCAAGCCAAATGGTATTGCAACATATATATAACCTGTTAAGCTGGTAGATATATTTTTCCAATCTGGGTTATCTTTTCTAAATATTTCAAAGGCTATTTGTAGAAAGAAAATTACAAATATAAAAGCAGTATTTCTTACATCAATATATCCAATGCCAGACAGACCAATTAGGATATAAATTAGTATTCCAAAAACATAATACTCTATGTTATTTTTATTTTTTTGATCTTTTCTTGAAAGCCCATAAAATTCCCTTAATCCAACAAATGTAAAAAATGAGAACACAATAAAGAAAGCTAGTGGATCAAGAATGATTGAGCCTAAAACTACAATTAGAAATACTATACCCGTTAAGGTTCTGGTGTAAATATCTTTCAAGACTTGATAGTTGAGATATTAATGAATTTGCAAATTTAGCAAAATGAATGAATGTTAGATGATGGGTTTTACATATCATCAATCATAAACACATATAGGTTTTTAGGACCATGAGCTCCCATTACAAGAGTTTTTTCTATATCTGCAGTTCGACTTGGACCAGTTATGGTTGTTATTTGTGAAGGGAAGTTATCTTGATATTTCATTTTAATACCAACTAATGCATCCTTTAATTCTGCTACGACTTGTGAAGCCTTTGCAACCACTAAGTGTGTTTCGGGATATACCATTATCCTTCTTCCTGATCCCAATCCAGATGAAACAACGATGCTTCCAAATCTTGAAATTAAAAAATCACATGGAGTTATTCCCACATTAAGCTTCTTAAAATCTTTATCACTATCTGAGAAATGTATTTTGGAATTCTGTAACATGCCAGAAAGATTCTTGTCTATGCAATACAGATTTGTCCAACCTTTCTGACTAACCAAGGCCGCTAATTGATTACCCAAATCTTTTTCATTTTCACAATAAATAAAAGTACCTCCGTTTTCAACAAGTTTGGTTGCAAACTCAACTTCGGGGCCTTCCTTTTGCTGAAAAAAAACATTGGATGTAAAATCAACATCCTTAAAAGGGTTTTCGAGTTTGTTTATGAGTGCATTGCGCACTTTCTTGAGTACTTTTTCTTTACTTGTACTTTCTTTCATTATCTGATGTTATTCTTTCTTTTCAGATTTATTACTACCTTTTGATTCTTTAGTAGGTTTTGAAGTTTTTGATTTTTCTGAGCCACTTTCCATTTCTTTCAAAAGGTTGGTTTCAATTCCCCAGGGTCTTTTGCCAAATACATCTTCAAGATCATCGCTAAAAATTACTTCTTTCTCCAGTAATCTTGATGCAAGATCTTCTAACCCTTGTTTATTGTCTTCCAGAATCTTAATTGCTCTTGCATAGGCATCTTCAACGATTTTTTTAACTTCTTTATCTATCGCCTCAGCTGTTTTCTCGCTAAACGGTTTGCTAAATGAATATTCTTGTTGGCCTGTGGAGTCATAGTAGCTTATGTTTCCAATGTTTTTACTAAGGCCGTAGTAGGTAACCATTGCATATGCCTGTTTGGTAACTTTTTCAAGATCGTTTAGAGCACCGGTTGAAATTTTATGAAATATTACTTGTTCTGCCGCTCTTCCTCCTAGAGTTGCTGTTAATTCATCAAACATTTGATCATAGGTTGTGATTTGTCGCTCTTCTGGTAAGTACCAGGCAGCACCTAAAGACTTACCTCTAGGCACGATGGTTACTTTTACCAATGGATGGGCATGCTCAAGAAGCCAGCTTATGGATGCATGGCCTGCTTCATGATATGCAACAACTTTCTTCTCATCTGGTGAGATTATCTTGTTCTTTTTTTCTAATCCCCCTATGATTCTATCTATAGCATCAAGGAAATCTTGTTTTGATATGCTTTTATGGTTTTTACGCGCAGCTATTAATGCTGCTTCGTTACAAACGTTAGCTATATCAGCTCCAGAGAAGCCAGGGGTTTGTTTCGCTAGAAAATCAGCCTTTAATGATTTAACTAACTTTAGAGGTTTCATATGAACATCAAAAATTTGAAGTCTCTCCTTAAGATCTGGTAGTTCAACATGAATCTGTCTATCAAATCTTCCAGCTCTCATTAATGCCTTATCTAGAATATCTGCACGGTTTGTGGCTGCTAGAATAATCACTCCTGAGTTAGGTGAAAACCCATCCATCTCCGTAAGAAGTTGGTTAAGGGTATTTTCGCGTTCATCATTTGCTCCGGTTATTTGATTTTTACCTCGGGCACGGCCGATTGCATCAATTTCATCTATAAAAATAATGCTAGGAGATTTCTCTTTGGCTTGCTTGAATAAGTCCCTTACTCTTGATGCTCCAACACCAACAAACATTTCAACAAAGTCGGATCCAGAAATGGAATAAAATGGAACGTCAGCTTCACCTGCTACTGATTTTGCGAGTAATGTCTTACCTGTTCCTGGAGGGCCTACAAGAAGAACTCCTCGAGGTATTTTTCCTCCAAGTTTTGTATATTTTTCTGGTTTTTTTAGAAAATCAACAATTTCTGTTATTTCCACCTTTGCTTCTTCAAGTCCTGCTACGTCTTTGAAGGAAATATTAACGCTGGTTTTTTTGTCATATACCTGAGCTTTTGACTTCCCAATGTTAAATATTTGTCCTCCTGCACCACCGCCACCGCGACTCATCATTCTCATAAAGAAAAACCAAACTCCTATGAGTAGAGCTATTGGAAATATCCAACTTAATATCTCAGCGCCCCAGTTGTGCCTTACCTCTGTTTCAACATAGATTGGATCTTGGCTATTCTGTTGAGCGTTTTCAACATCTTCATAAAACTTATCTACAGAACCAACATTATAATAGTAATGTGGTGTATTCTTTGTAAAGCCTGATTTTCCATCAATATCTTTATGCATTTCTGTTGAAAGACTTCCAGGCTTAATATATATTTCAGCTGTTTCTTTGTTTACAAGCACTATCTTGGAAACATCGTCATTTTCGAGCATAAATTTTAGATCTCTCCAATCGGTTTGTTTTCCTTCACCACCAAGCCCTATGAACTGTATCCCAATTAGAATAACAAACAATATCCCATAGATCCAATAAAAATTGAATTTAGGTTTACCATCTTTGCCTTTTAGGCTGTTAAACGGATTAGAACCTGAACTTTGATCGTTCTTTTTGTCATTTATATTTTTCTCTGCCATTATGTCTTAAATTAAAAATTGAACTTGCTGGGTATGATTAGTTTTTATCGCTATCATATTCCTGTATCACTGCATCAGCCCATAGTTCCTCAAGCTTGTAAAATTCCCTTATGTTGTCTCGAAATATGTGAACAACAATATCGAAATAATCTATCAAAATCCATTCCGAATTTTCATAACCTTCCCTATGGAATGGTTTTATGCCACATTTTTTTTGAACTTCATCTAAGATAGCATCGTAAATGGCATCAACCTGAGTAGTTGAAGGAGCATGACAAATGACAAAATAATGTGTTACAGAGTCAGGAATATTATTAATGTCAAGGCTTATAATATTTTTGCCTTTTTTCTCCTGTATTGCGGAAATAATATTTTTTAAAACATAGTCAGTGTTGTCATTAATCTTTTTACTACCCATAAAAACAATTTGAAATGATTAACAAAAGTACAAAAAAAGTGGATTACGAGCTAGATATGGACTCATATCGTTATGACTTTAAAATCATAAAAAACATTAATAATTAGAGGATTTGTTAATCATCATATATTTGCAATTCAAAGGACATGCATGGATATTAACGTCATAAATATATCTGAAATAGATTCAACAAATTCTTACGCCGTAGGATTAATAGAAAAAGGCAAGGCTAATGAAGGGGATGTGGTTGTTACTAAAAGTCAGAAACAGGGCAAAGGACAGGGAGAAAATCACTGGGAAAGTGAACCAAATAAAAATATAACTGGCACATTAATATTAGAGCCAATATTTATTTCTCCTTCTCGACAATTTGTACTTACTCAATTGATATCCCTATCAATTATAAGTATTTTGGATAATTACTTAAGTAAATACAATACAAATTCTTCAATAAAATGGCCAAATGATATTTACATTGGGAATAAAAAAATTGCAGGTATATTGTTTCAGAATTTTGTTGTGGGAGAAAGCTTGACTTACTCAGTTATTGGAATTGGCATTAATATAAATCAAAAAAAATTCTCACTTAAGACTGGTAATCCGATTGCCTTGATTGAATATTTGAAGGAAGAGGTTGATACTAATGATATTTTAAATGAGATACTTGAGGATTTTAAAAATCGCTATGAATCTTTTAGAGAATATCAGGATTATAATAATGTTAATGAGGCATACCTAGATAAGTTATATTTAAAGGGTGCTTGGCATAACTTTACAGATTTAAATGGCTCTTTTACAGGAAAAATATCTGATGTGGATGAGTTTGGTAGACTAGAAATTATAACCAGAAGTGGAAACTCAAGGTTATATTTATTTAAGGAGGTAACGTTCTAATTTTTCTCCAAAGCTTCGTTAATGTTTGAAGCCATAACATTTACTAAATTTTCCAGCGGTCTTTTTGCCATCATTGCCATCATCGGGTTAAGGTCTGCATCAACTTCAATTTTTACTATTGTGGAATCATTATCCTCAATAATTTTTAATCCCAGAGAGAAGCTAAATGGAACCTTACCAAGAGGAACAAGTTTTACAAATGATTTTGGAACCTTCTCACCAAATGTAAGGCTTATGTCGGCCATACCTTGTATTGTAAATGAACATGAGTTATTATCGCTTTTCCAATTGGTAATTTGCTCAGGCATAAGCGGTTCAAAATTATTAAAGTTTGTTAGAAAATCATATACCCTATCAATTGAATGATTTATTTTTGCTGGTTTTCCTTCTATTATCATAATTATGGGATTTAGTTTTAACTACAAAATTTTAGATTAAGATTATCTAACCTGTTAGGCTATCACTCCATTTTTTGGGATTCTTGCGCCACTCCAATAATGACCTTTCATCTTCAAAAGATACATATTTTTCCGAAACAGCTTTAGATATCATGGCATTATAATCTGACAAAGCAATCAAATCGCATTCTTTTGATTCAAAATTATCAACAGCAATGTCGAGTCCATAGGTAAAAATTGCAACCATTCCCATTACATCTGCATCTACTGCTCTTAGCGCATCAACGGCATCAAGACTACTTTTACCAGTTGAAACAAGGTCTTCTATTACAACCACTCTCTGTCCCTTTTCAATCTTTCCTTCAATTTTATTGGTCATGCCATGTGATTTAGTGGATGATCTCACGTAAACAAACGGAAGACCTAACATGTCTGCAACTAAAGCACCTTGAGGGATTCCAGCAGTAGCTACCCCTGCAATAACTTCAACTTCGGTAAAGTTTTTTTTTATTGTTGTTACGATTTGCTCCTTAATATAAGTTCTCTTATCAGGAAATGATAGGGCAATTCTGTTATCGCAGTATATGGGAGAGCGTAAACCCGAAGCCCAGGTAAATGGGTTCTTAGGGCTAAGCTTTATAGCTTTGATATCCAGTAATATAGATGCGATATTTTCAGCAATTTCTGTGTTTCTAATCATAACACAAACCTACAAAAAGTTTTCATAAAAATATATGTTTCAGTTGGTAAATGACAATACAATATATCTGAAAAAACATTTCAATTTCTTATACTATAAAACAGTAATCTTTATGGTTTGAGATCCATGTTGAGTTAATAATTTACAGAAATATATTCCTGAACTCAAATTGTCTGCATTATATATAAAGTTATGAGTACCGGCATTTTGATTTTGGTTGACAAAAACCTCAAAAGTATTCCCAATCATATCTGTGATTGTAAGCGTAACCTCTGAATCATTATCAAGTGTATACCTTAAAGTAGTTTGATCCTGAACCGGATTTGGATAGCTTATAAGTGAAAAATCATAATTAGTTTTAAAATCCTCCACACCTACAAACCAAGGATTTATGAAGGTGTAATATACATCTTGTTCTCCATTTATTGTGTTTGCCCATGCAAGATGTGCTCCATTGTTATCAGATTCCATGTGAAAATAATCCCCCATTTTATTTTGATTGGGCCATCCAAGATGTGGATTAAATTGTTCTGATATTACTTCATTTGTTGACCATGTATTTCCATAATCTATGGAGTAGGAATAAAATAACTCTGACAAAAACATATTTGTTCCAGGTGCGAAACGTGTATCTAGCCATACAGCATCTATTCTACCATTAGGGGCAACACTCATTGTTCCAAACCACTGCCAACGGAATGTAGTTGGATCATCATTTACCTTTACTGGATCTGACCAGTTAATACCTCCATTAGTACTTCGAGCGAACATAACATCTGCAGGATCGCCATTGTATCTTTCAACGGAAGCAAGCACATAAACATTACCTCTGCCAACTCCGTTGGATCGGTCAACATCAATGTAAGCCTGACCTAATAACCCTGCTGGGTTAATGGATTGCCATCCAGTTAAGTCGCCTTTGAGATTAACATAGGTATAGTTGTCCCAACCTGTTGTAGTAGAAGGGTCTTGAGAAGATGTAGATTTTGTGACAACAACACTTGCATTACTCGCTGCACCCACGGTGTACATCTCTCCATCAGGTCCAACTGTTATTAATCCCCAAATGGGATTACCAGGTATTCCGTCACATTCTTCGTAGTTATCACCACCATCTATGGACCTTGTGTATGAACCCGGATAACATATCGAATAACTTGCATTCCAAAAGGCATATATATTCCCATCTCCAATTCCACCTGACTTATCAATTGTCATCCACTGCTTATCACCACCTTGAGCAAATACTCCATCATCCCAAACAAAATCATCTGGTGAGGTTCTGAAAACATCACACCAGTAATCACTTTGGTCATTCTTTGTTAGACTATTATAGTAGAAAATACCGTCATTATCAGTTGCTAATACTGGGTCTGATCTAAAAATGCCAGCATCAATGGGATCGGGTGAAGTCCATGTTTGACCACCATCATCCGTATATGCATAACCTGCTTGTCTGAAGTTACTAGTAACATCATCAAATTGACGCCAGCCAATAAGCATGCGGTCAGGGTTTAAAGGGTCAATTGCAATGGATGGTTCATTTGCAGCATCAAATAAAATGTTATCCCCATCTTCATCAGTATTGACTTGAATTGTGTATACGCTGCTACCTCTGTATTTGTATGCAGGTGATGTAACTATCTCATCCTTATTGCGGGGTTTGTAAGGATCATCTAATTCTTCTTTATATTGTTTTAACATTTCAAAATTACTGTCTTGAGCAACTAGTGTTGAGCCGACAACCATAATAAAATATGAAATGAAAGAGAGAAAGAGTATGTGTTTTTTCATGGTTTAAATTTAATGCAAAATAAATATAAAAATATAATTATTGATATTTATATTCAAATAAAATTGATGTGAGGTTCCAATAATAATCTAATCAAGTTTTTCGTATTTTACATACTATGACAAAATAAGTACAACAATGGTTTCATTACCCATTTTAATTTACAATTACAATTACAATTATTATTTATTGTATACCTGGGATCATAATTTTATAATTTAGCATGATTAATATTTTTTATGAAAGCCTATTTTAATAACAGTGTAATTTCATTTCTACCCTTAAATGAAGCTGAAAAGCCAGATCTAGATCGAGTGCTTAGTAAGCAAGATGTTTATGATATTATAACCGAATTTATAACCGGTGAAACACCGAGTGATTTATGTTTAAGGGTGAGTAACTACAATTGTGTTACTAAGTATTTTATCGGTTATTTTAAATACCTATCTGCTGCAGGAGGCATAGTTAAAAATGAGGATGGTGATTATCTTTTGATAAAACGATTTGGAAAGTGGGATTTACCCAAAGGGAAGATAGAACATGGAGAAGGTGCTGAGGATGCCGCTATACGCGAAGTAAATGAAGAGACGGCTATTTGTGGATTAAAGATTGTAGATAAATTACCTGATACATATCACATCTACGAACAAAATGAAAAGTGGTATCTAAAAAAAACATATTGGTACTCAATGTATACACATGTTACCAGGGATCCCATTCCACAAACTTCTGAAGATATAGTTCAAGCAGTATGGCTCAATAAAAAACTATCTAGAAATGCTATAGCAAATTCATACAGATCTATTGCTGACACATTTAAGTCATTTTTCATGTAATAATACATCCCCTTGATGAGAAGTAATATTCTAAATTAAAAATCTTATTTATTGATTGTTAAGTGGTATGAATCTGTCATCCGTGGCAGGATAAAAGAGATGGTTATATGGGTCATATCTCCAATATTTACTGCTTCTTTGGTGCGGTGATAGTTTTTTGTTTAAATCCTGATTAAGCAGATAGTCGAATGTATATTTAGCGTACTCAGCACCAATTCTATATGCAAAACTGTATAGCATATTTTGCTCCAAAGAATCAATATTGTACATGTATTTGACTTTTCCACTAAAAATATCGTAATCAAAAACTCCATCAGGAATATCTGTTATTAAATCTGTTGTAAAGAATACTTTTTGAGATGATTCAATACTTTCCGGATTACTAAACTCAAACCAGGAGTTAACATAAATAGCATTTAGATTATGATCATGGTAGAAATACTTATCATAAATATCAGTTTCGTCTCTATAAGAGTAAAGCGTTTCCTCAATTTCAATCTGTGCAATGTTTATTTGGTAAGTGTTTGAATCCAAAGCCAGAAATAAACTCGATTGATCTTGATCATAAACATTAAATCCAAATGCAGCTAATGATTTTGAAAACCCAAGAATATAATTTGCTAAGAAAAGGGAATCATCAATATCACTCAGGTAACTGCTATTAGCAAGTAATACAGAATCTGTATCTAGAGATTTATCAATTTTGAGGGAATCAAGAAGGTAAGTTTTCAAGCTGGTTTTATAAATATAATCTGGAGAAATCACCATTATATTTTTAGCGCTGGACTTGGAGGCAAAATCCATAGCTACCTTTTTCTCAGGGCTACACGAGAAAAGGAAAATTGTTAATGCAAATGAAAATGCTATGTTCTTTGATGTTCTCAAATTTTATGACTTAAATTTTTAATATTAGTTCTTAAGAAGACATATATTTATATTTAAGGTTGCAAAAATAGCAAGTTAAGGAGAACGTTTAATTAAAAATTCATATATTTATAACTTCAAAAATCAAATGTAAGCTCAATTATTGGGCCCATACATACGCGATATTTTAACTAGTCTTTATGGCATTACCAGTTTTGTTAAACACAGCTAATGGTTGGGACTTTTAGGGTAGTTAGAAGGTTTTTACGGATATTATTTGTACCCTTTATAAACTGTATAAAAGATCTCTTTTGGAGATGGATAATTTCTTTTTTATCCGTAAATTCGCACATTAATTTTATCTAGATATAATGGATAATTCAATGAATATAGATTGGGGTGCATTACCCTTTGGATATCATAAGACAGACTTTAATGTTCGCTGTTATTATAAGGATGGTAAGTGGGGATCATTGGAGGTTTCATCATCAGAAACAATTGATATGCATATTGCTGCCACTGCCCTGCATTATGGGCAACAGGCATTTGAGGGATTAAAAGTTTATAGAGGTAAAGATGGTAATGCGAGGCTTTTTAGGTGGCAAGAGAACGTGAAAAGAATGACTCGGTCAGCAGAAGGAATTATGATGGCAAAAGTGCCAGAAGAACTTTTTAAGGAAGCAATATTTAAAGTAATAGAGTTAAATTCAAAATATATTCCACCATATGGAACAGGAGCCACATTTTACTTACGCCCTCTTTTATTTGGTAGTGGACCTCAAGTTGGCGTAAAACCTGCGGAAGAATATGCTTTTATGGTTTTTGGAACACCTGTGGGTCCATACTTTAAACAGGGGTTCAGACCTGTACCCATTGAAGTTATTCGTGATTATGATAGAGCTGCACCACAAGGAACAGGTAGTATAAAGGTTGGTGGAAATTATGCTGCAAGTATGCTTCCTGCAAACAGAGCTCATGAGGATGGATTTGCATCCGTTTTATTTCTTGATGCACTTGAAAAAAAATACATTGATGAAGCTGGACCAGCAAATTTTTATGGTATTAAAGATAAAAGGTATATAACACCATGTTCGGATAGCATATTACCCTCAATTACTAACATGAGTCTTGAGCAGATTGCAGAAGATATAGGTTTAAAGGTTGAGCGTAGGAAGGTGCCTGTTGAAGAACTTGATACATTTGAAGAAGTTGGCGCATGTGGCACAGCAGCAATAATAAGTCCAATATCGAAGGTTTACGATAGAGTTAAAAACATTACCTATGATTACGGAAATATTCCAGGGCCCTATACCACAAAACTATACATTACCTTGAGAGGAATTCAAGAGGGTGCGTTAGAAGACAGATACAATTGGACAACAGTTATTGAAGGGGTTTAATTAACACTAAGAGTTAGGTGCTAATAACTAAATCAATTTTGCTTCTTTCAGATATTTCTCCATTTCGATCTGGAGTTCTTTAGTTTTGGATTCTGCTACCATTGCAAAATCACTTTCTGAGGAAGCATATATAATACCACGAGATGAATTAACCAGTAGGCCACAGTGATCATTCATTCCATATTTTGCAACTTCTTGAAGATTTCCTCCTTGTGCACCAATCCCAGGAACTAGTAAAAAGTTATCAGGAGCTATTTCACGTATTTCACTGAGTGCTTCTGCCTTAGTTGCACCAACTACAAACATTATTTGATCAGTATTGCCCCAATCTTGAGCTGTTTTTAAAACATTTTCATAAAGAGCTGTATTGTTATTATCCCGTATATATTGAAAATCGGAGGCACTTTTGTTTGATGTAAGAGCAAGTATTATTGACCATTTATTATCATAGTTTAGAAATGGGGAAACCGTATCTAAACCCATGTATGGAGCGAGAGTAACAGCATCAAAATCATAGGTTTCAAAAAATGTTTTTGCATATAGAGCTGAGGTATTTCCTATGTCTCCTCTTTTAGCATCTGCTATAATAATAACTTCTGGACTTACTTTTCTTATATGCTCAACAGTTTTACCTAGGCTTACCCAACCACTAGCTCCCATGGACTCATAGAAGGCAAGATTTGGCTTATAAGCAACTGTATACTTGTGTGTTGAGTCTATGATCTGCCTGTTAAATTCAAAAATTGGATCTTCATAACTCAAGAGATGTTTTGGTATTTTGTTTATATCAGAATCAAGACCAACACAAAGAAATGACCTTTTTAGTTTTATGGCTTTAAATAGCTGTTTTCTATTCATTTTTGATATAAATATATTTTGGTTATTCTCCGGGTTCAATCATTAAACCTCTTCCTTTAACTTTTCAGCATTTTCAGCCATTTGAAGTTTTTCAATTATTTCCTGGATATCACCATCTATTATTGCTGGGAGGTTATAAAGAGTTAGCCCAATACGGTGGTCAGTTACCCTTCCCTGTGGCCAGTTATATGTTCGTATTTTTGCAGATCTATCTCCGGTGGACACCATTGTTTTTCTCTTCCCTGACATTTCTTCCAGATATTTTGTGTATTCCAGATCGTAAAGCCTATTTCGCAACTCTTTCATAGCTTTTGCAAGGTTTTTCAACTGTGATTTCTCATCCTGACATGTTACTACAATACCTGTTGGGATATGTGTTAACCTAATGGCTGAATATGTTGTATTTACCGATTGACCCCCGGGACCCGATGAACAATAAGTGTCCTTTCTAATATCCCTTTCATGCAGTTCCACATCAAACTCCTCAGCTTCAGGCAAAACTACAACTGATGCTGCAGAGGTATGCACTCTCCCCTGTGTTTCAGTTTTAGGTACACGTTGAACACGGTGAACACCAGATTCGAATTTCAGAATACCATATGCTCCATTTCCTGTGATACTAAAAACAATTTCTTTATAGCCTCCGGCAGTGCCTTCATTTACTCTGGTTATTTCCAGTTTCCATTTCTTTGATTCACAATATTTTTGATACATTCTAAAAAGGTCTCCTGCAAAAATACTTGCCTCATCACCACCAGTACCAGCTCGTATTTCCATAACTGCATTTTTAGAGTCTTGAGGATCCTTAGGTATGAGTAACATTCTTATTTTTTCCTCAAGGCCTTCCTTTGATGGAGTTAATGCATCCAGTTCATCCTTGGCCATCTCTTTAAAATCCGCATCTTTTTCATTCTCAAGGATATCCTTTGCGCTGTCGATGTTAGCTAGAATAGTTTTATACTCTTTATAGGCAGTAACAAGAGGTTCAAGTTCTTTATAGTCTTTATTGAGTTTTACATAGCGTTTCATGTCGGAAATGACTTCCGGATCATTCATTTGCTCTGAAATTTCTTCCCAACGATTTTTAACAACTTCTAATTTGTCGAGTATCTCCACAGTTTGTAAATTTGGAATGCAAAGTTAAGAAAAAACATGTCGTGGTATGATACACCTTTGTATTGTAGTTATGGCAATTAAATTTACCAACTGCCTCCTGCACCTCCACCACCGAAACTACCCCCTCCGAAGCCACCAAATCCCCCGCCACCAAAACCTGATCCATTTCCTGTAAAATTATTCCAGCTTCCAGAATGTCTACTACTATTACCCATAATACTTCCAAGCCACAGAGCAGTGAGTAATGATCCATTACCGTGGGATGAAATCCCATGTGTTCGTGATCGGCTGTTACGTATAATTAAAAGTACAATTACTAATGCTAAAAATGGAATAAGTGAAACAAACCCGTCAGGTCTACTTTGATTACTATATTCGTCTGATGTTATTTCGCCTGCTGCAAGACTCATAAGAATGCCCGTAGCTTTATTGATACCTTCAAAATATTTTCCATTACGAAATGAAGGAATCATTTCATTTTCAACCACGCGTTTTGCAATTGCATCAGGTATTGCTGGCTCAAGTCCATAACCAACTGCAATATATGCATGGCCTTTGTCAGAATTATTTAATTTAGGTTTGATAAGAATTACAATGCCATTGTCAAAATCTTTCTGGCCAACGTTCCATTTTAAGCCAATATCTGTGGCAAACATAGAAGGTGAATTACCATCCAATGACTGTACAGTCACAACAGTAATTTGGTTAGATGTGGTATCATTAAATCTCACTAACTTTTCTTCAAGAAATCTTGTTTGTTTGACATTAAGAATTCCTGCAAAATCATTAACCAACATTGGCGGATATGGCTTATCAGGAATAGCTTGACCATTTAATAAGATAATATTGGAAATAAAGATTGCAAAAAATATTGAAAATATTCTTGTTTTGTGAAGATATGCCATGTGTTTTAAAAATCAGGTATGTTAGTCGCCAAAGGAAATGTCGTCAGAGAGCTCATTTATATCATCTATGTGATATGGAAAATGTTTTTTGAGTCTCATTCCTGCCATGGAAATTCCAGTTACTAACCCTTGGGCAAACTTACCTTCCTTAAAGTATACTGACATCTCTGTTTTTATTTCCTCCCAAAAGTTTTCAGGCACTTCTTTGTTAATACCTGAGTCACCAATTATTGCAAATTTCTTGCTTTGAATCGCAAGGTAAAATAATACCCCGTTGTTAAGTTCAGTTTTGTCCATTTTGAGTTTACTAAACACATAGGAAGCTCTATCAAGTGCATCTCCACCGCATTCATTTTCAATGTGAACTCTAATCTCTCCTGATGTGTCAAGCTCAGCGTTCAAAATTGCTTTTTTAATTTCTCCCGTTTCTTCTTTTGAGAAAAAGTCTTTGGCTTTCATACGCTTATATTTTAAATTAAACTAAAATCTAGTTTTACGAATCTTCAACAAACTTCTTAAAACTCAACTTTGGGAGCTTCTTCAGATCCTTCCTGTGATTTGAAGTATGGTTTTTTCTCAAAGCCAAACATATTTGCTATCATATTTTTTGGAAATAGTTTTATGCTTGTATTATAGGATCTGGCAGCTTCATTAAATTTTCTACGTTCTACAGCAATTCTATTTTCCGTTCCTTCAAGCTGAGCTTGAAGTTCAAGAAAGTTTGTATTTGCTTTTAAATCAGGATATCTTTCCACCACAACCATTAGTTTGGATAGGGCACTACTAAGACCATCCTGTGCTTTCTGAAAAGAAGCTATTTTCTGAGGAGTTAGATTATCTGCGTTTATGGTAGTGCTTGTTGCCTTTGCTCTTGCGTTTACGACACCCTCAAGGGTTTCTTTTTCATGCTCAGCATAACCCTTTACTGTAGCAACAAGATTTGGTATTAGATCGGCTCTTCTTTGATAAACATTCTCAACATCAGCCCATTGCTTGTCAACGATTTCCGATTGTATAATCATGTCATTATATGTGCCTTTTACCCATCCATAAACTATGAATACTAATAAAAGTATTACAATAATTATTATCCAATTTCTTTTCATCTTAATATATTTATAATGGTTAAATGTAAACAAAATTTCAATAATATAATATTAAATGGTGTTCGTTAGCACTCATATTATTTAGGATTAGAAGTTCTGTTACGTGAGTTTATGATTAAAACGTTTGCATAAAATATCTAACTTGGTTACATGTACTAAATATAAATCAGATGCCGGTCAAAATACCAATTATGCCAACTAATAGCCCTACCATAATATTTATTGATTTCACAACAAAAAAACCTTTGCGGGTTTCAGCTAACAACGGTAAGCTACCATGCCCATCTTGAACAATAGAGTTTGCAATAAGTATACTAAGAGGCAAACTTCCAGATGCAAAAAGCAATACAAACATGAGATGTGGTCCTGATTCAGGAATTATACCAATGAAAACAGCAATTATAAGTACAAGATATATGTTATCACCTATTAGGCTTTTTAGGTCAATGTAATGATTCAAAAAATTCAATAAAATCAATGTTGCAAATGTCCAGATAAATATTTTTAGAAAATGCTTCTTTATAATATGACCCCATAAGTGATGTTTTAAAAAATGATCATTTACAGTTAATATCATTAATAAGCACATTGCTATTACACCAATAAAAGAGTAAGATACCCATTCAGGATGCAGATGTTCCATATTGGGCATCGGTAGAATATCAAAGGTATGATTGTGGCCAGTATGGTTGTATATTATCAGGACTAAAAGGGTTATGAGAAGAACTACAAGAACAATTAATCTTTGCAGAGATATGTTCCTGAAGTTTTTAATGATTAATTCTTTGTTGAAGCAGAAACATTGCGATTTTAAATTATGAATCTCTAAGTGTTCTTCTTGATGGTTCCTTAGGCCATGATTTTTTTTCAAAAAAATGTTCACTAAAAACCCAGTAATAATTGCAATAACAAATATTACAATGTTTATAATTATTGCAGTATCTGGTATTATGGAGAACATAAAAAAGGCTTCGTCACCAGAAGTTGCTATCATTGCTGTTACCAAAGCTGCAGTTCCGATTATATTGTGAACATACAATGAAACAGCTGTATAGGCGCCCAAACATCCAGGAATAACTCCAAGTAATGCTGCGAAAATAATTTGTTTCCAGGAGCTAGTTTTGAGTTTATTACTCCATATTCCTCTCGAGAATACATTTATATATTCTATGATTAGCATCATTGACAATACGAAAAGTGTAATTGTTAATGATTGTTGACTAACTGAAAGTAATTCATCCCAAAAATGCATGCGCAAAAATAATTGATTTTAACACAATATTGGTAGAACTACTACTACAAATTATCATAAATTTTTAATATTTCAAGCTACTAAAAATTTCTGTGATTTTGTATCATTTTTCTTATTTCAATTACAATGGGTATTTTTACATTAATTATAAAAAATTAAGCATAATTATGAAACACATATTACTTCTATTTTTGATTGTTGCTATCACTTTAAGTGATGCTAATTCTCAAAATCAACTGTTAACTGTTGCTGAAAATTCTGACTTTAAGTCAACGGGAGAGTATAATGATGTGATTAAATTTGTTTCAGAACTTCAAGAAAGTAATTTTGAGTACCTAACCATAGACACAATTGGATTTTCAATTGAAGGTAAACCTATTCCCCTTATGATAATTGGAAACCCTCTGCCTTCCAACCATAATGATATTGGAGAAAGACTAGTAGTTTATCTACAGGCGAACATACATGCTGGAGAGGTAGAAGGAAAAGAGGCTGTGCAGATGTTGGCAAGGGATCTTCTAAAAGACCCAAATTCAGAGTTGATGAAGAATCTAGTATTATTGATCACTCCGATTCTAAACATAGATGGAAATGATAAGATTAGTACCAGTAATAGAAGGAATCAGGTGGGGCCGGTTAATGGAGTAGGAGTGAGGTATAATGGCCAACATCTTGATCTAAATCGAGATGCAATGAAAATGGAAACCCCAGAAATAAAGGCAGTTATAACTCGTGTACTAAATACATGGGATCCACAAATATCGGTTGATTGTCATACAACAAATGGATCTTTTCATGAAGAACCAATAACATTTACATGGATGCAGAACCCAAATGGGGATAGGTCTCTTATTAATTATATGCGTGATAAAATGATGCCTAATGTAAGAGATACATTGGATATTAAGTATGATGTTGACAATATATATTATGGGGTATTTGTAGATAGACTTGATTACTCAAAAGGATGGCTATCCTATGCATCAGAGCCCAGATACCTTGTTAACTATATTGGTTTAAGAAATAGGTTGGCAATATTAAATGAAAACTATGTTTATGCCGATTATAAAACAAGAATATTGGGATGCTATAATTTTTTACTCACAGTTCTTGAGTATGCTTCTCAGGAGATGGATGAGATTAAGAATCTATTGTTAGCTGCTGATGCTTCTTTGGTTTCAAGGTTTTCGTCTTCTTTGGTTTCAGACTCGTTTGCCATAATATATGCAGGAAAGGCTACTCCTGAACCCATAACAATTATGGCATTTGAAACTGATACTATTCCAGGGGTAAAGGGATATGGTAGGTTTAAAAAGTCGGATAGGAGGATAAGTGTTACCATACCGTATATTGCGGACTATTATGCAACAAAAAATGTTAAATTTCCATTCGCTTACCTAATAACATCACCAGATCCTGAGATAATTGAAACACTCACCAATCATGGAATTCAAATGGAAGTATTATCTGACAATATGGTTCTAACGGTAGAGGAATATAAAATTAGTGAACTAAAACCTTCTTCTAGAATTAATCAAGGCCACTATAATAATATTGCTTCGGGTAAGTATAAGGTTACTGAGAAGAGCTTTCAAAAAGGCACTGTGGTTGTATATACGGAACAAAAGCTGGGAAATGTTATAGCAGCATTGCTTGAACCTGAAGCACAGGATTGTTTATTAAAATGGAATTATTTTGATAGATATTTAACTCCCCAGTGGGGGTCAGGGTATTACCCATATCCTGTTTACAGGATAACTTCGCCAGTTGTTTTGGAAACAGATTAGTAGCTATTCGTTGATTATGGCCGCGTTTAATTTTTTTAGCTTTTTTCTGTTAAATATGGATAAATAAAGTTTAGCCAAGAAAAGTGGTCCTTTCATTAATATTAACATTCTTAACCTATACGGGAAGGTGTCAACAAGTTTTGTTATCAAATATAATATTCCCGCATAAGCTCTTCCAGGTAAAATGGCCAAAGCTACTAACGGATTAAATCCATTATATTTTCTTACATATCCAGCTTCATTAGCAATTATTCCAGCGGTTTGGTCCATAATCATTACCTGCCTGTTTGATAATGCTTTTTTCCAAACACCAATTTTTGAGGTATTTACTTTGTTCATTAAACTGGTATGATAGGTATTAATATAACCCTCAGGATACTGATCTAGTAATTCATCTTTTTTGGAATAAAAATTAAAAACAGAATTATCAAATGAGGCTCCTGCGAATTGGCATAAAGCTTCAAACTCAGTGGATGGATTTGTTGCTAGGTTTTCGTAATTAATAGTATAATATCGTGCGGGATTTAGTTTGCTGTCCTTTCGAAATTTCTTGAAGAAGTATTTCCATTTTTGCACTACAATTGACGGAATTGGAAGCTCAAAATCTACATTCTTAATGGATACAAAGTTATCTCTATAATCTCTAACAATGTGTATAAACTTTGCTTCGGGAAATATTTTAAGTAGTAATTTGGTGTAGATGGCATAGCCAGGGTTTTTATCTCCAATAAGCTTGATTTCTTTTTTATCAAACAAGGAATTGTACGTCATATAAACCACCTTACAAATTGTACCATATGAATGGTTACCTGCATACTCTAACAGGTTTTCCTTTAGCTTATTTTTATCCATCTTCCACGTATCAAAAAGCCATTGATTACATAGATCATCATAGAATGATATTAAATCTTCCTCTTTCCATGGATTCACATTCTTATATTTTGGATATAGGTTAACAATAAACTGGCATTCAGGGGGAAATGTAACATCAGGATGTGCGTCAAAAAGCATGCGTAATAATGTTGTGCCTGATCTTGGACGACCGACAACAAAAAATATAGGAATGCCAGAGATATTATTCATTAACTGATGAATTTTTTCTTGAGATCAACAAATATACTTATATCAGCTTTGCTAAATTTGAAAATTTCAAGAAGGTTTACACCTGTAACTTTAGAAAAGATAACCCAATACCCTATAGTCCCAAATGCGTAGCTAATATTCGATGCCCATGCAGCACCTATGGCTCCATGTACTGGTATCCAAAGAAAGTTCAAGAATATATTTAATAATAATGCAGGTCCAAATACATATATGGCATATTGTGGCTTTCCTATACCTGCCAGCTGCCCACTTAAAACTCTAAAAACAACTAAAACTATTACACCTGGAAGTATTAGGTTAAGAATATTAACGGATGCTTCAAAGTCGCTACCAAATACCAAGGGGATAACAAATGGTGCAATCAATATTGCAATTATGGATAGAAAAATAATTATTATCAGAGACTGTCGAGCAAGTATTATTGATGAATTCGTTATTTTACTTTGATCCTTTAAGTTGGCTGTTCTACTAAACAAAACTATACTTATTGCAAATGGAACCTGCCATAATTGCTCGGCTATGTGAACACCAAGGGAATATATTCCAACCTCGTGGATGGTAGATAGCTTTTCAAGAAGAAGAATGTCGATCCTGTAATTTAGTTGTACGATAAAAAATGTAAATGCATACATGATTCCTAACTTAATCATATGCCTAAATATCTCAGGAATTAAAGTAATTTGTACGCTGAATTCCTTTGATATTGAATATAAGGCGTAAATGCCAACAAAGATATTTGCGGCAGTGAGGGCAATTATTGCGCCTAGTAACCCCATGTTGTACCACCAAACCAGAATCATAGCTAATAAAAGGTTTAGAAGATTAATGGACCACTCAAGTCTGTTCGCCTTTTTAATTTCATCTTTTCCAAAATAAACACCTCCAATGTACACTATACCCAGCTTAAACGGAATTATTATGATAACCAAGGCAATGAGGGTTATTGTATATTCTGGTTCATATAAGTAATAATATGCAATAGAGCTGAGTGCTACACCAATAATACTTGTGAAGATTAGCGTTGTAATTACCGTTGAAACTATTTTATCCTCCGGATATTTTTTTTGCCCAATTAGAAAGATTGAAGCCCCTCTAATTCCTAAATGTGTGAGGCTAACAACAATAATTGGGATAACTAGTAATGCATAGTATAGGCCAAACCCTTCTGGCCCCAAAATATTGGTTAGAAGGATAACCACCAACACACCGCATATTATAGAAAACACATTACTGTTTAGAACACCAATAAAATCTCGTAGGAATCCTCTTTTTGCCATTAGCCTAATATTGCAATGGCAAATTACGGGATTTTTTATGTAAGCACTTCTATGTTGTATTTTTTTGTGTAATTATTTCTAATGTTTAGAATCAATACATCCACAATAATGACATATCAATTATCAATTAATAAGCTTAGATTTGCAGACTCAATATCCATAAAAATGATTCAGGGAATATTTAATCCATTAACATCCAGTAGGAAAACACAGCATGGCCATTATTTATCAGATAATGAAGGTAATGAGGCATTACTACCAAATAAATATGTTCCAGATGGTTTTGATGTGGGAGATGAAATATCTGCTTTCATTTTTAAAGATTCTGAAGATAGGCTTACCGCAACAACAATAGAACCAACCATAAAACTCAACGAGTTTGCAGTTCTTGAGGTTCTTGATATGAATAAGATCGGAGCATTTATGGATTGGGGAATGGAGAAAGATTTATTGGTTCCATATTCTGAGCAGAGACAGAGAATGCAAACAAACAGAAGTTACCCTGTGTATATGTATCTTGATAGTAAAACAGATCGCCTTGTTGGTACCTGTAAAGTTGATAGATACCTTAAGCTGGATGAGTTAACTGTTGAAAAAGATGAAGAGGTAGATTTATTAATTTGTAATCCAACCGAAATAGGCATAAATGTAATAATTAATGATATTCATAAGGGGTTGTTATATGACAATGAATTATTTCAGGCAGTTTCACCAGGAGAGAGGATAAGGGGTTATATTAAGAATATTAGACCCGATAATAAAATTGATGTAAGTATTCAAAAGCAGGGTTATGCAAGTATTGAACCAAATGCAGATCGGATATTACAAAAATTAAAGGATAATGGCGGCCACTTAAATATCACAGATAAAACAGACCCCGTTATTATACTTGCTAGGCTTGAAATGAGTAAAAAAGTATTTAAAAAATCAATAGGTCTTCTATACAAGAAGAAACTCATCAAGCTGGGAGAAGATGGAATATCTCTGATAGTATGATTATACTAAAGCATTCAAGGTAATTTAACTCAACCTCACACCTTATCTACTATAAGTTGTGCATTTTGATAGTCATATACAACCACTTCAGTATCCTTATCAATCATACCAGACCTAGCAGTTGCATCAAAAAGCTCTTCATCAAATATCACTTTTCCAGATGGCCTGAGTACTGTATATGTTTTACCTTTTTTGCCAAGCAGATTAGAATATTTTTTGGAGGCTGAGGTGTAACCCTCTTCCTTATTTTGGACTTTTTCCAAAGCAAGGTGACCAAAAGTTGTGGTTGTGAATAGCTGCTTACTCAATATAATTGATCCAAAAACTGCAATAAAGAAAGCAATAATTACAATGAAAAAAGCACTTGCTATACCCGTTGTATCAACATCAAAAAATCCTGGTCCAACATTTCCAACCATGCTCAAAGTGAGGCCAGTTATCATTAATAGCAATCCAAGTATGCCAAATATTCCAAAACCTGGAATTGCAAATATCTCCACTGCCAAAAGAATCAACCCAAAAACAAATAATAAAATCTCCCAATTATTAGCAAGCCCCTCAATGTAAAGAGGCGCAAAGTAAAGTAGAGCTGCTAAAACTGATGCTGCAATTGGAAATCCAATTCCTGGAGACTGAAGCTCAAAATATAATCCGCCGATTATTATCATAATCAGTATTCCACTAACAACCGGGTTTATTAGCCATCCAATTACCTTGTCAGTGGCTGAAATTTTATGGTCCATGAACTGGTAGTTATCATATCCAGCATGCTTAAGCACGGCTTCAATATCCATAACCTCAGCTTCACAAAATTTATTTTTAATTGCTTCTGAAGTTGTAAATGTTAATACCTGACCTGAATCACTAACTCCAGCTACAAATACCTTTGGATCTACCATTGCCTGTGCAATCTCCGGATTTCTTCCCTTGGCTTCTGCTGTGGATCTCATCATTGATCGCATGTAAGATTGATACTTATCCGGTAATACTTTACCCTCTTGGTCAACAACCGTTGCAGCTCCAATATTTGATCCTGGGGCCATGTATATACTATCACATGCGATGGATATCAGGGCTCCGGCTGATGCAGCATTCTTGTCAATAAAAACGTATATGGGAATCTGAGAATCAAGTATTTTAGTTCTTATAGAGTCTGCAGCATCTAGCATTCCTCCGTAGGTATTCATGCTTATAAGTATAAGGTCAGCATTGTTTTTATGAGCGTTCTCTATTGCAATTTTAGTGGTTCTCCATACAGGAGGAGCAATCATTTCATCAATTTTGAATGTGTACACCAGAGTTGTGCTGTCTGATGCATAACCAGACATAAATAAAAATATTAATATCTGAAACAAAAATATTTTAATGCAACGAATCATCATTCTTAGTCTTTCTAATTTTCTTAATCCGTCTTACCCTTCTTCTTGCGGCCTGTTTTCTCCAGTATTTACCCCAAACTATATTTGTCCATAATCTCTCATGAAAATAATAAAGAATCAATTTCGAAATTATATCAACTCCAGTTATAAGAGAAACCGCACCAATAATATCTCCAAAGGCAGTTTCTGTGGTTTGAGTAAATATTGTAAAACTTATAATAAATGTTGACCCTGATGCTATTAACCTCCAGCTTATAGCTTTTAATACGCTCCTGGTAGGGCTATCTTTCTCAATATCGTAATGTTTAATTTGTGACATTAATTAGCAATGTTTTAGAATACAATAATACTAAAATATTAGGGAATAATTTCCATTATTTACTAAAAAGGTAGTATAAATTATTGGAAAGTTAATGGACTATTTTTTAAAAAATAGATTCGTTTATTCCCCCCCCCAATTATTTCCCAAACTTTGTTTTATTGTTCTGAACAATTAGAAAAATCATGAAAACTAATCCCAAAAAGAATAAGGAGGTTGAAATTATTTCTGCCTGGGTCACCCTCATTCCCAACATGTCAAAAACATTGTTAACTCTTATCTTTTCAATGAAGAATCTTTCCAGACCATTTAACATAAGATAAGCGGCAAATAAAGATCCAGGGATGGTAATATTTTTTCTTATACTCCAGAGAGCTATAAAAATAAGAATGGAGAGCGTTGTTTCGTAAATTGGAGTTGGATAAACGGGTTGTGCAAGTCTGTAACAGTGGGATCCTGAGCAATCTGGCATTAGGACTCCCTCATTTATGATATTATGTGGATAATCATATGACCATGTCCATTCTGGTAGAAAACTAAGCCACTCTGGTTGTGGTATTAGATTAACTATACCCCAGTCACCATCACCAGCAATCTGACATCCTATTCTTCCTATCCCATAAGCTATTATTAATGATGGAGCAACGGCATCGGCCATGTGTTCCCATTTTATGCCATTTTTTTCACCATAATATCCAACGGCACCAGTTGCTACTATCAAACCGCCATAAAATGTTAATCCACTAAATGAAAATAAAGAGCCAATAGGATCAGCTAAAAAATCACCCATGTTTTCTAGTTGGTGGAATATTTTTGCTCCAATAATTCCAAAAATTACTGCAATAAAAATAACAGGCCACATTTGATCCTTTGCTGGTACTATTATTTCCTCAATCTTTGGAACCTTCAATTTATTTTTATTCTGAATGTAATACTGATATGAAGTTGCTAGCATAGCAATTGTAATACCACCCAGCCATGATCCCTCCAAGGAAAATACGAACGCCTGCGGATTTGCAATTACTTGATCATAGTATGTTACTAGACCAATTATTTTAAACCCTAATATGAAGCTTGTTAAGAATGTTATCAGCATCTCAACAAAAGAAGGAGGATTCCCAATGGTTACTTTCTTTTTTGTAGGTTGAATTTCACCTAATTTTTCCTTTCTTATAAGCTCGCTTCTCAGAAAAATGCCCGCAACAAAAAATGCCATTGCAAGAAAGAACCCGTAACTTTGAATTGGAAGGTTAATATCTGTTCCAAATAAATCATTAATTAAATCGCTTAAGCGTGGGTACATGTTCAGTTTATTTTGGAACTAAAAGTATGGAAATTTTGATGATGATAGTATACATCAGATGATTTGTTCTAATTATTTCTTATTCAGAAACTTCTGAGCTAAGATACCAATAACGATAAAAATAAGTCCTAGTATTGTAGAGTGTTTAATGCTTTCACCCACCGTAAAATTTATTATCATCAGCGCAATGAAAGGAGATAGAAATATGATATTACTAACTTTTGCAGTATTATCAGAATTTTTTAATGCAGATAACCAAACTACAAATGTAATGCTCATTTCAAACATCCCAATGTAAATACTTCCAATTAATGCATAGCCCGTTGGTAAAGTTATGTTCTTTGATGTTACCAGCATGTATATGAGTATAAAAATGAAACCAAAAATCAGGTTTAAAAGAATTTTACCGGTTTCTTCCCTTTTATCCTTAAGATTTAATATCCAATATGACGCCCATAAAATGGAGCTTCCTACGGCCAAAATTATTCCGAATATATTGGAATTACCAAACCCTGTGAATGTACCATTTGTGCTAATTATTATAATTCCGAAAAAACTAATTAAAATGGCCACATAACTTAATATGCTAATCTTCTGTCGCAAAAATATTGATGACATTATAACTAGTGTCAAGGGCCACGTATAATTTAAAGTGCCTGCAATCTGAGCATCAAGAAGTTCATAAGCCTTAAAAAGAACCAAATAATAAAGAAATGGGTTAAACAACCCCATTAACATGGAAGTGTAAATATCTCTTGGTTTGAGTGCACTAAAATTCAAAGGGGTTTTAATAAACCTATTGATTAAAAAAAGAACAATTATGCCAACAAGCGAAGACCAAAATAATAATTGATCAAATTCAATATATCTTAGAGTAATTTTAAATGCAGAGCTCATTGTGGACCATAATACTAGCGCCACCAGAGCTAATACATAAGCTTTATTTTGTTTACTTCCTTCCACGTATTACATGTTTTGGTTACTAACCATTATGGGCGTATAGTTAAATCGGTTTTAAAAGTCAACATTCCTCAAAAATAATTAATTAGTATAATAATTAGAATATCCATTTAAAATCAATAAAGTTAAATAATACTAAAGAAAAGAGACCTGGTTATTCTGAATTTTAACCTAGTTGTTAAAATATATTTATGGTAAACACGTTAAATGAAAAAAATAGTACATTTGTGCTCTTTTTCACTAAAGTGATATTGATTATGAGGAGGTTAGCGGTAGTGGCGTTTGGAGGTAACGCACTTTTAAAATCGGGTCAAAAAGGTACAGTTGACGAACAGGAAGCAAATGCTTATGCTGCAAGTAAGAATTTGGTAAAATTATTGAATAGAAGATACAATCTTGTTCTTACACATGGTAATGGCCCACAGGTTGGTAATATACTCATGGCCAACTCTGCTGGATATAAGTCCTATGATATTCCTGACATGCCCCTAGATATTAGCGTAGCATATTCACAGGGTTTCATTGGTTACATGCTTGAACAACAATTGAGGAATGTATTAATGGAAAATGATATGGATCGCGATATCATATCCATCATTACACAGGTTCTTGTTAATAAGGATGATCCTGCATTTGAAAATCCCACAAAACCAATTGGCCCATATTTTTCAAAGGAAGAGGCTGATATATTTATTAAGGAATCGGGTTCTGTTTTTAAAGAGGACAAAGCACGTGGAGGATGGCGAAAAGTAGTTGCTTCTCCTGAACCACTTGTTATATTTAATATGAGATCAATTGAAAAAATTGCAAATGATGGTCATATTGCCATAGCTGTTGGTGGTGGTGGAATACCCTGCTATTATAAAAAGGAAAATAAACTTCAGGGAATAGATGCAGTAATCGACAAAGATCTTGCATCATCATTACTTGCATCACAGATTCATGCTCATAAGCTGTTTATATTAACAGATGTGCCAAAGGTTTTCTTAAACTATAATACACCTCAAGAAAAATCACTTGATAGATTGAGTATTGCTGAAGCAAAACAATATCTTAAAGATGGGCAGTTTTCATCGGGTAGCATGGGTCCAAAAATTCAAGCTGCCATCAACTTTGTGGTAAGAAGTGGTAAGGATGCTATTATTACTGCTCCGGAATTATTGGGGGTTGATAATGGTGGAACGCGGATTACTATCGTATAACTAAAAATCAGATGCTGCTGTGCCTTGGTCTTTTCTTTGAATAACCTGATCTGCAGCTCTTTCATTTTCCATTTTCACATAGAAGGACACCTTCTCAAGAGTAGTTATCATATCATATTCTTCAAGATATACACCTTCAGGAACCTCTACAGGTTTGGGAGTGTAGTTCAGGATGCCTTTAATGCCAGATTTAACAAGCTGTTTTGCTGTAGCCATTGATTGAGATGCTGGCACAGTTATGATACCTATCTCAATATTTTCCCTTTTGATTACTTTTTCCATATCGGTAATATTATGACATGGAATGTTGTTAAAAGACTTGCCAATTTTATCAGGATTGACGTCAAAACTTGCAACTATTGAAAGTTTGTGTCTTTTTCCTGAAAAATAATTTAATAGTGCTCTGCCTAAATTACCCATTCCTAAAATTGCAACATTTATTCCTTCATTACTATCAATAATGTCAGAAATGAGATCAATTAATTCCTGGATGTTATAACCCTTTCTTAAGGTTCCAGAATAACCTATAAGCATTAAATCTCGTCTTACTTGTACTGGTGTTATATGCTGAATTTTAGCTATTTCGTGTGAGAATATGTGATCCTTTTTATTTTCGAGACAAATTAATAATGCCCTTCTATATTGGCTCAAACGCTCAATTGTTTTGTGAGGGAGCTGCTTTAAAGTATCACTAGCTTTCATGTATTTTTATTAATTGTTAAATTTATAACAACGCAAATATATACCTGGTTTTATGATTTTGCAACTATTTGTGAATAAAATAACAACAATGGGGATAAGTTCTTATAATTTGGTGCCGAAAGATGTGTTTTGCAATGAATGTATTAGAATCTAAAATCGTATCCAATTGTGATTTGCTTTCTGTCAAGAAAACCCAATTCCACAAGGAGATGATGATGATGGTTTATAATAATCGAACCACCTAAAATAACATTCCAACGTTGAACTGCTGAAAGGTTTCCACTATAATTTGCTTCTTCTCCAAAAAATGGAATAAAAGCAGGGTCAATATCCACAACATCTACTTTACCATAAAATGTTTGGTCATTATTAATGTACATGGCTCCTAACCATAGTGCTCCGAACATTTCTGATGTTTCTTTTCCCAGGAAAAGGCCGGCTTTAGGGCTAAAAAAATGACTCTCTAGATTCTCATCAAAATCACTAGGATTTGTTATTGAGTAATTATAATCAATCATGAAAAACATGAATTTGTATCCGAAGGAAATTGTAGCTCCAATTCCATAGGTTGGTCCTACATATCCAATCTCATCGTTTATTTCAAATGTTGAATCAACCGCTAAAGTATTTATTATAGGGATGTTTTCGATGGTAACAGATGGAATAACTAGTTTTGGAGAAATAAGACCCTTTGTATAACCAAATATTCCGTAAATATTTAAAAATGGGAATACCCATACATTTGGCCTTATTGTACCCTTCATCTCATAGGCAGAAGTATTTTGGTATAATGTATCAGCACGGGCTGTTAATATTGTTGAATCAGAGCTAAGAAATAAATTACTGGCCAGGTATTTTTGATCAAAATATATTGCGTGGAAACCGGCTCCAAAGGGGAGGGAGTATGTATTATTGTGTTTGTCTGCTTTCTTTCCCATGATAGGTATACCATCAAAAACTGAAGAGGAATTAAAATCAGGTGTATGGTTTCCTGATGTTGAGATGACCTCCATGCTTTTAACTAAGCCAAAGCCTTGTTGTTGAGCATTTAAGGCGTAAACCGTGAAAATAGAAAGAAATAAGGTTAGTTTAGTAAGATTATACATCATGTAGATTCAGTTTTAAAATAAGGTCCATACAAGGAAGCCAAAGTAGGCAATTGTCAAGAATATTCCCTCTAACCTTGATATGGTTCTCTCTTTGCGCCCAAATCGCATCGTTAGTATCAAGAATAATGACGCAATAACTAATATTCCAATCTCAATATTCAAGCTAGAGTTAAAATTAATTGGATTTATAATTGCACTGGCACCCAATACAAGAAAAATATTAAAGATATTAGAACCTAAAGCATTACCAATTGCCATGTCAGTATTTTTATTTAGTGCTGCTATTATGGATGTTATAAGTTCGGGAAGTGATGTTGCCATTGCTATTAATGTCAGACCAATGGTAGATTCTGATACTCCAATATCACTAGCAATTATAGAAGCTCCTTTTACGATCCATTTGCCACCAAAAAATAAGCCCGTTATCCCAATTAAAATAAAACTAATGGAATAAAAAAAAGGGCTCTTTTTTTTAGGTGAATTATGCTCATGATCAATTGAACCCTTTTCCTTGAATAATAAAAACATAAGCCCGGTAAAAAGAAGTAGTAGAATAATTCCATCTGATCTATTTATTGAATTAATTCCCTTGTTAACAAAGAAATTATTTGCTAATAATGCCATTATAAATATTGCCAATAGGTTTATCCACGAATCACGTTTATATACTAGAGTGTTTACTTTTATTGGGTAAATTATTGCACAAATACCTATTATCAGCAGAGTATTCATGATATTACTTCCTAAAACATTTCCAATTGCCAAATCTGTGTTTCCTTCAACACTAGCAAAAACGTTTATTACCAGTTCGGGTAAAGAGGTGCCCAGCGCAACTATAGTTAAACCAATTATTAGTTGCGGTAATCCTAACCTTTCCCCAACTGATGAGGCTCCATCTATTAATAGCTTTGCTCCAACAATAAGGAAAACAAACCCAAGTATAAAAAGTAAGTATATTAATATGGTGTCCATAATAAATAATGGGAACTAGATGTGGGTTCTTTCTCCAAAAATCAATGTTCCTAATCTAACAATTGTACTTCCCTCTTCTATTGCAATTTTATAGTCACCTGACATTCCCATGGATATTTCTTCAAAATAATCATATGTTGAGTAGCATGTAGCTTTTAATTTATTGAAGGACTTTAAAAGGTTACCGAATTCTGTTTTGATTTGAATATTGTCATCCGTAAATGTTGCCATCCCCATTACTCCCACAAACCTGATATTATCCATATTGTTAGTTGCTTTATTTTGAATAATATCAATGGCTTCATTATATGATAATCCAAACTTTGTTTCTTCATCTGCTATATGAAATTGTAGAAGACAATCAATTGTACGGTTATTTTTTTCAGCCTGTTTATTTATTTCCTTTGCTAATTTAAGGCTATCTACAGAGTGTATTAAAGAAACAAATGGGGCTATTAATTTTACTTTATTAGTTTGCATATGGCCTATGAAATGCCATTCTATATCTTCTGGTAAAAGTGCATGCTTAGAGGCCATATCCTGAGCTTTATTTTCGCCAAAAACCCTTTGGCCAGCATCATATGCTTCCATTATATCCTCAATGGGTTTTGTTTTGGATACAGCAACTAGCTTTGTAGTGGATGGTAATTTATTCTTTAAATTGATCAGATTATCTTTAATACTCATCTGAATTTTTTTACAAATTTAAATTTTACCATGGTACTACCAATATTTTTCAATTAATACAACGGTTAATTTTTCTGAATTCATATTAATAATTGTAAGCGACATTTGAATTATGTATTTATTTGGAATCTAATAAGAAGGATTATTGATTCAAAATTTTGTTATTTCCATTTTAATCACTTAATACATAAAATGGTTAACAATTATCAATGACATTCATTAATTTCTGTTGAATTTCCTCAAGGTGACAGCCGATAGAATCATTATCTACTGCGCTGAAAGCAGCAACTGGGTTTATGGCTGATACTTCTATTGATTCGTCATCATTTTCTTCAAGGATAATATTGCAAGGCAGGAAAACGCCTGCTTTCAGTTCTTGTTGCAATAGTTTGTATGCAGCCTCTGGAATACAGGCCCCAAGTATTATATATCTTTTGAAATCCACATCAAGTTTCTTTTTTAGAGTTTGCTGAACATTTATTTCTGTTAGAACTCCAAAGCCTTCCTGTTTTAACTCCTCTCTAACACTTGATTCAATTTCCTCAAATGAAGCATTAATTATCATTTTGCTATAAAAATATTCCATTCTAATTATTGTGGGTTATTAGTTTTTAATTGACAACACTATCAATTATTAATGAAGACTCAGGCTGTGTTTGTTTCTTTTCCATAAGGTAACTCTTAACTTCTTTTTTGAGAGTTGAGTCATTAGCTAGTTCAAAAATCTCGGTGGGAAGTAGCCATTCTTTTTCATAACTAGTTTGAATTTCCGCCCAAATATCTTTTAGCTCCGATCTGCCTAGTTTCTTTTCACGTATTTTTCCTACTTTTTCATATAGATTATTTAGACTGGAAGTCTTTTCATCATAAATAATTTTGTGAGTTTTCTCTTTTGGCGGGTCAAACCTAAGACCAAATCCATCTGCATCTGCTGGCCCACTGAAAGCACTTGATATTGTTTCACCAATTGCCATATCGTATCTTCCCCAAGCTGGTTCAAATAAAGTTTTACCCTTATGTGACACAACACAGTTGTCGAAACTCAACAAGAGCAGCTTTCCATCTTCTCGAATAGTTCTAACTAGAATACCCTCCACTTTAATGCCTGATTCAAATGAGAACTTGCATTTTTTATTAATTTCTATACCAATATTATCCAAATCGGAATCTGATAAAAACCTTGTTGGGGTTAGTGTGCCTTTTATTTTTCCAATGGGCGATCCAAATCCATCTTTGTGAGATTCTGTTCCTTCACCAGGTATAACTTTATTATTATAATTAAGAGTGGTAGGCCCCGTAGTATTAATATATATGGGGCTCCCCATATGGATGATTATATCAGTAAAAGTGCCTGATACTTGGAGCCCTGATGAATACTCTAAAGTTGATGTTGACCCTGATTCTATTGCTTTCATTATTCCACCTAGTCCTCCAGTTCGGATTGCCATTTGATTTGCAAATTCTTCCAAAACAGTATTAAGATGTTTAAAATTTGGAGTAACGAAAAGTTGAGGTTGGGGAGCTGTTATATCAAAACTGTAGTCTTTTGCATCAATTGTATACAATATCTTCTTCACATTATATTTTAATGCACTTTTACTTTCACCAATTGATGATAATAGTCCTGCACCATATATTTTAGGATTATTAATATTGCCCACTAAACCGTATTCTACAGTCCACCAGTGAAGATTACGAATTAAGGTCATTTCAGATGGCATTCCTGCATTATCCATTACTTTGGAAAGTAAATTTTCAGCAGTTTTTATGCTATTTGCTGAAGTGGCAGGATCTGCTTTTAGAATAGATAAGTGCCTTATTGCTTCGTAGATTGAGTAGTCAGATTTAGATGAAAATGCTTTTGATCCAATTTCTCCAAAGTTTTTTAAATAATCAGCATATTCTCTGTCTGCTATTATAGGGGCATGTCCAGCTGCTTCATGAATAATGTCAGGTGCAGGAGTATACTCAATTTGGTCTGCCGACCTTATATCTGCTGCTATTACCAGCACTCTGTGTTTTTGAAACTCCATAAATGCTGAAGGAGGAATAAACCCATCAACTGTAACTGCCGCCCAGCCAATCTTTTCAAGTGATTTATTCATCTCATTAAGATTAGGAATTCTATTGATAGTTATTCCAGACTTCTTTAATCCTTTGAGATAAGAGCTGTGTGCAACTTTTTTTAAATAAGTTCTATTTTGTTTCATTACAGCTCGCCATACTGAATGGTTTTGAGCAGAGTATCTAGCATACTCTTGATCCACAATGAATGACTTTAAATGATTTGGAAGATTATTAATTATTTGATTTGAGTCCATTCGAATTATTTAGAAAAAATATTAATTACCTCAAAAATAAAAATTATTTACTTCTTTTGGTAGATATTTCAGTAAATGATTCAACTTTGCAGAATTGAATAAATTATACCTCTGCTAAAGTTTAAAATTGATGAATACGAGTAAAATTAGTACATGGTAGAAAAACCAAATATCTTTGTATCTCTTCCTGTGATTAATGAATCACAAAATATACCAAGCCTACTTGATTGTTTGAAATCTCAGACACTTAAGAGTTATAAATTGGTAGTCTGTGTCAATCAATATGATGAATGGTGGGAGAACGATGGTTTTAAACCAGTATGTTTAGATAACCTTAAAAGCCTACAATTATTTTCCAATACAAATGAATTTGATGTTGTGTTAATTGATAAATCTTCCAAGGGAAATGGTTGGACGAGAAAAAAAGGAGGTGTTGGATGGGCACGAAAGATACTGATGGATAAAATAACCAATATTGCTGGAAGCTCTGATATAATAGTTAGTATTGATGCTGATACTTATTATCCTCCTAATTATCTTCAAGTCATTCAGGATTTTTTTGTTAATCATAATAACTTATTGGGATTAGCCCTTCCATATTATCATAGGCTGGATGGTAATCATACGGACAGATTAATATTGAGGTACGAAATATATATGCGCTACTATTTGTTAAACATGATGCGTATAAATAATCCCTATGGTTTTACTGCACTGGGGTCTGCAATGGCATTTCCAGTTTGGGCTTACAAAAAAGTAGGAGGATTAACACCTGTAGCTGCAGGCGAAGACTTCTATTTTCTGCAAAAGTTGATTAAATCAGGTAGAATAGGTATTTGGGCTGATACAATTGCTTATCCCTCACCAAGATTATCTAGCAGAGTAGCCTTTGGAACAGGTCCAGCTCTTATAAAAGGATTGAAAGGTGATTGGACTTCTTATCCAAATTATAACATTTCTTATTTCGATGACATAAAGGCTTCATTTGATACGTTTACAAAACTTTTTAATGATAACGTTTATACTCCCATGGATGAATACCTTGCTTATAAGTTTAATAATCAGGATATATGGGCCCCTCTAAGAAATAATTATAGGGATAAGGATAATTTTATTAAAGCTTGTGTAAATAAAATTGATGGTTTAAGAATCCTTCAATTCCTACATTGGAAGGTGGATAAAAATGATCTGAATAGTGAAAGAAATTTATTTGTATTTTTAAGTCAGTTTTTGAAGTCGTCGGAGAATAAAGATTTTATCGATTCCATTGAAGATTTTGATTTTGAAAACATTGACATTGACTCCTTGAAGAATATCAGAGATATACTCTTCAAAAATGAAATGCATCAAAGAAAAACCCAAATTCTAAATTACAATTAATGGCATGCATAATTTGATTACAATACTAGGGCCAACAGCAGCTGGAAAGACTTCACTTGCCGCTAAACTTGCTGCCCTCATAAATGGAGAAATAATAAGTGCAGATTCCAGACAATTATACAAGAGGATGGATATCGGAACGGGCAAGGATCTTTCGGATTATGTCGTAGATGGTGTATCCATACCATATCACCTTATAGATATTGTAGAACCCGGAGTAAAGTATAATGTGTTTGAATATATGAGAGCATTTGCTGTAGCATTTACTAGTGTTATTGACAAAGGCAAGATACCTATATTTTCAGGTGGAAGTGGAATGTATCTTGATGCAATACTAAGTGGGTATGAACTTTCTAAGGTTCCCAACGATAATTCCTTAAGAGAAGAAATGTCAAATTTGTCCTTTGATAAATTAATTCAGAGACTAAAGTCATATGGTCCTCTCCATAATATCTCGGATATTACCAGTGATGAGCGATTATATAGAGCTATAGAAATTGCTGAATTTCAATTTAAGAATAGAGTTTCCTCACTTGAGATACCTGAGTTTAATTCAATAAACTTTGGGATAATGTATAATCTAGATGATGTCAGAAATCGCATAGAGAAACGCCTTATTCAAAGGATAGATGAGGGAATGGTAGATGAGGTAAAAAGACTTATAGATGAAGGCTTGAATCCAGATGATTTAATTTATTATGGCCTGGAGTATAAATTTGTTACCAACTATATTACTGGAAAAGTTAACTTCAAACAAATGTATAACCAGTTGAATATAGCTATAGGTCAATTTGCAAAAAAGCAAATGACCTGGTTTAGAAAGATGGAAAAAAAAGGCGTTAAGATCATTTGGATTGATGGCCAAATTAGTGAAAGTGAGAAAATAGCATTTATGCTGAGCAAACTAAAAAGCTAGAAATAATAGTATGCTAACCACACTAAATATTTCCAATTAAATGCAATTATTGCTCTCCTAGGAACCTTTCTGATTCTATAGCCGCCATACATCCAGTGCCTGCAGCAGTTACAGCCTGACGATAGTGTTTGTCTTGAACATCACCGGCAGCAAATATACCTTGTATATTCGTTGCTGTTGAATCGGCTTTTGTTATCAAGTAACCGGTTTCATCCATGTCAATCATATCCTTAAATAGCTGGGTATTGGGTTTGTGACCAATTGCAACAAAAAATCCATCTATTTTTATTTTCCTTTCTTCTCCTGTCTTATTATTTGTGAGAATAGCCCCATTTAATGCTTTTGTAAATCCCTCTTCAGTACCTACAATTTCCTTAACCTCTGTATCCCATAATATTTCAATGTTTGGAGTTTTGAAAACACGATTTTGCATGGCCTTGGAAGCTCTTAGCTTATCACGTCTGTGAATTAAGTATACCTTATTCACAATGTTAGAAAGATAGGTTGCCTCTTCTGCAGCAGTATCTCCACCTCCAACAACAGCAACATCCATTCCTTTATAGAAAAATCCATCACATGTAGCACAGGCAGAAACACCACCTCCCTTGAATTTTTCTTCTGACTCAAGGCCAAGGTATTGAGCTGTTGCACCGGTAGCGATTATAATTGTTTCAGCTAAAATTTCTTTTCCATCGTCTATGTCAACTTTAAAGGGTCTTTTTGTCACATTCACATTTGTTACCATCCCCCACCTTACATCGGTGCCAAAACGTGTAGCTTGAGCCTTCATATCTTCCATCATCTTTGGACCATCAATTCCATCAGGGTATCCAGGAAAATTATCCACTTCTGTTGTGGTTGTTAATTGACCGCCAGGTTGCAAGCCTTCATACATTATTGGTTTTAAATCAGCACGCGCAGCATATATTGCTGCAGTATATCCTGCAGGACCAGATCCTATGATTAAACACTTTGTTTTTTCCATCACGTTACATTTTTTTTCTTTGGGCATATCCCTCAAACAGAATGCCATAATGTTTGCTTATCTGATAATAAGGGTTAAAGTATATTTTTAATGACACAATGTCTGAACATAATACTTTAAACTGGACAAAGATACAAACTAATAAATGTAAAATGGAATAACAATTTGGTTAAAATATATTACTTTTGCCCCCCTAAACCGGGGTGTGGCGCAGTTCGGGAATAAAATTATAAAACATTGTAAATATGATTATAAACACTTATTACTTAAAACAAATAAATTTAACTTAAAACAATTAGTTTCATTTTGTCACTCGCTATTTTTACAAAATAACAGTAATCTTATTAGGTACAAAGTCACCACATTCTCCATCAAACCCAACAGCAACAATATACTTGGTGTTACATTTTTAGCTAAAAGAAGAGGGTTCAAAGCAAACCCTCTTCCATCTACTAGTCAAATAACAATTAGTGTCTTAATTATCAATTTACTAATTAGAATACATATGTTACGGTATATGTTTTACCATTACTACTAGTTATTGTGACATTATCAACAACGCCCTCATCTCCTCCTGGAATATAAAATGTTGCTTGTCCTCCAACATCACTATTATTAGTTGCTGAATTTGAATATCCATCAGTACCAACAATAGAGAAGCTAATACTACAATCTGCAACAGGAGGAACGAGTGTAGCTGTAACGGTAACTCCTTCTCCAGGACCTGGGTCAGAAGGTGATGGGGATCCACTAACAAATTGTACTTCAGTACATGATGAGGCAGTCATCGGTTCTTCATATAAACAAACCTCTGTGGATCCACCCCAATCAGCGTCTTCTAGTTTCACTGCATCAATCTCAATTGTCTTATTAATTCCACCGTCAGGTAGTTTAAAATTGGCAATTGCAACAGGTGCATAACCATCAATAGATACAACAATATTAGCATTAGCACCAAACATGTTTAATGGAATGGACCCACCAACTTCAGTTTTTCCTGTCAGCATAAAATACTGCGGATCACCATCTTTATTATTCATAGTCCAATTTGCATACCATGTTGTTAAAACACCAACCGTTCCACCAACTATTGCTATAGTTGCAATTGCAGGTGCCGTTGCTGTTCCAACAACTGCCCCAGTAACAATAGCTGCTCCGGTACCCATTATCGCACCAACACCCAATCCTAAAGCTTTACCACCATTTTTCTGTGGAAGTTTACCCACTGCTTCATAATACTCATTAGCACTAATAAGACCATCTTCCCAGTCCTTTTGTATTTGTGCCATTTCTTCATTATTCTTTTTAACTATATCACCCACACTTTTTACTAAACCTGGGCCAAGTCCATTATCCAGTGTTGGTACAAAATCCAATAAACTACAATCAGGGCCATCAAGAAGATTTTTGGCAGAAGATTTTTTATTATTTTCAAATTCAACAATATGATTTAACGCATCTAAATATTGCTGTGCGGATGCAATGTATTCATCTACATAAGGTTTAACATCCTCAATAGGCATACTTGTAAAATCTACAGTTTCAAATTCCTGATTCTTAACAATAAAATTATATTGCGCGTCATATACATTATTTACTGAAGAACTATATTCTGAAACTGAATCGCTTCCAGGACCGTCATCATCTTTTTCACATGATGGAAATATCAATAATGCTGATAAAACTGAAATTAAAATAAGGTTTTTCTTTTTCATGTTAATTAGTTTTAGGTGTTAATAGTGATTTATGCGCAATATAATAAATTAAACTACACATGTCAAGTGTCAATACCTGAATTCCATGCCGTTATGGTTACTATGGTTCAAGAATTAATGAGTAGTAAGTACTCATCTCATAAAAAGTAGATAGAATATCTTCTTAATTTGAGATTTTTTTCAATCATGGCATTATTAATTATTCTTTAAAAGAGTATCCATATTATTTATTAAGTAACCAGTGAAACTCGTATTAATGACATAACTAAATATCCCTTCCGTTGACTTTCTGATAGTTAGTATTTGAGCCCAAAAAATTTGATTTTCTTTCTTGTGTTATTCAAATTTTTATTGGACTTCCTTTTCTTCGGTTTCTGTGGAAAATGAACTATCTTTGCACTTCATAATTCGGGGTGTGGCGCAGTTGGTAGCGTGCTTGACTGGGGGTCAAGAGGTCGCAAGTTCAAGTCTTGTCACTCCGAC
>JABJIE010000029.1 GCA_018661505.1 Lentimicrobiaceae bacterium
ATGAATGGTCCTGCATCATTGACCAAATCAGACTACATCAAATCAGGTGGATATCAACCATATTTTATTGATGATTTTGAAACAAATGGACTTGATGAATATGGATGGACAATTGAGAATCCGGATAATGATGTAACATGGGAGATTTATGAAATTGGAGGAACAACACCAGGTTATCATGCCCCTGCTGTTAACTTCAGGGATTATTTTGCAGTTGCGCAAAGGGATAGATTAATATCTTCACCTTTTAACCTCGATGGTTTAACCACAGCATCACTAGAGTTTCAGCATGCATATGCTCAACATCTTGATGCAATCAACTATACAGATTCATTAATAGTATACATAAGCGATAATTGTGGTGATACTTGGACCAGAATTTGGGAAGGTGGTGAAGACGGTACTGGTAACTTTGCGACTCATGAACCAACTGATTATGATTTCTTTCCAGAAGTTGAATCCGACTGGTGTATGTCTGGCTGGGGAGCGCCTTGCGTAATACTAGATATATCAAATTGGGCTGGGTCTAATGATGTTAGAGTTGCATTCGAAACTTTTAGCTACTTCGGTAATCCTATTTTTGTTGACAACGTTGCCGTTTCCCAACTAGTAGGCGTAAATGATAACGACAGATTAGAAAATAATATTCGAATCTTTCCAAACCCTACCAATGGTCAATTTACAGTGAGCATTGCAGGAGAAAATCAATTTGACAAACTACTTGTTACAAATTATATGGGTCAGGTTGTTAATCAACAAACAATATCCCCATCTAAATCAAAAATTATTTTGAATGAATCTGACAGGTGGGCATCTGGCGTTTACTTTATCAAGCTTTCAGGGATATCAGGTACTCAAACGGAAAAACTAATAATAAAATAGTTAAAAATAATGTAGATTTAAAAGGCTCAACCTAGCTAGGGTTGAGCCTTTTTTGTTTATGACTATTATAATAGTGCATCACGCAATTTGTTTATTTTTACACTATGAATTTATTTTACTCATCCAATATTAATGTGCCTCAAACAGTACTTGGAGTAGAAGAATCCAAGCACATTATACGCGTACTCCGCAAAACAGAGAACGATGAGATATTATTCACGGATGGAAAGGGTTTTTTCTATGAGTGTAGGATAACCGATGCAAATCCCAAGAGATGTGTTATTGAGGTAATAAATAAAGAAGAAGGAATGGACATTTATGGTTGCAAACTGCATATAGCAATAGCTCCAACCAAAAATATTACTAGACTTGAAACTTTTCTTGAAAAGGCAACTGAAATAGGAATACAGGATATCACACCCTTAATATGCCACCAGTCAGAGCGTAAGGAAGTTAAAATAGAGCGACTGCAAAAGATCATTATATCCGCAATGAAGCAGTCTCTAAAATCAAAATTACCCAAATTAAACAACGCCATTAAATTTGAGCAATTTGTTAAAAATGATTTTTTGGGCCAAAAATTTATAGCATACATTGATAATGGAGTAAAAATGCAATTATCTGACTGTATGAAACCAAATGAAGATACTTTAATCTTAATTGGGCCAGAAGGTGATTTTAGTAAAGAGGAAGTAAAACTTGCAACTTCATTAGGTTATATCCCAGTTAGTTTGGGCAAATCAAGATTAAGAACCGAGACTGCAGGAATAGTTGCATGCCACACAGTTTCAATGATAAATACCTAATTTAAGTTATCTATTTCTCTTAGATAAAGAACAGGTTAAAAATTTATTACCCCTTATTATTAAATGGAGGATAATCAGTGTAACCTTTGGCTCCAGGTGTGTAATAGGTTTTTTTATCTGCAGTTGCCAAAGGAATATTATGACTGATTCTTGACACAAAGTCAGGGTTTGCTATGAATGGGATTCCGAATGAAACTAAGTCAGCTATATTATCCTTTATTATTTCATTTCCAGACTCAGCTGTAAAACCACGATTTATCATCAAAGTTCCCTTGTATATTTTCCTATAACGTTCGGCAATATTAGGCTCGGAATATGGAATATCTTTGACATCTGTGAATGGCTCACTCAGATGAAGGTATGCAATGTTATAATTATTTAGTTTCCCTATTATATGATCAAATGTTGGTATTGTTTCCTTATCTATCGTCATGCCATGATAAAAATGAGATGATGGATTTAACCTCACCCCTATCCTATTTTCTGGAATATATTCTCTCATTGCCTCTATGATATCAAACAATATTCTACCCCTGTTTTCAATTGACCCACCATACTCATCCGTTCTGTTATTTGAACATGGTGCAAAAAATTGATGTAATAAATATCCATTTGAAGAATGAATCTCAACTCCGTCGAAACCAGCTTCTACAGCATTTGATGCAGCCATTGAAAATTCATGAATAACTTCCTTAATATCAGACATTGTCATCTCCTTTGGGGTAACGGATGATTTCTCACCATCAGGAGTTCTAACTGTTTGATTTATGTTAATCGCCGATGGAGCAATGGGTTGATTTCCATCCAAAAAATATGGGTGACTGAGCCTACCCACATGCCATAGTTGAATAAATATTTTTCCACCTTCTTCATGAACAGCTCTTGTTATAAGCTTCCATCCTTCAACGTGATCTTTTGTATAAATACCAGGTGTATTTGCATAGCCAACGCCCATTAAACTCACCTGTGAACCTTCAGAAATAATTAACCCAGCAGAAGCACGCTGCTTATAGTACTCTGCCATTAATTTTGTGGGTTTATTAGCATTATTATCAGCCCTACCCCTTGTAAGGGGTGCCATAATAATTCTATTTTTTAAATGCAGGTCTTGCATTTGATATCCTGAGAGTAATAAATTTTCCATAAAAATTTAATGGTAATAGAAAAATTATTCGTTTACTGTTACAGATTTGAGTTTAAATGTGGATTACCTCATCATAAGCAGCAGCCACTGCTTCCATTACTGCTTCTGACATTGTTGGATGTGGGTGAACAGTTTTTATTATTTCATGGCCAGTAGTTTCCAGTTTTCTTGAAGCGACCACTTCAGCAATCAATTCAGTTACATTTTCACCAATCATTTGGGCACCGAGCCACTCACCATATTTAGCATCAAAAACAACCTTAACAAAACCATCTTTTTTACCAGATGCACTAGCTTTTCCAGATGCAGAAAATGGGAACTTGCCAACTTTTATTTCAAAACCTGCTTCCTTTGCCTGAGCTTCTGTCATACCCACAGAGGCTACCTCAGGATTTGTATAGGTACATGCTGGAATGTTTCCGTAGTCTATTGGTTCAACATCCAAACCAGCAATCTTTTCAACACATGTTATTCCTTCATGTGATGCAACATGAGCCAATGCAGGACCATGAACAATATCGCCAATTGCATAATACCCAGGAACGTTAGTTTGATAGAAATCATCAACTTGTACCTTTCCCTTCTCAACTTTAATCCCAACATCTTCCAAGCCAATACCTACAACATTAGTCTCAATACCAACAGCTGAAAGAACTATATCAGCATCAACAACTTCCTCACCTTTTTTAGTCTTTATTGTAACCTTGCATAACTTTCCACTGGTATTAACAGATTCAACAGAAGATTCAAGCATAATCTTCATCTTTTCCTTCTTAAATGATCTTGCCAGGGCTTTTGAAACTTCTGGATCTTCCAAGGGTACAATATTTGGCAAAAACTCTACCAAGGTTACATCAACCCCAATACTATTAAAGAAATATGCAAATTCAGAACCAATGGCTCCTGAACCCACAACTACCATTTTCTTAGGCATTTTGTCAAGAACCATTGCCTCACGATAACCAATTATTTTCTTTCCATCCTGTGGAAGGTTAGGTAACTGTCTGGAGTGAGCTCCTGTTGCCAAAATAATGTTTTCAGCATCATATATTTCAGATTTGTCTTTATTTGAAACTTCCACTTTACATCCTGGCATAACTTTTCCAAAACCAGTGATAACATCTATCTTATTCTTTTTCATAAGGAACTGAACTCCCTTACTCATCCCATCAGCCACACCTCTACTTCGCTTAACCATTTCAGCCAAATCAGGATTTACACTACCATCAATCTTAACACCATAATCAGCAGCATGCTTAGCATAATTAAACACCTGTGCGCTTTTTAATAGAGATTTTGTTGGTATACATCCCCAATTAAGACAAACACCGCCAAGCTCTGATTTTTCAACAATGGCAACTTTTTTACCAAGCTGCGAAGCTCTAATTGCAGCCACATATCCCCCTGGGCCACTTCCTATAATGATAATATCGTATTTCATAATAATTATTTTTGGAAAAATTTATGCAAAAATAGTCAATCAAAACCAATGAATAATAATTTTTGGAAATAAAAATATAATGATTCTAAATAACTAGGTATTTGAAAACAGCTTATCAAACAAGGATCAATGTAAATTAATAACTGAATCTGTATGATAACTTTAATAAAATAACATTATGCGGTTTAATTTGAACCAATTTGGATATGTTATCACTTAGGCTAAAATCACCATTGGGGTCATCGCCTGTTCTTCCTTGCGACCATACTAAATAAGCAGTGGAACCTGGTAAATACTCCCATCTCATAACAAGATTTGATCTAAATTCAAAAAAGCTAAAATCAGGATTTTCAAATGTGTACGTGTTGCTACCATCGTGAATGGTATATGTGTCATAAGGATCATTAAAATCAATATCACTTTGATTAAAGGCATAGTACTGGTCTTGCCAATTAGATGAAGATGTATTTATTACTTTTTTAAAGTCGTAATAATCTCCAGAGAACAAGAATGGTTGACCCCAGTACTGAATACTCAGGTTTGGGGTAATCCCAAGATTTATTCTAAAATCAAAATTCACAAATTCTTTATCTATTGAAGAAACTAAATAAACAAGGCTATGATTTAAATCTTGTTGTTCAAATTTATCTATATATATGACATAACTTTCTGAGAACGTATAAGAAGGTTCAAATGAAATTTCAAGAAAATCAAAAGGATGATAAGCAAGCTCCATACCAAAACTTCTTGATTGCTGGTAATCATCATCTCCAAATCGAACTCGTGAAAACAGCTCCAAAATAAAATTCTTTCTATCATCGGATGAAACACTAATAAATGTACCCCAACTACCAGGAACTTTTAATGATGGGCCTCCTCTAAGCTCATGGCGATCAATATCATAACCTTCGCGATGGATTCCTGTTCTGATTCTAAAATAGTTCATGAATTGCATTTGAAGTCTGAGGTTTATTCCAGAGTACAACTGTAAACCTGAATAATCCCAACCCCACCATGTTGAAGAAGAAATATTAAATGAACGAAAGATTCCAATGGGTTCCCAGATTCTGTACTCTCCTCGCGCCGTAATACTGAGAGCGTCAGCATACCGAAGATATCCCATATCATTTAATTCAAGGCCTGGTGATCGCCACATAAATCTACTAGAGTATGTCCAGTGGCCACCTCCAATTTTACCACCTTCAATGGTTCCACCTGATCCAACCAAACTTGTAAGAGTAGTATCCACATTCAAATGCTGTGAATCAGGACGCTGAAAATAATGTTGTGGTGACTGCTGCAATGCAGTAATGGCCTCATTACTTCCATTTACAATACTAAAAGTTGCTCGTGCGGTGAGGAAGTATGATTTTTCATTCCAATAATTAGCAAAATCAAGCCCGCCAGTATAAGCAGAATTTGGTAAAAAATTTAAAGTACTATCATTTATAAACCTATTTGTAGCAGTGAGCATACCACCTATTTGAGTGTTTCCTCTATTGTAGTCTTTTTGGATTCTGGTATTAAAAAAATTTGTTATTGGTTCTATAACTTCATCTCTACGTTCGCCGTTATAGTCTATAATTGCCTTTTCCTCCTTAGTAATTGTTTCCAAAATACCAACAGATAGTCCATTTTGAGTTTTACCTGATAACTTTACAGCACCAAGTATTCTAGTAAACTCAGGTACTTTAGCATACTCACCACTCGATAGTTCAGGTTCATAATTGGGTCGCGCTCCTATTCGTCTTGAATAAAATAGGTTTTCCTGGCTAAAAGGTCCTTCACCTTGAGTTAGATTGAAGTCAAAAATATTACTCCCTTCAATGAAAAACGGGCGTTTTTCTTGAAAAAAGGTTTCGAAAGCTGACAAGTTTACTTCAGAAGGATCTGCTTCTACTTGTCCAAAATCAGGATTAACAGTAAAGTTTAATGTGAAGTCGTTGGTAATTGCAACTTTAGCATCTAAACCAATATCAAAACCAAAGTTGGAACCAGTAGCAAAAGGATTATTTTCTTCCTTTTCGTAGGATTCGTAGTTAACCATTCCATAGGGAGTTATTGCAATCTCTTTTTTTGGTTTTATATTATTGATTCCTTCTAGGCTTCCCCACCGACTAACGTACCCTCCAGCATCCTGGGGAATAAGCTGCCAAAGTGACTCTTCTTGCAACCTAAAGAGGTTTCTATGAACTTCAAAGCCCCAAATATGATCTTCAATATCAGAGAATCGTAATTGATTATATGGAATCTTCATTTCAGCATACCAACCCAAATCATCAATTGATACTTTGGTATACCAAACCGGATCCCATGTATCATCGAAATCAATATCATTGCTCACTATTACATCATTTTTTACCCCCGCAGCTGAAACAGCAAAAACAAAAGCCGTAAGATCATCATTATAACTATCGATTCCTATACCAACCCAATCACCTTCCCATGTATCTCTGCGAGTTAATCGTCTTTCTATAAGGTTAGGTTGCGTATCCCATAACCTTATGGCAATATAAAGATAAGAGTTATCGTACAATACCTTAAATTCTGTTTTTTGGGATGGAGTTTGACCTTCATATGGCTGGCGTTGTAGGAAGTTACCTGACCAATTAACTTCACTCCAGGCGGAATCATTAATAACTCCATCAATGACAGGAGGTGTTTTTATTATTCTAGACGTAGTGTATACTCGCGTTTGTGCAGATACTTTTAAAATACTTAAGGAAAAGAAAAGGAAAAAAAAAGAAATATAATACAAATCCTTTCCTTTCATCATAAATCAAAATTATCGCTTAAAAATTGGAATAGTTGAATACTCACATATAATTGCGAATATAAACAAAACTAAAGTTAACAGAAGTATAAATCTGATAAAAATTAGTGTTTTAATAATCGATCAATTAAGTCTATAAATTATATTTTTGTTTAAAATATAAATAATGTCAAAAGAAAATCAAATAGTAATAGAAAAGACAGTAGAGTTTGTAAAGTTAGAACTTTATGGTGCAGAGGGAGGTCATGACTGGTGGCATGTTTATAGGGTGTGGAAAAATTCAATAGCAATAGGTAAAACGGAAGACTGCAACAAGCTTATTGTGGAATTATCAGCATTATTGCATGATATTGCCGATCCCAAATTTTATAATGGAGATGAAAACATTGGCCCACAGAAAGCTGAGGAATTTTTGGTTTCGATAGGGTTATCAAATGAAATTATTGATAGGATTATATATATTATAAGACATGTTTCTTTTAAAAACACTTTTGATAATAACACAGAAAAAAACAATGAACTAAACATTGTTCAAGATGCTGACAGACTTGATGCAATTGGAGCAATAGGTATTGCGCGAACATTTAATTATGGAGGGTTTAAGGGAAATGAATTATATAACCCTGACATACCACCCAAGAATTATAAATCGAAAAGAGAATACAAGTCGGGTAACTCTCCAACATTAAATCATTTTTATGAGAAATTACTAAAACTGAAAGGAATGATGAATACAGAAGCTGGAATTAAAATAGCTAATAATAGGCATCAATTTATGGAAGTATTCCTAAAACAATTCTACTCTGAATGGAATGGTAACTCTTAATTTCTTTACTTCAGATTAAATATCTAAAAAACATGTGCTAATTTGGTATTTATATTTTTCCTTAACTTTACATGTAAAAGTAATCTATTGGTTAACAAATCCATTTGTATTTAAAAAAGTTATACTATGATAAAATTAATGGAAACAAAAAGTGATAAGGCCATCGCTTTTGAAATAATAGGGGCCTATGAATCGTCCGATGAAAAAAGTCTTGAAAAGCTTATGAATGACAAAATTAATGCAGGCATTAATCAAATTAACATACTGGCAAAAATTGACAAAATGGAATTGTCAAAAAGTAGTTGGGAAGCAATGTGGGATGATGGCATGTACGCCTTAACACATATTAAACATTGTGGTAAAATTGCAATTGTAAGTAATAAGGATTGGGAAGCTCATCTGGTTAAGTTGGATAATTTGTTTTTTGAAAATAAGAAAGCTGGCAGACAAGAAAAATACTTCGATATAAGTGACCTTCCAAATGCCTTGGGATGGATAAATGAATAGGTTGATAAACCCATCTGCTTGCCATCAACATTTATTTCTTTATTAAAACAAGTAATATCCTACAGGTAATATTCTTAGGTTATTCATTACCATAAAATTACTTTAAACTTATTCTTAAAACAAATAATTACTTTTATCTGATAATTTATTCCATAATAAAGAATGAGATATTTCAGAAGTTTTGTTTTCCTAACTTTCTTGCTTGGACTTATCATAAATTCATGCTCAAGCCATGACACTTTAAAGGAAACCATAATAATAAATCAAAACTGGACATTTAAAAATATTTCCGACAGTATATGGATGCCAGCAGATGTTCCAGGCACTGTGCATACTGATCTCATAAACAATAATATAATTGAAGATCCTTATTACAGGTTAAATGAAAGAAACGTCCAATGGGTTGATAAAACTGACTGGGAGTATAGGTCTTCGTTTTTCGTTGGGAATAATCTACTTAGTAAGGATGTTATAGAGCTTAGGTTGAATGGAATTGATACACATTCTGATATATACATTAATGGTAATAAGGTTATCGAAACTAATAACATGTTCACCAAATGGATTGTTGATTGCAAGAAATACTTAAAATATGGTAAAAACTCAATTAAGGTTATCTTACGGTCTGCAATAAATATTGGACTAGATAAAAGAGCGAAACTAGGGTTTACTCTACCTGGAGCAGAAAATGACCAATCGGAGATTGGAGGATTAGGGGATACCAAGGTATGTGTTTTTAGTAGAAAGCCTGGTTATCACTTTGGATGGGATTGGGGACCTAGGCTTGTTACAAGTGGTATATGGCAAAACATTGAGTTGGTTGCATGGAATTTAGCAAATATTGATAACATTTATATTAAGCAGAATAAGATTGATACTGAGATAGCAGATTTAGAGTTTACTGTTGAAATTGAATCGGTTAACAAAAAAAATATAACACTTATCACATTGATAGATGATAGTATTATAAACTCGAGAAAAATTAATCTTATACCTGGGTTTAATAATATCTCATATCCCATCACAATATCCAGTCCAGAACTATGGTGGCCAAATGGCCATGGCGATCAAAGGCTGTACAATGTGGAAATTCAGCTCAGAGATAATGAAAATTTAATATCAAAAAAGAATCAATCATTAGGTTTGAGAACAATAGAGGTTGTTCAGGATAAAGATAGCATTGGTGCTAGCTTTTATTTTAAAGTAAATGGATTTCCTGTTTTCATGAAGGGGGCAAATTATATACCACAGGATATTTTCCTCAATAGACCAAGTAATGAAGACTACAACTATTTAATTAACTCTGCCAAAGACGCAAACTTTAACATGCTAAGAGTTTGGGGAGGTGGTATTTACGAAAAAGATATCTTTTATGACTTATGTGATAAAGCTGGAATATTAGTTTGGCAAGATTTTATGTTTGCATGTGCAATGTATCCTGGAAATGAAGAATTCCTAGAAAATGTAAAAAGGGAAGCTATTCAAAATGTAAAACGTCTACGTTCACACCCAAGCATTGCAATTTGGTGTGGCGATAATGAGATACTATCTGCATGGAACAGATGGGGATGGAAAGAAGATGTTTATGAAAATCAAGGAGCAGATATTGTCGATAGTGTATGGTATGCATATGAAGATATCTTTCATAAAATCCTACCTAAGGTGGTAGAAGCGTATGACTCCACACGTTTATATTGGTCCTCCTCTCCTAGTTCAGGGTTTGGCGAACTGGAAAATGGCAAATCTGGAGATAATCACTATTGGGGAGTATGGTGGGGAAAAGAACCTTTTGATAAATATGAAGAATTTATTCCAAGATTCATGTCTGAATTTGGATTTCAGTCATTTCCCACTTTTAAATCCGTTAAAAAATATACCACTGAAGAGGATTGGAACATATACTCACCAGTAATGAAGTCACATCAAAGGTCTAGCATAGGAAACGCGACCATAGAAGAGTATATGAAAAGAGACTATCATATACCTGAAAATTTTGAAGAGTTTTTATATGTTGGCCAACTACTACAGGCAAAGGGGATAAAAATGGGAATTGAAGCACAACGTAGAGCAATGCCGTATTGTATGGGATCACTCTATTGGCAACTTAATGATTGCTGGCCAGTCGCCTCATGGAGTAGTATTGATTATTATGGAAATTGGAAGGCATTACACTATGAGGTGAGGAATGCATTTAAAGAGGTAATTATTTCCACAGAAATTAGAGATGATAATTTGAACTTATACATAGTATCAGATAAATTGCTTGATACAGAAGCCACATTAGAATTGACATTAATGGATTTTAATGGAAAAATTATTAAATCTATCAATGAAGATATTATAATAAATGCAAATAGTAGTAAAGTGTATAACAAAGTAGATATATCATCATTAACAAATAATTTAAATAAATCACAACTGCTGTTATTGAGTAAAATTAAAAGTAAAGATAGTGTGATAATTGACTTAGATATTACATATTTTGTAAGCCCCAAGAATCTATTACTAACTTCACCAAAAATTGATTACGAAATTTTAGATTGGGATAAAAAGTCATTTGTAATTGAAGTATCAACAGACGTTCTTGCAAAAAATGTTTTCCTTCAATATGAAGCTGAGGGTCAATTTTCAGATAACTATTTTGATATACCACCAAATGAATCAGTACGGATAATATTTAGTAGTGATATGGGATTGGATACTAAGAATATAGAAGGTGGCATTAGCATAATAAGTTTAACGGATACTTATGATAACTAAATAATGGTAGCATTACCATAAATTTAATTCCTGAATCCACTTAGAAGTTAGGGAAAATTATATTTATTTAGCAATTTTAATTAGGAATAGTACAAACAGATATATGAAAGAATATATTATTTATTTACTCAAAGGAATGGCAGTTGGTTTAGCTAATATTATTCCTGGGGTATCCGGAGGTACCATAGCCCTCATAACCGGCATATTTGAAAGATTGATAAACTCCATAAAGTCTTTTGGAATTGGAACCTTTAAGTTACTTCTAAGGGGTAGAATTAAAGAATTTGCCAAAGTAACAGACTTATATTTCCTGGTTACACTATTTGGTGGTGTTATTTTAGCAATAGTGCTATTAGCCAAAATTTTTGATTACCTATTTTTACAATATCCCGTTTACATATGGTCTTTCTTTTTTGGTTTAATATTAGCATCCGTATATTTTGTTGGTAATACTGTTGAAAGATGGAATTCCACCGTTATTGTGAGCTTTATCATAGGAACCATAATGGCAGTGATGTTTACATTCCTAACACCTGCAACTCAGAACGATAATTTCTTATATCTGATTCTTTGTGGTGTTGTTGCAGTTTGCTCCATGATATTACCAGGGCTATCGGGTTCATTTGTGCTGATTCTAATGGGAAATTATCAGCTTGTTGCAATTGATGCCATAAACAATCGTGACCTCGATATCCTTTTCCCTGTACTCATTGGTGCTATTGGTGGACTAATTGCTTTTTCACACCTCCTATCTTGGGTTTTTAGCAAGTATAAAGATCAAACTATAGCTATCCTAACCGGTTTTATTCTCGGTTCTCTTGGCATCATATGGCCATGGAAAAACCCCATAAATGAAGTTTTCGGAGACAAGGTCAAAGTAATAGGATATAATTACTTCTGGCCTGATTTGAATATGGAATTCCTTATAGCAATAGTTATAATATTAATAGGTATTATAAGTATTTGGGTAATGGAAAAAAGCGCAAGGGATATTGAACAAAAGTAAAGTCATTTTTATGGAAACATATGGATTAATTGGCAAGAATCTAACGCACACTTATTCGCCTAGTTATTTTGGTGAGAAGTTTAGTAAAGAGAAAATAAATGCTAATTACAGGGTTTTCGATATTAGTAATCTCAGTGAATTTAGAGGGTTAATTGATGGAAACCTAAACATCAGGGGACTTAACGTAACAATTCCATACAAGAAATCCATATGTGATTTTATTGACGAGATTGATCCCATAGCAGAGCTAACTGGTTCTGTTAATACAATAAGAATTGAAAAAAATCAAGAACAAAACTTACTTAAAGGTTTTAATACTGATGTTATTGGTTTCGAAGAAACCATTTATTCAGAAATAAAAAAAAGGGCTGGAATAAAGGCTATGATATTGGGAACTGGAGGAAGCTCAAACTCAGTGGCATATGTATTACGAAAACTTGATGTTGATTATTTCTTTGTTTCCAGAAATCCCAGAAATAACAAAGAATACGCTTATAACCAAATTGGTAGTGACCATATGGCAAATAATCAACTAATTATTAATACTACGCCAGTTGGTATGTTTCCAAATGACCATGAATGCCCAAATATTCCATATGAAAATATTACATCAAGCCACATATTATATGACCTTATTTATAATCCAAAGAAGACTATTTTCATAAAAAAGGGTTTGGAAAGAGGCGCTAAATGCATAAATGGTCAGCGAATGCTTGAAATACAGGCAGAGGCATCATGGAAGATTTGGCAAAAATAAAAGTAAATCACATATGTGTTATTATGTATACTCTTCAATAGGTAAACAAGTACATAAATTCCTATCACCATAAGCATTATCAATTTTTGCAACTGGTGTGAAGTATTTATTTTCCTTAACCCATTCAAGAGGGTAAGCAGCAGTTTCTCTTTCATAAGGCATATCCCAATCAGAAGATATCAACATTTGAGCAGTATGAGGAGCATTTACTACCACATTATTAGCACGTTCTGCAGTACCGTTTTCAATTGATGCTATTTCACTACGAATGGATTTCATTGCCTCAATGAAACAATTCAACTCCTGTAATGGTTCACTTTCGGTTGGTTCTACCATTAAAGTTCCATTTACTGGAAAAGCAACTGTTGGAGCGTGAAAGCCATAGTCCATTAACCGTTTTGCAATATCCGCTACTGATACATCTGCTGTTTTGCTAAATTTATTGCAGTCAAGAATCATTTCATGACCAACAGTACCATTGGATCCTTTATAAAGAATTGGGTAATGATCCTTTAATTCATTGGCCATGTAATTGGCACTTAAAATAGCTATCTCTGTTGCTTCTTTCAGTCCTGATGCACCCAACATTTTTAAATAACCATATGAAATAAGTAATACTAAAGCACTGCCCATTGGAGCAGAGGCAACAGCTGAATTCAACTGATTATCTTCTAGTTGAGACATTTGATGTCCTGGCAAAAACGGAGCAAGGTGTTTTGCTACACCAATTGGACCAACCCCTGGTCCACCACCACCATGGGGTATACCAAAAGTTTTATGTAAGTTTAGATGACATACATCGGCACCTATGAACCCTGGATTGGTAAAACCTACCTGAGCATTCATGTTGGCACCATCCATATATACCTGACCACCATGGTCATGAACAATTTTTATTACCTCTTTTATTCCTTCTTCAAATATTCCATGAGTTGAAGGATATGTTATCATTATTGCTGCTAAATTATCCTTATGTTCAGCTGCTTTGAGTCTCAAATCATCAATATCAACATTTCCATTATCAGCAGTTTTGATAACTACTACCTTATACCCAGCAACAATTGCACTTGCAGGATTTGTTCCGTGTGCAGAAGCAGGTATTAAACATATGTTTCTGTTACCCTCTCCTATGCTCTTTTGGTATTTATTTATTGTTAACAAACCGGCATATTCACCTGCGGCTCCTGAATTGGGTTGAAATGATACCTTCTCAAAGCCTGTAACTTCACATAGCATATGATTCATCTCATTAACTACTTCTAAGTAACCGGCTGCCTGTTCAGCCGGTACAAACGGATGTATGTCCGTAAATTCTGGCCAACTTATGGGCAGTAATTCTGAAGCAGCATTTAATTTCATTGTGCATGATCCAAGGGGAATCATTGAACGATTAAGAGCGATATCCTTATTTTCTAACTTCTTCAGATAGCGCATCATTTCTGTTTCAGAATGATATGAATTGAATGCAGAGTGCGACAGGAATTTTGTAGTTCTTTTCAAGTTTTCTGGTAATGTCTCAATATTATCAAAACTAACATCTGGGAAACTCAATTCAAAGTTATCTTTCCCTGCTGCTTTTGCAAAAATGGCAGCTAACAACCCTATATCATTTTCATCAGTTGTTTCATCTAAACTAATTCCGATATGTTGATTATCATCAAAATATCTGAGATTTAATTTGTGATCTAAGGCAAGCTTCTTAAGTTGACCCATATCAACTCCATCAGGTAATTCAACATGTAATGTATCAAAGAAATACTCATTGGTATTCTTATAACCCAACTTATCAATAGATGCTTGTAATGATGCTGCAAGTGAGTGTATTCTAAAGGCTATTGCTTTTAAACCATCCTGTCCGTGATATACTGCATAAAAGCCAGCCATAATTGCCAATAATGCCTGAGCCGTACAAATATTAGAGGTTGCTCTTTCACGCTTGATGTGTTGTTCTCTAGTTTGTAATGCCATTCTTAGAGCATTATCCCCATTTATATCCTTTGAAATTCCAATTATTCTTCCAGGTATATTTCTTTTGTATGCTTCTACAGTTGCAAAATAAGCTGCATGAGGCCCTCCAAATCCCATTGGCACTCCAAACCTCTGTGTCGTTCCAAAAACCACATCTGCACCCCACTCTCCTGGAGGTGTAAGCAATGTTAAACTAAGTATATCAGATGCGACAGCTACGGGCACATTGGCATCATTGGCATTTTTTACCAATATTCTATGATCCTTTATTTCTCCTTTGTTATTAGGATATTGTATCATACATCCAAATACCTTGTCGTTAAACTCAAAGTCATTACAATTTGAAACTATCAAATTAATTCCTTTGGACTCAGCTCTTGTTCGCAATACGTCTAATGTCTGTGGAAACAGATCTTCACTCACAATAAAAGTGTTTGCTCCGCTTTTAACGCTTGATCGTGACCTTGCATTAAAGAACATGAGCATTGCTTCAGCAGCTGCAGTTCCTTCATCAAGTAGTGATGAATTTGCAATGGGTAGGCCAGTCAGGTCTGAAACCATAGTTTGGAAATTCAGCAATGCTTCAAGACGACCCTGTGATATTTCTGCCTGATATGGAGTGTATGAAGTATACCAACCAGGATTCTCAAAGACATTTCTCTGAATAACCGGTGGTGTTACGGTATTATAATAACCGGTACCAATGTAAGACTTTAAAACTTTATTTTTTGAAGCAATCTTGCGCATGTGCTTTTGGTAATGATATTCGGACATACCCTCCTCAAGACTTAACCCTTTGGAAAGTCGGATATCTTTCGGAATTGTTTTATCTATCAGTTCATTTACTGATTTTAAACCCATCGAATCAAGCATATACCTTATATCAACTTTTGATGGGCCATTATGTCTATTAGTAAAATTATTGATACTCATTTCTTAATCTGGATAATATTAAAATGTCACAAGAAATTACATCTAAAAATAAAGTACAAAATTAAAAATCTTATTGATGTCAAATTCATATTTAACAAAATTGTTATTTAATTAACAATAAATTTTTTGCATTTATTTGGCTTATGCTTTGTGATGCTATAATTGACGATATTCACTACTCTTAAATTTGATATACTATAAAAAGCTGGATAAAAAAAAGGGAAACTACTTAAAAGCAGCCTCCCTTTATGTCTTCAATATTATTGTCTAATGATTGATTCTCATTTTATAGAATGATCTCCAAACAAAGTAAAGAGCTACGACTAAGAATGCAACGCCTATGTAAGGAGCTATTGCTCTAAATTGAGGAGCAATGGCAATTTCCATAGCTAACAAACCAAATAACGTTGTAAACTTAATTACAGGATTTAGAGCTACTGATGATGTATCCTTAAATGGATCACCAACTGTATCACCAACCACAGATGCATCATGCAAAGGGGTCCCTTTTTCCTTCATATCAACTTCAACAACTTTTTTAGCATTATCCCATGATCCCCCGGCGTTTGCCATAAAGATAGCCTGGAATAAGCCAAAGAATGCTATTGATAATAAATATGCAACAAACATAGCTACGGGAGCATTTGAAGTTTCAGTTGGAGCTGATAAGAATGCAAATGCTAGAGCAAAGGAGAAAATGGCAATAAAAATATTCCACATACCTTTCTGAGCATAAATTGTGCAAATCTGTACAACGTCTCTTGACTTACCAACATCAGCCTTCATAGGCGCATTTGGATCAAGATTTATGTTCTTTTTGATATACTCAACCGCACGTGCTGCACCAGTTGTAACTGCCTGTGTAGATGCACCTGTAAACCAATAAATAACAGAACCTCCCAATAGGAATCCCATTATGGTAAAAGGATTTAGAAGGTTTAATATTTCTTCTGGTTCAACACCTAGAGTTTTTTTGATAACAAGTATCAAAGCAAAAATCATTGTTGTAGCACCTACAACTGCTGTTCCTATGAGAACAGGTTTGGCAGTTGCTTTAAATGTATTACCAGCGCCATCATTAGCTTCAAGATAATATTTTGATTTTTCAAAGTCAGGTGTAAAACCAAAATCTTTCTCAATTTCAGCTACGGTTTCTTCTCTATTTTCTTCAATTAATGATAACTCATAAATTGATTGGGCGTTATCGGTAACAGGTCCATAACTATCAACAGCAATGGTAACAGGCCCCATTCCGAGCATACCAAACGCAACAAGACCAAATGCAAAGATTGAGGGATAGATCATAAATGCATCTAACCCAAAAGTACTAGCATAATATGCAACAAACATTAGCATAAAGAATACCATACCTTTCCAAAAAGCACTAAAGTTACCAGCAACAAGACCAGAAAGAATGTTTAGAGACGCACCTCCTTTTTTAGAGGCTTCAACTACTTCATCAACATGTATTGATTTAGGACTAGTAAATAATTTAGTAAATTCAGGTATCAGAGCAGCTCCTAATGTACCTGCACTTATTATTACTGAAAGACTTATCCATAGATTATTTGGTAAATCACTTATGGTTAGATAACTTACAATAAAAGTTACTATGATTGAGAGTATTGAAGTTATCCAAACCAGCGATGTAAGTGGTTTCTCAAAATCAAGGTCATCTGCATTTTCATATTTTACTTTTGTAATTGCACCATTAATCCAAAATGAAATTATGGAGGTTGCAATCATCAGAATCCTCATCACAAAAATCCATGTTAGAAGAATTACCTTATTGGCTTCACCCAACATAGTATTAGGAAGAGCCAAGAGAATAAAAGAAATAAGAGCTACACCTGTTACACCATAGGTTTCAAAACCATCTGCTGTGGGTCCAACACTATCACCAGCATTATCACCAACACAATCAGCTATTGTACCAGGGTTCCTAGGATCATCCTCGCCAATCTTAAATATTACCTTCATAAGGTCAGAACCTATGTCAGCAATTTTTGTAAAGATACCACCAGCTATTCTCAGCACAGAAGCACCTAATGACTCTCCAATTGCAAATCCAATAAAACTTGCACCAGCATACTCTCCTGGAACAAATAAAAGTATCATAAGCATCATTATTAATTCAAGTGAAATTAATACAACACCTATACTCATACCTGCATTTAACGGAATGTTTAAAAGTTTTATTGGTTTTCTTTCTAGAGAAGCAAATGCCATACGTGAGTTTGCCAATGTGTTCATTCTAATTCCAAACCAAGCAACGCTATAAGAACCTAATATCCCAATAACGGTCCATCCCAGTATCATCGCAACTCCACCTATTCCAAAGTTAGCATCGCTTAGCCATCCAAAATAGAATGCCACAGCAGCGCCAATGAATACAAAAAGTATTGCAAGAAACCTTCCTTGCTGGATCAAATAAGTTTTTGATGTTTCAAAGATAACCTGAGCTACATCAAGCATAGACTTATGTGCTTTTATCTTTTTAACTTGTGCAAATTGGTAAAAACCAAATAAGAATCCCACAAATGTCACAAGAAACCCCCAATATAAGATTGATTGATCCTTAACTCCATCTGGAATTACAAGGTCAGCTTCACTTGCTGAAACCATAAACGGCGCAGCAATCAAAGCGAAAAGTGTAAGAACTTTTTTCATAACTACTTTATTAGTTAGTTTAAATTAAAATTTAAGCGTATATTTTAAAAATGTGCTAAAATAAAAATAATGGTGTAATATATAACCCTTTTCCTTTTTTATTATTAAAACTCAATTAACAATTGAATTATATGGTCAGTTTACAATAAAAAAATAAAA
>JABJIE010000030.1 GCA_018661505.1 Lentimicrobiaceae bacterium
CTTTTAACTTCGGCTGATATGTTTGGAATTATTGATATTAAAGGTGTCATTTCGACTTTACTGGAAAATTAATGTCCTTATTGAATTTAATATTTTAGTGCTACGTTTTTGTCCATTGCTATGGTATAAAATTTATTTTATTAACTTTAGCACCCAAAATTCATACAAGTTGAAAATGAAACACTCAAAGCCCATCCTAATATGTTTTTTGCTTGCAATTACTTTTGGTAGTTTTAAGTGTAAGCACAAGGCCGATTTAAATACTAATAACTCTGATCCAAATCAACCCTCCAATAACAGCACCTGTGACCCTGATACTATATATTTTCAAAATGATGTTTTGCCCCTATTGGTTTCTAATTGCGCAACTAGTAACTGTCATGATCAACAATCAGCGCAAGATGATGTTGTATTGATAGACTATTTATCTGTTATGGAAACTGGAAAAATAAAAGCCGGAGACCCATCGGATAGTGAATTATATGAGGTAATTATGGAAAGTGATCCCGAAGATATTATGCCCCCTCCACCATTGAGTCAATTAAATGATGACCAAAAGCTTATTATTAAGAATTGGATTGAGCAAGGTGCAAAAAATAACTCTTGTATTGAAAATTGTGATACTAATAACGTAACTTTTTCTGGTACCATCTGGCCAATGATGCAGACTAACTGTTCCGGTTGTCATACAAATGTTAATGCGGGTGGTGGTATAATAATTGAAGATTATGAAGATGTGGTTGCCTCAGCATCAAATGGTAGCCTTATGGGTGTAATTACTCATTCAACTAGTTTTAGTCCGATGCCTAAAAATGGAACAAAATTCAGTGACTGCAAAATACGACAAATAGAAAAATGGATTGAAAATGGTACACCAAATAATTAAAAAGAAATTCTTCATAATATTCTTGGTTATGATATCAGGATTAAGCTCCTGTTACTATGATAATGTTGAATATTTATACCCTCAGGATCCAGATTGTGATACAACAAATGTAACATTTTCAAATGATGTTATGCCAGTAATTAGCGCAAGTTGTACAGGTTGTCATAGTGGTTCTGCACCGGCAGGAAACATAAGATTAAGTAACTATGATGAAATAGTATCCGTTGCAAATAATGGTAGCTTGATGGGAACAATAAAACATGAGTCCGGTTGGTCTCCAATGCCAAAAAATGGAAATAAGCTCAGCGATTGCAAAATACAAAAGATAGATCGTTGGATATTGGATGGTACTCCTAATAATTAAATAAATGTATGATGAAAAATTGGCTTAAAGTATTTTTATTTGCCGGCATTGTTGGCCTCGCTGCAATTGCATATATGTGGTTTTTCATGTATAATAAACCACATACGGATTACGATAAAGCAACTCCTGACTTTATAATCTCAGCAAACGAATGTTACAATCATTTTTACAATGGACAGGAATCTCCTGACAAGGCATTTACTGGCAAAGTTTTGCAATTACACGGGTTTCTAACATCTGTCGATGATCTTGACTCAACTGCTGTAATCGTATTTACTTATAACGAAGGTATGTTTGGTGATGAAGGAATAAGGTGTACCTTGCTTCCTACTTATAAAGACGAAGGATTGAATTTCGATAAATCAAAATCTATAACAATAAAAGGCTTTTGTTCCGGATATAATGATACAGATGTTATACTGGAACATTGCTCAATAATTAATTAATAATTAAATTAACATGAAAAAATTAACTCTCGTTTTCATTACAATGTTTGCAATTGCTTCAATGGCAACAGCACAAAAATATGTTACAAAAAATGGTAAAATATCATTTTACTCTGATGGTCCTCTTGAAAAAATAGAAGCTCACAATTCACAGGTAAATTCAGCAATCAATACAGAAACCGGACAATTGGCTTTTAAAGTATTAATGAAGTCTTTTATTTTTGAAAAAGCCCTGATGCAGGAACACTTTAATGAGAATTATGTTGAAAGTGATAAATTCCCAAACGCAACTTTTCGAGGTAAAATCACAAATGCACAAAAAATTGACTTCACTGTAAACGGCAGCTATGAAGCAGATATTGAAGGAGAATTAACCATTCATGGGATTACTCAGAAAGTTAGTGAGAAAGGGACCTTTACTGTTAGTAATGATGGCATTAAAGGGGACTCAAAATTTTTCGTCAAAATAGCTGATTATGATATAAGTATACCTGGGGCAGTAACAGGAAAAATTGCTGAAGAAATTGAGATTACTGTTAATGTTATGCTTAAACCTCTTGGTGCCTTATAATTATTTACTTTGAAATACCAATTCGATGAATACTAAGCAACTAATAAAACTTTGCTGGCTCACAGTTTGTTTTATAGCAATAACATCTGTTACAAATGCACAGGATGATTTGATGGATCTTCTGAATGATGAACCGGCCACTACCTATACCTATTCCACATTTAAAACTACCCGAATATCCCTTGGGCAATCAGTTGAAAATCCGGCCAATGGAAATCTAGTATTTGATATACAACATCATTTTGGTCGAATAAATGAGGGAGCTTATGAGTTCTTTGGGTTGGATCAGGCTACCTTAAGGCTTGGCTTGCAATACGGAATCACAGATTGGTTATCAGTTGGTATTGGGCGATCATCTTTTGAGAAAACTTACGATGGGTCTGTAAAAGCTAAAATACTTAGGCAAAGCAAAGGGGAAATTAATATGCCAGTGTCAATAAGTTATTTTGGCAATATTGGAATAAATACTCTCAAATTTGATGATACTCTAAGAACAAATTATTTTTCTTCAAGATTATCCTTTACTAACCAGCTACTCATTGCCCGTAAATTTAGTAATGCAGTTTCGCTGCAGTTAACACCTACTTTTATTCATCGTAATTTAGTGGAAAGAGAAATTGATGATAATGATGTTTGGGCTCTTGGTGCCGGTGGAAGATTTAAACTATCAAACCGTGTTAGCCTAAATCTTGAATATTATTACATCTTGTCAAAACAAACTTCAAAAGATTTTCAGGATTCCTTTACAATTGGATTTGATATTGAAACCGGAGGCCACGTATTTCAACTATTTCTGACTAATTCGCGTGGTATTATTGAGCAACATTTCATTGCCAGAACAACCGGTGACTGGCTAAAAGGAGATATTCATTTTGGATTTAATATATCAAGAACTTTTGTTTTAATAAAACCTAAAGAGTTCCGAGATAATAATTAATTTTTATTGGAATATTAGCTGATTGCTGTTGTCATCATTTTATACATCTTATCGCCTCTTCTAACAAGCTCAGATGTTTTTATTGAACAAACATCTCCTTTTATAACCGTTTTTACTGGTTCTAGATTGAGTCTTATTTCGTCAATATAAGATTCATAAACTCCAGTTGTTTCTCCAAGTATTTTAATTTCATCTCCTACATTTAAATCGTTGGTTTCGATCTTAACTTCTGCAACACCTTGCTTGTTATAATAATTAGTTATTTTACCTATATACATCTTTCTTTGAGTTGCTTGATTACCATAATCTTCAGTCCATTCTCCAAATTTTTTACCCATGTAATACCCTTCCCAGAATCCTCTATTATAAACTGTTGACAACCTAGCATTCCAAATGTCAATATTTTCTTGATTATATTGCCCTTCAAAGCATGCATTAACTGCTTCCCGATACACAGCCACAATTGTTTTTACATATTCCGGTGAACGTCCACGGCCTTCTAATTTAAGAACTCTTACACCGGCATCAATAATTCTATCCAATAATGCAACTGTATTTAGGTCTTTGGGCGACATGATATATTCATTATCTATTTCCAATTGCTCACCGGTTTCCTTGTCAGTAACAGTATATTTTCGCCTACATTGCTGCAAACATGCACCACGATTGGCCGATGAATTTAGATTATCTAAGCTCAAATAACATTTTCCACTCACAGCCATGCATAAGGCACCATGAGCAAATACTTCTATTTGCACCAAATCTCCACTAGGACCGCAAATATCCTGGTTTTTTATGGCATCGGTAATTTCTTTAACCTGCTGAATTTCAAGCTCGCGAGCCGTAACCATAACATCGGCAAACTGACTATAATATTTTACAGCCTCAATATTTGTAATGTTAGCCTGGGTAGACATATGTATTTCCATCCCAGCCGAATATGCATATTGTATTACACTTTGGTCAGATGCAATTATTGCAGTGATATTACTAGTTTTAGCAGCATCAACTATTTCACGCATTATTTCTAATTCATGATCGTATATAACTGTATTGAGGGTGATGTATGTTCGAATACTATTTTCCTTACAGATGTCTGAAATTTTTACTAAATCGTCTATTGTAAAGTTTTTTGAAGATTTTGATCGCATATTAAGTTTACCAATACCAAAGTAAACAGAGTTGGCACCACCCTGAATGGCGGCCATCAGAGATTCATATGATCCAACCGGAGCCATTATTTCAATATCTTTTGCAGTCATAAAATTATTTAAAGCCACAAAAATAGCAATAAAGAACCATTAGTTTGGTTAGTAATGCCTTTCGTTTAAATACATTTAGGGATAAACAATTCTAATGAAAGTTTTTGAATCTATACCAAAATAGGTGTCTCGTTAAATGTGTTTGGACCGCCACCAGGAAAATAAATATACCCCTAAAGCCAGAGCAAGAACTACCTGGCCAGTCATAAAAAGGTTAATATACTGAAACTTTAAAGATAATAACCCAGACATACTATAGCTTCCAATTGCCCATCCCGAAGCAAGTATAAGTGTTAGAATGCCCCAATAGTGGTCATGCATTTCTAATCCTACTATTTCAAGAACTCTCAATGAGGTAAGTGAGACAACAGAGATCAAAAATATCCCCGCTAAAAATGCTGAAAGAGCCACCAATTCAATTTCATCAAACATAAGAATAATTAAAACCGCAATTACACCTGTCAAATAGGCAAAAAATAAACTCATACTAGTGTCAAGTTTTTTTGCCAACACACCAGAAATAACGGGCCCAATGGCAGAGCCTAAACCAAGTGCAGAAAATAACATGCTACTATCACTTATGCTATATCCCAAATCACGATGCACATAATCCGAAAGAAATAAAGAATGAGGCACTATACCCACAGCTGCTAAAAAATAACATATAGCAATCAAAATTAATAACAGTTTAGAGGTTTGTTTAAGTGGTTCCTTGATATAATTATTCTTCTTTGCGTGAATAGGTGCTCTTGAAACCAAATTCCATGAAATTATAGCAAAAACTGCAGTTATTGCTGCCTCAAATAACCACCCGTTTTTGGGTCCATTAGTTATAAATTGCGGCAATAAAAAACTTACCGCAACTATCGTAAATCCTGCACCGCTAAATACTATCCCCAGGGTAACAGCTTTTTTTTCTGGATTGATATTTTTCAATACGAGGGGTGGTGTGTGTATAATGAGTGCAGCGCCCGCAAAACCCGTGATAAAACGACCCACAGCTAACCATATAAAACCTAAATCCCATGAACACATTAATAAGCCAATTACTGCAATTACTAATGATAGTCTCATCATTAGTCGGGCTCCTGTAATTCTAGCAACTAATACTGTTAAAATACACCCAGCCATGTAACCAAGCATATTAAATGCCCCTAGATATCCAGCACCTGGTTTTGTAACCCAATGGCTATCAATTATGGATGGAACTATTGGTGTGTAAGCAAGGCGTGTTAAGCATATGGCAATCGCTATTAGGCAAAACCCTGCTAATGTTGGATAAAATGTGCTAGAATAATTTTTCTCCATAATAATAGATGCTAATTTTGGTGTTTCCGAAATGCTTTCAAAACAATGCGAGATACACAAAAATAACAATTAAGTAATACTATAGGGAAAGATACTTTCTTTCGAAGAGAAGTAGCCAGAAAACACCTATTGTTATGGATGAATCAGCAAGGTTAAATATTGGTCTGAAAAATATGAAATGGCCATCACTCCCATAAATCCAGGAGGGCAGCCATGTAGGTGCATTTGCTTGGGTAAAATTAATTATTGGGAAATAAAGCATGTCAACCACTCTACCATGAAGAAATGACGAATAGCCCTGGCCTTCACTGGCAATAATACCCAATGAATGGTAAGAACTTTGTGTGAAAAACATGCCGTAAAAAGCACTATCTATCATATTACCAAGAGCACCAGCAAATATCAGAGATATTGATATCATTAATCCCGTACGCTTGGTTCTTTTGGACAACATATATAGGTAAAAGGCAATGGCAATGATTGCTAGAATTCGAAAAACACTTAGAAAAAGCTTACCAAACTCCCCGCCAAATTGCAAGCCAAAAGCCATGCCATTATTTTCAGTAAAGTAAAGGTTAAACCAGTTTCCAATCATGGGAATTTCTTCTCCCAATGTCATATTAAGTTTAACCCATATTTTTAAGGCCTGATCTGCAATTAGAACAAGCAGAATAATTATGATGGATTTCTTCAAATTATAGGAATTAGTAGTTCAACCAAAACTAGTTTATCGGATCTGGTTTGGCCATTTTGTTTTTAGCATCAATACTTAGTGTTGCATGAGGAACTGCCTTTAAACGGTCCTTGCTAATAAGTTTTCCCGTAACACGACAAATACCATATGTTTTGTTTTCTATACGGGTTAATGCATTTTCAAGATTTGTTATGAAGCGCTTTTGACGAGCAGCCAACCTGCTATTTTCCTCTTTTGATAACACTTGCTGACCTTCCTCCAGCACCTTAAATGTAGGAGAAGTATCATTTGTTCCGTGTTCACTATTATTAGTATATGCTTCTGTGAGCAATTTGAAATCTTCTTGAGCTTTTTCAAGCTTTTTAAGTATTATGGTTTTGAACTCTTCAAGCTCAGCATCATTGTACGTAGTCTTTCTTTTGTCTCCGTTATTCCCTTCCATAACCGTCATTTTATGTTCATTAATTAAAATTTTACGATCGTATAAATATACAATTATTTTCTTTTTTTAAATAAAAACCAAGGTCTATTTCTGTTTGGTGATAAACAGATTTACCGAGATCCCTTCAATTAACTCAACAATCCTTACATCACTATTTTCCAATTTATCTCTTAAAGTTAATTCTGCTAAGGTTTCTGAACAAATATAATCACTAAAATTAGTTAGGGCACTATCTGTTTCCTTATTATGTTCAACCTCTAATGTGATTCTATCCGTAACTTCAAACTCAAGGTCTTTCCTTAAATTTTGAATTCTGTTAACAAATTCTCTAGCAAGACCCTCCTCCCTTAGCTCATCAGTTACTGTGATGTCAAGGGCAACCGTTATTTGACCATCAATGGCAACACTCCATCCTGGAATGTCATCGGTGGTAATCTCAACATCATTCAAAGTTATATCAAATGATTCATCATTCATTTTGATGGTATAATTTCCTTTTGTTTCCAAATGTTTAATGCCATCTTGATCCATTGCCATAATTGCTCCAGCAAGCTGTTTCATCATCTTACCATATTTTGGCCCCAAAGATTTAAAATTTGGTTTGATCTTTTTAACTAATATTCCTGAATCATCAGTAATATATTCAATGCTTTTTACATTTACTTCCGAAAGTATTAAATCTTCAATTGCTTTTATTTGTTTTAGCAGATGATCTGAAAATACAGGTATCATAATTTTTGCCAATGGTTGACGAACTCGTAAGAATGTTTTCTTTCGAAGAGAAAGAACCATTGAACTTATTTTCTGAGCAAGCTCCATTCTTTCTTCAAGATCCTTATCGATTAAATTTTCATCACATACAGGAAAGTCCGTTAAATGAACCGATACCGCAGTGTCCCTAGCGCTAGCTTTATTCAAGTCCATGAAAATTCTGTCTGAAATAAATGGTGCAATTGGTGAGATTAGCTTAGAAATAGTTTCTAAAACAGTATATAATGTTTGATAGGCCTCAACCTTGTCTTTTGAATATGAGCCTTTCCAAAACCTTCTCCTTGACAAACGAACAAACCAGTTGCTTAAATGTTCAGTTACAAAATATTGTATTAAACGACCTGCTTTTGTGGGCTCAAAATTACCAAAGGCATCATCAACTGCTTTGATAAGAGTATGTAATTCTGATAGTATCCATCTATCAAGTTCTGTTCTTTCTTCAACAGGAACCTCGTCCTCGCTAAATGTGAAGCCATCTATATTAGCATAAAGTGCAAAAAATGAATATGTATTAAAAAGTGTTCCCATGAACTTTCTTTTCACCTCATCAATACCACTTATATCAAAACGCAGGTTATCCCATGGCTGTGAATTGGTAATCATATACCATCTGGTGGCATCGGGTCCATATAAATTTATGGTTTCGAATGGATCAACTGCATTACCCAATCGTTTTGACATTTTATTACCATTTTTATCTAATACAAGTCCATTTGAAACCACTGTTTTGTATGCTACAGAATCGAATAACATTGATGCAATTGCATGAAGAGTAAAAAACCATCCACGAGTTTGATCTACGCCTTCAGCAATAAAATCAGCTGGAAAATTATTTTCAAATACTTCTTTATTTTCAAAGGGATAATGAAATTGTGCATATGGCATTGATCCAGAATCAAACCATACATCAATTAACCCAGGCTCTCGTATCATTTCCTTGCCAGAATCTGAAACGAGTATTATTTCATCAACATATGGTCGGTGAAAATCAAATGTCATATAATTTTCACGACTCATATCTCCTGGTTCAAAATCTGACATTGGATTTTTATCCATGAACCCTGCTTGCATGGATTTATCTATTTCATTTTTGAGTTCTTCAGCAGAACCTATTGTCTTTATTTCATTTCGATCTTCAGTTACCCATATGGGCAGAGGAACACCCCAGTATCTTGATCTGGATAAATTCCAATCCACCAAATTTTCAAGCCAGTTTCCAAAACGACCCTCGCCCGTTGCTTTGGGTTTCCAGTTGATTGTTTTATTCAGCTCTATCATTCTGTCTTTTAGAGCAGTTGTTTTAATGAACCAGTTATCCAAAGGGTAATATAAAATAGGTTTGTCGGTTCGCCAGCAATGTGGATAGCTATGAACATGTTTTTCCACCTTAAATGCTTTGCTCTCTTTTTTTAGATCAACCGCTAGGTCTATATCCAAGCTTGTGGCATCTTTCGCCAGCGACTCATCATAGGCATTTTTAACAAACCTACCTGAATACTCCTCATATTTTTCTAAATCAATGTAGTCCTTAACAAAATCTGTATCCAAGTCTTGTATTTTGAAAAAACAGCCCTTGAAATCTACCATTGGTCTTCGCTCACCTTGTTTGTCAATCAATACAAGTGGAACAATGCCCATTGCTTTTGCAATTCGATCATCATCGGCACCGAAAGTAGGTGCCACATGAACAATCCCTGTACCATCTTCCGTAGTTACAAAATCTCCCGGTATTACTTCAAAGGCTTTACCCATTGGTTTTACCCATGGAAATAATTGCTCATACATTAAACCTGTGAGTTCAAATCCCTTGTATTCTGATAAAACCTTAAATGGTATCTTTTTGTCTCCAACATTGTAATCTTCCAGAGTAAGGTCAGCATTTTTCGGATTAAAATATGAGTCCATTCTATCCTTTGCCAGAATTACCGTGGCGGGGTTTCCTGTGTAAGGATTGAAAGTAGCAACTTTTATATAATCTATTTTATCTCCTACCGCTAATGCAGTGTTTGAGGGAAGTGTCCATGGTGTTGTTGTCCATGCTAATAAGAAAAGGTCACCTTCCACATCATCGAATATTTTATGTGAAGCTGATTCTTGAATGATCTTAAATTTTGCAACCACTGTTGTGTCTGTTACATCTCTATAACAACCTGGTTGATTTATTTCATGTGTGCTCAATCCTGTTCCTGCAGCAGGTGAATATGGCTGAATGCTATAACCCTTATAAAGAAGGCCTTTTTCTTGAAGCATTTTTAATAAATACCATACTGATTCTATGTATTTATTATCAAAAGTAATGTATGGGTTTTCAAGATCTACCCAATAACCTATCTTCTTGGTAAGATCATCCCACAGACCTTTGTATTTAAGAACCTCCGTACGACATGCCTTATTGTAATCTTCAACGGTTATTTTTTTTCCAATATCCTCTTTGGTTATTCCGAGAGTTTTTTCTACACTTATCTCAACTGGCAAGCCGTGGGTATCCCATCCTGCCTTTCGCTCAACATATCTGCCTTTCAATGTTTGATAACGGCAAAACAAGTCCTTGATGGTACGACCCATAACATGATGTATGCCAGGTACTCCATTTGCAGATGGCGGCCCTTCATAAAATACAAAAGGTTTGTTGTTTTTTCTGTTTTCAAGGCTCTTCGCAAAGATGTCATTTTTCTCCCAATCACCCCTTACCTCATCGGCAAGCTGAGTAAGATTAAGCTTTGAATATTCAGTATACTTTTTTCCCATCAGGAGCTAAATTTGCTTAAATAAAAAATGAGGGAGCAAAACTAATAAAAAATGAGGGAGTTAGACCACTAAAAGTTCAATTTATGGCTCCTGTTTATTAATTATGTTGAGGTTATATGTAGACTTTTTAAAATAATCAAGAATCATTTGCTCATAAGTTTACCTATAATATTTGCGTTTGAAAGTATGCTTGTTAAGATATCAATGCTCACAAACTCTCCCAGCTCTTCCAATAACTCTTTAATTCTTCTTTGTTTTTCTGAGTGGTTATCGTTGGATGATAATATGTCTTTTAATTCTTTTACCTGAGAGCCTTTAAACTCATCAAGTATTATCGTGAGTAGATCTGTTGTTATGTTATCCGACTTACCATCTTTTTTAGGAACCCCATACATATCAATTTCATCTATGGCAGCCTGAAGGACTTCTTTGGCAAGCATTTTTGAACCCTCCTCATAGGACTCATTTCCTGAAGCATCCCTAAGTGACCATGAATTAAACTCAAATTCAATGTTTTGCAATTGAGCTATTTTTGGGTCATTTTCTCCAAATATCCTAGTTAGCTGAAGCAAAGAATACTTTTTCCAAGCATCAAAATCAAAGTCTTTTGTAAACAGCTTATCTATTTGTTGTTGCAGAAGTTTTATTTCTTTCTTTACCATGGCAATGTGAGTTTGTGTAAAATTATAAAAAAAGATTGATTTAATGTGCATGTAAACAGTGTCAAATATGGATTTACAACACTAGTCTAAATTCTTATCCTAATTATTTATTCAGAAGATTTTTTATAAGAGAATTTACTATATTTGCGCCCACATTAAAATCCTTAAATAATAGCTTTTTATGGAGAAGAAAAACGTTGGTCATGTTGCACAGGTAATCGGTCCTGTAATTGACGTAGTTTTCGAAAAAGAAGAAAACCTTCCAAAAATTTATGATGCCCTGGAAATTGACAGAGGTGACGGTGAAAAACTAATTCTTGAAGCTCAACAAGCAATCGGAGAGAATACAATTCGTACCATTGCCATGGATTCTTCAGAAGGATTACAACGAGGAATGGAAGTTGTTGGATTAGGTCACCCAATATCCATGCCAACTGGTGATGGAATAAAAGGACGATTATTCAATGTTATAGGCGATGCTATTGACGGTCTTGGTCAGGTAGAGTCAGAGAAAAGATATTCCATACATAGAGATCCTCCAAAGTATGAAGAGCTATCAACTTCAAAGGAAATACTTTACACTGGAGTAAAAGTTATTGATCTCATTGAGCCATACTCAAAGGGTGGAAAAATTGGTTTATTTGGTGGTGCTGGTGTTGGTAAAACTGTTATCATCATGGAGTTAATCAATAATATAGCTAAGTCCTATGCTGGACTTTCGGTTTTTGGTGGAGTAGGTGAGCGCACACGTGAGGGTAATGACCTATTGCGAGAAATGATTGAGTCAGGTGTTATCAAATACGGAAAAGAGTTCGAAAAAAGTATGGAAGAAGGTGGATGGGATCTGTCAAAAGTTGATCTCAAAGAACTGGAAACATCTCAAGCTACTTTGGTATTTGGTCAAATGAATGAACCACCTGGAGCACGTGCTAGAGTTGCGCTATCTGGGCTTACAATGGCTGAATATTTTCGTGATGGTGATGAAAAATCCGGAGGGCGTGATATTCTTTTCTTCATTGATAATATTTTCCGCTTTACTCAAGCTGGATCTGAAGTATCAGCTCTGCTTGGAAGAATGCCATCTGCTGTGGGCTACCAACCAACACTTGCAACCGAGATGGGTATAATGCAAGAACGTATTACTTCAACAAAACGTGGATCAATTACATCTGTTCAGGCTGTTTATGTACCTGCAGATGACCTTACTGATCCCGCTCCAGCTACAACATTTGCTCACCTTGATGCAACAACCGTATTAAGCCGTAAAATTGCAGAGCTAGGTATATATCCTGCTGTTGATCCATTGGATTCAACATCAAGAATACTATCTCCTGATGTGGTTGGTGAGTCTCACTATAACACTGCTGAGAGAGTAAAGAATATTTTACAGCGTTATAAAGAATTACAAGATATTATCGCAATTCTAGGAATGGATGAACTAAGTGAGGAAGACAAGCTTATCGTTCACCGTGCTCGTAGAGTTCAGAGGTTTTTATCTCAACCTTTCCATGTTGCTGAACAGTTTACAGGCCTAAAGGGTACAATTGTATCAATTGAAGATACCATTAAAGGATTTAATATGATTCTTGATGGAGAAGTTGATGAATATCCAGAGGCAGCATTTAACCTTGTTGGAACTATTGATGAAGCCATTGAAAAAGGCAAGAAATTGTTAGAAGAAAGTAAGTAAATTATTTTTTAACAAATGAATCTCGAAATAATAACTCCCGATACAACCATCTACCAAGGGGAAGCCGAACTTGTGCAATTACCAGGTATTGATGGTTCCTTTGAAATTTTGAATAATCATGCTCCCTTAATTTCTGCCTTGAAGGAAGGTAAAATTAAAATCAAAAAGGAGGGTAAAGATCAATTTTTCGATATTAAAGGTGGGGTTATAGAGGTGCTGAAAAACAAGGTGCTGATTCTCGCAGAATAAGTAGCAATTAAAAAATATAATCCTGGTAATTTTATTATCGGGATTTTTTATTGGGTCATACCCCCTGAGCAGTATATCCTAACAGCATCTTTTGCTTTTAAATTACCCATTGATTCAGCCTTTTTCCAGTCTATGCATGCATTATCCATATCCTTTGTGTAAAAATATGCAAGGCCTCTGTTAAGGTAGGACTCAGAAAAATCTGGGTCATACTTAATTGCATTGGTTAAATCACTCAATGACTGCTGATATTGTTTATTCTGACCAAGCATTGTTCCTCGATTAAAGTATGCCATTGCATAATATGGGGCTGCTTCAATTGCCTTATTATAGTACAACAATGCATCTGGATAACGCTTGCTTTGATAGTAAATTAGTCCTATTCCCAATAGGGATAATGAATCATTTTCATTTAGGTTAACTGCATCTTTATAGTAGGCCATTGAAAGATCTTTCTGCCCCAATTCGTAGTATATCTTGCCAAGATTGTAAAAAGCCTTATCATTATCAGGCTTATATTCCAGAGAAAGCTTAAAAGCATCTATTGCTTTTTGAATTTCCCCATCCTTGTAATAGACAGTTCCATTTTTAAACTGAGTGTGCGCCCTTCTTATTTTTAAACTTTCATTTTCAGCATTAGGGTTACCTCCTTCAATGGCTTTTTCTCCAGTTTTTGATACAATATTAGGAACCTTGTTTGTATCGCTTTCGGAATTTTCATTTCTGGAAATCAATGTCCCTTTTTCTTTGCCTAGAGGAACAATCATAGATTCACCATCTGACCTACTTATGGCCATATTAATATTATCGCTTTCTTTATTATTGGTTTTATTTTTAGGGGTACATCCAATTAAAACGGAAATGGTGAAAGCAAAAATCATCAACTTATTCATAATAAAAATCTAAATTTTAATGTGGCAAATATATATGAAATGTTGTGAAAGTATATGAATAAAAGGATTATAGGATAATAATTGTTTTATGTAACCTTAGTGGCTTTAATCTCCTATGTCTACAACTGCAGGGATTGATAGGTGAGCCTGAACAAATTTCCATGTGCCATCAATTTTTTCTAGTACCCCTGTAAACCTTAATCCTTCGAAACTATGTGCCTCATCCTTATACATGTAATTATATCTTAGGTTTTCGGAAAACCATGCGGTGTTTGATGTACAATTAATTCTAATTGTTTGGTTTGAGGATGAAATATAGGTGTTTGAAATATATCCGAACTGATCAATTAATGCATTTTGCATTTCTTGCCAGCCAATAAATCTCTCATCGGAGTCGGTTCCAATCCAAATTATGTTATCCAAAGGGGCCCAAATATCCTGCATCAAATTAATATCTTGTTTTTCATTAGCAAGAATATAATTGTCTAGCAGATTTTCTATGGCGTCTTTTTCCGAAGTAAGATGCTCGTCTTTTTCACACTCGCATGAGGTAATAAAAAATAGGGTTATTAATATAACACTTGAAATATTATAAATTCTCATAACGTTTTTATTTTATTACCCTTTTTGATGTTTTTGGTTAATAATTAGCAGTTATCAAAACAGGTAATTGGGTTATTATTCAATGATTTCTGTGAAATTACGATTTTTTTGATCCAAAACTACTATCCTAAATCTATTTATAACCCGTCTAAACAAATGGGTGTCGATAATTATAATTTTATCTGGATAAATTAATTAGTAATTACCTTTTGTATCTCATCAATTATTCGTAAAATTGCACGCGATTTTAATCAACGACATTCCTTTGTAAATGAGTAGCATATTATATAAATTTAAGAGCGTTTGGCAATTGCCAATGATTGCTTTTTTTATGTTTATTTCCACATCAGCTATTATAGCACAAAATGATGGCCATGAAACAAGCGAAACTGATGTTCCGTGGGACGTTGAAGTGGCGGAAAATGAATTTAAGGCTGGTGAAATGATTATTGAGCATATCACTGACTCCTACGAATGGCATATTATGACCATTGGACATACTCATGTATCAATTCCTTTACCTATAATGCTTTATGATGAAGGTAAATTCCATTTTTTTATGTCATCTGTCTTCCATCATCACGACACATACAACGGTTATTTCATATCTCACAACGATATGAATGCTGGAAAATTGGTGAAAAGTGGTTTGGATGGACAAGAAATAAGACCCACACTTGATTTTTCATTCACAAAAAATGTTCTGGCAATATTCATCAGCTGCTTCATAATGATTTGGGTTTTTATCTCTGTTGCCAAGTCATATAAGCGTCGTGAAGGACAAGCTCCAAAAGGACTGCAATCTTTTCTTGAACCAATTATCATATTTGTTCGTGATGATATTGCAAAGGCTTCCATTGGAGAAAAAAATTACAGAAAATATCTTCCCTTCCTACTTACAATATTTTTCTTTATTTTTCTTAACAACCTAATGGGTATAGTTCCTTTTTTCCCAGGTGGAGCTAACGTAACTGGAAATATTGGAGTAACAGCAGTTCTGGCATTATTTACTTTTGCCATAACTACTTTTAGTGGGAACAAAAATTATTGGGTACATATCATAAACACCCCAGGTGTTCCATGGTGGTTAAAGATACCAGTACCTTTAATGCCCATTGTTGAGATAATGGGAATATTCACTAAGCCGTTTGTACTGATGGTGCGTCTTTTTGCAAATATTAGCGCAGGTCATATCATCATTTTAGGGTTTATAAGTTTGATTTTTATCTTTGGAGAAATTGTAGAAGGAGCTGGATATGGCGTTGCTGTCATTTCAGTAGGATTTTCAATATTTATGGATATCCTTGAACTTCTAGTTGCATTTATCCAAGCATATGTATTTACTCTTCTTTCAGCGCTATATTTTGGTATGGCAATAGAAGAAGCACATCATTAAAATGAATTTTATCCATTAATAATTATAAAAACAGTAACTATGGAATTATTAGCAATTTTATTACAAGCTGCTGCTGACTTCGCTCCCTATGCAAAAATGGGTGCAGGTATTGGTGCCGGTATTGCTGCAATTGGTGCAGGTATGGGTATCGGACAAATTGGTCGTGGTGCTGTAGAAGCTATCGCTCGTCAACCTGAAGCTGTTGGTGACATTCGTTCAAATATGATTGTTGCTGCTGCTCTTATTGAGGGTGTTGCGTTTTTTGCAATCGTTGTTTGTTTGTTGATTGTATTCTTGTAAACAACAATGATAAATCTAAAAAGGTGTAGCGGTTGGCTACATCTTTTTAGATATTTTAATTGAATAACTGATTAAAAATAAATATTATGTCATTAATTAATCCCGGTTTTGGACTAGTAATTTGGATGACAATTGCATTTGGTATTTTGCTTTGGATACTTGCGAAATTTGCATGGCCAGCAATTACAGATGCTCTTGCTGAAAGAGAAAAATCCATCGAAGAAGCATTGTTATCTGCAGATAACGCTCGCAAAGCAATGGAAGAGCTCAAGCACAGTAACGAAGAGTTACTCAACGAAGCAAAGGACCAAAGGGACGCCATATTAAAAGAGGCGAGGGCTCTAAAGGAAAATATGATTAATGAAGCAAAGGATAAAGCTCAGGAAGCTGCCGATAAAATCGTTGAGAGTGCGCGTGAAAGAATAGAAAGTGATAAAAAAGCAGCCTTGGTAGATATAAAAAATACCATTGCAACTTATTCCATTGAAATTGCTGAAAAAATTCTACGTGAAGAACTTAAGGATAAAAAGCAACAAACTGCTTATGCTGAGAAGCTTCTCAAAGAAACAACATTAAACTAACAGAGTGTCATGAGAGTCAGGTTATTGTCAAAGAGATATGCGAAAGCTTTGTTTGATCTTGCTGAGGAAATGAAAATCCTCGATAAGGTTGATGCTGATCTCCGACTTGTACGCGAAGTGTTTTCTGAAAATCGAAATCTTAGGCTAATCATAGCTAATCCCGTAATAGATATATATAAAAAGAATAAAATCCTAACAGAATTATTTTCTGGAAACATTCAGGATTTATCCATGAAATATATACAACTAATTACCATTAAAGGAAGAGAGCAATTTATACCTTACATATGTGAGGCTTTTGACGATAAATTTAAAGAATATAAGAATATTCTTCCTGTGCATGTTACAACAGCTGATAAAGCTGATAAAAAAATTATGGATGACATTAGTAGTAAATTAAAAGAGGCTACTAAAATGAATATTGAATTGACCGAAAAGGTTAATGAAGAAATTATTGGCGGTTTTGTAATAGATTTTCAGGACTATCAATATGATGCTAGTATAATAAATCAATTGAATAAATTAAAGAAGGGTTTTTCAGAGAACCTGTACGAAATACAATTCTAAAAAAGTAAAAATAAAGTCGTATGGCAGACATTAAACCGGCTGAAGTATCAGCCATTCTACGAAAAGAACTATCAGGCTTTGACTCCGAAGCGGTATTAGAAGAAGTAGGATCGGTATTACAAATTGGAGATGGTATTGCCCGTGTTTATGGCTTAACTAATGTTGAGTCTGGTGAATTAGTAGAATTTGAAAAAACAGGGTTAATGGGTATAGTACTTAACCTTGAGGAAGATAATGTTGGTATCGTGTTACTGGGTGAGCCTGGTGATATTAACGAGGGAGACAGTGTAAAACGTACGCGTCGTATCGCATCAATAAAAGTTGGTGAGGGTATGCTTGGTCGTGTTGTAAATACATTGGGTGAGCCCATTGACGGCAAAGGTGAAATTGCTGGAGAAACGTATGAGATGCCTCTAGAGCGTAAAGCTCCTGGTGTTATATTCCGTCAACCAGTTAACGAACCACTTCAAACAGGTATAAAAGCCATTGATGCTATGATACCCGTTGGAAGAGGGCAAAGAGAACTTATTATCGGTGATCGTCAAACAGGTAAAACAGCCATTGCCATTGACACAATAATCAATCAAAAAGAGTTTTACGAAAAAGGTGAGCCTGTATACTGTATATATGTTGCTTCAGGACAAAAGGGATCAACCATTGCAGGTATTCAGAATACACTTGAAGAAAATGGTGCAATGGCCTATACAACAATTGTAATGGCTTCGGCTTCTGATCCTGCTGCAATGCAGTTTTATGCCCCTTTTACTGGTGCTGCAATTGGAGAATATTTTCGTGATACTGGTCGTCCTGCCTTGGTTGTTTACGATGATCTAAGTAAGCAAGCTGTTGCGTATCGTGAAGTATCTTTGCTATTACGTCGACCACCTGGACGCGAAGCATATCCTGGTGATGTTTTCTATCTACATTCAAGATTATTAGAGAGAGCTGCAAAGGTTATCAACTCCGATGAAATTGCCAAGCAAATGAATGATATTCCAGAAAGTATAAAAGATATGGTAGTGGGTGGAGGATCTCTAACCGCACTTCCAATTATTGAAACTCAGGCTGGTGATGTTAGTGCTTATATTCCAACAAATGTAATTTCCATTACAGATGGTCAGATTTTCTTGGAAAAAGACCTTTTTAACTCAGGCATACGTCCTGCTATTAATGTGGGTATTTCTGTTTCTCGTGTGGGTGGTAATGCTCAAATTAAATCCATGAAAAAAGTTGCTGGTACTCTCAAGCTAGACCAAGCACAATATCGTGAGCTAGAAGCATTCGCTAAATTTGGTTCTGACCTTGATGCTGCCACAATGGCCGTTCTTGAAAAGGGTAAGCGTAATGTTGAAATACTAAAGCAGCCTCAGTATTCTCCATTAACAGTTGGTGAACAAGTTGCTATTATTTATTGTGGATCTCAAAACCTTCTTTCAAAAGTTCCCGTTAACAGGATTATTGACTTCCAAGAAGCGTTTCTACATCATTTGGATACCCATCATAAAGAGGTAATTGAACAACTTGGCCAAGGTAAATATACTGACGAACTTCAGGATGCTCTTAAAAAAGCTGCTGCCGAGATTTCACGAAAATTTGAATAAACGAATAAACTTAAATTATGCCAAGCCTTAAGGAAGTACGTATACGTATTAATTCTGTTAACTCCACCAGGCAGATAACCAGTGCAATGAAAATGGTTGCTGCATCCAAGTTGAGAAGGGCCCAGAATGCCATACTCAACATGAGGCCATATGCTCAGAAATTACAGCATATTATGCAGGATTTAAGCTCTGACATGGAAGGTTCTGATGAGGGATTGTACTCAGCAATTAGAGATGAAGAAAAAATTCTAATCGTAACAATAACTTCAAATCGTGGCCTATGTGGTGCATTCAATGCCAATGTTGTAAAGAGCGCAATAAGCCTTGCTGAAGGAAGATACGCTGAGCAATATAAAAAAGGCAACTTAAGTATAATGTGCCTGGGGAAAAAGGGTGCAGATGGGTTAAAATCATATGGAATTACACCCGTTGAGGTAAATAACGAAATATTCGATGACCTTACTTTTGACAATGCTGTTCCAATTGCGGAACATCTAATGGCCGAGTTTGCTGAAAAAAAATACGACAAGATTATTCTCATATACAACCAGTTTAAAAATGCAGCTGTTCAACTTTTACAAGAAGAACAATTTTTGCCTGTTGTTGAAAGTGATGATGGTGATACTAATGGCGAGGAAAATAATTCAAACTATATATTTGAGCCCAATAAAGAGGAAATTTTGGAGGCTCTTGTTCCCAAGGCCATCAAAGTTCAGCTTTATAAAGCTTTACTAGACAGTTTTGCTTCAGAGCATGGGGCGCGTATGACAGCAATGCATAAAGCAACAGAGAATGCTGATGAACTAATTAAAGATTTAAAACTCACATACAACAAAGCTCGTCAAGCATCAATTACAAATGAAATATTAGAAATTGTTGGTGGAGCAGAAGCTCTAAACAACTAGTACCAGTTTATTTAAGCACTGTTATTACATATAAAACTTAAAAAGCGCATAATCTGCGCTTTTTTCATTTCATATGGTCCAATAGTGAATTTATTTACTCCTTATGATTATCTTTGTATGACAATTTAAAAATTACCACTATGATCAAACCTAAGGTTCAAAGCGCAATAAACGAGCAAATAAAAAAAGAAGAGTTTTCGTCACGACTATATTTGGCAATGGCAATATGGTGCGAAATAAATGGTTTTCCAGGGGCATCTAAATTTTTATACCAGCATGCCGAAGAAGAGCGTGTTCACATGATGAAGCTTGTCCATTATGTAAATGAAAGAGACGGTAAGGCACAACTAATGGATATTGAGCGGCCAACTGACGAGTTCGATTCACTACTTGATCTTTTTGAAAAAGTGATGGATCATGAAAAATTTATTACCGAGGCAATAAATGAGTTATATGAGGTAGCGCTTAAAGAAAAAGACTACACAACTATGAACTTTTTGCAGTGGTATATAACCGAACAACTTGAGGAAGAAAATCTTTTCAAGACTATTCTTGATAAAATAAAACTTGTGGGAAATGACAAGGCCGGAATGTTTCACATTGACAAGGACCTTGATGGAATGGCAATTGCTATTGAACCAATTGAAGAGTAGTCTCCTTATTCTAGAATCACAACTTTATTAGTCGCTATTATACTGCCACAACACTGAAGACTTGCAACATAGATGCCTCCGGGCAAGCTTGATGTATTCCAGTTTATAAATGTTTGATTTGGTGATAAATTAAATTTTTCAACCAACTCACCATGTATATTAAATATTAAAACAGCCTTCCCATCTTCTTTAACTTGTGGAAACTTAAGTTTAGCATTTCCAGATATTGGATTAGGATGGCATGTAAAATATTCCTTTTGGAATGTAAGCTCTTTATTACCCACGAATAAATCAGAATAAATCTTGATGGCAACAGGTCTATGATCACTAACGTTAGCATCATAGGAACTCCAGCTACTAAAGTAGTCATCAATTCTCAGTGTTTCTATTCCGGAGCCTTCATTTGCATATTCGTCAAAAGTAGCGCTTGTGATAAGAGTGTGATCAAGATGTGATGGCCATGTGGGATATGACCAATAATTGGTGCTACCATTTGCAATGTCCATGTCAGCAAAGAGATAACTATCTGGTTCATTAATAAATCCTAAAAATACATTATTGGAAAAGCTTTCTGCAATGTCATCATTTAAATCTCCTGTGAGCATTACGTTTTCATTACTAAAATTAGCATCAATATAGTCACGTAAAAGGTTCGAAGCATCCATGCGTCTTTTTTCCTCATCCCAATCATCTGATTCATCCAAAATACCATCACCACAACACTTAAAGTGATTATTGATAATTATGAATTTCTCTCCTTTAAAACGGAGCTCCATAACCATTGGTGATCTTGGAAATGGCCGCCAATATGGCTGAGTTGTATATATTTCGTAGATAGTATCAATTTCTAAGACTCCAAAATTATAGATGTACGCTAGTCCGGCAAAATATCCAGATTTGAAATATCCTTCATAATTATTCATGCCTGATAACATGCTTTTAAAGGCAATAGTATCATCCAACTCTTGCATTGAAATAAGATCTACTTCCAAATCTTCTATTATCTCACTTACATAATCCATGGTGGTTTGCCCATTTTTCGGAAACCACTCAATGTTCCATGTAATCATTTCAAAGGTTGTATCTGTTCCAAAAGCTGGTATTTCAAAATTCTGCCCATGAGATAATGAGCAAAATAAAATTATCAACGGAGCAAATAATAATCGTCTCATAATAATATTGGAATTAATTGTTTTATTTCAAATTCGAATTAATGAATAGCGGATATCTAATGACCATCGCCACCCACAACTTTGAACTGATCGCCAGTTTCTTCAATTATCATTCTATATTTACCCTCTCCATATCCCGGTTGCTTAACCTCAGGTGCATAATATTTGTAGCCCTCGGGAATATCTCTTTTGGTTTTAATGTTTCCATCCATATACTTCATGAATAAATACTGATAGAATTTCTTCCATGTTTGAAAAACATTTGCGCCAACAGCATTTGAATAATCCGTAAGATAAGCAATTGATGCATCTTTATCATTATCAATAAGGGCCATCGCACCAGCATCCACAGCAGGAATTACCTCAACAAATCCTGTTTCAAACTCATTCTGTATTTTTTCAATTTCAGGATGAATAGAACTATACCTCGTATAGGCTAAATTTTGAACCTGACTAAATACCCAAAATCCCGATTCTGATGACCAGTCCATCATTGCACCATTACCAACCTCAAAATTATATGGAATCTTTGTTATACATGAGTACATCGGCATATAAACTGATCCTGATGCATCATCTACTCCCCACCATATAATTCCTCCTATTTCATCTGGCAACCAACTACGGGATTGAGATATAAATGAAAATCCTGTTTGTTGAGTTGCAGTTGCGCGTTCATTACAATATGCAACATCATCTACTTTCCACGTTAAAGGTCTCCAACGATATGGATTTCCAAACGGTCCTGCCCCGGGATCTTGACTCATATCTAATTCTGTGTTTTCAAGATGGTCGCGCATAAATCCCATCATATCCTGAACACTAATCTTTTTCTCCGGTTTTACCCATAATGGCATACGATTAGTCGCATATCCATTGGGATTTGGTGTTCCATCGTCAAACTTGTCGTTATGTTTTATGATTCCCTTTGAATAATCCCAGTATTCATCCATACCTCCTGTTACTTTATTGAACATAGTCCATACTCTTATTTCGCAAAAACGAGCGCCCCCAAAACTTACGGGAGCATAGGTATCAGAAAAGGAAAAATTCTGATCTTCTCCCACATACCAGCCCTTTTCGCGTGCAAATGAAATTACATCATCTGCATATACACAATCAATGCCATCGTTAAAAATTTCATCAATTTCATTGGATGTTATTGAGCTCTTTTTGTTAGCGAGTGGGAATCTTTCAATTCTAGCTTGATTTGCATGGCCGCTTACATAACCATCTGGGACCATTCTGGCTACCCAAACTGCACCTTTATGCCCTTCTCCTTTTCCTATTAACTCCATAATCCATACCTCTTCCTTATCAGCAATTGAGAAGGATTCGCCTGAACTATAATAACCATATTCCGCAACTAGATTGGTCATTATTTTAATAGCATGACGTGCTGATTCAGCTCTTTGAAGTGTTATATAAATCAAACTACCATAATCCATTATTGCTCCAGCCTGACTTCCCAGCTCTGAACGACCTCCATAAGTTGTTTCGCCAATGGCAACTTGATTTTCATTCATATTACCCACTACATTATATGTTTTCAAAGCTTGTTTAATTTGACCAAGATGTTTTCCAGTATCCCACTCGTAAACATCCAACATTGTTCCAATGGGATGATTAGCAGAAGGCCAGTGATATAATTCACCATATAGTATGTGTGAATCGGCAGCATAAGAAATCATGGTTGAACCATCTGTGGAAGCGCCCTTTGTAATAAGATAGTTTGTACAGGCTGTTGAGTTTTCAACCATAATAAAGCTAATGGCTATGATCAATACGGCTATTATTTTTTTCATTCTATTTTAGTATTTAATTGTGTGATTACGATAAAAACAAGCACAAATTTAGTTTATAATTATTAATCCAAACCAGATAATTAGTAATAGTTTATCGTATCATAATAAAATAGAATTTGCTAAGGCCAATGGATCACTGTTGTTTATTCCACTAATAACTAACCAGGAGATTTTAACATTGGCAAGTACACCATTTTATTATACTTCCAGGAAAATTAAAGGTTGTATTTACAATCTATAACAATTCAAGGGCATGAATTTTATCTTTTGATAATTGGTGTGCAAGTGCTTGCTTACTTGGAAACTTGTGCTCATCACGCATCCAATTAACAAAGAAAATTGTTATCTCCTCGCCATAAATAGTCTCATTAAAGTCAAATATATTTACTTCAATGGTAATTCCTGATTCTTCGTTATTGGCTTTTTCGATGGTGGGGCGATAACCAATGTTACTCATTCCCTTATATATTTTTCCATTAACCAAAACACGGCATGCATAAACGCCTATTGCGGCAATTAATTTGTATTCATCTGCAACCTCGATATTTGCCGTGGGAAAGCCAAGATTACGCCCAATGGAATTACCCTTAACAACAATTCCAGTGATTGAGTATTCATGTCCCAATAGTTTATTTGCATTTACCACATCGCCATTATTTAATAGCTCTCGTATTTTAGATGAGCTAATGGTAATGTTTTCATGTTCCTGTTCCTTAACCTTTTGGACTTCAAATCCATATTCCATCCCCAAAATTTTAAGGTTTTCAATGCTTCCCTCTCTATTGTTACCGAAATGATGATCATAACCAATTACCAATAACTTGGGATGTATATAATCAACAATAAGCTCTTTGACGAACTGCTTATAAGTTTGCTGTGAAAATTCTTTTGTAAATTCTATTAAAATGAGATTATCAATCCCTGCCTTTTTGATATGTTCTATCTTCTTTCTTTCGGTTTTAACAAATTTAATGTTAGAATTGTCATTTCCTAAAATAATACGTGGGTGAGGTGAGAAGGTTATAACCACCGTTTCTCCATTTAATTTTTTGGCTTCATTCCTCATCTTTGCAAAAACAGCTTGATGGCCTAGATGAACACCATCAAATGAACCAATGGTTACAACCGGATTATTAACCGGATTGAAATCTTTTATGCACTTATAAACCTTCACTAATTTGAGTAAATGTAGTTCATTTAACAGACGGGCAAAAATACAATATTTATGTTCACAAGCTTTCTCTAATTAACCATCCCATTGCTTATGAGATATTGTGCTATTTGAACAGCATTGGTTGCTGCCCCTTTTCTTAGGTTGTCGGCAACAACCCACATATTTAATGTCCGTGGTTGAGAAAAGTCACGCCTGATTCTACCCACCATAACCTCATCCTTGTCAACAGCTAATATGGGCATTGGATAAATATTTGCATGCGGTAAGTCAAAAACAACTACTCCTGGCATTGATTCCAATAAATATTTTACCTCATCCACTGTAAAATCATTTTCAAACTCGATGTTTACTGATTCCGAATGACAAGTAATAACAGGAACCCTAACCACGGTAGCTGTGGTATTAATATTAGCATCAAGTATCTTATTGGTTTCGTTAACAATTTTAATTTCTTCGGAAGTATATCCTTCCTCATTAAAATCGCCAGCATGTGGTAAAAGATTTAAATCTATTTGAAATGGATACTCTTTATCTGTTTCAATTTCTTTGCGCTCATCCATTAATTGATTTACAGCCTTGGCTCCGCTTCCAGATACCGACTGGTAAGTAGATATCACAAGGCGTTTTATTTTATATGCATTATGCAATGGTGATAATGCCATTACCAATTGAATTGTAGAGCAGTTTGGGTTTGCAATTATTAGATCTTTTTTAGTTAGTTTGTTGCCATTAATCTCAGGAACAATGAGGGGTACATCATCATTCATTCTCCAAGCCGAAGAATTATCAATAACATGGGAGTTAGCATTGGCAAATTTAGGTCCCCATTTTTTAGAGATATCACTGCCGGCAGAAAAAATAGAAATATCAGGGCCTCTGTTTAAGGCATCCTCAATGGAAATAACATCATGCTCAGTGTTGTTAAATTCCACCTTTCTACCAACCGATCTTTCAGAAGCAACAGGAATAAATTCAGAAATAGCAACATTTCTTTCCTCAAGCACCCTCAATATTTTATCGCCAACTAAACCGGTGGCGCCAATAACAGCAATTTTCATGCTAACCTATTTTTATCTAAAGATTAAAACCAACCTGTTGATCATTTTTTGTTGTTTCCTTATGACTAATTATCAACTATCTTTATTGATTCCATAGCCCAACAATCTACAAATTTACAAAAATGAAATCTACTTTTAGTGTTTTCATGGTCTTTCTGTCCTTATACTTGTGTGGACAAATAACCGATGATTTTGATGATGGTGATTTTACTCAAAACCCACAGTGGATTGGAAATCATGAATTATTCAAAGTGAACAATTCCTATCAGCTACAATTAAACGATAACAAAGAAGGTAGCGCATACCTATCATGTGATAATTCGCCAAGTGAAGATATGGAATGGAGATGCTGGATAAAACTTTCATTTAGCCCATCCACAAATAATAATGCCAGATTTTATCTTTTTAGCAATGAGCAAAATCTATCACTCCCTCTCAATGGTTATTTTTTGCAGCTGGGGGAGTCGGGAAGTGATGATGCAATTGAGCTTTTCAGACAAGATGGTATAGATATTATTTCCGTGTGTAGAGGTCTAAATGGAACTATATCATCTTCATTTGAAATAAGAATAAAGGTAATGCGCAGCAAGTCTGGTATTTGGAAAGTATATTCCGATCCGCTAGGCGGAGAAGATTTCAAGCTGGAGGCCGAAGGCATAGATACGACACATTCAACCACTTCACACCTGGGAATTTATTGTAAGTATACTTCCAGTAATAGTACAAAAATGTATTTTGATGATGTGTATTCGGGGCTATATATAATTGATGTTGATCCACCTATTCTGCAATATATAAGTGTGGAATCAGATAGTACATTATCCTTGATGTTTAATGAGAATATTAATCCAATTAGTGCATTAAATACCATAAATTACAATGTGGATAATGGCATTGGTAACCCCATTATTGCATATAGAAACGAAACTGACGGAACACAGGTAAGTTTGGTATTTGATACCCATTTTGAAAATGGGAAAGAATATGGAATCACAGTAACAGGAGTTGAAGACCTATCAGAAAACATAATGAATTCATCATATGAAAAATTCAGCTACTATAAGCCACAATTATTTGATATAGTTTTCAACGAAATAATGGCTGATCCTTCTCCCGTGGTGGGTTTGCCCGAATTCGAATACGTTGAATTGTACAATAGAACTGGAGTAGATATTAACCTGTCTGGATGGGTTTTGAAAATGGGTGCCGCAGAAAAAGAATTTGATAACGCAATAATTTCAGCCAAGAATTACATGATAATTTCCAAGGAACATGATAATAATGACTTGATATCATATGGCAATTTTTATGGCTTTAATAGTTTTTCCATAACTAATTCTGGACAATCCATGGAGCTTATAAATGATGGTGGAAGTATTATCTCACATGTGTCATTCACAGAAGATTGGTATCAAAACCCCCATAAGAATAATGGTGGTTGGTCAATTGAGCAAAAGAATCCAGAAAATATCTGTTCAGATATGGACAACTGGAAGGCGTCCGATAATTCAAGTGGCGGAACCCCGGGTAGCATAAACTCAAATACAGATAGTGCAATTCTACTTCCTAGCATAAGTGTTCTTGAAGTTGTTGATAACAACACGCTCATAATATATTTCAATCAGATTATGGATGAAGAGTCTTTAATCATTAACGATGCATATAGAGTTATAGAGACCATATCCTATCCTCTATTCATTTATACATTTTATGATGAGCCAAATAAGGTGGAACTATATTTTGAAAATGAATTTCAGAAAGGTATTTCATACGATATCACAATATCTGCCTCCATAAAAAACTGTATTGGTATTTCCATGCTAAAGGATACAATAATCACATTTGGTATACCCCAGATCCCTGAAAAATATGATATTATTATAAATGAAATATTATTTAACCCTTTGGATAATGGAGAGGATTACGTGGAGTTGTATAATAGATCGGGTCAAATATTTGACTTGTCGGAAATTAGGTTTGGATATGTAAAGCACAGTCCGCCCAATCCTCCTGATACAAGCATATATAATATCTCCATTAATCAAAGGTTATTTCTTCCCAAAGAGTTTATTGTATTAACAACAACTCCCAAAGCAATTATCGATCAGTATTTACCTCCCAATACTAATACTTTTCTTAAAGTTAACCCCTTCGCTGCATTGAAGAATGATGAAGGACATATTTTCATAAAAACTGATGGTAACAGATTGGTCGACTCCTTTAGTTATTCGGAAAACCTTCAGTTTCCATTGCTTATATATTATGATGGTGTAGCTCTTGAAAGGATTAATCCAAATGTGAACATAAGTAACAATACCAACTGGCACTCAGCAGCTGAAAGTGTTGGCTTTGGTACCCCTGGTTACTTAAACTCTCAGTATTATATTTATACTGATAACGAAAATGAAATAACAGTTGAGCCAAAAATATTTTCTCCGGATAACGATGGGTTTGAAGATGTTGTGAGTTTAAACTATAATTTTAAATCCCCTGGTTATATGATGTCAGTAGATATATTTAACTCCAGCGGATACCTAACACGAAAACTCATTAACAATGAATACCTTGGTACAGAAGGTAGCGTTAGTTGGGATGGAATAGACAATAATAACACAAAATCTGCTGTGGGCATTTATATTTTTTATGTCACCGTTTATGATATTAATGGTTACATTAAAAAGTATAGAAAAACATGTGTTCTTGGAGCAAAATTATAAGCTTATTATCACATCAGCTTTTGCTGAACTTTCCACCATCGGTCTGGTAGTTCATGGTTTAAAGCTGTTTGATAGTCATCGTAAGAACAAGGCACATACTGGTGACGTTTATACTTTTGGCTTACGATGTCTTTTGAGCTAACTATCATCCACCAACGATCTGTTTTTTTACTTTTCAAAAATGTCAGTTCTTCTTCAAAATTTTCTATCTGCACCTTAAATTTTACATAATTTTTACTGTCATTAGCAGGAAAATCATCTCTTCTGTTTGAAAACCCATCTAGAAAATACCACATCATTTGAGCATAAAGGTGCGCAGATGCTCCGTTGTCATCAAAGGAAGGATTTAACTCGTAAAACCCTATACTGGTAAGCTTATCGCTCATGCCGGCATATCTACAAATACGACACATTTCTTCTCCTGTAAACCCATTCGGCATTGCCTTATCCATGGCAGGTGCTTCGGAATGTTTTATGCTACCAATGTCAATACTCAATATGTCAGCATCTCGAACCATTGGCTCAACCTCTTCCATATCAGCCTTTACATTTCCCAGCCGATTTGTATCAAAATAAAGGTTCTTCATAAGAACCAAAGAATCCTGATCAACAAAATAAGTTTGATATCCAATATTTGTATAATTAAACAAAAAATTTGGTTGATGCAGTATTATATGGCTTAGGTAAGAATTACTATTTAGTTCATGTTCATCATGGCCCAGATCAAACAGAGGATCAACAGCAGCAATGTTTATTATTCTTCCAATGTTTTCGTAGGCTAAATAGTTTGCATAAGTAAGGTCTTGGCCTCCCCCTATGATAAGAGAAACAACATTGTTCTTCAATAACTCTGATACTACTTCCTTAAGAGCAAAGTAGGTGTCATCAACACGGTGACCCTTTTTAATATTTCCAACATCTACAATGTTGACATTATTCCAATGAGCAAATAATCCATAAAACCAGCTTCGTACTGAATCCGGGGCATTATCACATCCCTTATTTAAGGTAGCCCTATCATCGCCAACACCTATTATGGCAACATTATATTGTTCAATATCTGGGAACCCAAGATCCTCTGTATATATTGTAATGGCTTCTGCGAGCCTGTACCTACCAGTACTATTCGACAACCTTAATTTTTCAATGCTTACGGGTTCAAGGTAAGTGCTTATATCCATCCTCGACGTATATTTCAATCAAATCACGAAGATAAAAAATTTATTTGGGTGGCATTATTCATATGAAAGATGAAAACCAATAAACATGAAAATGCAGTAACTTTTAAGTTAAAAACACAAACAAAATAATCCATTCAATGATTATTTTTTCTTTCTGGAAGATCTCTTTTTGGGCATATTCTTAGGATCTTCAGCTATTTTATAGCAATCCTCCAATGTAAGCTCTGAAGCTTCAGTTCCCTTGGGTAGTTTGTAATTCTGTTTATCAATCACAAGGTAAGCTCCATACCTTCCGTTTAGAAGTTGGACTTTTTCATCCTCGGGGAATGATTTTATAATCTTCTCCCTATCTGCTTTTCTTTTTGCCTCAATAATCTCAATTGCCCTATCAAGAGTAATCGACGCTGGGTCGTCCTCTTTTTTTATGGACATGAAGCCTCCATTATGCTTTACATATGGTCCAAAACGACCTATTGCAACTGTAACTTCCTTGTCTTCATAGTTTCCAAGGTTACGAGGAAAGTCGAATAGTTTTAGTGTTTCTTCTAGTGTTATTGTTTCAATACTTTGGCCCTTTCTAAGTCCTGCAAACCTTGGTTTTTCTTCGGCATCAGTTTCTCCAATTTGTGCCATGGGACCAAAGCGGCCTATTTTTACAAAAATCTTTTTCCCCGAGGCGGGATCTATTCCCAGTAACCGCTCACCGCTGAATTTTCCAGATTGTTCCTGGGTGGTTTCTACCTTCTTGTGAAAAGGACCATAGAAATCCTTGATCATTTCATTCCATTCTTTTTTACCCTCTGCAATTTCATCGAATTCCTTTTCAACATCGGCAGTAAAATTATAATCCATTATCCTATCGAAATGCTGATCTAGAAATTTGGTAACCAGAATACCTATATCCGTTGGAAATAGCTTTGATTTGTCTGAGCTAACATTGTCATAATGCACAGCAGAACTGATGTTATTATCCTTTAATGTAAGGCATGTGGCTTTTTGTTTTTCCGATTCACGTGTTTCCTTAACTATATATTCACGTTTTTGAATTGTTGATATGGTAGGAGCATAGGTTGAAGGACGGCCAATACCAAGTTCTTCCATCTTTTTAACAAGACTAGCTTCAGTGTACCTAGGTGCATGCTTTGTAAACCTTTCACGTGCCCTCATTTCCATTAGGGAAAGGGCATCACCAACATTCATGGCAGGAATTAGTCCTTGTTTTTCACCATTGTCGTCATCGGTTGATTCCAAATAAACCTTCAAAAAACCATCAAATTTGATTACCTCGCCGGTGGCTGTGAATTTTTTATCGGCGCCTGAAGATTTTATTGATACTATGGTTTTCTCTAATTTCGCTTCGCTCATTTGTGACGCTATTGTTCGCTTCCAAATTAGGTCGTACAATCTTTTCTCATCATTGTTAGCATCCACAGAATGATTTGAAAGGTAAGTAGGCCTTATGGCTTCATGTGCTTCCTGAGCACCTTTTATTTTGCTGGCAAATTTTCTGGTTCTAACATATTCCTCACCATAGGATTTGGTTATTTCAGATGTAGCCATTCCAATTGCAGTATTGGAAAGGTTAACGGAGTCGGTACGCATGTATGTAATCTTGCCAGATTCATAAAGACTTTGAGCAATGCGCATGGTGTTTGCCACTGAAAAACCAAGTTTACGTGAAGCTTCCTGCTGCAATGTAGATGTTGTAAATGGTGGAGCTGGTGATTTTTTTGCTGGTTTCTTTTCAATGGATTCAATACTAAAGTTGGCTCCAATATTATTCCTTAGGAAATCATGTGCCTGTTCTTCCTCCTTAAATTTTTCAGCATACTCTGCAGTGAAAATCTGGTTAGGTCCATCGGGAGCTAACTCGGCTACAATTCTAAATGCCGAAGTGCTTTTGTGATTTCTTATTTCATTTTCCCTTTCAACAATGAGTTTAACAGCCACAGACTGAACGCGACCTGCAGACAATGATGGTTTTACCTTTCTCCAAAGTAAGGGAGATAATTCATAGCCCACAAGCCTGTCAAGCACGCGTCGTGCCTGCTGAGCAGAAACAAGATTTTTATCGATTCCTCTTGGAGACTCTATGGCCTTTGTGATGGCTACCTTTGTTATCTCATGAAATACAATCCTTTTGGTATTATTATCATTTAAACCCAATGCTTTGTAAAGATGCCATGAAATCGCCTCTCCTTCACGATCCTCATCGGATGCTAGCCATACTGTATCAGCTGATTTAGCCATCTTTTTTAGTTCACTTACTGTTTTCTTCTTATCAGGACTTATCTCAAACTTGGGTTCAAACTCATTGTCAACATCAACACTTAGTTTGGTTTTATTCAAATCCATAACGTGTCCGAAACTTGAGCGAACGGTAAAATCCTTCCCGAGAAAACCCTCAATTGTTTTTGCTTTCGCAGGTGACTCAACGATTACTAAATTCTTGGTCATAATATTTCCATTTGTTAAAATCCGTAAATCCGGAATTTTTGAGAAATCGAGGGTGCAAAAGTATATAAATCTTCCAAGACCTAAATTTTATACCTAACCTTTACATGCTTAATAATATGAATTTCAACTATTGCATGTGATAATAAAGGGGTCTTATCCTCATGTTTTCAGCTGATTAGCCTCTGATGATTATTTCCTAATTCAAAATTTTACCTATAAATAACAATGTGTATCAAAGAATATTGTGTGTGGTTAATGGTTACTAAAGCAACATTTATAATCCTAATTCGTTTTCATTTATGATATTTATGGGCTTGGAACAAAAAATAGTAATTAAATAAAGAAATATACAGATGGAATTGGTGTAAAGATGTTATACAATCTTTTAATTCGTCTTATTTTTAGTTAGTTAAAAAAACAGTACTTTTGCAGCGACCAAACCAAAAAAACTTATTAGTGAAACTTTTAATATTTAGAAATTTATTGATGAAAACAAACCTTAAAAAAAACCTCAATTTATTTTTTTGGATTGGTTTAATTATTTTGATGAGCGTGTCTTGTATCCCTCAGAAGAAAATGGTGTACATGCAAGTTCAAAGTGAAACCGATACCATTACCAAATTCCAAAACGAGCGAAAGATTGAATACAAAGTTCAACCCGGTGATAATCTTTACATTCGTGTTGTTACCCTGGATGAAAAAACTACACTATTGCTAAATCCTCTTTCCCCTGGCGGAACACAAAACATAGGTAATGATGCATCTGTTTATTTAAATAGCTATAATGTAAATGAAGAAGGTTACCTAGACTTTCCCATGATAGGTGAGGTAATGGTTCAAAATATGAGTGTGGAAGAGATAAAGAATGTAATTCAGGAGAAGCTTACAATATACCTAAATGAGTTTATAGTTATTGTAAAGCTTGTTAACTTTAA
>JABJIE010000031.1 GCA_018661505.1 Lentimicrobiaceae bacterium
ATAGTATTTTTTGATTCATGAGCATCAATTATTGGCATGCCGTAAATTGGACTTGAGGGATCGTCATAAGCAGCAGGGTTAACAACATCATTTGCTCCTATTACAACAGTGACATCTGTATTTGGCATATCTGGATTTATATCATCCATTTCAACAAGTTTAGTGTATGGCACATCTGCTTCAGCCAAAAGGACATTCATATGACCGGGCATTCTGCCAGCTACGGGATGGATGGCAAACTTAACTTCAACACCTTTGCCTTCAAGTAACTTAACTAGTTCATTGCACACATGTTGTGCTTGCGCAACAGCAAGTCCATATCCAGGTACAATAACTACTTTTTGAGAATAACTCAGCAGAACTGCTGCATCACTTAATGTAATTTCTTTTATGTTTCCCTGTTCTTTGTTAATACCAGCACCACCACCACCAAATGCACCAACTATAACATTTATCAGCGATCTATTCATTGCTTTGCACATTAATAGGGTAAGAATCGAACCTGCGGAACCAACAAAAATACCTCCCAAAATCATAGCCTGGTTGTTGTAAATAAATCCAGCCATCGCGGCAGCAATTCCCGTAAGCGAGTTCAATAATGAAATTACAACGGGCATGTCGGCACCGCCAATTGGCATCACGAACATGATACCATATATCAAAGCCACAACCAAGAGGACGTATGAGAGGGTTATTTGTGTAGCCATACTATGGTCAAAGGCAAGCATATAAACCATTATGGCCGCTATTACAGCAAGCAGGAATAGATTAAAGTAGGTAGTCCATTTTGCAAAAATATCGCCAATCTTACCATCTAACTTGCCATAAGCAACCATACTTCCACTGAAGGCAATTGTTCCAATTACAAGACCCAGCAGGGTAACAAGTGCAGATTCATTTATCGGATTTGAATATTCCATTAATGCCACAAGAGCAGAGGCGGCACCACCAGTTGCATTAAATATTGAAACTAGCTGAGGCATGGCAGTCATTTTGATCCTTTTGGCAACGATTGTTCCCAAAATTCCTCCAAAAATGATTGATATAACCACAACCATTCCATTTGTGAGTGAAATTAGATTTCCACTAGCATCACGATGTAAAAATAAGGTGGTAATCATAGCCAAGCCCATCCCTGAGGCAGCCCAGAAATTTCCTTTACGAGCACTTTCCGGATGACTCATCAATTTTAGACCAATAACAAAAAATACAGCAGCTAGAAGATAACTTATCTCAAGAAATACATCTCCCGCTGTTACTCCAAGATCATATAATGTAGTTTCCATAACTATTTCTTCTTTTTCTTTTTAAACATTTCAAGCATGCGGTCGGTAACCACAAAACCACCAAATACATTTAACGAACCAAATATCACTGCGAATATTCCTAATACTAAATTCAGGCTGAAACCTGTCATGGGGGTATGTCCAAGGAGTATGATACCACCTATTATAATTACTCCACTAATCGCATTAGCCCCTGACATTAAAGGTGTGTGGAGTACTGAAGGCACATTGGAAATTACTTCTACCCCAAGAAATATAGAAAGAGTAATGATAAATATCACCTCCTTGTTTTGATAAAAATAAACCAGAAAATCTTCCATTTTTTTTATGTTACTTATTATAAAAATCTTTAAGTCGGTCACTCACCAATTCCTTGTTATGAATCATACAAGTACCTTTTATAATTTCATCTTCAAAATTCATTTGAAGTTCGCCATCTTCATCAATCATTATTTTAAGGAAATTGAGGAGATTGTTGCCATACATTCTACTAGCATCATTGGGCATTTCAGAAGGATATGATGAATTTCCTACTATGATTACTCCATCTTTAACAACGGTTTTTTCATTCTCTGTTAATTCACAATTACCACCTGTGGATGCAGCAAGATCGATTATTACAGAACCTGGCTTCATGGCCTCTACAGTATGTTTTTCAATTAGCAAAGGTGCTTTTCTTCCAGGTATCTGCGCAGTACAAATCACAACATTGGACTTACTTGCATGATCATGTATTAATTGTTTTTGTTTTTTCTTGAACTCTTCATCTTGTTCAACAGCATAGCCCCCGGCAGCAGAATCTTCCTTGGCTCCTTCAACTTCAACAAATTTTCCTCCCAAACTTTCAACTTGTTCCTTAACAGCAGAGCGTACATCAAAAACCTCAACTATACCTCCCAATTTACGCGCGGTTGCTATGGCTTGAAGTCCTGCTACTCCGGCTCCTAGTATTAAGATTTTTGCTGGACGAATGGTGCCTGCTGCTGACATAAACATCGGAAAAAAGTTTGGTAATTTCAGAGCTGCATCAAGCACAGCCTTATACCCCGCAATGGTCGCCATGGAAGACAATATATCCATTGCCTGTCCACGTGTTGTTCGTGGAATCATATCCATGCTAAATGCGGTTTGGTTACTCTTTAAATATGCATCAACTATTTCTTTGTCAGAAAGAGGGTTGAAAACACTGATTATTACCTGCCCATCATTTAATTCAGCTAGGCTATCCTCCTTCAGAGGATTGATTCTAAGTAAAACATTCGCATCACTTTTCACTTTGTTTCCATCAACAACTACAGCTCCTGCTTTTTCATATTCCTGGTTACCAGCAAAAGCCTTTAAACCAGCATCTTTTTCAATCAGGATATCAATTTTCATGTCTTTGAGGGCCTTTACGGCTTCGGGAAGGAGAGCTACGCGATGTTCAAAATCAGGCTCTTTTAAAATACCTATTTTCATTGGCTCTATAAATTTCTCGGTCAAAGATATGCCAAATACATATCTCTAACAAATAAAAAAGAAGAAATTTTAGACATTATTTTTAATCTACTAAACCCATATCAATCATAAGGTTTAAAAGATTGGTAATCAGCTCTATACAAAGTGTTGTACCGTTCTTCATTTGTTGCTAACATACTAGTTATAATCAATTATGTTTATCGTGGTTAATACGCATTGTTTGATTTTACTTTTTTTCCATGATTTTGATTTATCCAACATCTTATTTCATAAAATTTACTTAGATTTTTTAATGCTTAAATAATAAAAAATTTGGGGATAGTATTCCATACGTTAAATTTTTTGTCTGTAAACTTTTATGTAATATTGTAATTGCAAACCAAATAATATTTACATCCAATTATTCAATCCGTTTTTGTTCGGACCACATTTTAATAAATTAAATAATCAGTCTTATTTGGTAAAAAATAAAGGTATGAAACAAATACTAATTATACTACTCTCATTATTATTTACAATTCATCTGCAAAGCCAGAACAATTCTGATTTTTTTAAAACTATACCGGTTGTAAATGAAGCTACACCAGAATGGGCAAGATTAATGTATTCAGAAAACCCCAATGTTCCTGAAGTGGAGGACCTATACAGGCAATATTATAAAACTAATGAGTTCATAAAAACGATTCATACTCAAAATCATAAACAATGGATATTGCAAGTAGAACCACTATTAGATCAAAATGGCTTTATTAATCAGCCAAATAAGACAGACGAGGATATTAGAAATGAGTTATTAAAAGAAAAGTACATAAAGAGAAATTCTTCAAAAATACCTGGAACAGATTTGGGATGGGTACCCATGGGACCATTTGAAACTTTTAAAAATAACACAACTCTAGCTATATCCTGGCATAAAAATATTTATTCAATAGACCAATCATTATCAAACCCTGATATACTAATTTGTGGAACCGAGGCAGGGGGTGTTTACAAATCAACCGATAAAGCTAGTAACTGGTCGTTAATATCAAAAGGAGAAGTGTTTTCAGGAGGAAATTCAGCTGTTAAAATTCATCCAACAAATCAGGATGTGTTTCTCATTTCCTCAAACAATAGAATATATCAAACAATTGATGGCGGAATTAGCTGGTCTGAAAGACATTACACCGATGGAACTGGAAACGAGTTTGAGTATTCTCCAGCAAATAATAATATTATATTTCATACATCTTCCGCTGGGCTATTTAAATCTTTTGATGGTGGGGTTTCATGGAATCAGGTCTATAGTGATAATTGTTGGGATATTGATTTTCACCCCACAGATAATAATATTGTGTATTTGCTAAAATCAAATACATCAGCAAAAAGATCAGAGCTTTTTAGAAGTAATGATGGTGGTAATACATGGATATTGAAAGATAATGGGTATTATGTTCCTACGGATTTGCCTAATGCATCAGATGCCGGTGGAAAAATAGCTGTAACCCCTGCTGCTCCGGACCTTGTCTATGTTTGTCTTATTGGCGCTTCAAAAGCTGATGATAGTGGCTGGATAGGTGTTTACAAGAGCTTTAACATGGGTGATAGTTGGATTAATCCAACGGGACAAGACGGAGGTCCGTATGGTCCAATTAATGGTACTGATGATTGGAATGTAGCTGCCTATAGTGGGGGCTACCACCAAGGGTTTTTTAATTTTGATATGGAAGCAAGTGCAACAGATCCTGATAAAATATGGATTGCTACCATTAGGTTAACAGAGTCAAATGATGGTGGTAATACATACCAATCAATTGGTGCTGCAAATTCTAATAGGTTAGATAATGTTCATGCCGATGTGCAGGACATTGAAGTTGTTGGTAACGATATATGGGTGGCTACTGATGGTGGGGTTGATTATTCCAATGATGAATTAATTTCTCACGTAGCTCTCAACAAAGGAATTCAGGCCGCACACTTTTGGGGTTTTAACACCGGTTGGAATGAAGACACCTATGTAGGTGGTAAATATCATGATGGCACAAGTGGATGGTACGAAAACTATGGTATTAATAATGCATATAATATTGGGGGTGTTGAAGAAGCATCAGGGTATATTCATCCAATTGAAAGTAGAAAATTACTTTTTAGAACTCATTATGCTAGTTCTAATACATCTGTAAAAACTATTCCGTCGATTTTCGGAGATCCTACAATTAACCATACTTCATTACCTGTTCGACCAAACGAGTCATATAATACTGCAGAACGAAGTGGTGTTTATTACGATCCTAGATATGCAAGGCATATATATGTCGGTCTTGACAATAACATTTACAAATCAACGGATGGAGGAGCAAATTTTGATATTATTTTTACTTTTCCTGATCAATCTGGGTTAATCTATGAAATGGAGATTTCAAGAAGTAATCCTGATGTTATGTATGGAGTATATAATAAACAGGGTGGATACTGGGATGCTTGTGAAATATGGAAATCAACAGATGGAGGAGAATCTTGGAATAAAACCCTTGTTGATCCCAGTGGTAACAATAAGAGATTTAGAATATCTATTCATCCTGAAGATGAGAATAAAGTATGGATTTGTACCCCAAGAGGAGACAATGGAGCAAAAGTTCATTATACTTCAGATGGTGGTAATACATGGGTTAATAAAACAACTAGTGTGCTAGATGGAGAGAGTTTAACTGATATTATGTATCAGGGAGGAACAAATGATATTGTTTATGTTGTTTCCAATAATGGTGTTTTTTACTGGGATACAAATACAAGTAATTGGCTTGATTATTCAACGGATTTACCCTTAATAGCCAAATCGTTGCAGTTAAATCCATTTTATCGTGATGCTGAATTACGACTTGGAACAAAAGGAAGAGGTGTTTGGGCAAGAAAAATGCAGGACACATTATTTACTCCAATTGCTCAGCCCATTACATATTCTGATACTGTGTTTTGTTCTAGAGACACGGTGCAATTTGATTGCTATTCAATGTTAAAGCACAACGGGGCCACTTGGGACTGGTCAATCACTCCCGATCCATTATATATAAGCTCTGAATCAACGAGAAATCCTATGGTGATTTTTGGTTCTGATGGTAACTATGATGTGAGTTTAACTGTTACCGATGAGCAAGGTAACTCTAATACGAAAACTATTCCTAATATGATTACAGTTCTTAATAGCTGTGATCCGGATTCAATTGTAGGAAATGCATTAACTACAACAAATGATGGCGACTATTGTTATGTGCCAGATCTTAACCTTACAGACGTTACTCACTTTACAACATCTGCATGGATTAAACCACTTGGTGGTCAATCAGGATTTGCAGGAATAGTGTCAAACGGAGAATGGTGTGCACATTGTAACACCCCCATGGGCTTAATATTTGATTATTGGGGAAATAAATTGTACTACAGATGGCCAGATGGTTCTGGATGGGGAAATAATAGCGGTATGACAGTTCCTCTGAATGAATGGTCTTATGTCGCAATGGTTGTAACTCCCGACTCCGTTACCCTTTATATGAACGAACAACAGTGGGTTTCACATGTTACATTAAGTCCTGTTGATTTTCCAGAATTATTCATTGGGAAAGGTCATTACTCTTCCTTTTTCAAAGGAAAAATAGATGAGGTCACAATTTGGAATAGGGCATTATCACAAAGCGAAATAAGAGAACTTCGTCACCTGACTAAAGACGATATTATCACCACAGAACCTGATTTAGTAGCCTATTATCAGTTTAATAACTCAACGGGTTCATCAGTTTTTGATAATGCAAAAGACAAACATGGACAGCTAATTGGCGCTGCCATTTTAGAAACATCAACAGCTCCTGTTGGTCCAGGAACCAGTAATAGAAAATCCATTGATAATAGTGGCATTTATACATTTGAAAATACTGGTTTAGAGATAGGGTTTGGGAACTCAAATCCAAATGGCGAAATAGTGGTGTCACGATTAAATGTTTATCCTAATAGTTTACCAAATTCAAACCCTTCTTTTGAAAATTATTGGATAATAAATAATTATGGCACACCAAATTTCGGTGCATTAGACAGTATAAAATTTGAATCAAGCTATGGCATACCCTATGGTAATCCCCCTGGAGCTATGTTGCATACAAGAGATGAAAATGAGTATATGAATAATTGGGTGGAACAGTGTGGTGCAGAAAATTATAACGGTGGAACATATAATTATAATAACTCCTGTAACATTACAAACACACATCAATTTTGCATACAATCTGATGATTCAACGGCAATTAATAAGATGTATTTTGTAGAATATGTTGATACCAGTATTTGCTCAAATCAGCAAATTTTTCTAGGGGGAGCATGGCAAAATACTGCTGGTATATATTATGATACTATAGCCATTAACCCCTCCATAGATAGTGTATTTATTACAACCCTCAGCATTATTCCAATATCAACATCCACTGACACTATTGTTGCGTGTGATTCACTAACATGGATTGATGGAATTACATATACAGAAAGTAACAACATTGCATTGTATGTATTAACTAATGCAGCAAATTGTGATTCCATAATCTCACTTGACCTCACTATTAATTACACTAGCTACTCAGAATTAGAGATTATAACTTGTGACAGCTCTTACACGGTTCCCTCGGGAAATCATACTTATACAGAATCTGGTATTTATATGGATACCATACCTAATACCACAGGCTGTGATAGTATCATGACAATATATTTGGAAATTGTAGAAGTTGACACTACCGTTACCGTGAATTCCCCTACTTTAACAGCAAATGAAGAAGGTGCCATTTATCAATGGATAGATTGTGAATCCATGCAAGTAATGCCAGGAGATACAAATCAAAGCTATACCGCTGTTGTTAATGGCATATATGCAGTAATTATAAATGAAAAAGGCTGTATTGATACTTCTTCTTGCCATCAAATAACTGGTGTTTTTGAATTGGAAAACAATTTTGGAAGCAGCTTGAAGGTTTATCCTAACCCTACCACCGGAAATGTTATTATAGACCTTGGGTCAAAATATGAATTAATTCGTACGATAATACTAAACGCAAATGGCATTACACAAAGTGCTGATGAGTTTTATGATTCGAATGAAATAAATTTAAAAATTATTGGAGAACCCGGATTTTATTTTGTGGAGATTATAACAACAGGAAATAAAAAAGCAATAGTAAAAATTGTAAAAGAATAGGGGATTAGGAACTCTATCCTTTTCAATAATGAATTATTTCCTGTTTTGCGTGACGTTTATATTTATTTTAATGCCATGGCTACAGCATGGCGTCGAGAATCACCAACAAATACGGGCTGTTCTTTACAGTGTAATCCTTGCATACAACCCATCATCGGATGGTTTGAAACAACACCTTGGTTACCCATTTCTATGGATTGATCTGCTTTTGACATTGAAAATGAAGAATCCTTAATCATACTTATCTTATTTGTTTTGAGGTAATTTATTGTATTTCATAATGATTTACAATATTCATTAAACTGCTTTTGATTATTATGCTGATGAAACAATGAATTTAAATTATTTTTGTTAGCATCTTTATTTATATGGCTTCTTTGAATCTTTTTTGGTTGCTTATTTTTACATAAAAATAACGTTTTTTGATGGATAAGATAGAATTTTTAATGACAAAAATTATTGCCACACTTGGACCGGCAACAGGATCATCTGAAAAAATTACTGAGCTTATAGATGCTGGAGTTAGAGTATTCAGAATCAACTTCTCACACGGAGCTTTCGCGGAATATGATAAACTCATTGATAACATAAGAACTGCTGAAAAGCATAGTGGCAATTTTGTTGGCATTCTTGGAGATTTATCAGGACCAAAAATTAGAACTGGTGAGGTAATATCAAAGGGAGTGATGCTTGAAAATGGAGAGCAAATCAAATTCATAAAAAAGAATGTAATTGGCGGCTCCTCCGGATATGAGAAATCATTTTCCACAACCTACTCACCATTTATTGATGAAGTAAAAAAAGGAGAAAAAATATTACTAGATGATGGTAATATTGAATTAAAATGTATTAAAAAAGGAGGAGAGAAGAATGAATCATTTTTACTTTGCGAAGTTGTTGAAGGTAATTTGTTAACAACAGCAAAGGGAATTAATTTGCCAGACAGCCAATTGTCATTACCCTCCATAACAGAAAAGGATTTTGAGTGTATTGATTATGCAATTAAAAAATCACTAGATTATCTAGCCCTTAGTTTTGTTAGAACGGGAGAGGATGTTAGACTTTTAAAGAAAACAATGAGGGATCGCAATGCCCGGCCTGCAGGTTTAGATATAACTGCAGGAGATTTGGGCTTCTCAACTAGTTTCGAGGATCATTACATCCCAATTATTAGCAAAATTGAAAAACCTCAGGCCATTGATAATTTGGAAGAAATCTTGGAAGAGAGTGATGGTATAATGGTTGCACGTGGTGACCTAGGTGTTGAAATGGATTTGGCAGAAGTTGCAATTTTACAAAAGAAGATAATACATATGTGCAAGCTGCATATGAAACCGGTCATAGTTGCTACACAAATGCTTCAGAGTATGATTGACAATCCTGTTCCCACAAGAGCTGAGGTATCTGATGTTGCAAATGCAATTATGGATGGTGCTGATGCTGTTATGCTAAGTGGAGAAACAGCTGTGGGTAAATATCCAGTGCATGCTGTTAAAATGATGGCTAGGGTTGCAAATAAAACACATAATTATCAGATTGATCAATTTGGTAGCCGTGGCCGCTTTATTCCCTATGAAGGTCTTTTAAGAAGAAAGGCTGCAATGGCCAGAGGCGTTGCTCTTATGGCTAAGGATATGAAAGCAAAATTTATAATTACATGGTCACACTCGGGTGGAAGTTCAGTTTTCTTATCCCAACAGAAGTTACATATTCCTATTATTGCTTGTGGTGAAAACAAAAAAAGACTTCAACAGATGTCCATACTTTATAGCATATTACCCATTTACATGGGTCAACCAAAGTCTGGTAGTAAATTTATTGCCGCTGTTGATAGAATGTTATTAAAAAATGATTGGGCTGAAAAAGGTGATCCAGTTATTATTGTGGCAAGTAGCCCAATTACTAAAAGAGGTATTACCAATAGAGTTATACTTCATTATCTCGGTGAGAAAATCGAAGAGGAATAATTATCAAAGTAAATATTTTTATCAGGTAATTATTCTAATTCAATAAAGTGTATTTTCACAAAAAAATATTTAAAATGAAAAAAACTATTTCCATTCTAATAATACTTGCATTTGTAATCTCATCATGTAACCCATGGAAGTTCTCTGGAAAGTACAATAAAAGCATTGATTTTGAAAAATATAAAACCTTTGGGCTTCTTAACTGGAATAAGGAAAATGATAAGGAGATTAGGCCTGAAACAAAGAAATATATCCTAATGTCCATAAAGGATGAAATGGAAAAACGCGGATATGTATACAAGCAAAATAATGCCGACCTTCAAATTTCCATATATGTTCTGGTAAATCAGGAAACAAGCTATTCTGCATATGTTGATCATTATGCAGGTTATAGTGGTTATGGAGGTGTAGCCGTTGGTGTTGGTGTGGGCACAGGAGGCACAACAGTTGGGGCAGTTGGATATGGCATGCCAACTCTGTATCCATACACAACTGTAAAACATGATTATAATGTAGGGTCAGTTATTGTTGACTTATTAGATCATACTAAAAAACAAATAGTATGGCAAGGATTGGCCCAGGGTCGAATCGCTCAAGGTGGTGTAAGCGAGGCAAATATTAAAAGAGATGTAAGTAGACTATTTCAATCTTTTCCAGTAAAGAAAAAGAAGAAATAGGAATATTTATTAAGGATTAGCACTATCTAAGCAGTTACCACATTTTCTAAGTTACCACAGTAGCCCCTTTTTTCTTTGAAAATTTAGCTTCAAAAAACTTCAGTAAGGGTATTAGGAAGTAAATATAAGCTGAGTTTTCGGGAATATATATTGATGCAACGGATGCAATAATTACTATGACTAAAAAGGAAATATTTGCAAACCTGCCAGATTTCAAACGTTGTCGAGTAACTCTGCTTTCATCAAATAATTTTTGTTTTGAAATGTAGATTGAATTTATGGTGTATAGCAATGCAATGAAAAACATGTTAAGATTCCAGTACAAATTGCTCATCCAATCATCAATGAAGCTACCCTTGAGGCTTGTTGTATATGGCACCAAACAAATAAATATCATAATAAATATGTTAATCCAAGTGTGCGTGCCATTTGTTTTCAATAGAAATGTAGTTTGTTTATGGTTTATAATCCAAAACAATGCGAGCAATAAAAAACTTGTAAAATAAGATATCAGCTGGTTACTTTGTGAAAGGATAGCTTTATGAAGAGTTTCACCTGTCATACTGGGAGAGCTTTCAGGGACATCTATTGCTAGAACAAGTATGGTCATTGCAATTGCAAATATGCCATCGGTTAATGCTTGAAGGCGATCTAAACTCAATGCGGATGTAGTCTCTAATCCTGTTTTTCCCATGATTTTTTTCAACAAATTTAATAATTCAAAATAAATCATATCGGTTGATATAATTTACATCTTTATTTTCAAACCATATCGATATTAGATGGTGCAAACAAAAAAGGCGATCAAATAGATCGCCTTTAATTTCTTATGCTTAACCTAAGCTAGTCATTACCACCTTCTTCACATGTTTCTTTTGCCTCTTTCATTTCTTCTCTGCTATCCACGTCTTGCATTTCTCCATCATACCATTTGATTGTCACAGGGAACTGCAACATAGGTTTTTCATCATAACCAGGGTTGGTTTGATACCAACTTCTTAGCATTTTACGATCTTCTTTTTCTTCAATTGTAATTTCAGACCCATCGGGCATTGTATAAGTTACAGGCAATACTAATCTAAAACACCTATCTTTCTTACCACCTTTATTACAACCTTCTTTTGCTTCTTTCATTTCTTCTCTGCTATCCACATCTTGCATTTCTCCATCATACCATTTGATTGTCACAGGGAACTGCAACATAGGTTTTTCATCATAACCAGGGTTGTTTTGATACCAGCTTCTTAGCATCTTCCAATCCTCTTTTTCTTCAATTGTAATTTCAGAACCATCGGGCATTGAAAAAGTCACAGGTAGCATTAATGCGAAACACTCTTTCCCTTTGTCGCCTTTATCGCCTTTGTCACCTTTGTCGCCTTTTCCTTTACTGCTTATTAGCTTCCTTCCACTTAGGTTAAAATAAGCATCAGATCTCTTACCCAAATCACTACCCTTATCTCTTACTGTATTTACTTCGTAACCTAATTCAGGAGCATACATTGACAATAAAACAAAGTCATTTGCATATTCGGTATTCAAAATATCTTTGGAAGACATTGGTAAATTATCAAAATCAATGGATTCCTTATTATTTGCGTTTATGATAGCTTCGATAAGCAAATCATCAGTTTTGTCTTTACTACTATCCTTGTTACATGCTGTAAACAATACCAAAGCAGCAAAAATTGAAATTATCAGTTTTGTTTTCATTTTCTTATGGGGTTAGTTATTTTTTTGATTCGTATACTTAAAAGACCATAAAACCTTTAAAAGGTTGGGTCAAAAATAATATTAAAAGTTAAATTTAACTCCCAAACTCAAATCAAATTGAAATGGGTTAAATTTAACACTATTTGTTTTTACAAGATTTGAAATTGCATATCTGAATAATGGAGTAAAGTTAATATTAATTGACTTACTTAAATTATAACTCATTCCAACTCCCAATAATACTCCTATACCTACTTTATTAATATTGTGAAAGTTATTTATTATCACTGGAACATCTTTATTTTTGGTTGAGGTTATATTAATAATTGAAGATGCTGAAATATTAGTTGAAACATACATTCCGCCATGTGCAATACCTTTCAACTTTTTTTCACCAAAGGTATATTCAATTGTAATTGGAAAATTTAGAAACTCTAGGTTCTCACTTTCCATTAAATTAATGGGATAATAATCATTCTTGTTCTCAAAATTTGGTCTTGGACCAAAGGGAAAGTCATTTAAATTAGTTGCTGTTGCTTTTCCAAATGGACTCAACACCGTTATTGATTTTTCATAACCATTTAAAAATATTACGTCATAGTCGTCTCTTTTTTCTGATTCTTTGTATGTTGTAGTATAAACAGCTTTACTATAATCTACTCCAATTTTCAGGGTCCAACTCTTTTTTATTTGATATCCAAAATAAATTCCTCCTCCCAAAGACCACGATCCTTTTTGGTAATTGTTATAGAACTGCTCTGCTTTGTTGTTTTTACTATTGGATAGAAACCTGTATGTATAGGAAGGGTATATTGTGGCATATAAACTTAATTTATCTGAATTTATACTTCCATTAGATTTTTTCATTTGGTCATCCGATCCATAATTAAAATGATTTTTCTTCTTTCTCTCTTTTTTTCTTGTCCTATTAGCACTGCTTGTAATATCAGAAGACTCTACCAATTCAGTTTCAGCATAGTATCGTTGTTTCCTATTTTTACTTATTTCATGAGCATTAGTATAATTTATCTTAGTATAGAGAAGCTGTTTTATGGGCTTACTATCAATATCTAATTTCTGCTCTGATTTTTTAATTGTTGATCCCTTTATTTGATAGCCACTAGACTTTTCTGAATCATAATATGAGTTTCTTTTCGCATCTAATGATTCATTCGCTTTGGGTGAAGAATCAGTAATATTGGTTGCATTATTTAATTCTTCCAAAAGGGTAGTTCTATTGTTACTTTTGGGTGATAACGTTTCAGAATCATTATCAATAATATTTGATTTCTTGGGATTTTCTGATTTTGACATTTGTATATTCTCGATGGGGATATCTACTAAACCTCTGTTATCGCTTGAAATATATACTATTACTGAAATAATTATTGAGGCGGCAGCTGCAATGCCAGCCAACTTAACCCACGAAATATTCTTTATGATTGAACTTGTTCTTGAAGTAAAATATTGTGAGTTTATTTTTAACCATAATTTATAGGGAGGAGGTGTTTTAAGTCCTGAATACCTATCTGCAAATTGTTTATCAAAGAAAATACTTGCATCATCTGGAAAATGTGAATCAACAGCATCCCAAAGTTCCTTTGGAGCATTCACTTCATGATTCTCAAAAGTCTCTTTGAAGTGCTTATCGAAATTCATATTTTCCTTATTATAACCCAATTAATCAGAAAATTTCATGTTAAAACTTATTTTTAATATTCCTTTTTAATATTGCTCTTCCATCGTGTAATTGTGATTTGGAAGTTCCTGTGGATATCCCAAGTTTATTAGCTATCTCTCCATGAGAATATCCATCAATAACATACATATTAAATACCTTTCTGCAGCCCGATGGCAAATTTTGAATCAAAGTGGTTAATTCTTCGATGCCCAAATTACTCATCGCAGTATTTATATTGATATCATTATCATAATTAATTATATTATCAAGGTTATCCGAGGTACTAGATTCATTTTTTGATTTTAAATTATTCAAAGCAGTATTGATAAAGATCTTTTTTATCCATCCACTAAGGGCTTCTGGTTTTTTTAATTGATCTATTCTTTTATAAATCAGATAAAAAGCCTCTTGAAATATATCATCTGCATCTTCTTTACATGACGAATATCTCATACAAATACTATACATCTGAGCCGAGTATTTATCATATAAAACTCTGCGTGCTTTGGGATCAGAATCAATACATCCCGATATAATCCTATGGTTATTCCAGTTATCGATAATTATAGTATTATGACTCTAAATAATCAAAAAGGTTGGGAAAGGGTTCTTCTTAAATTGAAATTGTCTTTTGATATATTCTATATCTCTTATATACTTCTCCTCCTATTTTTTCCATTTCTGCTCGGACCTGAGTGTTTTTTTCCATTTCAAGGTGGCTATCAATAACATTTAATCCGGCTTTTGTTGTTTCTTTTAACAAACTAATGCCTAGCATAGTGTCAATTCCAGATCTTCTGTGATCTTTTCTTACAGCTCCCAAAAGGAGGCTTAATCTCTTAGTCTTTTTCTGTGAACGTAATATGTGATAAAACCCAAAAGGAAACACATATCCCTTACTTTTTTGAATTCCTTCAGATATATCTGGTATTGCAAGCACAAATGCAACAACTTCATCCTTTTCGTTCTGAACTATTTTTATGAATCTAGGATCTAATATCATTAAATACCTAGAAGCAAACTCTTTCATTTCCTCTGTCGATAATGGAGTAAAGGCATATATTTCTCCAAAGGTATCATTCATTAATGACAGAACAGGAACAATATATTGTTTAATATCTTTTTTTCTTTTGAGGGGTACAATCTTTAAGTTGGGATTATTTCTAATTGTTCTCTCATGAATCCGTTCATAGAATGTTGGTATATTTTTTGGGACATCAATCTTATAAACAACTAAATCAAGCCTCTTATTGAATCCCATATCCTCAATAAACTCAACCATATAAGGGTAATTGCAATTTGTTGATATTACCATTGGCTCATCAAAGCCTTCTATTAACATTCCTTGAGGGTCTTTATCTGAAAAACCCAGCGGGCCAATAATTTCATTTACTCCATAGCCTTTAGCCCAATTTTCAACCGCATGGATTAATTCAGTTACTATTTCCTCATTTTTGAATGTTTCTAGAAAACAAAATCGGACCGAATTTTCACCATGCTTGTTATTGTATTTATTATTGATGATACCCATTACTCTGCCCACAACTTTATTGTCGTTGTAAGCTAAAAACAAAATTGTATTGCAATGTAGGAATGCTGTGTTTTTTTTTGGATTAAAAAAGTTCCATTCATCAATATATATGGGAGGGATCCAATTGTGATGGTTAACATGGATTTTAGCTGGCAAATGTATAAATGCCCTCAAGTCTCTTTTTCCTCTTACCTCTTTTATATCTATTATCATGAAATAATATCAATTATTTCAAAGCTATGAAATTTTTAAACAACTTGTTTTATATTAAAGCTAATAAACTCTTTACTATTTTACAACATACCTATTAGGGCTTTCGGTTGCTTCAAATAATAGACCATTACCTAAATCTATAAATTTACTATTATAAAGTTGCCAATATATTTCCATTACGATTTTATTTTGTGAGGGAATATCACCAATGTAGTAAGAATGTGAATTCCATGTAGGGAATTCATTACCGATACTCTCACTGAAATCTAAATATATTGCTTTTGTTGAAAGAGTATCTCTTATTCTTTCACCAAGTTGCTTGCCAGCCGGAGTAAATATTCTCAAACCATTTAATGTGAAATCCTTTTCATTGAAGAGTATATACAACCGTTTTTGTAAATTCAGTTTATCTACCCATATATTATGGTCTTCCTCCTCAACGGCAGCGGAATTTATAATCAGATTTGAGAATATTTTTTCTCTGGCATTACTACCCTCAGCATAACTTTGTAAATATAGATTTCCCAAACTATGGAAAAATGCTGATATTGAATCGCTCATCAACACATTGTCTCCATTTAATTTATTTAAAAGATCAAGCAACTCTAAAAAATCATTTTTAGATTTGTAAACATTGGACTTTGAATTTTTAAAATTCTTTGTTCCGCTGAGCTTAGGATCCTTGGAAGGCCAACAAAATACCATAACGTTTATACCATAGGTTTCACTTATATCCATTGCTCTTAATACTGATAATTCAAATGTTTTGAAATCACCATGAACAAAAAGTAACCAGTTTCCTTCCTTTGAGGAGATGAACTTTTCCAACTTTTTAAAAGTTAATTTTTCTAGTCTAATATTATTGTCAGCAATGTGTTTTGTATGAAAAAAAGATAACGGAGATATGGTATCTACTAAATTTTGAAAGATATATTTTCCGTTGTTTATATTATACTCTCTATTTGTTATTGCTAGTACTTCTGTTCCCTTATTGATTTGGTACTTGTAATCTACTCTCTCTTGTGATTCAGAGCTAAGACATGAAAATATTATTAGTAATAACAGTATAGCTTGGGATATTTGCTTCATTGGGGGTCAATATGAATTTAAGGAAGCGAATATATTAAATAGTATGAAGTTTAAAGGTTTTTAAAAAGCATATAACACGTTTAATTTACTCAAGAGCTAATAATATTTGAGAACGAATATCTTGAATCAATCTAAATATTTACTTTTGCCTTCAAAATCAAAAGAATGACAATACTTCATAATCGCCTGAGCAAGGATGAGTTGAAACAAAAACTTGCGGAGGAAACATTCGAAAGAACCACCATATCATTCTATAGATATGTAATAATTGAAAATGTAAGTGAATTTCGTGATGAGCTTTATGTGAGATTTGCAGAGCTCGAATGTTTGGGGCGTATTTATGTTGCTCGAGAAGGTATAAATGCTCAAATGAGCTTGCCAACACACAATCTTGATGAATTTTTAAATTTTCTGGATACCACAGGTTACCTAAAGGATATGCCAATAAAGTATGCTGTTGAAGATGATGGCAAATCCTTTTATAAACTAATAGTACGGTTAAGAGATAGAATTCTAGCTGATGGATTGGAAGATGATGCCTATGATGTTACCAATGTGGGAAAACACCTATCTGCCATTGAGTTTCATGATCTAGCAGCAGATGAAGAGACCTTAATTATTGACATGAGAAATAGTTATGAAAGTGAGATTGGTCATTTTGAAAATGCAGTATGCCCGGATGCCGATACTTTCAGAGATGAAATCCAAATGGTAACAGATGAATTTAAAAACCAAAAGGACAAAAAAGTTTTATTGTATTGTACGGGTGGTATAAGATGTGAGAAAGCCAGTGCTTATATGAAACATATGGGATTTAAGGATGTGAATCAACTTCATGGTGGCATAATTGAATATGCACGACAAATAAATGAAGCGAATCTAAAATCAAGATTTGTTGGGAGTAACTTTGTATTCGATAATCGCATGAGTGAGAGTATAGATGATCAAATTATAAGTAATTGCCATCAATGTGGAGAACCTTCAAGTACTCATGTAAATTGTGCCAATGATGCATGTCATTTATTATTCATACAGTGTGAATCATGTGCAAAAACTAATAATGGCTGTTGCAGTGAGGAATGTAATGGCTTTATTGAACTACCAGATGAGGTTCAGAAGGACCTAAGAAAAACAAAAATATTTAACGGAACTACAAACGGATATCGCAGTCTAAGAAAAAGACTAGAAAACAGTAAGTAATATATTATTTGGCTAAGGTTCTGTAAAATTATAGGATATAATTTTCTCTTTTTTTCTTTTATCATTACATATTAATTTACACCTTTGTAGTTTAATGAGTAATTTTTTAATCAATTTATGAAACAGAAAGTAAAAGATTTGCTACATATACTTGTTATTTATTTGATAGCACTTTTTGCTGCAATACTTACCTTAAAATATATTCCAATTCCTGATGTACTATGGAAAACGGCACTTGCCGATGTTGTTGCAACCATAATAATATTTGCCTTTAGTGTAAAATATAACAACTCGAGCGTTTATGATCCATACTGGAGTGCTGCTCCTATTTTTATTGTTATATACTGGTTATTTAACTCACAGCAGTTTGAATTTTATTATAAAATAATGTGGGTTGTTATTACAATATGGGGTGTGAGATTAACGTGGAACTGGATATTAAGATGGAATGGATTTGTTGATGAGGATTGGCGATATGAGCTAATTCGTAAGAAGACAGGTAAGTTGTATTGGCCGGCAAGTTTTATTGGCATTCATCTTCTCCCCACAGCCATAGTTTTTGCTGGGTTAGTACCTGTTTATTATGCCTTTAATTCACCATCACCTGCTCCCACATCTTGGTTTACTGTAAGCTTTATATTCTTCACAATGGCAGCAATATTTTTGGAAAAAACTGCTGACGAAACTTTACGGCATCATGTGAAATCGAGAAGAAGTAAAAACGAAAGACTTCAGGATGGTGTTTGGGGGATAATAAAATATCCAAATTATGCGGGAGAGGTCCTTTTTTGGTGGGGTATTTATTTTATGAGTGTGGTTGTAGATCTCTCAATTTGGTGGACTATTTTTGGACCACTTTCAATAACATTTTTGTTTGCTTTTATTAGTATACCAATGATGAATAAGAGGTTGTCAAACAAAAAATATAATTAGTAATTTATCCTACTAAATGGTAGTTTCAAAAATTGAATTGCAGACTAAATCTTATTCCAAAAGGCGAAGTTTGAGGATGGTCTAGGTATGAAAGCCTCCATACGGCATCCACTCTAATGATTTTAAATATGTTTTCAATACCAGCTCCTGCTTCAAAGTATGGTTTGTAAAGAGTGTGCATTCCAGCTGGAAATACTGAATAATCCTTATTTCTTTGATCTGTGTTACCAACGAGCCCACTAACAAAGGCCACCTCACGCCATTTTAATTTTCTGAATAATGGCACTCTATTAAACAGTAACCCATTAAAATGATGAGTATAAAAAACCTTTAGGTACTTATCACTTACGAACTCATAATAATTCATCATATTGAATGCGGTTTCATCAAAAAAGTAAGTTTCATTCCCTGCATGTATTTTTAATAATGGATAGGGTAATGTACCCCAGATACGCCCGGCTTCCATTCTAAATTTAGACCATCCCAAATCAAAAACATTGAACCAGTATTTTACACCTAGTTGTAACTTATGATACTCATAATCACTGTTGAAGAAATTAGGAATTCCATAGCCATATTTGATATTGACTATTGGATATTTGGCTCCCAAACTCACGCGCTCAAACTCTCCCATCGAAACCCTTTCTTTGAATGCAAATCTAAAATTCAAACCAACTTCAGCAGAGGTAATAGCATCCTCTTTTGCAATCTTCTGAGTGGATTCATCTTGATAATAAAATTCAAATTTTGTTTCTCCCACCGGGTAAAGGTTTCTGTTCATGAAATAGAATGTGTTGCTTATGCCCGTTATATATTCATGCTCATATTCAAGTTTTATCTCCTCCACAAAGCTCAACTTATCTGCTGGTAACCTTCGAAATAAAAATGCCAGAAAGAAATCTTCCCTGAATGCATTTTGGCTGGCTCCCAACTGTTCGAGGTCATATCTAAAAGAAGTCCTAAGAGCCCGTCGAGGATTTTTATTGAACATGTAAAGAGCGTTAGCTCCATATTTAAATTTAGCATCCAGAGTGCCATATGCAACATATCCTCCAAGTAATATCTTAGTGCTAAATGCATTACTAGTTCTACCTCCAAATCTGAATCTCGCCCCTTCCACAGCATTGAAACTTAGCATGGATGCATATGGGCCAATTTCAAACATGCCCTTTACATAATAACCAGTTATTACCATTTCCAAAATATCCATGTATGTTTTAAACTGTGGAATGGTAGTAAGGGTATCTATCATATAGTATATTGTACTTTCATCTTTGGTAAGGTTTTCATGTCTGTTTTCCAACCAATATTTATCGTTGTGTAAATCTGCACTATCACTTACAAGAACATTAACAGGGCTATTATAAAAACTAGGGGCCTTGGGCTGATTTATTATGTAGTTTCTGCAGGTTGTTGTTTTCTTTCCAAAAAAACCTACAGTTCTCTTGTTGTTTTCAGTAATATTAAAATCGGCAATTGTATAATCTCTAGTCAATACCCAGCGGTTCCCGTTAATAATTTCAAACGATTTATTTATCACCAAATCATTTACAAAATTCATATTAGCATCATTTGCAATGTGCATTTCAATTTCCCTTATTGCAAATGTTGTATCATGTACCCACATATTTCCAGTGAATGTAAGAGTTTGTTTATGCCTTGGCTTAAACATTAACTTATAGCACCACTTTCCGTCAAAGCTTGCGCTATCAACCAGATAATATTTATAAGAAGACAATCCGCCATTTGCTATTGGGCTTACAAAATGCAACTGAAAAACATCTATATAGTTATCATAAATATTTGTGTTAAGATATTCGTCACCTAGTAATTGCATGGCACTTTTATTATTAAAACCACTAATTTTTGAGGCTTTAATTTTTTCCAAATATCCCTTTGGATTTTTACGAGTATATACATTTGAAATCGTTTCACTAAGAAATATGGGCAGATAAGTTTTTCCATTTACCGTTGATGTGTCAACGTATTGAAAAATAAACTCGAATGGTTTATAAATTTTCCTGCTTTGAAATTTTTCTGTAATATTATTCGCGTCAAGTTCAATTTTAGTATACGCCTCATACTCATATGATTCAAGGTTATCGGGATCATTGTTGGGTTTATTGGCAATTATACTATCAAATATTATTTCAGCTGGATTTACTCCTGGTCTTATAATAACATCTTCAAGCTGGATAAATTGAGCTTTCATTTTGAAGTCGATAATCTGGAATTTACCCTTTAAAACCTTTGCTGACATTCTTTCATATCCAATGAACGAAGCCAACAAGGTATCACTGGCATTGTTTGTTTCAATGGAATACTCTCCATCAAAGTTTGTGGTAATACCCACCGATGATCCTTTAAATATAATGTTTACAAAGGGAAGAGGCTCACCCGTTGCCGAATCTGCCACAGTTCCCATAATTTTGGTTAACTGACCAAAGGAATTAGTTGGAAGCACCCCAAATAAAATAATAGGAATTAGTAGTATATATAATTTAAGTCTATGAATGCTATTATGTTTTTAACAATGATTACAATTATTAATTATGAGCATGGTCACATGCTAATAACCCTTTTTTTAAAAAGTTAGTATCTACCCATTCGTCATTGGCTAGCCAAATTTTGAACATCTTTTTTCCCTCGTGAAACCCATAAGTCAACACTAAGTAATATTAAGCCGTATAAACCAAATGCTATGTAGTCGAGAGATGTAAATGCCATAAACCTTAAACTTTTTTGATTAAATACCATAACAACTTGGTAGTCATTATTTAAGTAAGCTGGTATATAACCGTTACAATATTATCCAAATCTAAAAAAAATTGAACTGCCCATTTATTTAATTTAATCAGTCACTATTTTGAACATGAATAATTGTAAGATAACTAAAAATACAATTTGATAAAAAACGCCGTTCACATAGGTGATATAAATTTAAATGATAATTTTACGGATTCAAGAATGTCCACTATCAAAACCTAATTCTAAAAACATTGAAACATGAAAATACAGTATACGTTTTTATCGATTTTATTTTTATCAATTTCAGTTCTGTCATTTTCCCAGGAAATGAAAGAAATAAACGTAAACAATTTTACTGAAGTTAAGTTTGAGGGCTCAGCACAATGGTTTATTATTCCTTCAAATATGGAAAGAGTTGTGATAGAATCAAAGTCAGCAGAGGTTTTCGATTACATTGATATTTATCATGAAGGACAACAGTTAGTTGTCAGCACAACAGAAAAGTCAAAGAATATTACTAAGCTTTTTAGATCAGTTACCATAAAGGTATATGTATCAAGTTTAAATGCTGTTTCCTTATCGGGGGTTGGTTCTGTGAAAATGGAAGAAGAATTAAAATCCAATACATTTATCGCAACTCTGAGCGGAACAGGAAATATGAATCTCAAGTTAGAATGTGATAGTTTTAAAGGGCATGTATTTGGAACCGGAGGTTTAAATATTATTGGATCAGCAAAATCACTAGTTGTTACCGTTGAAGGAATTGGTAGCTTTAATGGGTATGAATTTGAAGCTTTAGATGTTGAGGCTACAGTATCAGGAGTAGGTGGGGCCAAGGTTTATGCCTCACAAGCTTTAACGGCTACAATTAATGGAGTTGGATCCATTAGATACAAAGGAGATCCTCCAAATAAAAATTTTAGTTCAAACGGAATTGGTAACATCAAAAAGGGGAAATAACCAATTTATCATATTTAATTTTTCTTAAGCTTTAATCCAAGCAAGTAATTAACATTTGACTATGTGTTGAGTATTTATTTACTCTGGATTATTTATGTTCTGGTAAGAATTTATCATATGCTTTAGAATAAGCAGTTGTAAAAAATACCGCCTCCCAATATTCATACTATCAAAAGATTATTTGGTTCATATGATGCAACGAGCAAAATATGATAGAAATCATATTAAAAACAGTAATTCTTAGGGCTAATTTACCTAAAGGTATTGAAAGAGAGAGATAAACGTTTTGAAAAATAATTTAGAATGACTATAAATAATGATTTATATCATAAAACATGTAATTTCTAAGGATTAATTGAATTACTTTTGCCTCAAAATTTATTTAAAAACCACATGAGGTATTTTGTACGAAAATTTACACTTTTTTTAGCTGGCATTTTAGTAATATACACTGCATCAGCAAATGAAGGTAAAACCCTTTTTACCAATTATTGTTCTGCATGTCACACAGTTGGAAAAGGCAGGCTGGTAGGTCCTGATTTGATTGGGATATCTGAAAACAGACCCGAGGAATGGCTAATTTCATTTATCCAGTCTTCCCAATCAATCATCAATAGTGGCGATGATCTTGCCAAGCAAGTATTTGATGATTATAATGGTCTTCTTATGCCAGATCAGCCACTATCAAATGATCAGGTTATTAAGGTGCTAGATTTCATAAATAATTCTGGTTTTAATGTTGTTATTGAGGAGACAGCCATAACTGATATTTTGGATGAAACCTCCGAGGAAAATATAAGTGAGGGCATGTTGCTTTTTTCCGGTAAAAAGAAATTTGCCAATGGAGGAGCTTCATGTATTTCATGCCATAACGTAAGAGACGATAGAATTTTTAGCAATGGAACGCTTGCCAAAGATCTTACAGATTCATATAAAATAATGGGTAGTGCAGGGTTGTCAGCAATTATTAGCTCTCCACCATTTCCTGCTATGTCAGCAACCTATTCTGATCAACCCCTTACCGATGAAGAAGTTTTAAACCTAACTGCATATTTACAAAATGTTAACCAAGAGCATTATTATCACTATAGCTCAGATTTTGGAGTGCCTTTCTTTGCGTTGAGCTTTATGCTAGCCATGGGCTTGTTGTTTACCATCTATGCATTGTATTACGAACGCAAGAAAAAGACTGTTAACAAAGAAATTTTAGAGCGACAATCACCAGTATTAAATTAAGAACCATAAAAAATGAGTTGGATAAAAGACCTTATCTCACCTAGTACCAGAAAATGGGAAGAGTTTTACAGAAACAGGTGGCAACATGATAAAGTTGTCAGGAGTACGCACGGTGTAAATTGTACGGGTGGCTGTAGTTGGAATATTCATGTTAAAGACGGAATAGTTGTTTGGGAAACCCAAGCTATGGATTATCCACTTTTGGAAAAATCTTTGCCTCCATATGAACCACGAGGTTGTCAGCGTGGAATTTCCTTTTCATGGTATTTATATAGCCCCATAAGGGTAAAGTATCCCATGATAAGAGGAGCTTTGATTGATGTCTTCAATGAAGAAAAGGCAAAAACTGGTGACTCATTGATGGCATGGGAAAACATTCAAAAGAATCCAGAAACAAGAAGAAGATATCAAAAGGCAAGGGGTAAGGGAGGCTTTAGAAGAGCTTCCTGGGATGAGGCAAAGGAAATAATTGCTGCTTCAAATATTTATACGGTAAAAAAATACGGACCAGATCGTATTACAGGGTTTTCACCCATACCTGCCATGTCCATGATAAGCTATGCAGCTGGATCTAGATTTTTGCAACTAATGGGTGGAGTTAATTTAAGTTTCTACGACTGGTACTGTGATTTACCAAATTCATTTCCAGAGATATGGGGTGAACAAACAGACGTGGCTGAAAGTGCCGACTGGTATAATTCCAAGTTTATTGCTGTTATGGGTGCTAATCTAGGAATGACTCGTACTCCAGATGTGCATTTCTTTGCAGAATCGCGACATAACGGTACCAAAACAGTTGTTTTTGCTCCCGACTTCAATATGGTGGCAAAATATGCTGATAAATGGGTACCGGTTCATGCCGGACAGGATGGTGCATTTTGGATGGCTGTTACACATGTGATTCTAAAGGAGTATCACTATGAAAAGCAGACACCATATTTCATTAATTATTCAAAGAAATATACCGATAGCCCATATCTTGTGGAAATTGTAGAGGAAGATGGTAAACTTGTCCCTGGAAAACTTATCAGGGCAAATACCATAGATAAATACAAGGATATTGATAAGGGCGAATGGAAATTTCTGAACATTGATTCAACAAGTGGCGACTTTGTATGCCCAGGTGGAAGTTCTGGACACAGATGGGACGGTAAAGATGGTAACTGGAACCTGAAATTTGAGGATGCTGAAACAGGTAAATCATACGATCCAGTATTAACACTTCTAGATGACAATGATGAAGTACTTCAAGTGGAATTTGTAGAATATGGAAAAGGAAAGAGTGCAAATAGAGGGGTGCCCGTAAAGTATATTGACACAGTAAATGGAAAGGTAAAAGCAACGACAGTATATGATTTAATAATGGCCCAATATGGTGTTGGTAGAGGACTGGATGGTGATTATCCTGAATCATACGATGATAAAGAATCAGCATACACTCCAAACTGGCAAGCGATATTTACGGGAATTGGTCCTAAAACTGTATTACAATTTGCCCGTGAATGGGCAAGAACTGCTGAAACCACTCAGGGAAAATGTAGCATAATTATAGGTGCCGGTATTAATCATTGGTATCATAATAATCTAATTTATCGAGCAGGTACAATGGCACTTATGCTAACTGGTTGTATTGGTGTTAATGGAGGGGGAATGAACCACTATGTTGGTCAGGAAAAACTAGCTCCTTCCGATTCATGGGGATCAATTATGTCTGGTAAGGATTGGCAGAACGGAACTCGTTTGCAACAAGCTCCAATTTGGCATTATATTAACTCCAACCAATGGCGTTATGATGGTAACCAAGCTGATTATAACACCGTTCCTAAAAATGAACTTTCTAGTATGCACTCTGCTGATATGGTGGTTAAATCCGTAAGAAATGGATGGATGCCATTTTATCCTCAGTATAATAAGAGCAACTTTGATATAATAGATGATGCTGAAAAGGCGGGAGCAAAAAGCAATGAAGAAATAAAGGATTATGTTGTTGATAAACTAAAGAGTAAAGAACTCTTGCATTCTGTAGTAGAACCTGATGAGGAAATTAACTTCCCAAGGGTTTGGTATGTGTGGAGAGGCAATGCCATATCTGGAAGTGCTAAAGGGCATGAATTTTTTCTAAAGCATTATTTAGGAACTCATAATAACTCAATTGCAGATGAAGTAGCTGATCAGTTTGTAAAGGATATTAAATTTAGTAGCGAAAGTCCAGAAGGTAAGATGGATCTCATTGTAAACCTGAACTTTAGGATGGACACATCAGCATTATATTCTGACATTGTGTTACCGGCTGCATCATGGTATGAAAAAACAGATCTGAATAGCACAGATATGCATTCATTTATTCATCCATTATCACCTGCAATAGCCCCTGTTTGGGAATCCAAAAGTGACTGGAAGATATTCCGTGAAATTGCAAAGGCAACCAGTGAGCTAGCCAAAAAGCATTTTCCTAATCCGATTAGGGATTTGGTTAACACACCAATTGCTCATGATAGCGCAGGGGAGGTAACACAGACAGAAATAAAAGATTGGAGTAAGGGTGAATGTGAGCCAATACCAGGAAAAACAATGCATAATATTGTTATTGTTGATCGTGATTATACAAAGATATATGATAAATTTATCAGCCTAGGACCAAATATTAGAAACGGCTTGGGGGCCCATGGTAATAGTTATCAGTGTGGAGATTTTTATGATAAGATGCTTGAAGATAAGGGGCACCTTCAGGAAGTAGACGGTGTAAAATATCCGTCAATTTATGAAGACGAAGAAGCGGCCAATGCCATATTAAATCTCTCAAGTCTTACCAATGGCAAACTTAGCGAAAGGGCATATGAGGGTGCTGAAAAAAAGACAGGATTAAGCCTAACCGATATTTCTGAGGGAAGTAAGGATGTTCTTATAAAATATAAAGATCTTCAGGCCAAACCTCACCGGTACAACCAATCACCAGTATGGTCGGGATTAATGAACGACGGAAGAGCATATTCAGCCTATACCTATAATGTGGAACGAATGGTGCCTTGGCGCACTCTAACAGGGCGTCAGCATTTTTATCTTGATCATGAAGGGTACATTAAATTTGGAGAACATCTTCCAACATACAAACCATCACCCAAGCCAGAAGCATATGGTGAGCTTAGAAAAACAATTGCAACAGGAAAGGCCAAAATGCTTAATGTGCTAACACCACATGGTAAGTGGCATATACATTCAACTTATGGTGATACACTACGCATGTTAACATTATCTCGCGGAATGGAACCATGTTGGTTAAGTGTTGAGGATGCTGCTGAACTAGGAATCAAAGATAACGATTGGGTAGAGGTATTTAACGATAACGGAGTCTACTCAACACGCGCTTGCGTGAGTTCAAGAATTCCGAAAGGTGTGTGTTTTGTTTATCATGCGGTTGAGCGTACTTATTCAACCCCTAAGTCACAGATTAGAGGAGGCAAGCGTTCTGGTAATAATAACAGTTTTACCAGAGTACACTTGAAGCCTAACCTAATGGTTGGAGGATATGGACAGTTTACCTATCACTTTAATTATTGGGGACCAGTGGGAGTGAATAGAGATACCCATGTTCTGGTGCAAAAAATGAATAAAGTTGAATTTTAAAGAGGATTAATCATGGATATAAGATCGCAAATAGCAATGGTTTTCCATCTCGATAAATGTATCGGATGCCATACCTGTTCCATAGCTTGTAAAAATATTTGGACGGACAGAAAAGGTGCCGAGTACATGTGGTGGAATAATGTTGAAACAAAACCAGGAACAGGATATCCTTCAAAATGGGAAGACCAGGACATTTACAAAGGTGGATGGGTGAAAAAAGGTAATTCTGTTTTATTAAAAGGAGCAGGGAAAATTAAGGGCATCAAGGGGCTTTTCCATAATCCTAATATGCCTGTTTTGGAAGACTATTATGAACCTTGGACATATGAATACGAAAATCTGTTTGAAGCTAAAGAAGGTGATGATCAGCCAATTGCTAGGCCAGTTTCCTTGATTACAGGTGAAACAATTACACCAAAATCTGGCCCAAACTGGGATGATGATTTGGGGGGATCAGAGGATTATGCAAAAAATGATGTTAATTTCAAAAACATCTCTCCGGCTGAGAAAGAAGCAATGTTCCATTTGGAGCGCATGACCATGCACTATTTACCGCGAATGTGTAATCATTGTTTGAATCCTGCATGTGTTGCATCATGTCCTTCTGGAGCAATTTACAAAAGGGGTGAAGATGGAGTTGTGCTTATCAATCAGGAAAAGTGTCGTGGATGGCGAATGTGCGTAACGGCATGTCCATATAAGAAGAGTTATTATAACTGGAATACAGGTAAATCGGAGAAATGTGTACTCTGCTACCCCCGATTGGAAGCTGGTGAGGCACCTGCATGTCATCAATCATGTGTGGGACGTATACGTTATATAGGAGTAATGCTCTATGATGCTGATAAGATTGAAGCTGCTGCTGCCAGTGATGAAGAAAATCTAATAGCAAACCAAATGGATATCTATTTAGATCCAAATGATCCCGAAGTTATTGCCGAGGCAATTAAAAACGGTATTCATGAATCAACAATCGAAGCAGCTCAGAAATCACCAGTATATAAATTTGTAAAAGAGTGGGGCCTCGCCTTACCATTGCATCCTGAGTTTAGAACATTACCAAATTTATTCTACGTACCACCATTGTTGCCGACAATGGCATTTGTAAATGAAGAAGGGGTTTATGAAACAACAACAGAGCACTTTTGGGGTGCCATTGAAAAGTCGAGACTACCGATGAGCTATATGGCTAGTTTATTTAGTGCTGGTAATGAAGAAATCATAAAAATAGTGCTAAAAAAATTAATGGCCGTGCGTCTTCACAGAAGAAGTGAAACCGTTGGAGATTTACCAGAGAAAGAAACCAAAGATGCCATTCGTGATGCTGTATTGGATAAAGAAACAGCTGATGAAATATTTAGGCTCACTTCACTACCATTGTTTGATGAAAGATTTGTAATACCAGCTGCACATCGTGAGGAAGCCATAGAAATGTTAGAAAGTGCATCTGATTATAAAGGAAGTACAGGATTTGGTTTTAAGGTACCTCCCAAGCGTGGGCTATAACCAGTAAAATAATAAAATTATGAAGTCATTAGTGCATTACGAACTGCTGGGAAGTTTATTCAGATATCCTGACGCAAACTTCAATACTAAGCTATTATCAAATCTAAAGATGATTGAAGAAAACTACATTGAAGTTTTTCCTGAAATGAAGAGATTTGTTGATGCAATAGCTAGTTTAAATACCAAGGAAAAACAGGAGTATTATCTAAAAACCTTTGATGTAAAGGCAATATGCTATCTGGATATTGGATATATGATGTTTGGGGAGGATTATAAAAGAGCTCAATTGCTAGTAAATCTGCAAAATGAACACAATGAGGCAGGTGTTGATTGTGGCACTGAATTGGCAGATCACTTACCAAATATTTTAACTCTCATATCAAAAACAAAGAATGATGATTTTAAGGAAGAGCTAGGGTTTATAATAACAATGCCTACCATAAAATTTATGCTAACCAAATTTGAGGCAGGAGACAACCATTATGAAGATATATTTAAAGTATTGCTGTATGTTCTACAAAATGATTTTAAAGGTGAAAACATGATGGAATATACATTTGCTGAAGAAAAATTCAACGGTAAAAATGAATTCCTTATTCAGTCACCTAAAATGACCCTCTGCGATTCAAATTGTAAACCAAAAAGATTCAAATCATGAGCAACAACTTTTTCTTCATCGGATTACCATATGCAGCATTAGTAATAATGCTTGTGGGATCAATATTCAGATATACCAACTTTGGATATAAGGTTTCTTCTCTTTCATCTCAATTTTTGGAGGGAAGAGAATTATTCTATGGAAGTCGTCCTTTTCACTGGGGTATAATATTCTTATTTTTTGGGCACTTGGTTGCGTTCTTATTTCCACGAAGTGTACTTGCTTGGAATAGCATACCTGTAAGACTTATTATACTGGAAGTATCAGCATTTGGGTTTGGACTTGCCGCATTGTTTGGATTAACGATGCTCATTATTCGCAGGCTTAAGAACAGACGTTTGCTTGTTGTTACATCCAAAATGGATGCTTTTGTTTATGTAATTTTGTTGGTACAGATAATAACAGGTTTACTGGTAGCATATACTGCACGTTGGGGGTCAGCATGGTTTCCAGCAGTTTTAACACCATACCTAAAATCTCTATTTGTTTTCAATCCCGATATAACTGCTGTTTCTTCAATGCCATTGCTGGTGAAGATTCACGTTATTTCGGCATTTATATTAATAGGAATGATACCATTCACAAGGTTTATGCATTTTTTGGTTTATCCTTTCGCCTATTTTTTCAGACGCTACCAGTATGTTATATGGAACTGGGATAGGAAAAAAATCAGATCATCACGAAAGCTTGTAAATGGAGTACGATCCAAGAATAATTAATTAAAAAGCATATTATAATGAATAAAGCACCATCCTTAACGGATTTTAAGAACCCAAGTATTACTACACTTCATCTTACATGGATAGCTTTTTTTCTAACGTTCGTTGTATGGTTCAATGTTGCACCAATTTTAACAGAACTGTTAGAGCAATTTGATTGGCTAACCAAGCAAAATGTAAAATCTCTTATCCTGTGCAATGTGGCGCTAACCATTCCTGCAAGGGTGGTGGTTGGTAACCTTATCGACCGTTACGGCCCAAGAAAAATATTTGCCGGACTAATGGTTATTATGCTGATACCCGGTTTAATGTTTTCCTTTGGTAATACCCTGGCACAATTAACTGTTTCAAGGCTATTCCTTGGTATGATCGGTGCCGGCTTTGTCATTGGAATTAAAATGACGGCCAACTGGTTCACACCAAAATACATTGGTAGAGCAGAAGGGTTTTATGCCGGTTGGGGAAACTTTGGTTCTGCCGCTGCTGCTGCTATGGTACCATTCTTAGCAATATCCATAATTGGAGGAGAAAATGGCTGGAGATGGTCGCTAGCGATTACAAGTATTATCTGTGCATTATATGGCGTGTTCTACTTTTTTGCTGTAGAAGATCATCCGGAAGGAGTAAATGTAGAGGAAAAGAAAGGCAAGTTAGAACCCATGCCAATAACCTCCTATATTGATTTGGCACAATACTACTTCTGGCAATTCCCACTATTTGGGGCCATAGGATTAGTTGTCTACAATATACATAAACAAACTGTTGATGGTCAAGCGATGATCAGCTGGACGGTTGTTTATATTCTTTGGAGTGTACTATTCCTAATTTGGCTGGCTGATGTTGTTAAAGTAACTACACATAATCTACCGAAATTAAAAACCGGATACCCGGAAAAAGAAAAGTATCATTTTGCAAGTATCGGTGCACTTAACTCCACTTACTTTGCCAACTTTGGTGCTGAATTAGCCATTGTGTCTATGTTGCCAATGTTTTTTTATGATGTTTTTAGTTCTCTCTTAAATGCAAGTGGAGAAAGAATAATGACCTTGCAATTAGCAGGGCTTGTGGCCGGTTCATTTGCGTTGATCAATTTGGTTGCCCGTCCACTTGGGGGGTTGATCTCAGACAAAATGGGTAACAGAAAAAGAACCATGATGATGTATATGGGGGGAATAGTTTTAGGTTTCTTCCTTATGGCCACCATTGCAAAATATGGACCTGTAAATGCAGAAGGCATTATAACACTTGTTCCGCAGTTTAACTCGATGGCATGGTTAGGCGTATCAATCGCCATTACAATGTTTGCTTCGTTTTTTGTTCAGGGAGCAGAAGGTGCAACATTCGCAATGATCCCAACGATTAAGAGGGATTTAACAGGTCGGATTGCTGGTATGGCAGGTGCCTATGGAAATGTTGGGGCAGTATCCTATCTTTTCTTGTATACTTTCGTAGATGATAAGACCTTCCTTTATGTATTATCATTCGGCGCCTTCTTAAGTCTTATATATACAGCATTTGCTTTAGATGAACCAAAGGGTGCGTTTGAAGATCATTTATAGTTATTAATTGACAATAGTAAAATCATTTAACATGAGTACTAATATAAAAGATTGGAATGTGGAAGATGAAAGCTTCTGGAATTCCATGGGAAAAAAAATCGCAACTAGAAATTTATGGATATCCATACCTGCATTGCTGCTTGCTTTTGCAGTATGGATTATGTGGAGTATTATTGCTACAAAATTGAAGGCTTTTGGCTTTAACTTTGGTTTGATTACCCAAGATATGACTCCTGATCAGATTACCGCTACACTAAAGGAGATTAATAGCCTATATTATACATTACCTGCGATAGCAGGACTTGCAGGAGCAACTTTACGGATTCCAAATTCATTTTTGATAGCATTGGGTGGTGGTAGGAATGTGATATTTGTAACCACATTACTTCTATTGATACCTGCAGTTGGAGTTGGCTATGCCCTTCAGGACGTAAATACTCCTTATATAACATTTGCCATTTATGCTGCTCTCTCAGGATTTGGTGGTGGTAATTTCTCATCGTCCATGAGTAATATTAGTTTCTTCTTTCCCAAACGCATGCAAGGCACTAGCCTCGGACTTAATGCAGGCATAGGTAACCTGGGAGTTGGGGTTATGCAAAAAACCATCCCATGGATAATAGGATTTTCATTATTTGGTGCTGTTGGTGCAAATGGTTCAGAAGTTGTTGGCGATGCCATGTCAGGTCTTCAAAATGCAGGATGGGTATGGGTTCCACTGCTATCAATAGCAACCATAGCAGCATTCCTTGGAATGAACAATGTAATTACAGGGACACCAAATCTTCCTAATACAATACAAGGGGTTGGAAAAACATTATATATGATATCCCTTGGCCTAATTGCTGCTTTTGTGGGGGCTTATTTACTCATTGGACTTAAAGTAAACATGTGGGTAGTACTTCCTGTGGTTGTGATTTTAACTTTGATATTAATGAAGTTTGCCACACCGGGAGCCATAAAAAGTAATCTGAATAAACAATTCACAATATTCAGCAATAAGCATACTTGGATAATGACAATTATCTATACAATGACATTTGGCTCATTCATAGGCTTCTCGGCTGCATTTCCAAAGCTGAGTCAAGATATCTTTGTTTACACCGATGCAAGTGACCCATCGTTTATAAACCCAAACGCACCTAATTTTTTAATGTGGGTATTTCTAGGTCCTGTAATTGGTGCTCTAATACGTCCAGTTGGTGGATGGCTGAGTGATCGTATTAATAGCGGTGCAAAAGTAACAGCCATTAGCACTATTGCTCAAATTTTAGCTACCATAGCAGTGGCATATTTCGTAATTCAGGCTCGGAATAGTGCTACACCAGAAAATTATTGGTGGCCGTTTTTTGGAAGTTTCATGGTGCTATTTTTAACCACTGGAATAGGAAACGGATCTACATTTAGAAGTATCCCATATATTTTTAATAAGGAGCAGGCGGGTCCTGTTTTAGGCTGGACTGCTGCAATTGCTGCTTATGGAGCCTTTATTATACCCAAGGTATTTGGTCAGCAAATAAAAAATGGAACCCCTGAATATGCACTCTATGGCTTCGCCATTTACTATTTTGTTTGCTTAATACTTAATTGGTGGTACTATCAAGGACCAAAGGCTGATGTAAAAAATCCTTAATAATGGATTGTCGAGATTGTAAAAATATCAATTGTTTTGTGAACAACTATTGTTTACCAAATTGGCTTGGATATATCCAATATAACAAGACCAGTAAACTATTGGCATCCGAGAGAATGATATTTACTGCAGGCGATCTTGTGGAAGGCATCTACATTATATGTTCAGGAAAGGCAAAGGTTTTGATGAAAACCCACAATCACAAAAAGAAGGAAAAAGTACAAATTATAAGGGTTGCTGGCGATGGCCAAATATTGGGTCACAGAGGCATTAGTGAAGAAATGATTTATCCCATTTCCGCAGAAACAATTTTAGAATCAGAAATAGCATACATCTCAAATACCGACTTTATTAAACTAATAAATTCTAACAAGGATTTTGCCTATCATATGATTATGTTTTATGCTGATGAATTGCTACAATCTGAACAAAAATTAAGAGTAACAGGTATTCAGTCAATAGAAGAGAAAGTCGCTATAGCTATAATTTCCATAGTAAATGCCTTTGGTTACAAAGATGAAAACACCGGTGAGCTGGACCTTTCGATAGGTTTAAAAGAATTGGCTAATTTTGCTATTGTATCACTACCATCATTACACAAGGTAATAGATATCTTGATTAGCAAGGGAGTTATTGAATTAAATAATAAAACAATATTTTTACTAAGCGAATCCAGATTAAGGAATATTGCCAGTTTTGACTATTAAAAACAAGCATTAATTAATATTTAAACAGGGGGCAGGAAACATTATGAAAAGAAAGTGTGAAACATGCACCCATTTTAATTGCTTTATAAATAAATACTGTTCACCCGAATGGAAGCCTCTGATTAATCATTATAAAGTTACCGACGATTATACTCCTGGATCGGTTATTTTCTCAGAGGGAGATTCCGTAAAGGGAATATTTCAAATTTACACCGGTAAGATAAAGGTAGTTTCATCATACAAGACTAACAGCGAGAGAATAGTTCGATTAGCAAAAACAGAGGAGATTCTTGGTCATCGAGGACTTGGTGGTAAGATGATTTATCCGGTTACTGCTATTGCTTTGGAGAAGTCGCAGGTAACATTCATTCCAATTGATATTTTTTACAAAACCATAAAGGCAAACCCTGAACTATCTTTCAACTTGTTGATGTTTTATGCCGATGAGTTTAAAACTTCGGAAAAAAGAATGAAGCTAATGGGTTTGATGATGGCCAAAGAAAAGGTGGCAGCATCCATACTTATGATTATAAAAGCCTTTGGGTTTGATAAGAAAGATACCCAACTATTAAGTTATACACCTTCCCGCAAAGAAATTTCAGCAATTGCTGGGATCACATACGAAACGGTAATAAGGGAGCTCAGTATCCTGGAAAAATCAGGAGTCATTATTACCAAAGGCAAGTCATTGAGGATATTAAACAAGGAATACCTGGAAGAACTATGCAACAATGAAAGCTTCTAGGAAGATTAATTAGGATTTCTGAATATTATAAGTCATCACCACCGCCATTACCATCACCAGAATTTGAACGTCTATTAATCTTATAATTATTGAATCTATATGAAATAGATACTATTAACATTGGTGCCTTTGGGGTGAACTTATAATCTAAGTTAAAGTCTCTTCCAACTTGAGTATAATTACGTAATGCTGTTCCAAAGATGTCTCTGGCTTGGAGATTTGCAGTAAGTTGCTTATTAAGGAAGCTTAGTTTAAATGCTCCATCTAACGTATAATACCCTGAGCTTGTTCCTTGAGCGGTTACAGTTTCGCTGTTGTAACGACCGCTTAATTGTAGTTGAGCTTTATCCCACAAACGAAATGTATTATTTAGACGAGAATTCCAATTGGTAGATGTTTTTTTGAAAGGTTCATCATAAAGGACTCCTTCAATTTTATAATCATATAGATTTCCACTCAGTGATATATCCCACCATTTTGCGATGCCAATATTTAACATTGCTTCCAATCCCAAGGAGTAATCCTCACCAACATTATCAATTGTATTTAGCATTACATTTTCTTGGTACACCGAAGATATTCTCTCCATTTTATTATGAGTTACACGGTAATAGGATTCCAAAGAAAAAAGATTTTCACCAAATTTCATAAGATAACCAGCATCATAAGAATCAATATATTCTGGTTTTAATTCAGGATTTCCCTTTCTTACGTTATACTGATCTTGCCAGGTTATGAAAGGTTCAAGGTTCCACCCTCGTGGTCTATCGATTCTTCTGCTGTAACTAGCCATAATTTGATGATCCTTGGGAAGAGAGTAGGAAAGATGAACTGTAGGAAATATATCCCATCTATCAATAATAAAAGGATCTTGGCCTGTTGTAGTAACCTTTCTATCCGTATATTCAGCCCTTAATCCAGCTTGGTAACCGAACTTTCCAAAGTAGCCTGCGTACAATGAATATATGGCATAAATATTTCTGATATAGTCGGTGTTGTTACTAAACTCTGGAACAAGATCAATGCCCCCGGTTTCAGTGTTGTATAAATATAAATCAGTGTTGTCACCACTTTTACCGCTACGAAATTGTAATCCAGTTTCAAATTTGTCTTTCTTGCCAACGGGAAGTGTATAATCTGCTTTAACGTACATCATTTGTGTAGGTCCCGTTTCTACATTTTTTTTACCGCCAATTAAAGTATCATTAAGGTCCCTTAAAGTATTAGTTGTATTCTCATCAAAGGTCATATCTCTGTAATTAAACTCCAACTTTAAAGAATGAGATATTTTGGTACCCATGCCATCATACATATTACCTCTAGGACCACCTGTTTTTAGTTTCTCATCATCCGTGGAACCAAAATCATGCTGATAAACACCATCAAGGCTTATGTAATCACCTCCAATTTCAGTTTTGTCGGCACTATTATACGAAAAGTATGATGATTCGGGCATTGTCCAGTTGTCATATCTAAGGGTGGATTGGTTCAACATATTCCAGTGACCAATTTTTGTTGTTAGGGACAGGTAATCATTTTTTGTAGGGTTATATTCTATGCCCGCTCTGAAGTTGTACCCACCAAATTCCCTGCTGGTAGTACCTTTTGAATTAACAAAGAAAATCGTATCATTTGTAAATGTTTTCCTATTATTCGTTAAATCTCCGGGTCGAGGCCTTTTACTATAGCTAGCTCCCAATACAAAGCTAATCTTATTTAGCCTGTAGTTGAGCTGCATGTCGCCACTATATGTGTCGTATGTGCCTGCATTTATATTTACTAATCCACTGAGTCCATCCAGATAGTTTTTTTTGGTGATAATATTAATGATGCCAGTGGCACCATCGGGTTCGTATTTAACCGAGGGATTGGTTATAATTTCAATATTCTCAATGATACTTGAAGGAATTTGCCGAAGTGCATCGCTGGGCTCAAGAATTGTAGGTTTACCATCAATTAACACAGTGAAGCCACTACTTCCTCTCAATGAAACGTTTCCTTCTATATCAACCTGAACTGAAGGAATATTTTCAAGAACATCAACAGCTGTTCCCGACTCTGAAGTTAATTGCTTATCGACATTAATTACTTTTTTGTCAATTTTATATTGAATGGGTGCTCTGCGGCTTACTACCTGAACTTCATCTAGTTTTTCAGAAGAGGATTCAAGAAATATGTTACCCATGCTTATACTTTGGTTATTTTTTACTTGAAACGGCTCTGTTTTTTTATCCTTTAGACCAATATATGTGATTAGAAGATAGTACTCGCCTTCATTTGGATGATCTATTTTAAAATGACCTAAATAGTCGGTTATTGTTCCTGAAACAAGCGCCCCTGTTTTTGCATTATAAAGGGAAACAGTTGCATATTCAAGCGGCTGCTTATTCGCTTTCTCAACAATGGCACCTTTAATTTTACCCTTTTGAGATAGGTCCTTGTTTGACGAATAAGACATTCCAATAATTATGCTAAGAATAGTGGTAAGAATAAATCTCATTAAAGTAGTATTATTTAGGTGCTGCAAATATGCAATTATTTTATTTTACAACTTAGACTATCATTCGGAATGTATTATTCCAAAAAGTTAAATTATTCATAAAAAATTCAATAATTTTAGGATTTATTAAGTCTAAAGGTAAAAAGGTCAGTATTGAGACTAGGGTAGATGGATAATTTCTAATCCACTAGCAATTAATGCGCTAACCAAAAGAATCATTGTGTTATCCATTGTTTATAGGTAATTGTGCGTTAAAGCAAATTTATAAAAACTGTTGGTTTAATACCTGTTATATGTAGTATACATTTTTGTTGTGCCATTATTAAAAATAATCGAACGGTAGCAATGAAATTCACTTGATTAAATATGGTATAATTTAGATCTTGTTTTATTGTAGAGATAAAGTGAAACATTCTGTCAATCAACTAGTAAATCCAAATCCCCATAACAAAAAAATTACGTTTATAATCCCCATATTAGTTAATTTAACTACCTTTGTCGTAAATACGGACTTGAAAATTTGCGCGGTTATTACTAATTCCAATCATTTTAGTTTTTCACAGCTCTTCTTTTTATTTTAATAGAAATACCGTATGAATTAATAACTAATTGATTAATATTATGAATATTTACGTAGGTAACCTTAATTATAGGGTTGAAGAAAATGAACTTAAAGAATTATTTGAAGAATTTGGTGAAGTTGAAACATGCAAGATTATTACTGATAAATTCAGTGGTAGAAGCAAGGGCTTTGGCTTTATAACCATGGATGATGACGCTGCTGGCAGTGCCATTGAGAATCTTAACGGTAAATCATACAAAGATCGCGATCTTGTTGTGAATGAAGCTAAACCAAAGAGAGAGAGCTATTAAGAAATTAATATAATGAAAAAGGGAACAGTAAAGTGGTATGATGAAACCAAGGGATTTGGTTTCATTATCTCAGATGAGGGAGAAGAAGTATTTGTGCATATGTCGAACCTCGACAGTCCATACAGTGGGCTTGAGCAAGACGAGTCGGTTACTTTTAAGGTGAAGAAAGGGGATAAAGGATTGGTTGCGCTTAATGTAAAAACCGTCTAGGATACCACATTAGTATTAATTAAAACTAAAAAATTATATGGGTAGATCACAAGAAACGTTTAACAAGAAGGATGTCAGAAGCCGAAAGGAGAAAAAGCGTAAAGAAAAGGAAGCCAAGCGACTGGCAAGGAAGGAGAATGAAAAGAAGGGAAGTTTAGACGATATGATCGCCTATGTAGATGAGAATGGTATGCTCACATCAGAGCCACCAGATCCAGCTAAGAAAAAGAAAATTAAAGTTGAAGATGTACAACTTGGTGTACCATCCGTTGATGATCAGGATGAGATGGACCCAATAAGAAAAGGTGTTGTTAGCTTTTTTAACGATTCCAAAGGATATGGATTCATAAAAGATTTAGAGACCAAAGAAAGCTTATTCGTTCACATTAATAATGTGGAGTTTGAGATTACCGAAAATAATATTGTTACATTCGAAGTGGAAAGAGGTCCAAAGGGAATGGTAGCGGTGAAGGTTAAGTTATTTAAGTAGTTCAGGCTTTTATAAGTTTATATGTCGAACATATCCAATTGAGGATCTAGTATTATATTCTCAAGTTTAAGAAGTTTTTTTTTAACGTTCAGACCCCCTGCATATCCAACAAGTTTTTTGTTGCTACCGATTACTCTATGGCAGGGTACTATTATGGCAATGGAGTTAGCCCCATTAGTGGAAGCTACAGCTCTTGTTGCATCTGGGTTACCAATGTCATTGGAAATATCTTGATAAGTAGCTGTTTCCCCCCAGGGGATTTTTAACAATTGCTCCCATACCTCCACCTGAAATGGTGTTCCTGCAAAATTCAATGGAAGTTCAAACTCTTTTCTTTCGCCATTGAAATATTGCTCCAACTGCTTTATGGTTTCACCAATTACGGGAGTTAGGTTTTCAACATAATCTGAGCCAAAAAATATTCTGGTTCTCTTATCGATGGTTGATCGCATTTTACGATATCGCCAATCGCAGAGACATAATCTGTCGTAGTAATCACCAATTATTAGCTCACCGTAGGGTGATTTATAGTAAGCAATGTTAATATCTTCCATTGTTATTAATCCAGTAGCCTAACCTTCAGATAAACAGGGTTATGATCACTCCATGCAAACATCAGATCAACAACTTTTGACTTTAGTATTTCAACATTGGGTGAAACTAGATAATAATCAAGGCATGTGGTAGTGTTTTCACCTAAAACAAAGGATTTAATGTTGCTCCTATTGGTAGGTGCCGAATCATCATATCCCCACACCCAACCTTCGGGCATAAAGTCATCATTCATCTTCACTATTGAGGGCTTGTATTTATGACCACCATAATCTCCGTAAGGTTCATATCCTGGTGGAATCTGATTCCAATCTCCACCAGCTATCACATAGTTACCCTTTTCAAATTCTTCTAGCATGGCTTTTTTTATGATTTGAAGTTCTTCAATCCTTAGGATACTATCATATACATATGCTGAATTATGAGTATTGAGAACAACTAGTTCTTTTCCATTTTCCAATGGATACCTATTTAGCAAAAAGCACCTGTCAAGTAAAAATAGCTTATCTGGCCAAGATGCAATTAATGGGTATGCATGTCGCACCGCTTCTGTGGGGGGAAATACCGAAAATGTCATTATTCCACCTTCCACGTAACCCAAAGGATTACTTACAGGTATTGGCACATGCTTGCAGTCATAGTTTTTAGCAAAAATACCATAGCTGTCTTTTTTAATCTTTGTTATTTCTATTACCTGATTAACAGAATAACTCCGTTTGGAATCATAATCCACTTCTTGTAGAAGCCAGAAATCAACTGTATCATTGGTTTCAATAAAATTTAAAACATTTTTCAAATACTTTTCACTAAGCTCCTTTGAAGGACGCACGCCCGTGCCACCATCATAAAAGAAGTCCATATCACCACCAAGGCCAGCATAGCCAATATTCCAGTTCATTAGCGAGAAGGTATCTGTTTCAAGTGGCTTAACATCGTGATCACCTTTTTCAATTATATACTTAATATTATCAGGTTTGTAATCAGTAAGGGTTATGTAACCCACAAAACCTACAAACAGTATTATTGCTGCTAATACTAACCAGCCAATAAATTTGAATATTTTCTTAATTAATCTCATACTAGATATTTTACGCCAAATTACTACTTTTAATTTACACCAATATGTGAGTCTTAAATAGCGTTCTGAATAGCATTTCCTTGATTGGGAGTAAATACCATTTACAAAACAAGATCAGATATCTTAATGTCAACTTTATCTTCGAATGACATCATCGAATTAACCATTCTCACTATTTTAAAGTTTATTATGTGAGAGGGGCGTATGTGGTCAATATCAATTATGCCCTTGTGTAGTAGGTACTCCCTTTGAGTTCCTGCAAGCAGAGGTTTTGCAGGCGTTACCCACGTTTTGCCATTGTAAAATAGTAGATTTGCGTAAGATGAATCGGTTATTAGTCCATCTTTAACAATTATAATATCATCAGCATTACCACGACGATTAAATAAATTTTCTAGAGCAGTTCTGTTACTATATTTTATGTTGTATTCTATGTCGTCATCAACCACCAGTTTAAGACTATTTATTTGTGGAAACTCATACTTTACAAATTCGATTTGGTGTCCATTATTGTCATAGGTCACTCTACATTTATATGGATTTTGAGAAAGCGGCAAATTGGATTCTTCAAGAGACCTATTCAGATTTATGGGATTGTTATGATTGTAGGTGAACAAATAGCTTCTATCCATCCTTTCCTGATGGTATTTTAGGTTAAAGAACCTACCATTTTGATATTTTATTGTTTCAAGGAGTTTCATTGTGGTAGCCTAACTCTCACAAGTTAAATGGAATATATATTTTATCCATTAGCTCCTGATATTCTTCATCTAGCTTACTTTTAGCGGTTATTCCACCACCACTTTTGTAGATTAAACCATCATTGGTTTGCTCAACATATCTTATCATAACACCGCTATCTACGTTTTCGCCATCGAATATACCACATATACCAGTATAATAACCACGGTCATAATTTTCGGCCTGCTTAATAACTTCAATGGTTTTTTTCTTTGGTGCTCCTGAAATGGATCCTGCAGGTAGCATGGAAAAGATTATATCACCAATGTTTTGGTTAAATGATTCTGGCAGTTCCCCAACTATTTCTGAACTCATCTGTAGCAGTATACCTTTGTGTGTTTGGACTTCGTCAATGTATCTGAATCTTTTTACTTGCACATTTTTGGCAACAATACTAAGATCATTTCTAATCAGATCAACAATAGTATAGTGTTCAGCCAGTTCCTTTTCACTTTCAAGTAACCTTTTTCTTGCATTTGGTAAGGATGCTAGGATTGTTCCTTTCATTGGGAAGGAATGAATTTTACCATTTTGTGTTTTCACAAATATCTCTGGCGAATAAACCACAAAATTATCCTTAAACCATATCTTATATTTTGCTGCTGTGGAGTAAAAAATTTCTTTAAGATTTAAGCTTGTATGGATATCACTGGGCATGGTAAGATTAAGTAAAAAGGAATCACCGTGGTGGATGTGTTTTTGTACCAGATTAAAGGCCTTTGAGTATCGGTTCTTTTCAACAGGATGAGAATTGAATTCCACATCATTTCTTATATCAACGGAGTTGTTATAATTACTCTTGCCATTTATTGAATACATTATTTGATCTGCATCCACATCATCCAAGGGAATTATAATTGGTTTTTTCATGTCAAAGTCCACAATAAATAGAAATGGCACTTTGGCCATACCCAATTCATTCATGTGTTGTTTTGGTGAATCCGACATTGTTTTTTGATTTCAAAGATAGTTTTTTTGATTCAGCAAAAACTACATGGATAGGTCAATAATCCCATGGAATTAGCCCGCTACAGACAATGAAAATAAATAATCTTAAACCATTACTACCTGTTGGTTTTCCGGGTAGTGATCTTGGATTTCATCCAGAATGGAAATCACTCTCTCCAGAGTTTCAGCCTCCATTAATTTAAGTCGGAAAGGTTTAAAATTTGGAAAACCCTTAAAATAGTCTCCCCAATGCTTACGTATTTCCATCACCCCTCTACGTTCACCTTTCCAGGTAACACTTTTGTGGAGTTGTATGCTACTTATTTTAATTCTTTCTTCCATATCCGGTGGTGGAAGTAACTCCCCGGTTTCTAGGTAGTGTTTTATTTCTCTGAATATCCATGGATTACCATACACTCCTCGAGCAACCATTAATCCATCCACTCCGTAGTTATCTCTAAATTTCTTGGCAGACTGGGCATCCATTATATCACCATTACCAAAAACGGGGATGTGCATGCGAGGGTTATTTTTAACCTCACCTATTAGTGTCCAATCCGCCGGGATTCTTGGTCTTTGAGTACGAGTACGTCCGTGGATAGTAATGGCATGTATGCCAACATCCTGAACTCTTTCGGCAATGTCAACAATATCTCTGTTGTCGTCATCATATCCAAGACGTGTTTTGATGGTAACGGGAAGCTTCACTGATTTTACCACGGCTTCTGTCATCTTTACCATTTTAGGTATATCGTTTAATATACCAGAACCGGCACCCTTTGAGGCAACCTTTTTAACGGGACACCCGTAATTGATGTCGATAACATCAGGGTTTGCACGTTCGGCATATTGTGCAGCTTTTATCATGGAATCAATATCATGACCAAATATTTGAATACCTATGGGCCTTTCAAATTCTTCAAAATCAAGTTTCTTAACGCTTTTGGCAGCATCTCGAATTAAACCCTCTGATGAAATGAACTCTGTATACATCATATCTGCACCAAACATCTTACACACATACCTAAACGGTGGGTCTGTAACATCTTCCATTGGTGCCAACAGAATTGGAAAATCTCCAAGATCTATGTTTCCTATTTTAATCAATACCTTTTATTTCGAACATTATTTTGAGCTGCAAAAATATTAATTTTGTAATTCTTTGAAAAGGATTTTTTAAATATGAGAAGAACCGCACTGTTGGAGAACGTTTCTCCCTTTGGTAAACTACTGTTTTTACTGGGAACAATAATTTTAATGGGGATTGTTAGTGCCATCATAGGATTTGGTGCAGGTGCTCTATTGTTTGATGCTAGCATGAGTGATCTTTCTGG
>JABJIE010000032.1 GCA_018661505.1 Lentimicrobiaceae bacterium
GTTACTTCAGGAACATGTTTCAAATAAAAGTCATCAAAGTAGAATTGACCTGGAACCCAGTTTCCTTCGCCACCAAGTTGAACTACTATTTGATCGTAATCAATACTTGTACTCCAAGCTTCAAAATCAAATAATAAAGTTACCCATTGATCATAAACTGTAACCTCGTGTAAAACCTCAGCTTGTGTAGTCCATGCATTACCACCCAACAAGCTATTTTGCAATTTCACAGATGCCTTGTTCGTTCCTTGCGAATAATCATTTGACGAAGGAAAATATACCTTTAATTCAAATTTATTTCTTTCGGTTAAGTCAAGTCTGTGATTTAAAATTGTTTGTGCATTTGCCCACTCAAAAGTACCTGAACGAGTATAATCTGCAACGTGATTATTCGGATCAACAGGATCTAAAGTAACCAGCATAGTATCCATATTAGGGTCTTGAAGTATCCAGTAATTGATGGTACTCCAACCATCATCTTCAAAATTATCTTGTACGTTTAGCTCTGAAACTGGTTTTGGTATAAAATGTTCAGGGCCTACAATATCATCTACATAAAATATATTGTTTTCTGTTGAAGCAAAATCTAAGAAAATAACAATTTTGTCATATGTATCAGATGCTGCTCCAGGAAAATCAAAATTGAGTAGTACCCACTCATTTGCATTCCATATTGTAACCGTTTTCTCAATGAATATACCTGGGTCATTTTGATTTTCAAGCTTAAGTAATACATCACATGAAACTGGAGAATAAACTTTCATTTGGAAGTTTGTACCATTATCAAACTCAACTGCTCCAGGAAGATTAGCATAAATATGTGCCCACTGATCAGTTGACCGCAGCCATACCAAACTATTGGGGCTTGTATTAATACCACCTGGGTATGGATTAAACTCTATTATTGGCATATTTGGATAGCCTTCAAAATCAACATTCTGATTATCATCAAAATCATTATATATATATGCTGGGGTTGGATACCATGGAAGTAACTCGATATTATCAAAATAAAATTGTCCAGGTGCCCAGTGGCCTTCGCCACCGAACTGTACAACTATCTTATCATAATCTTCATTACTAGCAACTGAACTAAAGTCGAAAGTTACGGTTACCCATTGATCTCTCTCAGGAACAGTTACAATTACTTCTGTCTGAGTTTGCCATGCATTAGGTCCTAATAAACTATTTTGAAGCTTTAAAGCAACTGTTTCAGATAAGGGTCCTGAGTAATCATTTGAGGATGGGAAATAAACATCCATCTCAAAAACATTTCTAACTGTAAGGTCCATTCTATGAGCCAATTCCGCCTGTGCATTAGTCCACTCAAAAGTTCCTGTTCTGTTATAATCTGCCACAGTATTGGAACCATCCAAAGGATCGGCGGTTGTTGGTAGGGGATCTAAACCAGGATTCTGAAAAATCCAGTCTGTGATAGTTCCCCAGCCATTGTTTTCAAAATTATCTTGAACATCCGCTGCTTCATAGGGTTTGCCCTGGCTTCCCTCATAATATGGGCCTTCAACATCATCAAAATAGAAAACATTTTGATTAAATGTTGCAAAATCAAAGAATATCACAACCTTATCATATGTCAGAGAGGCTTCTCCGCCAAAGTCAAAATCCAATTGTACCCATTGGTTGGGGGTAGAGATAGATAGTAACCTTTCGCAGAATATAGCACCATTAGCTTTATCTTCAAGCTTAAACAAAACATCACATGCAATGGGTGACCATACTTTAACAGAGAAAACTGTACCTGTTGAGAAGTCAACCTTGCCTGACAATTCACTATAAACATGATCCCACTGAGCCCAATCTGATCTTAAAAATTCAGCTACGTTAGGGCTAGTATTAATACCTGACACATCAGGATTTGGTATTATTGCTGGCACATTTGGCCAACCGGAGAAGGATTCATTTTGATTTCCATCAAAATCGTTGTAAATGTACTGAGCGTTCATTGTGAGAGCAAAGCACATTGCAACTAAAAAAGTAAAAAACTGTTTCATAATATAAAGATTAAGTTATAAAATATAGTTAGTTATTATTATTATTTCTTCTTGTTTCTAATTCTACTTTAACCATTGCAAGGGTTTTATCATCTAGTTTATACCAAAATAATACTATGGCTGTAACTAGATATAATAACCCTGGTACAATCGAGAAAAGTAATCGTATACTTAATATGGCATCTTCTGGCTGCTCAAGTGCACTTCCATCATAGTTTACCATAGTTAATATCAATCCTGTTAATCCTGTGGCTATTCCACCACCTAATTTTTGAGCAAATGTTGTTGCAGAGAAAAACAAACCCGTTGCGCGTCGTTTGTTCTTCCATTCTGAAAAATCAGCCGTATCTGCAATCATGGACCATAGCAAAGGTATGGTTGGTGCAATTGCTAATTTTGATAATACGTTTGTAATTTGCAATAGGTAGAAGTCGTCAGGCCCAGGTATATATAATGCCATGGTAAGTACACCAGATATTGCAGAGCATACCAGGTATACACTTCTCTTTTCAAATCTTTTTGTCAGTGGTCGAGCCAAAAGAACTCCAATTATCAGAGCAATGGTTGTCGATGTATAAAGAATAGTCGCATCATTTTCTGACTTTACAAAATATTTAAAGTATTGATTTATTACAGCACCCTGAAGTAATATTAGCACAAAAGTTATGATACCTAGTATGAATAATATAACCCATGGTCGTAGTCCAAAAACATTTTTAAAATCTTCCTTTAGGTTACTCTTTTGATTCTTAGGAGGTTCTATTCTTTCATTGGTGGATAAGTATGAAAATATCAACAGAATTACTCCAGCCACACCTAGAATTATCGCAATAAGTTGAAATGCTTCTTGCTCTAGAAGAGTTATCATTTCTTTTAGTTTTCCAGTTGAATCTAATAAACCAGCATCTACCCACTTATAGTTACCAATAAACTCAAGGGCTTCAGGGGATAAATTGATTGATTTTGCAAAAACAATAACATCATCAATAATTAAATAGTTTTTAAAATACATTGTAAAGCTAACAATGAACATACCTATAAAACCTAGGAAAAATCGATATTGATTGAGTAAGGTCCGTTGTCCGGAATCAGATGTCATTACTCCAGATAGAGCAGAATAGGGCAGATTTACCGCAGTATAAAATGTACTTAAAAGTAAATAGGCACAAGTGGCATAAATAATTTTACCTGTATTTTCAAAGTCGGGAGTAGTAAATAAAAGAACTAGTGATATGCTTAAAGGTATGGCAAACCAAATCATATATGGCCTAAATTTTCCATATTTTGTATTGGTACGGTCTGATATTATCCCCACAAGAGGATCAGAAACCGCATCCCATATTCTCGCAGCCATCATAATAGTTCCTGCTGCTGCTGCAGAAATACCATAAACATCAGTGAAATAGAAAAACAAAAACATCCCCGCCATATCCCATGAGAAGTGTGATGCAGTATCACCCAAACCATAGCCAAATTTCTCCTTAAAAGAAAGAGTGGTAGCTGTGTTATATTTTGAATCTATTTTCATATTAACATTATGTATTCACTATTGGTGCTTAACCTTACCTCTGCGAGTTATCAATGCTTTTCTAATCGCAAGCGCCTTACCTTCGGTTATATCATATTTCCATACTATAATAATTGCCATAATTGCTGTAACAACAGGTATAATTATATCTGCAAGACGCAAGTTTGTTAAAGTCTCCATTGATTGTACATCAATTGATTCATCAAAACCAACAAGGTGTAATACAACGCCACTTGTCAACATAGCAATTGCAATTCCAAGTTTTACCATCCACCAGTAAACAGCGCCAAACATTCCTTCGCGTCTTTCTCCATTATTAAGCTCATCTAAATCACAAACATCAGCTGTCATCGACATCATTAAAGTAAACAAGCCACCTATTCCAAATGAAAGAAAAGGAATTGGCATAAACATTAGCCATAGGTTGTCAGGATCAAATCCCCACCACTTTAAAACATATCCAATAATTGAAATTAATGTGGCAATAATGAATGCATTCTTTTTACCAAATTTCACTGATAATTTTGTAACAATGGGTATTACCAAAAATGCTGTTCCTATTGCACTAGCAGTACCAAACCAAGCTGGCCATGTGCCTGCAGCATTAGTATCCCCATTAAACAGATAATAGACGATTATAAAGAATGCAAATTGAGAAATCGTTTGAAATCCATTAAAAATGAAGAAGGTTGCACCACAAAGTTTAAGGAATGGTTTATTTTTAAGAGTCAATACAATCCCTCTGAAAAAATATTTTGTATTTGCCGCTATATTTTTTCTGGATAAGTCCTTCATTTTATCTTGATCAGGAACGATCATTTCCTTGTTAAAAAAGGCAGGCATAACACCCAGTATCATACATATTGAACCAACCCATATTGATAGGTTTCTAGCACCTTCAGGAGCTGAATCATATAATGACTCATTGTAAATAATAACCCAAAACCAAGGGGCTAACATCCATGCTGCCTGTGACATAAACTGCGAGACAGCCATTAAGCGGGTCCTTTCATTATAATCAGGGGTCATCTCATACCCCAAGCCAATCAGAGGGGTAGCAAAAATAGTATACCCGAGATAAAAGAAAAATGACACTCCCAAAAAGTAAAAAAAGTTGTAGGTCTGAGAGTTTTCAGGGTTTAACTGCCACATAACCATAAATGAGATCCCTGTAATTACACTTCCCAAAAGAATATAAGGTTTTCTACGACCCCATTTAGACTTGGTATTGTCAGAAATGAATCCCATAATTGGATCTGTTAAAGCATCCATTAGACGCGGAAGTGCACCCAATAAACCCGCAAGTATTGGATTCATTCCTAAGGACATAACAAGCACAACCGAAAAAATAGCCAATGAAGCATTAAATAAATTATTTGCTAAATGTCCTGATCCAAAAGCTATTTTTTGTCCAACAGGAACAATATCTTCCCTTGCTGTATTATATGGCACCATTCAGTTATTTATTAATGGTTAAATTCATTTTACTATATTTTGTTCTTGAAATTGTCTCATTACTAGTTTGGGTGTCCTATCCACATTATAAAGCCCCCAATGTTTTTCTGCACCCATCATATCATTAGGATTTCCCTTCCAGTCTTCATCAAATGCTTCAAAACAAAAAATTGTAATGTTCATTTCTTTGCACCACGTCATGAGCTCTTCGCAGTATCTATCTTGATTACTTTCAGATGCTATATCACCGAACTCGGAGGACACTGATGGCCACCCAGCTTCTGCAACAACGATTTTAGCATCTGGCAATTTATTTCTAACCTCTAAAACATTATCTATGGAATATGATAAGCCCTGATTAATATTCCTTCCTTCCCATATTGGATACAGATGAATGGAAACAAAATCAACAACTTGTGATAATTCATAACCATGATCCGCCCACCACTTATAATTTTCCGCAACTGTTACTGGTTGGTCGATTGATGCAGATACCATTTTTACATAAGAAATAATTGTATCATTATCAACTTTATGGTCATTCCAATCAACAAGGGCTTCATTACCTATATTAACTGCAATAACCTCATCTTTATAAAAGTTGGCTAGTTTTATTCCACTTTGGATTTCCTCTAGATTTAGCTTTTTGTTATTGGCTAATTCATCATCTGGGATTGGACTATTTAACCAACTGCATGTATGGTGGTTACTAAGCTCTGCTCTGAGCCATATTCCTAACATTACTTTTATATCCATTTTATACTCTTTTATGATACTAAGTATCATTTCTGAGTTTAAACTGCAATCATAAATCCGAATCATTTTAAATCCTGCCACATCAGATATAATTCTGAGGTCTTCAAGTATTTCTTCGTATGACGGATTTTTTGCTCCATCACCCCTGTCAGGATGTTGGCCGCTTCTAAAACCTGAATAGCAAATCGCTTTTGAATATCCATTCAGTAAATCCTCATTTTGTTGCTTTATTAATTGCTCATGATGAGATAATTCTCTCATATTATTAAATTTTATTTTAGTGTTTTCAGCACATGATGAGGCCAAAAAGAAAATTACTATAGCAAATATGCTATTCATCGTTTTCTTTCTCTTTTTGGCAATTATTAATTTCATGTGATTTGTGTACAATAGTTATTCTGCGTTTCTAGTATTTTGTCTTTTCATTTCTATCCCAAAGCCCCCAATATGCACCAACATCTCCCTCATCGTCAACCTTCCAAGCCTCATCAAAAGAAGAGAAGTAAAATATTTCTATGCCCTCATTTATAGACCATTCCTGGGTATTCAAGAAATATATAAGTGCATTCCTAAGTGAAGGTATTGCTCCATGAAACGCCTCACCTTGGTTAGGCCATCCTGTTTCACTTATTATAACCTTCTTTCCTTTGGCTACTTTTATTGCTCTTGCATACATATCCTTCATATATAGTAGTGAATATTCCAGACTACATCCTTCCCAAAAAGGATAACAGTTTGCTAATATTACATCGCATGCATCAGTTATTCTTGGGCGATTCTCAAATTGATAATAGGCATCTACATAACCCACGTCAATATTTGATGTTTCACGCTTTACCCTTTCAATGTGTAGTAAGAGTTCATCCTCACTAATATCACCTCGGTACATAACCTCATTACCAACAGCAGCAATGTCAACATAACCGCCATTTGAAAGTTTGATTAGATTGGTAAGTTCCATTTCATTTATCTTATCATCTTTACCAATCCAAGCTCCCACCAATGTTTTTAAACCATATTCATGAGCTATTTCAGGAATAAGTTCGTTACCATCAGTACACGAGAAAGATCTTATCCATTTTGTGTGTGGTTTAATAATTTCTATTCTTCTTCTTATCTGCTCCTCCGTTAGCGGAGATCCTGGTTTTTGATGATCATTATAGGCACTAAAACATAATCCATGCATACCTTTTTTGAGCATCATATGAAATAGTGTTGCAAGCTCAGCGTCAGACCTATGCTTTGCATCTACTCCAATTAATGACAATATTTTATCATGATATCCCGACATTGCTATTTCATTTTTATGGTTACTTCTATTAATTCTATTTTTCCTGTTCTTCTAAAAATATGATCACTATTGCTTTTGCTAATCATATTGCCGGCCATTTTTTCCATACTACCATTTTTAAAAATTACATTCACTGCGGCCTTATCTGAGAATGTGTAGATTATTGGTACTTGACAAAATGTAAAACCAAGCTGATGAGCTTTGAGTTCAAATCGTCCAAGTTTTCCTTTTACGGAGTAATATTCAAATGTTTTATTGTAATCTAATACCTCATCTGGATTTAATAAAGATGGCTTGAAATAAATCGACCCATTTAAAATTCTAACACCTAATTCACCAAACCTTGAAATTACATCTTCTTTAACCTGACCTGTTAAACCAGGCTGTTTAACTCCTGCGTTAGAGGGAGTATGGGAATAAGCATCCATTGGGAAAGCACCGTAGAGATCAGGTGATTTATAGAGTCCTATTCCAGCCTTTGTTTCGTAGTAATGTGCCTTGAATCTACCAGTAACATCATCACCCAAACCATCGTTTAGAGCTCTGAAATAGTTTTCTTGTATGGCCAGTAATAACTTCGATACCATGTGCCAATAAATTGAGCCCAGTCCCTCATATCCATAAAAAGTGCCAGATCTTCCTGTAAAGGACTGATGATCAAATATTTTCTCATACACATCTAGTATATAGTCCTTTTCCTCCTCAATCATATGGCTGTAAAAACCATGACGGAGGTTGTCCAGTGACTTTTCAAGTAACTCAACATTTCTGAATTCACCGTTAAAATGATAGTTGCCTTCTATATCAACATCAATTACGGATGTTTCGTTATCTGCTACTAGCTTTTTAAGAAGTTCAGATTTATTAACCATTTCACTTGGAATGTTATTCTTCTCCAGAAAGCGAGGTAATTCGCGATCGGGATATAACATATAGCTATATTGATCTGGTCTAAACATTTTACTTGCTTTCAATGAATCAAGTAATTCAATGCTATCATTTGATGGTAGGAATCCAGAGCTAAGAATAGCTACCTGCCCTTCGAGCATTTCATACAAGTGCCTTATTGAAATTTTATCATCATAAAAAGAAACAAGGTTGTATGAATGATAGAGGCCATCCTTACGTTTATTATGCTCTATGGAATGATCGATATACTGAAGACATACCTTGAAAAAGGTTTTTATATCTATAATTTTTACTTTTTCTTTTTCACCTGAAAATCCATAATTATAAATTTCATTTCTATATTTCCAGTGAGCTTGTCCAAGAGAATCAGTAAATGTTTTACGCTCTTCATCACTTATGTTGTCATCAAGAATTGATAGATTTTCAACAAAAACATCATTTAGAGTATTAAATAATGTTGCTAGTTCTTCGGATATGGATACCTCCATGATTGAAACTCTTGCAAATTTATCCTGCCAGAACTTTAGAAACCTCCTAAGATAATATAGTGTTACCATTGAAGCCCCATTACCCACAAGTGCATTGTTGGCATCATTCCATTCCGGGCGCTGAGTATTTAGCCATATACCTGCTTCAGGAATAAAGTTACTAAGCTTTGAAAGCGATGTTGCCAATATTTTTTCTGTGAGGTTTACTTTATAAATACTATCTCCGAGCTTTGTTTTTAATAGCCTTGCATCTGCTCCTAGGTATTCAACTTCAGACTTTATATGCTTATCCAATTCCGAATCAAACTCGACTGTATCTTGAGGATTTCTTGTAAGTTTATCATATGACTTAATTCGATATGGAACATTAGCGTAAGTAAATAATTCGCTGTCTAATAAGCTATCCATTCTTCCAGGATGATAGTCTTCGGATAACTCCAACAATTTCTGAAGGTATATTATCTGATGGTCTCCCCAATATCCAATATAGGACCAAGGGTCATTTGGTTCTGGAGCTTCCCAGTCAATACCATCTCGCATTATTCTGTAAGGATTATATCCGTCAATTGTTGATGCATTTAAGAATTTTGATATAATACCTTCAATAAATTCTGGAAACGAAAGGCATAAGGCTTCCCAATTCTGAAAGATATCACGCCAGTTACCTTGATAATTATAATTTATCTCACCATTTTCTTTTTTAGTTTCAATGGAAAAAATATTCCATGGACGACTTGGATCACCATGCCTTCTACTGAAAGTTAGAGGAAGATATTCGTAAACAATTCTTATGAGGTCTGAGTTTTCCGTTTTATTAGCTTTCTCAATCAAAGTTGTTGATGTTAATCCTTTCTCCAAATCATCAAGCCAATGACTAAACTCCTTAAAAACCAATCTATTTATACTCCAAACATAGTTTTTGAAGTCATTTATATCGATTGAGTAATTATTAACAAATACTCCACCACGCATTATATTAAACATGGTGTTTGTATAATGTCTAGCGTAGGAAAGATCATTATTTGTCATTTGCATTCCATCAGCAAATGCTACCATCTTCTTTAGGTTGGAAGTACCATGTGCAATATCCTTTAAGACCGCTTTTTTAAGTTTGGAACTTTCAGATAAAGAGGATTTCAGGTTAATAATATCAGTAGGTCCTTGATTTATCTCAGCAACTATCATCCAATCAATTTGACGACCAGGCTTAATTACAACAGTACTATTGATTAGATATGCTCCTCTAGAGGCCTTGATATCTTTCTCTGTTACCAATTTTTTACCAGCTTTAAAATCGCATACTTGCTTTCTTGATAAGAGTATCGTTAAATCATTATCCAATCCAGATGACCATACAGATGTGGTTTTCAATGCCTCACTTGGCTCTGCTCTATCAACAGGTATAGAACTTAACATGAAAAGCCCAATTGTTGAATCCTCAACAAGTTCATTTTTCTTGTACGCATCCAATAGGTTACTATATTCATTTTGAAAAGCATAATCAACACCATATGGCAGAATGTTTTGAATGCCATCTAAGACTTTTACAGTTATCTTTTCCGATCTATCATTGATTATATATGAATGCTTTACAAAACCATACTTTTCACTGTTAAACCAGCCATATTTAAACGTTATACCAAGATCATGATTAACCTCTTCAAAAATTATACTATTACCTAGGTAGCTTTTGTAGATATTACGTGTTATATGATAGAATTTTGGAGAATGATTACTAAAGGGTTCCCACAAATATTCACAATCTTCCTTCTGAACACTTAAACATGTTATACTGCCAGTTATATCCTTATAATCATGAACTTCATCAACAGTATAATATGGAAACAATGCATTGTTTCTATCCTTTCTTCCTGCCGATAATGAGCCGTTACTTGATATAAAAATCCAATGATCTGAATCACTGGCAATACTCATAAAAAAATCTGGCATTTCATGATAATTCTGTATCTGATAATACTTTAAGCCATCTATTTCCACAAACCTTCCGGTAACCTTCTGTCTTGAAGTATTTACTTCACACTTACCTTGAAATATTTTCTTATTACTCATTTAAATTAAATCTGGTTTTTGTCATTTATTTGATAATATTAATTCCAGTTCCTCAAGAGTTTTACCTTTTGTTTCTGGCACTTTAATTATTATGAATATCAAACCTAAGGCTGCAAATAATCCATAAATCAAAAATGTTGTCGAAGATCCTAGGTTAGATAGTTCCCATGGAAAAATTAATTGAACAACAAAGCTCACAATAGAGTTTATAAAACCCACGAAAGAAATGGCTACTGCTCTTACTGCATTTGGAAAGAGTTCTGAGAACATAACCCACATAACTGGCCCAATTGACATTGCAAAAGATGCCACAAAGGTTAATATTGCAGTTAATATTAACGAAGAATTTAATGATATTGCTTCAGATACTAATTCCGTTTCATATTTCTCAGCATTTTCAATCCCTATTGTCTCTCTGAGTGCAGTTTGGAATTCAATATCATCCAAAAATTCTATCTGTTTTAATTTATCTAATTCTTTTAAATTTGAATTATTATCGTATTTAACAATAATTTCATCTGTTAGGGTATATGATGCAGAATTGAACCCATATGCTAAAACAAACATTGATACTGCAATTCCAGTTACACCTATTGTGAGTAGTATTTTTCTACCAATTTTGTCTATTAATGCCATGGCAATTATGGTGAAAACAAGATTAGTTAAGCCCACCAATATTGCCTGAGAAAATGATGCATCTACTCCGAATCCGCTTAACTCAAATATCATTGGTGCATAAAAGAACACTGAATTAATACCTGTAAGTTGCTGCAGAACTGCGAGAACGATACCAATAACTAATACTGTCCTAAGTGCAGGAGAAAATATTTCTTTTAATGTTATTTGTCTTTTATCACTTGTATTCTTTAAACTCAATGATATGGCCTCAACCTCTTTTTCAATATTCTGATTATCTCCTGCTTTTTTAAGAGATTCCTTGGCTTCATTAATGTTACCCTTCATTACAAGCCACCTGGGGCTTCGTGGCACCAAAATCAGAGCACCAAAATAAAGTATGGCAGGAATGAGTTCTAAACCTAGCATCCAACGCCAGTTAAATTTATTTATCATCAGGGTATTTGCCCAGGCATAATCCGCCTTACCCCATTGGAGGATAAGATAGTTTGTGAAGAAGGCTACCGAAATTCCAACAACTATGTTCAACTGATTGAAAGATACCATAGTGCCTCTCACCCTAGATGGTGCAATTTCAGCAATATACATTGGTGCAACTATCAGAGAGGCCCCAACTCCAAATCCACCAATCATTCTTGCAATAATTAAAAACGTAAATGTTGGTGAAACTGCTGACATGATTGCAGATACTGCATAAACCACAGCAGCCATGGAAAGCACTTTTTTTCTTCCATACCTATCACTAAGTGGACCTGCAAGCAACATTGCTATGGTTGCTGTTAATGTTAAACAGCTAACAGCCCAACCAACTTCCAGTTTAGTAAGGCTAAATTCTGGTTCAATAAATTTGACTACGCCTGAAATTACGGATGCATCAAAGCCCATTAGAAAACCTCCCAGAGCAACTATTGACGATATCCGTATTATTTTACTATTATAATTATTCAAACCAGATTAATCTGTTATTGTTTTTGATATACTCTTACAAAATCAATTTCCATTGTTTGAGGAAATGCTGCGGTATCAACACCATTCATAATACCCCAGGCTCCACCAACTGCTACATTTAGAATTAGGCTAAATGGTTTATCATAAGGCCATTTTGATTCTCCATACTCCTCATTCTGATACTCAAAATATAAGCTATCATCCACATAAGCTTTTATGTAATCTGATTGCCAGTCTAACTTATATGAGTGGAATTTTTCACTTACATCTTCAACATAAATAATTCCTGTTTTTTGAGTATTTTTCTGCCACTGATGATCCTTGGAATGAGCTGAAGCATGAATAACACCGCTGTTGTGACCAACATGTTCCATAATATCTATTTCACCTACATCAGGCCAATTGCCATCACTAAATTTCCATCCACTAGGCATAAACCAAATAGCTGACCATGTGCCACGCGCAGGAGGAACTTTAGCATTCACCTCAATTATGCCATATTTCCATCTCGCATTTGAAATAAGCCTTGCCGAGGTAAATCCTTTTTCGTGTTGATCACTCGTTCGTGCTGTTATATGTAATTTACCATTCTTAACCCATGAATTATCTCTGTCAGCATGGGTATAAATTTGTAATTCATTGTTACCCCACCCTGCTTCATTACCTTCGGTGTCATAAACCCACTTTTCAGAGTCTGGCAAATCTGAATATTCAAACTCATCACTCCAAACTAATTTATATTCTGAATTCAAATCAGTTGAAGAGTCAATATTATCAAAGTTTAAAAAAGTAAACCCTACGGTTAGAGATAAGATAAAAGATATGAATAATCCTGTTTTCACTTTAAATTATTATTATTTAGATCCTTGGTAAACTCTAACATAGTCAACCTGCATAGTTTGAGGAAACACCGTTGAAGCATTCGGAGATCCAGGCCAGTTGCCCCCCACCGCTACATTCATTATTAAGAAAAAATTCTGATGAAATTCACTTAAAAAAGCTGGAGTTATATCGATTACAAAAAATGGATTTCCATCAACGTAAGACCTAATTTTATTTTCATCCCATTCAATTGAAAAGACATGAAAATCGTCTGCAAATATTCCTGGTGATAATGAATAACTAGAACCATATTCCTGATGTCCACCATTATCCCAATGAAGTGTTGAGTATACACGATTATCCTTTCCAGTGCCACCAACCATTTCCATTATGTCGACCTCACCACAGGTTGGCCATCCAACCGAACTGAAATTAGCGCCGAGCATCCAAAATGCAGGCCATATTCCCTGACCATA
>JABJIE010000006.1 GCA_018661505.1 Lentimicrobiaceae bacterium
GATAGTGAGAGAGTGGTTAAATGGTTCTGTGTAACCAGAATACCTGATCTAAACACATTCTAAAATATAATCTGTCTTTAACGAGAAAATAATTAAGATGAATATGAAAACTCTTTATAGAAATCTGATCGCAATTCTGATCGTAGCGCTTATATTTCCCATAGCAAATACAACTTTTGCAGGAAACAAAGACAGGGCCGGCCAGGCTGGTGCAACGGAATTGCTTATAAACCCTTGGACACGAAGTAGTGGCTGGGCAAGTGCTAATATGTCAAGAGTGAGAGGCCTTGAGGCCATATGGGGAAATATTGCAGGAACAGCATTCACTCCAAAGACACAGTTAATATTTTCAAATACTCAGTGGCTAAAGGGCACTGGAACAAACATCATGTCGTTTGGACTTTCCCAAAAAGTAGGAGATGCTGGAGCATTCAGCCTTGCTGTGATGTCAATGAATTTTGGAGATATTGATATCAGAACAGTTGATAACCCAGATGAGTCACAAGGAACATATCAACCCAGTCTATTAAATATTGCTCTTGCATATTCAAAAGCATTTTCAAATAGTATATATGGTGGATTTGTTTTGAAAATCATTTCCGAATCAATAGCTGATGTTAGCGCTGTTGGTGTTGCTATTGATGCAGGTATTCAATATGTAACAGGTGCAGAGGAACAAATTTCATTTGGTATCGCTTTGAAAAATGTTGGTCCAAAAATGAAATTCTCAGGTGATGGTCTATCCATACGTACAATACTAACAAATCAAGAAACACAATTTACTTTGGAGCAACGATCAATGGAGTTTGAAATGCCAGCACAATTAAATATTGGTGCTGCTTACGACTTTAACTTTGCAAATGATTACAGATTAACTGCAGCAGGGAATTTTGTTTCTAACTCATTTAGTAGAGATCAATTTACAGGCGGATTAGAATTTAGCCTTAAGGAATATGTTCAGCTACGTGGTGGCTATACTTATGAAAAAGGAATGTGGGAAGAAACTACCAATGTAGAAAATATCAATATAAATAATGGGCTTAGCGCGGGGTTAACTGTACAAGTTCCCCTTAACAGAGAAAATGGAAGTTATATAGGCATAGATTATGCATATCGTGAGTCTCACGCATTTAGCGGTAGCCATTCATTTGGCATTATCTTTAATTTCTAAGATCTAGTTACTGTAAAAATTTTCTTATTATTTTTGCAGTTTGTTAAAGACCCTTAATTCTAGTTTAAGGGTCTTTTATTATATAAATAATTACACCTAAAGACGTTATTAATATGTCTGAAACAAAATATTTTACAATAGAAGGACTTAAAAAACTACGTAAGGAAATAGAATACCTAACCAGCGTAGAACGTCCTAAAATTTCTCAGCAAATAAGTGAAGCTAGAGATAAAGGAGATCTTTCTGAGAATGCAGAATATGATGCTGCAAAGGATGCTCAAGGTCTACTGGAATTAAAAATATCAAAACTTCAGGAGAGACTGCGTACTGGTAGGTTGCTTGATGAATCAAAACTTGATGATGATAAGGCTTACATCCTTTCAACGGTTACAATTAAGAATACCAAAAATAATACTACCATGAAGTATACTCTGGTGCCAGAGGAAGAGTCTAATCTTAAGGAAGGTAAAATATCAGTGGAATCTCCCATTGCAAAAGGCCTATTGGGAAAACAAGTTGGTGATACTGCTGAAATAACAGTTCCTGCAGGTACCATGACATTTGAGATAATTGACATTTCTAGATAAATTATTTAATTATGGCATCTATATTTTCAAAAATTGTTACAGGAGATATACCATCGTATAAAATAGCTGAGGATGAAAATTATTATGCCTTTTTAGATATAAATCCTCTTGCAAAAGGACACACTCTTGTTATTCCAAAAATGGAAACAGATTATATTTTTGACATAGAAGATGAACAATTGGGAGGATTACTGGTTTTTGCTAAAAAAGTAGGTAAGGCCATTGAATCAGTTATTAGCTGTAAAAGGATAGGTGTAACTGTAATTGGTCTTGAGGTGCCCCATGCACACATTCATTTAATTCCATTAAATACTCTTTATGACATGGATTTTAAACAACCAAAGTTGAGTTTTACCAATGATGAATTAGCACAAACTGCTGAAAAAATAAGAGAAGCATTTGATACTATTATTCTCTAATACGCCCTTGAATTAATTCCTTCGATATAATTTATAAATGACTGGTTGACAACCTTGTTGCCTCCTGGCGTTGGGTAGTTACCTGTAAAATACCAATCTCCAGTATGATTTGGAATAGCGATGTGCAAGTTCTCAATACTTTGGTAGATAACTTTTACATCTGCTTCTACGCCTTTAGCTTTAACAAGTTGCCCAACTTTTTCTGAAATTTGACTTGCCGTGAATGGCTTATATATATCTTTTACAAAATTTGTAATTTCTTCCATTGGAAGATTCTCCTGAGCCTTCGAGTTATTATAAACGTCATTAATTATGTGGTCTTGTTTTGTTTCCTTTAGGAGTTCTATTGCCGCATTAAATGCAACGAAATCACTAAGTTTTGCCATATCAATACCGTAACAATCTGGATATCGTATTTGAGGAGCAGAAGATGCAATAATTATTTTTTTGGGATGTAACCTATCTAAAATTTGAATAATACTCTGTTTTAAGGTTGTTCCCCTTACTATCGAATCATCAAGAACTACCAAGGTATCTACTCCATTTTTAACTACACCATAGGTAACATCATAAACATGGCCAACAAGATCATTTCTTTGATTGTCTTCGGTGATAAAAGTTCTTAGCTTGGCGTCTTTAACAGCAATGGATTCCGTTCGTGGATTTGAATTAAAAAATGCATTAAGCATCTCAGCAGATATATTGTCCTTATTTTTCAGTATTTTCTCTTTTATCATTTCTGCAGAAAACAAATGAATCTTATCCATCATTCCCTGGAAAGCTACAGATGCAGTATTTGGAATATAAGAGAAAACAGTATTTTTTAAATCATAATTAATCTCTTCTAAAATATTAGGAGTAAGAAGTGCACCAAGCGCTTTCCTTTCCTTATATATATCTTTATCGGTACCTCGAGAAAAGTAAATACGCTCGAAAGAACATGCCTTTACAAGCTTTTTTTCCATGAACCTGGATGTGTTAATACTACCGTCTTTTTTAATTATTAGAGCGTGTCCAGGTGGAACTTCTTTGATGTCTTTAAAACTTGTGTCAAATGCAGTTTGAATAACAGGCCTTTCGGATGCTGCAACTATAACTTCATCATCAGCATAATAGAAAGCAGGCCTTATCCCATTAGGATCTCGCATAATAAAAGCATCTCCGTGACCAACAAGCCCTCCTATTACATATCCTCCATCCCATCGCTTGGCGGAATCACTTAAAACTGTCTGTAAATCTATATTATCAACTATATGATTAGTAATCTCCTTTTTACTCAAGCCTTTTTGCTTATAGTCAGAATATAGTTTTTGATTTTCTTCATCTAAGAAATGACCAATTTTTTCCAAAACAGTTATTGTGTCAGACGTTTCAACTGGATACTGACCTAAGTCAACCAACTGCTTAAATAATTCCGAGGTATTTGTCATATTAAAATTACCTGCAAGAACAAGATTACGTGTTTTCCAGTTGTTTGCGCGCACTAATGGATGAAGATGGCTAATATTATTCCCGCCAAAGGTGCCATATCTTAGATGACCTAGGAATAACTCTCCAGTAAACTCAACATTTTCTTTCAACCAATTTACATCTGATAATCTTTGTGGATTTCCCTCTGTGAGCTTATTAATATTATCATAGGCTCTGTTAAAAAGATCTTTAATTGGTGTAGGTTTATTCGATCTGATTCTACTTATGTATTTTTTACCAGGCTCAAGATCAATTTTTACTTCAGCAATGCCTGCGCCATCTTGACCCCGGTTATGTTGTTTTTGCATAAGCAAATGCAGCTTTTGTAATCCATAAACTGAAGTGCCATATTTTGAAAGGTAATACTCCAGAGGCTTTCGTAACCTTATTAATGCAATGCCGCATTCGTGATTAATACTATCGCTCATTTTTCAGATCAGAATAGTTATATTTGTGTGGCAAAAGTACGAAAAAGATGATTCATATCAGGTTGTCAAATGAAGCTGATGTTCAGCATATTGTAACATTCCAAATAGAGATGGCCAAGGAAACAGAGGGAGTTGAACTTATTCCAGAGGTTATTAAGAAAGGAGTATTGGCGGTATACAGAGATCCTGCCAAGGGGAAATATATTGTTGCTATGGATAATGAAAGAGTTGTTGGTTCATTAATGCTAACTCCAGAGTGGAGCGACTGGCGTAACTGCTGGGTAATGTGGATACAATCGGTATATATATTACCTGAATTTAGAGAAATAGGAGTATTTAAATCTATGTATAATTATGTTCTTGAAAATGTTGCTATGAGCGATGATGTTTCTGGTCTAAGGTTATACGTGGATAGAACAAATTTGAAAGCAATTCAAGTTTATAAAAAAATGGGAATGGATGGGAATCATTATCAATTATTTGAATGGATGAAACAAAAATCAGAATAAAGAACATGAATAAACATTTAAAAGACGCTAAGATGACATATTGGGAACATTGGCTTACTGCTACATCAAGTGGGTTGGCATTGCTGATACACGCTTGGTTTCCATGTATATTAAAGGATTATGCAAGTAATAAGATTTCTAAAAAATGAATGTATTTAAAATAAGTTTAAGCCTATTATTGACATTATTGTGCACATCTGTAATGACACAAACGGCAGATAAAAGTGATTGGAAAGCTGGGTACCCGGAGGGATGCACAACCATAACTGTTGGGTCTCTTGCCAGTTTTGACGGCTCTGTAATGACATCTCATACCGATGATAGTCATAGAACAAGAAGCTGGATCGATATTGTGCCCCCTAAAACTCATAAGAAGGGAGCAGATGTCTTAATGTACAAACGCATAAAGAATGATTCTATGGCA
>JABJIE010000033.1 GCA_018661505.1 Lentimicrobiaceae bacterium
ATTGGCCTGATAACATCCAAGTTACCCTTTTTAATATGGCACTTACCTTTATAATGAGCGATAATTGCACAATTCTCAGCTTGATTGTGATCATGACCACATACCTCCACTAGTGAGTCTATTATAAAATCAAATGTATTATAATCATCATTGTAAAGAATAAGATTTTTTAAGTCAGCTTCTTTTTCAACAACTTCGGGGGTTACAGATGTTTTTTCTTTGGTGCTCATGTGATTCAATCTACTTAACAAATTTATGCAAAATATCTTTGAATGCATCTATTTTCGTGATAATATTTACAACTTTGATAAAACCAATAGGACCTAACAAGACATTAGGATAATATGAAGTATGATGAGAGGATCAGTTTTTATTAAACCATTCCAAAATCAGGGAATAACCATATGAGTATTACAATCATTCCAAGTGCTGGAAGGATATTAAGCACTGACATTTTTTTTATGCCTAAAATATCAATGCCAAGCCCTATGAGAAGCACACCTCCCACAGCCGACATCTCCAAAATCATAATTTCTGGAAAAAAATCTCCAAAATACATCGCCATTAGGGTTATGCCCCCTTGAAATATGAATAGTGGGATAACCGAAAACATAACTCCTATACCTAAGGCTGATGCAAGAGCGACTGAAGAAACTCCATCCATTATTGATTTGATAAGTATTAAATTTTGATTACCCGTTAATCCTGCCTCTATGGCACCAATAATTGTTAAAGAGCCTATACAATAGAGTAAAAATGCTGTAACCAAACCCTCTGAGAACCTTTCGTTACCAATTTTGAAGCGTTTTTTTAAGTAATCACCAAAAAACTCCACTCGCTTCTGAATGTTTAAGTATTCTCCAACTATACCACCTGTAATTAAAGCAATTACCATGTGTAATATATGAGTTGTTTCCAATGCCATGGATATTCCAAGAAAAATAGTAAACAATCCTATTACTTGAAAGAATATTTTTATATATCTTTCGGGTAACCGCCTATTTAATAACATCCCCAAGGAAGTTCCCGCTATAATTGCTATTATGTTTACAAATGTACCTTCCATAATCTTGCGAATATAAATAAATTGTAATGTATATATACTTTTTAAATAAGGGTTGACACTATGGTTAAAATCATGAAAATGGAATAATTAATGGGTAAAAAATATGCAAATCAATATAATGGCATGAGACATTAATATAACAAGGGTTATATCAGCCAAATTATTTACGTTGTAGACAAATTGTCACATTCATGCCAATGGCACATACTTTGATTATTATGGAATCATAATTAAAACACAAGAAGTATGAGTACAGAGAAAGGTAAAATAGATATTAAAACGGAGGATATTTTTCCAATTATAAAAAAATTCCTCTATTCAGATCATGAAATATTTCTGCGTGAGTTAATCTCAAATGCAACAGATGCAACGCAAAAATTAAAAACACTCGCATCATTGGGTAAGTTTAGTGGTGAATTGGGTGATTTAACTATTCACATTGTAGTAGATAAGAAAAAGAAAACCATCACCATAAAAGACCGTGGAATAGGAATGACAGGTGATGAAGTAAAAAAATATATTAACCAAATAGCATTTTCAAGTGCGGAAGAGTTTGTGAAGAAATTCAAAACTAAAAGTGAGGCTGAGCATAATGCTATAATTGGACATTTTGGGCTTGGTTTCTACTCAGCATTTATGGTAAGTGACAAAGTTGAGATTAGAACAAAGACATACAAAAAAGGTGGGTCTACGAAAGCTGTAAGATGGGAATGTGATGGAAGCCCAAATTATCAACTTGAGGAAATCGAAAAAGATGATCGCGGAACGGATGTAATACTATACATCGATGATGAAAATAAGGAATTTCTTGAAGATCATAAAATAAATGAGTTGCTTAATAAATATTGTAAATTTTTACCTGTTCCAATACAGTTTGGAATGGAGAAAATACAAGAACCAGTAGAAGGTAAAAAAGACAAAGATGGCAACCAAGAGACAAAAGAAGTCGAAAGACCTAAAATAATTAATAATCCAAATCCTTTATGGAAAAAGAAACCAAGCGAAGCAACGGACGAAGATTATAAGAATTTCTACAAAGAACTATATCCTTATACGTTTGAAGAGCCATTGTTTCATATCCACTTAAATGTTGACTACCCTTTCAACCTAACTGGAATATTATATTTCCCTAAGGTAAAGAAGGATTATGAAATGCAGAAGAACAAAATCCAGCTATATAGTAATCAAGTTTTTGTTACTGACTCGGTTGAAGGCATTGTTCCTGATTTTCTAACATTACTACATGGGGTTATTGATTCTCCAGACATTCCACTAAACGTAAGTAGGTCTTACCTTCAGAGTGATGGTAATGTGAAGAAAATATCGAATTACATCACTAAAAAAGTAGCTGATAAACTTGAAGAATTATTCAAGAAGGACCGTGAAGGATTTGAAAAGAAATGGGATGACATTAAAATATTCATTGAATACGGAATGATATCCGAAGAGAAGTTCTATGAAAAAGCAGAGAAATTTGCATTACTGAAGAATGTAGAAGGTAAATACTTTACTCTTGACGAATATCAAAAGCACATAGAGAAGACTCAGAAAAACAAGGAAAAGAAACTTGTTTACCTATATGCTACAAATCAAGAAGAGCAATATAGCTACATTGAAAGTGCTACCAACAGAGGGTATGATGTTCTTATAATGGACGGAGTATTGGACAATCATTTTATAAATAGTCTTGAGCAGAAATTAAAAGACTCAACTTTTGCACGTGTTGATTCAAATACCATTGATAAGATCATTGTAAAAGACGATGAAGCACCATCAAAACTTGATGATAAACAAAAAGAAAGTTTAAAAGAAGTAATTGAGAGAAACATTAGCAAAGAAACATTCAATATTGTGTTTGAAAATATGAGTGAATCTGATATGCCAGTTACAATTACTCAAAATGAGTTCATGCGTCGCATGAAAGACATGGAAAAAGTAGGAGGTGGAGGTATGATGATGGGAATGGGTAACATGCCAGATACTTATGAACTCATTGTTAATACAAACAATCCGGTTATCACAAAAATTATGAATGAAAAGAAAGCTGATAAACAGGATATTATTGTTAAACAACTATATGATTTAGCCAGACTTGCCAAGAATCTTTTGGTTGGGAAAGAGTTAAATGACTTTGTAAAAAGAAATGTAAGCGAAATAAAATAGTTTATTTAGCACACCAAAAAAGGGGTTGGTTTTAAAATCAGCCCCTTTTTTTATAAAATTTATTTTGCTCCAGTAATGTTCTAATTTTTATTAAGAATTCTCTCCAGAATACCAACCCATTGATTAAGCGCTTGCTTGCTAAAGTTTAAATATAGGTCTGGCTCTACTAATTCCAATTCCATTATTAAAAACTTACCATTTCGCCAAATACCATCAAGACGCTGATATAATAATCTATCGTTGAATCTAGTAGTAATTTTATGGCTTAATTGCTTAATCTTAGCATCCACTTCATGTAGCGAATAAACTCCTCCAAAATCATTTTGAACCCTATAATCGCCCTCTTTGGGAACTTTTTTTATTGAATATGACAAAACCACATCAGAACCTTTACCTGGCTCTGTAAAAGTAATAGTAGAAATTTCTCCTAATGCAATCTCAGAAACAAACTCCTGAAGCATATATGGTCTATTTTGGAAGTATTGCTCAATTAATCCATCAAATTTAGCCTTTTGGCACATATCTAACACAAAGGTATCATATGAACCTGCGCTAATCATAGGCTTTAGCACAGCCTTCTCCCACCCTTTATCCAAAGCCAAAGAAAAAGAATCTTCACCTGCAAAATTAAATATGGTTGGAATAATGTCATAGCCCTCTGATTCCAATTGCATCAGATATTTCTTATCCATATTCCATCTTATTATATCAACGGGGTTCAAGACGTTAATATTTTCATCTTCTAATCTTACCAAAAAGTCATTAAACTCATCTGTTTTTTTATAATAATCCCAGATAGTTCTTATTAAAACCAAATCATATTGTTTTAAATGGGTTCTTGATAATTTTAGAACTTCGTCCCAAATTAAAACATCAGTTATAAAACCTCTTTTGATCAATATCTTTTGCACCGCCTGATCATATGGAAGCATCTCGGGCATCTCTGCACAAGTGAGTATGGCAATTTTTTTCATATTACTATAGGAAAATATCTAATTAACCGCAAAGGTATCAAAGTATAAGTCATGTAGTGATAAAATAGAGATCTTATCGTTAAAGATATGTTTAAGCTAATTATGAGGTATATAATTCCCCAATAAAAAAATAGAACCACCTTGATTTATTAGTTCAATATTATCCAAATATTAAAAGACCTATTTTGTTACAAATAAATTACTCTTATATTTGGTCTAATCTAAAACAAGCAAAATGAAAGCATTAAAAATTTTAAGTCTGTTATTATTTACATTATTAATGGTTACTTGTAATACTGATGATGATGTGCAACCACAAACAGAGCAATGGTTATATGCGCATACTGCCTCTCAAGGCATAGCAACCAGTAGCACAACCTTTGTTATGCCAGTAACTGATGATATTTTTGGTTTCACCGATAGGCCAAATCGTAAATCAAAGTATATAAGCGGAGATGAATTTGCATCCTACTGGAATGATTATGATGATGTAAATAGTTTTAAACTAGACCCCCCCAATGCAGTATTAACCTATGTAGATGGTGAAGAGATTAAAGAGTTGGAGGTTGTTATTACAGATGCAACTTTTGATAATAGTAACATTACATATACCATTGATAATACTAGCTTAACAAACAATGAAGCCTTTGATGATGCTAGTTTATTTGTAGATGGAAATGGGAGTAGTAATAATGTGTATTTAGCATCTAATGGAGTCACTATTAAAGCAAGTGCTGGTGCTTCGGTGGGTAGTGAAGGTCTATTAAATGGTATTGGTTACGTTATTGTAGACCTAACAATCCTTAATGGTATGATTGCTGCTCAAGATGATGTTACCAGAGTGTGTACTTCTTTAATAAATGATATGAATGCTTTGTTTTCTTATTCTGCTTTCAACCAAGACATCAGTTCTTGGGATGTGAGTAATGTTACTGATATGACTGACATGTTTAGAAATTCTTCTTTTAACCAAGATATTAATACTTGGGATGTAAGTAATGTTACTAATATGGAATTAATGTTTTATGAATCTTCTTTTAACCAAGATATAAGTTCTTGGGATGTGAGTAGTGTTACTTCTATGGGAAATATGTTTTCTACTAATACTTCTTTTAACCAAGATATAAGTTCTTGGGATGTTAGTAGTGTTACTAATATGTATCAGATGTTCAATACTTCTGCTTTTAATCAAGGCATCAATTCTTGGGATGTGAGTAGTGTGACTGATATGGGTTATATGTTTGGTGGTAATACTGCTTTTAACCAAAACATCAGTTCTTGGGATGTGAGTAATGTTACTTCTATGGGTGGTATGTTCAATTATTCTGCTTTTAATCAAGACATCAATTCTTGGGATGTGAGTAGTGTGACTGATATGTCTGATATGTTTTATGAATCTTCTTTTAACCAAGATATAAGTAATTGGGATGTGAGTAGTGTTACTGATATGAGTACTATGTTTTATGGTTCTACTTTCAATCAAGATATAAGTTCTTGGGATGTGAGTCAAGTAACTGATATGAGTTATATGTTTGCTGTTGCTGGTGCTTTCAACCAACCAATTGATAATTGGGATGTGAGTAATGTTATTACAATGAACAGTATGTTTACAGGTGTCACTGATTTTAATCAAGCTCTATTAGGTTGGGATGTAAGTAATGTAACGGATATGGGTTATATGTTTAATGACGCTACTGCTTTCAATCAATATATCGCTAATTGGACTGTAGATAATGTTACAAATTGTGTTGATTTTAGTGAAAATTCACCTCTAACAGAAGCAAACACCCCTAACTTCACGAACTGTAGTCCTTAACTCTAATCCAATTAATAGATTATAAACCATTGCATTAATTGTAAGGGTATTATATTAAAAGTATCACCTATGTTTTTACACCTTAAAGGTTTATTCTTATATTTGGTCTAATCTAAAACAAGCAAAATGAAAGCATTAAAAATTTTAAGTCTCGTATTATTTACATTATTAATGGTTACTTGTAATACTGATGATGATGTGCAACCACAAACAGAGCAATGGTTATATGCGCATATTGCCTCTCAAGGCATAGCAACTAGTAGCACAACCTTTGTTATGCCAGTAACTGATGATATTTTTGGTTTCACCGATAGACCAAATCGTAAATCAAAGTATATAAGCGGAGATGAATTTGCATCCTACTGGAATGATTATGATGATGTAAATAGTTTTAAGTTAGACCCACCCAATGCAGTATTAACCTATGTAGATGGTGAAGAGATTAAAGAGTTGGAAGTTGTTATTACAGATGCAACTTTTGATGGAAGTAACATTACATATACCATTGATAATACTAGCTTAACAAACAATGAAACCTTTGATGATGCTAGTTTATTTGTGGATACTGGTGGTAGTACCAATCCAATTTATTATACTGAGAAAAATGGATTAATAACCGTTAAAGTAAGTGCGGGTGTGGAAGCAGGATATACAGGAAATTTAAATGGCTGGACGTACCACGTAGTAGACAGAGCAGAATTGATATTTGCTATCGAAGCAGGAAGGGATTTAAGCACAGTGGTTACTACTTTAGTGACTGATATGAGTGGTATATTTGCTGGGACTAATTTAAATGGTGATATTAGTTCTTGGGATGTGAGTAATGTGACTAATATGAGTGGTATGTTTAATGGTGCCTCTGATTTTAACCAAAATATTAGTATTTGGGATGTGAGTAATGTGACTATTATGAGTTATATGTTTAATGGTGCTACTGCTTTTAACCAAGATATTAGTTCTTGGGATGTGAGTAATGTCACTAATATGAGGGATATGTTTAATGGTGCTACTGCTTTTAATCAAGATATTAGTTCTTGGGATGTGAGTAATGTGACTGATATGGGTGGTATGTTTAAAAATGACTTATCATTTAACCAAAATATTGGTTCTTGGGATGTTAGTAATGTGACTGATATGAGTTATATGTTTAATCTTGCTGAAGATTTTAACACACCTATCGGAGATTGGAATGTTAGTAATGTGACTAATATGGGAGGTATGTTTAATGAAGCTCGCTCTTTTAATCAAGATATAAGTTCTTGGGATGTGAGTAATGTGACTGATATGAGTGTTATGTTTGATGGAGCTTTTGTTTTTAACAAGCCTATCGGAGATTGGAATGTTAGTAATGTGACTGATATGTTTTATATGTTTGCGACTACTGAAGTTTTTAACCAAGATATTAGTTCTTGGGATGTTAGTAATGTGACTCGTATGGGTTATATGTTTTATTGGGTTTATGCATTTAACCAAGATTTAAGTTCTTGGAATGTTTCAGGTGTTACAGAGTGTAATGGTTTTAGTGAGGGTAGTACTACTGTTTATACAAAACCAAAGCCTAATTTTACTAACTGTAACCCAAATTAACCCCTCGCGTGAGGGTTTTATATTATAGGCCAAGAATGTTTGAAAACGCTACTTCTTTTAACCAAGATTTAAGTAATTGGGATGTTAAAAATGTTGATAATTGTGATTATTTTTGTTCAGGTGCTACATCTTGGACAAAACCAAAGCCTCATGCCCCTTGCTGGGATTGTAATTGACAAATCAACTGTTCTATCAACCTATAAACGTTATGTAATCGAAGTTACCCCAGGTTTCTTTATTGGAAGGAAGTAATGTTAACTAGCTCCATACCTTAGATTTCGTGTATATCCAACAAACAAACATATTTAACTGCAACTGAATTAAAAATTTCTAACTTCGCTGCAGAAAATAAAATAATGACATTTAAAGAATTAGGATTAAATGAACAAATGCTCGAAGCTATTTCTTTTATGGGCTTTGATAAAGCAACACCCGTTCAAGAACTTGCCATTCCTGCCATACTCAGAGGAGATGACTTAATCGCATGTGCTCAAACAGGTACTGGGAAAACAGCTGCATTTGTATTACCTGTGCTGAATAATCTAACAGCAGATCATAAGCATGAAACAAGTGTTTTAATCATAGTACCAACAAGGGAGCTTGCCATTCAAATTGATCAGGCCATACAAGGCTTTACTTATTTTACACCTGTTGAATCTATTCCTGTATATGGAGGTGGAGGTGGTAGTGATTGGGATACTGAAAAAAAGGCTCTAACATCCGGTGCCGATATAATTGTAGCTACTCCCGGAAGACTTATATCTCACCTTAATATGGGTTATGTGAAATTTGACAGTATAAAACATCTTATTCTTGATGAAGCCGACAGAATGCTTGACATAGGTTTTTATGATGATATTCTAAAAATAATAAAATATTTACCCAAGAAAAAACAAACTCTGATGTTTAGTGCTACCATGCCATCCAAAATAAAGCACCTTGCATCTAAGATATTAATAAACCCTAAAGAAGTTACCATAGAAATATCTAAACCTGCCGAAGGAGTGCTACAGGCGGCATACTTAGTATACGATACACAAAAAACACCTCTTATAACAAGTTTGGTAAAAGATAAACCTGACCTTAAAAGCATCTTAATATTTACATCTACTAAATTAAAAGTAAATGAAATTGTTAATGGTTTAAGAAAAACTGAAAAAAATATTCACGGAATTTCTTCTGCATTGGAGCAGGCTAAGCGCGAGGAGGTACTATCGCAATACAGAGCAAAAAATACTAGAATTTTAGTAGCAACAGATGTACTAAGTAGAGGAATTGACATTAAGGATATTGACCTTGTGATAAACTATGACGTTCCAAACGATGCCGAAGATTATGTTCACAGAATTGGCAGAACTGCACGGGCTAAATCAACTGGAATTGCTCTAACCTTGGTTAATGAGGATGATATGTTTAAGTTCAAACGTATTGAGGACCTAATAGAAAATGAGGTTACGAAAATACCACTCCCCATTGATTTGGGAGATGGTCCGGAATGGAATGTTAGAGAAAACTTCAAAAAGAAGTTCAACAATAAGGGGCACAAAAGAAAAAATTTTAACCCTAAGTTTAATAAGAAAAAAAACAACTAACTGGTTTCCAACAAATAATTGACTTCCGAAGAATATCAGTCTTACTGGGTATATTATGAGTTTTGGGTATGGAGATTCTTATCACTTTGATGTGATTGCTTATATGTTTGCATTTCCTTTGACCTCCTTATACTTGTATTAAGTTCAAAACCAATGAGTATTATCAATGAGTTGTAAAACAACCATACAAGCAGTATGATCAATGAACCAATTGAACCATAAAGAAGGTTATAGTTAGAGAAATTTTCAAAGTAGGATTTAAGTAATAAGCCACCAACTATAAATAATCCTGTTGAAAGAACTGAACCTGCGGAGAAAAACCTATAATGTTCTTTTATGTCTTTCTTTTGACCATAGTAATAAAGCATGGAAACTATGAGCAATAAGTTTCCAATTATTACAATCCATTGAACCAACGTAAGCATATAAATTGTTACTTCACCTGTTATCAATTCATATTCGCCCATGGTATTGATTATAAGCTTACCTGAGGTGAGTAAAAGCATTGATATAAATCCCAAAAAAGACATGACAACCATCATTATAAATGCATAAAATTTTTGCTTCCACCATGGCCAGGTCTTAATTCTATGATAACTTTGGTTGAAACCCTCCAAAATAGCATCCACGCCATTTGTTGCAAAATAGGCTGCCATTACAAAGCCCAGTGATAACAAGCCACTTTTTGGCCTACTTATAATTTCAACTAGCGTAGATTCAACCATTGAGTAGATATTCGATGGAATCAAGTCATAAAGTAAGCCCAAAAGCTCATTTTGATAATTTTTGCTTGTTACATATGGTATGAGGGTGAATAGAAATAGTATCAAAGGAACTAGGGCTAAAAAGAAATGGTATGCTATTGCAGCAGCTCTATATCCTAAAACTCCCTTGGAAATACCTCTTAAAAAAAACACTAAAACATAATATAATGGCATACCATCAAATCCTGGTAATACGACTACTTTCAGTTTTTTTCCAATGGACTGGGAAATATCATTAATCCTCAGATTCAATTTATCTATTACTTTTTTCAAAATATTTATAAAATAACGGTCAATATTATATCAAAGATAGTAAAAGAAAGATGTAACAATAATTAAATTATATTGTAAGCACTTGTTTTTATACATTTGACAAAAATGAATATTTTAACAAAAATAAGGTCATTATCATGAATATAATTATTACTGGAGCTAGCAAAGGTATCGGTTTGGAAGTAGCAAAGATGCTCATAGCTGATAATAACAATAAAATCATATGCATTTCAAGAACTTCTGATTTTCTGAATCTAAATAACATGTTTAATACATCTAGGTTCTTTCATGTTAAAGCAGATATTAGCAAAACTAACTTTAGTGATTCCATTATTCCAATTGTACTAAAAGAATTTAGTGGTATTGATATTATCATAAATAATGCTGGAATATTAATCAACAAACCATTCACTGAGCTAACGGACGATGACTTTGATAATAGCTTTAATATAAATGTAAAAGGACCATTCAAATTAGTACGGGAACTTCTTCCACACATAAACGAAGGTGCTCATATACTGAATATTACCTCCATGGGAGGATTTCAAGGTAGCGCAAAATTTCCTGGACTTTCCTTATATAGCTCCAGCAAAGGAGCACTGGCTATTTTATCAGAAACCATGGCAGAAGAGTTAAAAGAATATGGCATAAAATCAAATGCTTTGGCACTAGGTGCAGTACAAACAGAAATGCTTGCTAATGCATTTCCTGGATACGAAGCGCCCCTGCAACCAAAGCAAATGGCTGAGTTTATTATGGAATTTGCTCTTAATGGTCACAAGTTTTTCAACGGAAAAATTTTACCAGTTTCCATATCTACACCATAAGCCATCTAATTTTTCAATATTTTTGTTGCATACTTTTAAAATCTATGAAACATAAAGTTGTAACCCATCCTGGAATTGTTAATGAAATAATTGGAAACCAAATTAATGTTACAATTGTTGTAAGCTCTGGATGCTCATCTTGTGAGATAAAAGGATCATGTTCAGTAAGTGAGGCAGATAAGAAATCTGTTTTGGTTACCGTAACGGATCCTTCCATGTTCAGTATTAATGATTCGGTCATAATTGAGATGAAACAATCCCTTGGAACATGGGCCGTTCTCCTTGGATACGTTTTTCCATTTCTGCTTGTGGTTTCAAGCCTTATAATACTCACAAATACAGAACTTGATCAGGGCATCGCAGGCTTAATTTCATTATCACTATTAATACCCTATTACTTAGTAATTTATTCCTTTCGTAACTATATCGGCTCCAAGTTTAATTACGACATAAGAGCATGATTCCATTAAGTTAAAATTTGATGCTAATTTAGAGTCTTTCTAATCAACGACCAAAAGACCCTGATTATCAGGCATGTAATTTACACACTATTTTACCATACAAAAGCTGCAATGATATACATGCCTCTTTTTCAATATTATAGCACCTTTTTGTAATACTATTCCGTTTTTAACAATACCTCGATTTATTATACTTTTGCGGTATGGAATCACATCAATAATTAAATGGAAAGTGCCGTGGATAATATAATAATAATTGCAATTGGCGGACTTGGTGGACTCGGACTTATAATGGCAATAATACTTTATTTTATTGCTAATAAATTTAAGGTATTTGAGGATCCAAAGATTGATGAAGTTGAAGAAGCACTTCCATCTGCAAACTGCGGAGGATGTGGTTTTCCTGGATGTAGGGCCTATGCTGAGGCAGCTGTTAATTCTGAAAAAGAGCACGGTAATATTAATGGACTTAATTGTCCTGTAGGCGGAAATGATGTGGGCCAGGAGTTAGGTCGAATACTTGGCTTGGAGGTTGAAGATCAGGATCCAATGATTGCGGTTGTGAGATGTAATGGATCACCCACAAACTCACCCAAAAAAGTTAACTATGAAGGTGCCACATCTTGTGCATTTGCGCATGCACTTTATGCAGGTGAAGGTGGGTGTATGTATAGTTGTTTGGGGTTGGGCGACTGTGTTGACGCATGCGACTTTGACGCGATTCATATGAACCCTGATACGGGATTACCTGTGGTAAACGACAAATGTACGGCATGCGGTGCATGTGTGACTGCTTGCCCAAGAGACATAATTGAGCTGAGAAAACGTGGGCCGAAAGACAAGCGAATTTTTGTATCATGTATTAATCAAGAAAAGGGCGCGCCAGCTAAAAAGAATTGCTCAGTAGCGTGCATAGGTTGCGCCAAATGTGATAAGGTATGTAATTTTGATGCTATTACAATTACTAGCTTCTTAGCTTATATAGACTTTGAAAAATGTACATTATGTAGAAAATGTGTTGAAGTTTGTCCAACATCTGCAATTCATGAGGTGAATTTCAAGCCAAGAAAACCTCGTCCTGAAAAGCCAAAAGTAACAACATCCGTATCAGATAATTCACAAAATACAGTACCTTCAATGGAATCAGGTAAAGTTAAACCTGATAAGAGTGTAATAGCAAAAGGAATTGAAATTATAGAAACTAAAGAATAAATCTGTTAATATGGGAATATTACGAACATTTGCATTGGGCGGAATTCATCCAGATGAAAATAAGCTTTCATCTAATGCTGCCATTGAAGAGATTCCTGTTCCCAAGCAAGCAATAGTACCATTGGGACAGAATTTGGGAGCGCCATCAAAACCTATTGTTAAAAAAGGTGATGATGTTAAAGTAGGTCAGCTAATTGCAGAAGCAGGTGGCTTCATCTCAACAAATATCCATTCACCTGTCTCAGGTAAAGTATTTAAAATCGATAATTCCATGGATGCATCAGGGTTTAGAAGGCCATGCATAATAATTAATGTTGATGGAGATGAATGGGACGAGAGTGTTGATACAACAAAAGATCTTATATCTGATATAAATATTGAATCAAAAGAAATAATAGAAAGAATAAAAAATGCAGGAATAGTTGGAATGGGTGGTGCAACTTTTCCTACCTATGTTAAACTTATGCCTCCCCCTGGTAAAACTGCAGAATACTTAATTATCAATGGTGTTGAATGTGAGCCATATCTTACTTCCGACCATCGCATGATGCTTGAAAAAGGTCGAGAAATAGTTATTGGCATCAAAATACTGATGAAAGCGCTAAACGTAAATAAAGCATTTATAGGGATTGAAAACAATAAACCCGATGCCATTAGCCACATGAGAGAGCTTGTGAGAGAAAATGATGATATCCAGGTTCAGCCACTAAAGGTTCAGTATCCACAAGGTGGAGAGAAACAGTTAATAAAAGCATCCGTAAATAGAGAGGTTCCATCAGGTAAACTACCCATAGAAGTTGGATGTGTTGTACAAAATGTTGGAACTGCATTTGCTGTTTATGAAGCTGTGCAAAAGAATAAACCATTAATAGAAAGAGTGGTTACTGTTACAGGAAAAGCAGTAAAAAAGCCATCTAATTTTAGGGTTAGAATTGGTACTCCAATAAATGTTTTAATAGAAGCGGCTGAAGGTCTTCCTGATAATACGGGTAAGATAATAAATGGTGGCCCAATGATGGGTAAATCAATTACCTCTCTTGATATGCCTGTTGTTAAAGGAACATCTGGCATACTACTTTTAGAGAAAGAAGAATCATCTAGGAAAGTTGAAGGTCCTTGCATAAGATGCTCCAAATGTACATATGTATGTCCAATGGGTCTTGAACCATTTTTAATATCAAAAGCAGCTAAATTGGGAAATTTTGAGTTGGCGGAAAATGAATCTATAATGGATTGCATAGAATGTGGGTCATGCCAATATGGATGTCCTGCAGCAATCCCTCTGGTTGACTATCTTAGACTTGGGAAAATAAAAGTAGGACAAATAATGAGGAGTAGAAAAAATTAATCTGCTACTTGCCAATTATATCCGCATAACAAAGGCTTAATAACTAGTTAAATTAAAAATAAATGAATCATCTCAAAGTATCAGGATCACCTCATATTCAAGGAGACGAATCTACCAAAAAAATTATGTATGGAGTTTTTATTGCAATGCTACCTGCAGTATTGGTTTCTATTTATTTTTTCGGTATTGATGCAATTAGAGTAGTTATTACAGCTGTAATTGCATGCATTTTCTTTGAGTGGACTATCCAAAAATATTTAATAAAAGGCCACGAAACAATTACTGATGGTTCGGCTCTTGTTACGGGTATATTATTAGCTCTCAATCTCCCATCTAATTTACCAACATGGATGGTAATAGTTGGTGCACTTGTTGCAATCGGTATGGCAAAAATGTCCTTTGGAGGTCTTGGTAAAAATATTTTTAATCCTGCTCTAGTAGCGAGAGTTTTTCTTTTGGTATCATTCCCAGTTGAAATGACATCATGGCCAATACCAAAACCAATTACGGAAGGTCTTGCTGATGTTACAACGGGTCCAACTCCGCTTGCAATTGTAAAAGAAGGACTTGATGGTAATAAAACCATTTCTGATATGTCATCTGAACTACCTTCTTATTCCCAAGAATTTTTGGGTAATATGGGTGGGTCTCTTGGTGAAGTTTCAGCTCTTGCCCTAATACTTGGTGGTTTTTATATGATCTGGAAGAAGATTATTACCTGGCACATACCTGTTTCCATATTACTAACTGTTTCTATATTTTCGGGCATTTTCTGGGGGTTAGATCCTGAACATTATGCTGACCCTCTATTTCATGTTCTAACAGGCGGTATGTTACTAGGTGCCATTTACATGGCTACAGACATGGTAACATCACCAATGACAAAAGGTGGTCAATTAATTTTTGGATTTGGAGTTGGCTTACTGACAATACTAATTCGGATCTGGGGTGCTTATCCAGAAGGCGTATCATTTGCCATATTAATTATGAATGCAACTGTTCCATTAATTAACAGAGGGTTTAAGCCACGAAGATTTGGCGCCAAACCTGGAGTAGTATTAACCAAATAATAAAATTAGGAAAATGGCCAGTAAAAAAGAATCGAGTTTTATTAATATGGTTGTTACATTATTTATGGTATCAGCCATTGCTGCATTGGCTCTAGGTGCTGTTTATAATCTTACCAAAGAACCAATTGCTATTGCAAAGAAAAAGAAGCTAGAAGCAGCCATTAAAATTGTTCTTCCGGAATTTGATAGTATCACAACATTAAAGGTAGGTATCGGTGATGGTGATTCACTGGTTTACTATATAGCATCAAATCATGATACGGTAATAGGAACAGCTATTAAAACATATTCAAATAAAGGGTTTAGCGGAAAAATAGAAATTATGGTTGGGTTCCTTCCGGATGGTGATATTTACAATACTGCTGTTGTTTTTCAAAAGGAAACTCCAGGCTTGGGTGATAAGATTGAAATTTCAAAATCTAATTTTCCACTACAATTTAAAGGTAAGAACCCTGCCTATTTCAAACTTGCAGTTACCAAAGATGGAGGTGATGTGGATGCTATTACAGCAGCAACTATAACTTCTAGGGCATTTTGTGATGCACTTAAAAGAGCCTATGACTCATATGAAAGTGAAGAGCCATTGGTTATGAGCGAAATAAAGTGATATTAAGATTAATATTTATTTCTAAAGACATAAAAACAACATAAGATGAATCAATTACAAAATTTCACAAAGGGTTTTATTAAAGAAAATCCTGTTTTTGTTCTACTACTGGGGCTATGTCCAACACTAGGAGTAACTACATCTGCAATAAATGGATTGGGTATGGGATTAGCTACAACATTTGTATTAGTTATGTCAAACCTTGTAATATCAATGATTAAAAATTTTATACCAGATAAGGTTAGAATACCTTCATTCATTTTAATTATTGCATCTTTTGTAACTATAGTTGAGTTAACAATGCAAGCATATCTCCCAAGTTTATTTGATGCTCTTGGAATTTTCATTCCGCTTATAGTTGTAAACTGTTTGGTTCTTGGGAGAGCTGAAGCATTTGCATCAAAGAATAACATCTTATCATCACTAATCGATGGTTTTGGTATGGGTGCAGGGTTTTCATTTGCTCTTACCCTTCTTGGTGCAGTAAGGGAACTACTTGGCGCAGGAGCTATTTTTGGATTTAAACTCATGGAAGGAGATCTTATGTTGGTGTTCATTCTCGCTCCGGGTGCTTTTATTGCTCTCGGATATCTTGTGGCATTAACCAATAAATTTAATAAAGCATAAACCTTTTGTTATGGAATATTTTGTAATTGTTATTGGGTCAATATTTGTCAGCAACATTGTTCTTGCTCAATTTCTTGGTATATGTCCTTTCGTTGGAGTATCAGGTAAAGTGTCTACATCTCTTGGAATGGGAGGTGCTGTTTTATTCGTAATGACACTCGCAACAATGTCCACCTGGATTCTTCAATATTATGTTCTAAATCCTTATGGGTTAGGTTTTATGCAAACAATAGTATTTATATTGGTTATTGCATCTTTAGTACAAATGGTAGAAATAATTCTAAAGAAAGTTAGTCCATCATTATATTCAGCATTGGGAGTATTCTTGCCACTCATAACCACAAACTGCGCTGTTTTGGGTGTTGCCATATTAACAATCCAAAAGGAATTTAATCTTATGGAAGGTGTAGTGTTTGCAATTGCTAATGCTGTTGGGTTTACTCTTGCAATAGTGCTATTTGCGGGAATACGAGAGCATTTAGATCTTATGGAGGTACCAAAAGAAATGAAGGGTGTGCCTATAGCTCTGGTTGTTGCAGGAATTCTTGCACTTTCATTCTTTGGGTTTACAGGGTTGGTATAAGTTTGGTTTTCATATAATTTATTCATTTTACTAATTTAATTCTGCATCAAATATAAATTAGTAAACTAGTCACCAATAATTGTATTTTACATTGCTTAAATACCTGCTGAGATAATTATTCAAATTGGTTATCTTTGGAGCAAAAGAAAAGCATTAATGGATAATTCCTCAGTAATAACCCTTTCAAACCTCTCAGTATTTCAAAAAAACAAGTTGGTTCTAACCAATGTTAATCTTGAAGTTATGCAAGGCGAGTTCTTATATATGATTGGTAAAACTGGTAGTGGCAAATCTAGTTTAATGAGAATCCTTTATGCAGACCTACCAATTGAAGATGGTGAAGCAAGTATTTGTGGTTACAGTCTAAATAAAATAAAGAAAAAAGATCTTCCCTATCTTAGAAGAAAATTGGGAATTGTTTTTCAGGATTTTCAACTTTTAGAGGATAGATCGGTCAAACAAAATCTAGAATTTGTTTTAAAAGCAACAGGTTGGAGAGATTCATCGCTAATTGATAACCGCATACTTAAAGTACTAGAGGATGTTGACTTGATAGATAAACTAAATGTTTTGCCTCATCAGTTATCAGGAGGCGAACAGCAAAGAATAGTGATTGCTAGAGCCTTGCTGAATGAACCAGAAATAATACTAGCCGATGAGCCTACGGGTAATTTGGATCCCGAAACATCGAATGGCATTATGAAAATACTATTTGGAATTAGAGATTTGGGGAAAACAGTTATTATGGCAACACATAATTACAATATAATTCATAAGTTTCCAGGAAGAGTTTTAAAGTGCGAAGACGGAACAATACTAGAGTGATTACTTCAATAAGTTAATTAATTTATTAACGTTCTTTCCATTGCAGTAAACTTTTGCAAGACCTTTCTTCCTTTCTTCGATATTAGCCTGAGTAAACTCTTTGTTAAATAATATATTCAGCCTTCTGTTAAGAGATATGTGATTATTAGCAACCTCACATAATTTATCCAAGCTACTTCCGCTTAGCATTTTATCGTTTACCAATGCAAATCTACCATTGTATAAATTGTTTAGCAATTTAAGTTTTAGACCAGTTTTTTGAGCTGTAATTGAAATGTTAACGTGTGCATTCTCAATTAAATCCTGCAGCATATCATTATTAGGATTAGCTATTAGTTCCATATTTGGATAATTTTCTATCCTACTTTTCAAGCTTTTATTAGGATTTAACCCAGCAATTTTCAAAGGTATATCACTACCAACAAATACATTATCAATTAAATAAATTACTGCATTCTCATTTTCAGCTACGGATAGATTTCCGTGATATAATGCATAATTTCCCTTCCCTAACTTACTTTTTACCTCCTTAAAAGGATGGAATGCTGGAATATGCTCTACCCTGCTAAATTCATTGTTAAAATATTTCCTATCACTCTCAGAAATAGCCAATATACTATCTGCCTTCTCAAGTACTTTCTCATAGCGCTTAAGTTTAACGGATTCATTGTAGAAATAATACTTTTTAAAAATATCATTTTCAACCTTACCTAGGTTTTGATAATATTCGTGCTCAATGTTATGAGCTCTAACCAGTTTTCTTCGAGTTTTAAAGCGGTTATCTTCTAAAATTAATGAAGTATGAAGCCCTTCCATTAATATGGGATAATCATCCTTAAGTAAGTTTTCAATTAATTTATCTGATGATCGAGTGCTAACAATATATGGAATACTTTTAAAAAGATGTTTCTTTGAGATGTCTCGCTTGTAGTATTTAACTTCATGAAAAGTATCCTTCATTATCGGGTAGTGTTCCCTTCCATATTGGAAACAATGCATATGCACCTTTACTCCACTATCTGTTAGGGCCTTAGCCTTGTAAAACACATCAATAACTCCTCCATAATTTGCTGGAAAAGGTATATCGAAAGAAATGATATGTATGTGTAAATCAGACATGTTTTGAATAGATATTTCTCAGGGTTACTTCTTCATTTTCCCAGGTCAATTCCTGTGCGGCAAAATTACAGTTTTTTTTCCATTTCATTAGCTGGACTTGGTCACCAAGAATATCATTGATACTTGCAGCTATTGATTCTGGATTATGATTTTCAATGAATGTCCCTACATCATATTTATTAATTACCTTTTCAATTTCAGGAAGACGAGATGATAACACTGGAACACCTGCCTGGATATAATCAAATAGTTTATTTGGTAGACTTAACCTGTAATTAATATTACTAGACTTATCAAATGTTACACCTAAGTCTGCAACTGATGTATAATCCATAAGACTTTTATAGGGCATACGTGGCTTAAATTTTACCTTTTCAGACAACCTCATGTTTGTAACCATGTCTTTAAGTTTATCAATAACATCTCCACCCCCAATAATCAATAATAATGTTCCGTTCACATGCTGCATTGCCTCAACCAATTCTTCTGCACCCCTATCAATATTTATCCCTGATCCCTGAAGTATTATTATATTTTTATCAGTTGGCAACGCCAATTCCTCTCTCGACTTTTTATTTAAAATCTTAGGCTTTCTAGGTATATTTCTGACCACCGATAATTTAATGCCATATTGATCCTCATATAGCTTTGCTATTGACTCATTAACCGTTATAATATCCTCAAGGTTGGGGAAAATACTACCTTCAATATTCTTCCATACTTTTTGAGTACATTTTCTGTTATCAAGCTCAGGAACTCCAGTAAAGTATTCGTGAGTATCATAAACTATTGGCACATTCTTCAACTTACTTATCAAGTAGTTGGGAAGAAGGGTGTCCAAATCATTTGAGACTAGAATGTCAACCTTTTTAAATAGTAGATATAAGGTAAGTCTAATATTAAACTCGGCATAAAACAAAGGTCCCTTAGCAAATATGAGTTTCATTCTGTGAACCTTATAGCTTCTCTCATCCATTCTTGGACTATCGCTAAGTTTTCTTCCCACAAGAGTTATTTCTAGATTCATTTCCTCTAGAGTTTCACAAACCTTTTTAACCCTCTGATCAGTTACTAAGTCGTTTATTACAGATACTATTACCTTTTTTTTCACTAAATAAATTACAAGATTGCAAAAATAGTTTTAACAAAAATATAACATTGTAACAGAATATAAATTGTTTAAAATCACAATGTTTTATTAACAACATTTGCACACATTATTTTTGAAAAAAATGATTACATTTGATTGTTGTGATAATTAAGGAAAATTTCTGCCTAGCTCCCTTTAATACCTTTGGTATTGAGGTTCTTGCATACAATCTCTCGATAATCACAAATATTAGCAACCTTGAACAACTCCATAAGGCTGGTAAACTAAAAGGTAGGGTACTTGTTCTTAGCAAAGGGAGTAATATCTTGTTTACAAAAAATTTTGACGGTTTAGTTTTACTAAATCAAATGTGGGGTAAGGAAATTATTAAAGAAACAGCCCAGTACATCTATCTAAAAGTAAACGCGGGTGAATTTTGGCCCAGTTTGGTTGAGTATGCAGTTGAAAATGGTTGGGGAGGTCTGGAAAACATGACCGATATTCCAGGCAAAGTGGGTGCAGCACCAATTCAAAATATAGGTGCCTATGGTGCTGAGATTAAAGATGTAATGGAAAGTCTGGAGGCTTTTAACCTTGATAGTGGAGAGGTAGAAACCTTTTCAAATAAGGATTGTAAATTTAGCTATCGAACCAGTATTTTCAAGACAGAGTTTAAACATAAATACTTCATAACAAGTGTTACATTTAAACTTTCAAAACAACATAGCTTAAACATAAGCTATAAACCCCTATTTGAAGCATTTAGAGATAAAAATATAGATGATATTACCATAGCTGATGTTAGTAGTGAGGTCGCAAAAATAAGAGCCTCCAAGTTACCAAATCCAGATAATCTTAAAAATGCTGGAAGTTTCTTCAAAAACCCCGTTGTTTCAAAAGATAAATTCAATGAGATTAAGCTAAGTTATCCTGATATTCCAAATTATCCTCTTGTTAATGGCGACTATAAAGTTCCTGCTGCATGGCTCATAGAGCAATGTGGATGGAAAGGTAAAAGACAAGGTAACATTGGAGTTCACGAAAAGCAAGCATTGGTAATAGTTAAATATGGTAAAGCTTCGGGTAATGAAATAAAACAGCTGGCAGACTCAATTAAGAATAGTATTTCGAAAAAATTCAATATTGAGCTTGAAATGGAAGTAAACATCTTATAGTTGAAAGTTTTCACCTGATAGTCATAAATACAAGCAATATAAATGGACTCTCATGAAGTTAATGTTAATGTATTCATGGGCAGTTCAATTAATTGGGTATTATGTATAAGTTCTAGTTTAAAATAATAATTTTGTGTCAAATTTATTGAATGAAAAAAATAATATCAGTAGTTGGAGCAAGACCAAATTTCATTAAAATAGCTCCAATCCACAGATCATTTCAAAAGTATAAATCAGATATTAACCATCTTATTTGTCATACTGGACAACACTTTGATGAAAAAATGTCTAAAGTTTTCTTTGATGAATTGCAAATGCCAAAACCTGATTTTTATCTCGGATTGGGGGGTGGAAGCCATGCTCTTCAAACATCCAGAATAATGGTTGAATTTGAAAAGATATTATTGGATGAGAAGCCTGATTTGGTTATAGTGCCAGGTGATGTTAACTCAACCATTGCAGCAAGTCTTGTTTCTTCAAAATTACATATCCCAGTAGCACATGTTGAGGCTGGATTAAGAAGTTTTGATAAAAAAATGCCCGAGGAGGTTAACAGGGTTCTCACAGATCACATATCAGATTATTTATTCGTTACTGAGAAAAGTGGTATCACTAATCTAAAAAAGGAAGGAGTGAGTGATGCAAAGGTTTATTTTACGGGTAATGTGATGATAGATAGCCTAGTTAATTTTATGCCTTTTATAGATAAATCTATGTTCATAGAAAAAATTGGAGTTAATAAGAAAAATTACGTTTTAGCTACTTTTCATAGGCCTTCAAATGTTGATGATGAAAAAAACCTTACACAACTAATAAATGCACTTAATAATATTAGCAAAGTTAGAGAGGTTGTTTTCCCAATACATCCTCGCACAATGAATAACCTAAAAAAATATGGGTTATTTGATAAACTAAATGACAATATTATAGTACTAGAACCCATAGGATATATCGATTTCTTATCACTATCTAAAAATGCTGAATTAGTTGTTACAGACAGTGGTGGTATTCAAGAAGAAACTACATATCTTGGTGTACAATGTATAACAGTTAGAGATAATACCGAAAGGCCTATTACTAGTGAGATAGGAACAAATCATATGATTGGTACTGATTTCAACAAAGTTGTTGATGCTTCAATTAGTATACTTTCTGGAGAGGTTAAATCAGGAAGTATCCCAGATTTATGGGATGGTAATGCATCCGTTAGAATTACAAAAATTATTCACGACAAACTTTTCAGCCAATGAAAATTCTAATGGTACTCGATCATGAGTTTCCACCTGATATAAGGGTTGAAAATGAGATTGAAGCACTTACTGAAAACGGTAATGAAATTCATATTGCATGTTATACCATGAAAGGATATGATTTAACTGATTCATATGACTCAGCAACTATACATAGAAGGTCTATTTCCAAATTAACCCACAAAACAAGTGTTGGTGCTATAAAGTTTCCGTTCTATTTTAATTTTTGGAGATCTTTCATTGCAGATATTTTCAAAACTGAAAAGTTTGATGCAATTCATATCCATGACCTTCCTCTTGCAAAGGTAGGTTATGAATTTGCAAAAAAACACAA
>JABJIE010000034.1 GCA_018661505.1 Lentimicrobiaceae bacterium
ACCCGAACTGCGTCATACACCAAACAAAACTAAATTTCAAACCTGATTCAATTCCAATTTTGTCAACATTGACAAAATTAGATTAACCAAATTTTTTTAGTCAAAAAACAGCGAAAGGTTCAAATATCTTTACGAGGTTGGTTTACATACTTCTCAAACCGTTAATAATTGCAAAAAGGGCACTCCAGAAGGGCACTCCAGACAAAAAAAAGGCTTCACATCTCTGTAAAGCCTTGATTATCAAGTGGAGAATAGCGGAATCGAACCGCTGACCTTTTGACTGCCAGTCAAACGCTCTAGCCAACTGAGCTAATGCCCCATTTTTTAAAAGTGTGCAAATATAGCTAATAAAATTATTGTGTTTACTTTTAAATTTAAATAACGGTGTAGTTTTGTGAACTAATTTAAACCATCGTTAAGTGGCCTAAAATGATAGAATTTTTTCAATAACAAAAAATGATTTGAAACGACTTTTTATCGCTATAAAAGTTATACCAGAGCAGAGTACAATAAATGTTTATAAATCTCTGCGCAAATCTTTATATGCTCAAAATATTAGATGGGTGGATCCTGATAATTTTCATATTACCTTAAAATTTTTAGGTGATACATACGTTGAGGATATCCCAATTGTCAATAATCTTATTGGCAATATTGTTGCTGATAAGCGTTCTTTTGATATTGAATTAGCCAACACCGGTATTTTTGGAAGCAGATATAAGCCTAGGTTAATTTGGTTTGGATGTTCTAATTGTCAGCAGTTAAATGCATTAGCAGATGATTTATTTTCCAACTTGGATGATATAGGATTCTCCAGAGACCGGCAGAATTTTATTCCCCATCTAACAATTGGTAGGATAAGTTTAATAAGAGATAAGAATTTATTAAATGAGCAAATAGCCAAGTATAAAAATGTGGAATTTCAAAAGGTCAAAATAGATAAGCTGCATCTTTTGGAAAGTAATTTAAACAAAGATGGTCCCAATTATAAAATTATTAACACTTACAAACTGAAGTAGAAACTTCATAACTTACAGAAATACAATGCTAAAGCAAATTAAATTTTCGTGTATAACAAATAAAGATGAATTTGAGTTATAAGAAATGTTTTTTATAAATTAGCCACCACAACTAAGGATCTTGAAATATTTACATTTATATATAGCTATTTTGATAATCTCGATACCTTTTGAGATGATTAATGGACAGCAGGCTCCAATATTTACTCAGTATCGAGAAAGCATTATGTTTTCAAACCCTGCATACGCTGGTATGCGAGATGGTATTTGCGTTAATGGCCTTATGCGTCAGCAGTGGTCAGGGTTTAAAGATTATTATAATGATGAGAATGCAGCACCGGAAGATTATCTAATATCAATAGACTCACCCATTAAATTACTTCATGGAGGTATCGGAGGTGCAATTATTCAGGATAAACCAACTTACAATTGGAATGACATAAGTCTTTTGGTGTCGTACTCTTTTCATGCCGAATTGTCAATTGGAACATTGGGAATAGGCGTTGGTGGTGTGTTGAAGAATCGAAGTATTGATGGCTCATTATATCGAGCAGTGGATGAAACAGACCCAGTTATTTTGAAATCAGAGCAAGGAGATATGCGGTTTGATGCAAATATTGGCGTGTTTTTCAAATCCATAAACAATTATTATATAGGTGCTTCATTCACTAATATACTAACTTCTAGCTTTAAGAAGTTAGATCCGAGTGGGGATGGTTTAATAACTACGGATAGAACATTGTATCTTTTGGCGGGTTATAATTATGTACTTCCTGGTGATCCAAGATTTGAGATTGAGCCATCTGTGTTGATCCAAAGTAATTTTATATCAACGCAATATAATATCTCGGCTTCCGTTAATTACAATAGCCGGTTTTGGGCAGGTTTGAATTATAGGTTCCAAGAATCGGTTGGTGTTATGGTTGGTCTTAGATTTAAAGACTTTAGGGTTGGATACGCCTATGATCTGAATGTGAAAAGGTTAGGCATCCCAGGAAGTCATGAAATAAGTTTGAATTATTGTTTTAAAATAAAATCAGATAAATCAAAGACTAGTTATAAAAATACTCGTTATCTGTAATGATTTTTTTAAAAAATATTAAACATTTGAAGTGTAAAAAGTATAATTTGTTACTTTTGGCGCTCTATAACAATTTTTGAAAAGAATATTACTCTGAAAAAAACAAAATTTTAATTATGAAAAGATTGTTTATCTATACATTGGCTGTGCTGTTTCTTGCAAGCTGTAGTAACTCTGGAAATGGAGAACTAGTGGGAACAAGAAAAAAATCTAAGCCTTTTTACCAACCAGACCCTTATGGTATGGTTTTCGTTCCTATGGGAAGTTACACCATGGGTGCAGGTGATGAAGACTTAACGCATAGTTATTTAACTCAGCCAAAAACTATTTCTGTAAGTGCATTCTTTATGGATGAAACAGAAATAACAAATGATAAGTACAGACAGTTTGTACATTGGGTGCGTGATTCTATCGCTAGAACAATCTTGGGTGATGTAAATCCTGAGGAGTTTCTAATTGAAGAAAACCCAAAAACAGGTGAGGTTTATGATCCACCCTATCTTAATTGGAAAACTGATATAGATTGGAGTAGTGAAGACCAGGATGTTAGAGACGCCCTTGAAGAAATGTACCTTCCAGAACATGAAAGGTATTTCCGTCGCAAAGAAATTGATACAAGAAAACTTATGTATGAGTACTACTGGGTTGATCTGCACGCTGCAGCAAAGAAAGACTTTTCTGAAGATGCCGACTATCGTAATGCAGGTTTGGCAAATCGTCCCCAAGGGCTTCGTGATCGTTCTGTTTATGTGAGAAAAGAAACAATAGCAGTTTATCCAGATACATTATCATGGATACATGATTACACATACAGCTTTAACGATCCCCTAACCCAAAAATATTTCTGGCACCCAGCTTATGACAACTACCCTGTAGTGGGAGTAAATTGGAAGCAAGCAAGAGCCTTTAGTGTATGGAGAACAGAACTTTTAAATGCAAGTATGAGATCTAAAAAAGGTGGTGTTGATTTAGCTGAATTTCGTCTTCCAACAGAAGCTGAATGGGAGTGGGCAGCTCGTGGTGGTTACACCTTAAATCCATATCCTTGGGGAGGACCGTACACAAGAAACGAAAAAGGTTGCTTCTTAGCAAACTTCAAACCTCTAAGAGGAAATTATATAGCTGATGGTGGAATACGTACTGTTATTTGTGCTCATTATCCTCCTAATGATTGGGGATTGTATGATATGTCAGGTAACGTTGCAGAATGGACAAATAGTGCCTTTGATCCAGCATCCTACAATTTTACGTGGGATATGAATCCTAATTACACATACAATGCTAAAGAAGATGATCCTCCAGTTATGAAGAGGAAAGTTATTCGCGGTGGTTCATGGAAAGACATTGCATATTACCTACAAGTTACCACCAGATCATACGAATATCAGGATACCGCAAAATCCTACATTGGTTTCAGATGTGTTCAACCATACTTAGGACGTAACAAAGGAGATAATCCTAACAAAGCATCACGAGTATATAACTAGAATTAAAAATAATTTTGATCAATCAACACCTAACAAAAATTAAATATGAGCTTATTAAGTTTAACAAAAACACGGTTTTATCGTAATTTCATGGCCAAGGTTTATGGCTTTGGTGCAGCAATAGTATTAATTGGTGCGTTATTTAAAATTAATCATTATCCATATGCCGATATTATGTTAATAGTTGGTCTTGGTACAGAGGCTATTATTTTCTTCTTTTCTGCATTCGAACCTCCACATGTTGAGCCTGATTGGAGTTTGGTTTATCCAGAGTTGGCAGGTATGTATAATGGTGTAAAAGACAAAGAGCTTAAGAAACGTCTTTCTCCGACAGAGCAACTTGATGAGATGCTAAAAAAATCGCAGATTGAAGATGCTACAATAGAAAGGCTTGGAGAGGGCATGGAAAAATTGAGTGAAAATGCTCTTAAGCTTAATCAAGTAACTGATGCGGCAGTGGTATCCGAAGAATTTTATAAAAATCTAAAGGACGCGTCTGGTTCTGCTCAAGAATTAAGCGATGCATTTGGTAAAGAAGTAGAAGCTACCAACGAGTATTCTGAAAATATGCAAAAAGTTAAAGATGGTGCAGGTAACCTTGCTTCTACCTACGAAGAAATTAGCGATACATTGAGATCTGACGTTGAAAAAACCAATGATCAATTGCGTAAAACAGCTGAAAATCTTAGTGCCTTAAATGCTATTTATGAAATGCAGTTACAAGGTTCTAACCAAACAGTTGAATCATCAGAACAATTGCAAGTGACTATGACAGAATTTCTTACAAAACTAGAATCCTCTACAACTTCTGCTGCTATGTTTTCAACTCAAATGGAATCTCTAACAGAAAGGATGACGTCACTTAACAAAGTATATGGAAATATGCTTTCAGCCATGAATGCTAATGTTTAGTATTCTGTTAATTGTTATTAATTAATTAAAAACTTAAAAATGGCTGGATATAAAGAAACCCCACGGCAAAAAATGATTGCTATGATGTACTTAGTGCTCACAGCATTGCTTGCATTGAATGTTTCTAAAGAAATTTTGGATGCTTTCCTTGTCGTTAACAAATCAATGGAAAGCACAAATGAAAGTGTTGCCGTAAAGACAAGAGAGAAATACACTCAGTTTGAGAATCAATATAATTTGAATACGAATAAGGTTAGTCCTTTCTGGGAAAGAGCACTTAATGTGCAAACTGAAGCTAATCAGTTAATAGATTATCTTGATTATTTAAAATATAAGGTTGTACAGGTTAGTGAAAGAAAAGATTCTGCTATGATTATGGATCTTTATTACATTGATACTGTAATCTATGGTCACCGGAAAAAAGTTTTAGACCTTGCCCTTGTGCCAACAAAAGACAAATATGATGCTACAACATTCTACATGATCCGAGAGAATCAAAATGGCGAAGCGTGGAAATTGTCAGAGCGTATGCAGGTGTATAGAGATACAATTCTTAATGTTATGGGTCTTCCTGCAAATTCAAGAAAAGTAGGGCTTATTACTAATATGGATGGTATTACATACAGAGATGCTGATGGTAATAAACAGAGCTGGGAAATGCATAATTTCTATCATACTATTCTTGCTGCTGATATTACTATTTTTAATAAAATTATAGCAGAGGTACGCACAGCAGAGTTTAATGCCTTGAATAAACTGTATGCATCAGTAAGTGAAAAGGATTTCAAATTTGATAATGTTGCTGCTAGGGTAATACCCAAAAGTACATATGTATTTAAAGGACAAAATTACGAAGCTGAAGTTTTAGTTGCAGCTTATGATTCTAAAACCCAACTTGATAGTAAGTATGTAACAGGCACAGATAAGTGGAAAGAAACTGATGTTAATCGTGCTAAAACTGTTGATGGAGAAGAAGGAACCATAAAGCTTAAATTTAATACTAAAACCGAAGGGCTTCAGAAATATGCGGGTATTATCGAAATGCGTGATCCTGCAACTGACGAAATAGTGGAGTATCCATATAACAGTTCCTATTTTGTTGCTCCTCCTTCATTAACTGTTGCTCCTCTCAAGATGAACGTGTTTTATATTGGTGTTGATAATCCGGTTTCAATTTCTGCCGCTGGGCTTTCAAAGAATCAAATTAAGCCTGTAATTGACATGGGTAAATTGAAAAAAGATGGAAGTAATTGGATAGTACGCATAGATAAAAAGCCTAAAAGTGGTGCCATGGCAACAGTAAGCGCATCTGCAGATATAGATGGGAAGAGAATGTCACTTGGTAAATCAGAGTTTAGAGTCAAAAGAGTACCAAGTCCAACTGCTGAAATTGCTGGAATGACTGATGGTCAATTGGATAAAAATGTATTCCTTGCATCAGCTGCTATCATCCCCAACATGAAAGATTTTGAATTTGACCTCTATTTTGTTGTTACCTCTTATACATTTGCCACTGTAATGAATGGAGATTGGTTGCAGAAAAATGTAAAAGGTAACGTTTTCTCAGATGAGGTTAAGAGCATTATTCGAAATGGTAAAAGAAAGCAGAAATACTTCTTTGAAAAGATCCAAGCTAAAGGACCAGATGGGACTATTAGAAGTTTAAATCCTATCAGTTTAGAGCTTAAGTAACGAAAAAACTAGACAAATGAAAAGACTAATTGTTAGCTTTATCACATTTTCAATGTTGTTGTCACTTACGGCAACTTCTCAGATTATTAATGAGGCTCCCGTTGATGGGCTATTCTCGGAAGAGGTGTGGAGTGTGAAAAAGGAGCCAATACCTTATCCTCCAATAAGAAAAGCCGATGTTATGTGGCAAAAAAGAATTTGGAGAGAAATAGACTTTAAACAGAAGTTTAATCAAAAATTCTATTATCCAATAGATTCTCAGGCTAACTGGAAGTCTTTTATAAACACTGTGTTGGATGCCCTAAAAGAGGGTGGCGAGATGACAGCCTATGACATTAGTAACACTGATGAATTATTAGTGCCAATTACTTACAATGAAATTATAGGACGTCAAACGGACACATTATATGAGGTGTCAAGAAGACCTTACCCTCCATATGAAGAGTATGACACATTGATAATAACAGAATTTGACCCATCACAGGTTATGAGACTGCGTATTAAAGAAGACTGGTACTTTGATAAACAAAGAAGTCAAATGATGGTGAGAATAATCGCTTTATGCCCAGTTCTAATTGTTGAAAGAGATGGACAAGAACAGCCTTCACCATTATTCTGGGTATCATATGCAGAAGCTAGGGACGTTTTTGCACAAGCATTAGTTTTTAATGATTTCAACTCAGCAGCAAGACTAACATACGATGAGCTTTTCTGGAAGCGTTTGTTTGATAGCTATATTTACAAAGAGCAAAATGTTTATGATCGTAGAATAAATGCCTATGCTACTGGTGTGGATGCATTATTAGAATCAGAACGTATCAAAAGGGAAATGTTTAGATTCGAGGAAGATCTATGGCAATATTAAGAGTTAATTAAAAAACACAAAACCTCTCAGTAATGAGGGGTTTTTTTATGTCTTTTAATTCGGTAATTTTGTATAAACGAATGTAATGGAAAGTATTCTTGATAGCAAAATAACCTATTTGAAGGGTGTCGGTCCTAAAAAGGCAGATTTGCTTAAGAAAGAATTGGGTATATATATCTTCAATGACCTTATTACTTATTTTCCATTTAGATATGCAGATAAGAGTAAGATATATAAGGTAGGCGATATTGTTACAGACAATACTTATTTCCAGTTGGTGGGTACAGTAAGCAACTTAACAAAGGTTGGTGATAAACGAGCTAGATATGTTACCGCTACATTTTCAGATGATACAGGAAGTACTGAATTAATTTGGTTTCGAGGTTTACAATGGGTGATGAATAGGTTTGTACCTGGAAAAAAATATATAATATTTGGTAAACCATCTGTATTTAAAAATAAATTCAATTTTGCTCATCCAGAAATTGAGGATTATGAGGAAAGTGATTTTAATGCAAGTGGACAAAGACTGGAGGGTATATACAGCTCAACGGAGAAACTGAAAAATGTTGGATTGGGTAGTAGGGGCATAAGTAAACTTCAAAAGGAGTTAATATCTCAATGCATAGAAGCATTGTGGGAGACCTTGCCAGAGTATATTTTAGAAAATTATAACCTTATTTCTAGGAAGGAAGCATTAGTTAATATACATTTTCCTGGTGAGACCGAAATAATTGATAAAGCTAAAGAGAGACTGAAATTTGAGGAGCTTTTAATTATACAGCTTCAGCTCATTAAAGATAAAAATTCTGTTAGTCATAAGTTTAAAGGCCAAATATTTAAAACAGTTGGAAATAATCTTAATGTATTTTATAATGAATACCTTCCTTTCGAATTAACCAATGCTCAGAAACGTGTTATAAAGGAAATTAGATCTGACATGAGAACAGGCTATCAGATGAATCGTTTACTACAAGGAGATGTTGGTAGCGGTAAAACACTTGTGGCTTTGTTATGTGTTTTAATATCAATGGATAATGGTTTCCAGTCGTGTATAATGGCACCAACTGAAATATTAGCCACACAACATTTTAATAGTATCAAGAAGATAATTGGGGATTTGGATGTAAATATTGAACTTCTAACAGGATCTACCAAAAAGAAAAAAAGAGAAGAAATACACTCCCAACTAAAGGATGGTACATTAGATCTTCTAATAGGAACACACGCAGTTCTTGAGGATGTTGTAGTATTCAAAAACCTTGGATTTGTTGTTATAGATGAACAGCATCGTTTTGGCGTTGCTCAAAGAGCTAAGCTGTGGAAAAAGAACTCCATTCCACCACATGTATTGGTAATGACAGCTACACCTATACCTAGAACTCTTGCAATGACAGTTTATGGTAATCTGGATATATCAATAATTGACGAATTACCTCCGGGAAGAAAACCGGTAACTACTACTCATGTATTTGAAAGTAAACGGTTGAGAATCCTAGGATTTATGAAAGACCAGATAAAACAAGGTAGACAGATATATGTTGTTTATCCACTAATACGTGAATCAGAGAAAGTAGATTTGAAGAATTTAATGGATGGCTATCACAATATGATTCATGATTTCCCAATGCCTGATTATCAAGTTAGTGTTGTTCATGGTAAGATGAAAGCTGAAGATAAAGACTTTGAAATGCAGCGTTTTGTGGAGGGTAAAACGGATATTATGGTTTCCACAACAGTAATTGAGGTAGGAGTTGATATTCCCAATGCAAGTGTTATGATAATTGAGAATGCCGAGAGGTTTGGACTTTCACAATTACACCAATTACGAGGACGAGTGGGACGCGGTGCAGATCAGTCATATTGCTTGCTTATTTCAGGATATAAACTGTCAAACGAGGGTCGGAAACGACTTGAAATAATGGTTGAGACAACAGATGGATTTAAAATTGCTGAAGCTGACCTTAAACTAAGAGGCCCTGGAGACTTGCAAGGAACTCAACAATCTGGGGTTCTTGATTTGAAGATTGCATCGCTTGTTCACGATACACATCTAATTACGTTAACTCGTAATTTGGCAACAAAGATTATTGAACGTGATCCATCCCTGGATAAAACTCCCAATAGATTACTAAGAAAGCAATTGGATAAGATAAAAGAGGGAAAACAGAATTGGGGAAGGATATCATAATTATATATTTTTTGCAAAGTATCTTTGATATATATCTTACTAATGCATTATTGCAAATTAAAAGAGAGGCACATCATTTGCATTGCGTGAGCAATTATCATTACTTTTGCAGGTTGATAGAAAATGTAAACGAATGAAGATTTCATATAATTGGTTAAAGCAATATATCAATCTTGATATTGAGCCTGAAAAGCTGTCAAAAATTCTTACTGATATTGGTTTGGAAGTTGAGGGAATTGAGATATTCCAATCAGTAAGGGGAGGTCTTGAAGGCATTGTAATAGGTGAAGTTATCTCATGTAAAGAGCATCCCAATGCTGACAAATTAAGCATAACTACAGTTGATGTGGCAGGAGATAAGTTGCTTCCAATTGTATGCGGAGCACCTAATGTTGCTGAAGGACAAAAGGTTGTAGTGGCAACAGTAGGTACAACTTTGTATTCGGACGATAATTCATTTAAAATCAAGAAGGCAAAAATTCGCGGAGAAGTTTCCGAAGGAATGATTTGTGCCGAAGATGAACTAGGTTTGGGAGATTCTCATGATGGTATTATTGTGCTTCCTGGATCTACTAAAGTTGGCACAACTGCTGCTGAATATTTTAAAATAGAGGAGGATATTGTTTTTGAAATAGGATTAACACCAAATAGAAGTGATGCTACCTCTCACATTGGAACTGCACGTGATTTGGTTGCTGGCCTTAACATGTATTATAACACAAATAAATACATGTTGAATATACCATCCGTTGAAAATTTTAGTGTTTCTAATAATAACCTTAATATTGATGTTACCGTTGAAGATAAGGAAGCCTGTCCACGGTATTCGGGAGTTACTATTTCGGGCGTTAAAGTAGGGGATTCACCCCAATGGCTAAAGATTAAACTTGAATCAATAGGAGTAAGACCGATTAATAATATTGTAGATATTACAAATTATGTTTTGCATGAGACAGGTCAACCATTGCATGCGTTTGACGCTAAAGAGATAACAGGTAATACTGTTGTTGTGAAAAAAATGGAGAAAAACACTCCATTCGTAACTCTTGATGAATTAGACAGAAAGTTAGATGAAAATGATTTAATGATTTGTAATTCAACAGTTGGAATGTGTATTGCTGGCGTTTTTGGTGGAATCAAATCAGGAGTAGATGAAAGTACTGTGGATCTTTTCTTAGAAAGTGCTTATTTTGACTCGAAACATATAAGAAAAACATCAAAACGACATGGATTGCAAACGGATGCATCATTTAGGTTCGAAAGAGGTGCTGATCCTAGTATTACTATATATGCTCTCAAAAGAGCATCTAGTTTAATAGTTGATATTGCCGGGGGGCAAATTTCTTCCGAGATAAAAGATGTTTATCCTAAAACCATTAAACCTTGGGAGGTTAATATTAGCCTATCCAATGTTGATCGTTTGATAGGGAAACATATAGATAGAGAAATCATCAAAAAAATACTCACAGATCTTGAAATAGATGTCTTGGAATCAAGTGAATCATCAATGCGGTTGCTTGTTCCAACATTTAAAGTAGATGTTACCCGTGAAGTAGATATTATAGAAGAGGTATTAAGAATATATGGGTACAATAATATTGATCTCAGTGGTAAAATCAATACATCAATAGGCTCAAGGCCATTTCCAGATATGGAAAAGGTAAATAATTCAATAGCTGACTATTTAGTATCGCAAGGTCTTACAGAAATAATGAATAACTCTCTCACAAAGGGAGAATATACAGCTTTATCTGATAGTATTAAGGATGCTAATAACGTTAAATTACTAAACCCTCTAAGCAGAGATTTGAATAGTATGCGTCAGTCAATGATATTTGGTGGCTTAGAAACCATATCTTATAATGTAAATCGTAAATCAACGGACCTTAAATTATTTGAGTTTGGTAAGACATACAGATTAAATCACAAGCATAAGATTGATACTGGTGTAAAGCATTATCATGAAGAAAATAGCCTCTTGATACTTGCAACTGGTTCAAAAAATAAGAGCGATATAGGTAATCATAACGATAAAGTTGATTTTCAGACATTAACTGGACTTGTAAATAGTATCTTCATCAAACTGGGTGTGCCTAATAGCATAAAGTTACAAGAGAAAGCAACTGATATATATGATTACTCACTACAATATAACTTGAATGAAAATCCTATTGCTGAAGTTTCCAAAGTAAATAGTAAATTACTTTCAGAATTTGATATATCCCAAGAAGTTTATTGTGCAGTTATAAACTGGACACTAACTATAAAATATGCAAAGTTCACAGATGTTGAATATGTGCCAGTATCGAAATTCCCATCTGTGAAAAGAGATCTTTCTCTTATAATTGACAATAATATAAGATTTGCAGACCTTAAACAAGTTGCTTTAGCAGCTGAGAGGAAGTTATTAAAAAACGTTACCCTGTTTGATGTGTATGAGGGTTCAAATATTGCTGAAGGTAAAAAATCATATGCTATGTCTTTTATTCTGCAGGATGAATCAAAAACTCTTACAGATAAAGTTATTGATAAATCCATGAAAAGAATACAATCATCATTGGAGCAACAATTTAACGCCCAACTGCGTTAGCATTGGTGAGATAAGGATATTTAATTATTTTTATGAATTATAACTTCTGTTTATAGATGGATGTACAATCGGTAAAACAAAGATTCGGAATCATAGGTAATTCACACCTGTTAAATAGGGCTATTGATATTGCTATGCAGGTTGCTCCAACAGATTTAACTGTGCTAATTTCAGGTGAGAGTGGCACAGGAAAAGAGGTATTCCCCAAAATAATACATCAGTTCGGATCTCGTAAACATGGACATTATATAGCAGTTAACTGTGGTGCCATACCTGAAGGAACAATTGATTCAGAATTATTTGGACATGAAAAAGGATCTTTTACGGGTGCTCATGAAGCACGAAAAGGGTACTTCGAAGTAGTTGATGGAGGAACAATTTTTCTTGATGAAGTTGCAGAACTACCATTGTCAACCCAGGTTAGGTTATTGCGCGTTCTTGAAACAGGAGAATTTCTAAAGGTTGGCTCTTCAAAAGTTATAAAGACTAACGTTAGAGTAGTTGCTGCGAGTAACGTAAATCTACCAAAATCAATAGAGGAAGGTAAGTTTCGCCAGGATCTATACTACAGACTAAATACTATTCCAGTTTATATACCTCCGTTGCGAGAAAGAAAAGATGATATACATCTTATTTTTAGAAAATTCACTACCGATTTTGCTGAGAAGTACAGAATGCCTCCAATTCGCTTAACCGATGATGCTCAAACTATTTTGAAGAAATTTTATTGGCCAGGAAATATACGTCAGTTGAAGAATGTGACAGAGCAAATATCTATAATTGAAAGAGAAAAACTGGTTGATGCACAAACTCTAAGAAAATATCTACCCAACGATAATACAACTGAACTCCCTGTGTTATATAAGAACCAGGAAGAGGGGATATCAGAAAGAGAATTATTATATAAAGTTCTTTTTGATATGAAGAAAGATATGAATGATTTAAAAAAGATTGTTCTTGAGTTAATAGAGAAGGGTGATGATCATGATAATATTGAACAAACAAAAGCTTTATTGGTAAAGGATTTTGGAACTGATCTTTTAGTCCCTAATAAGGATAGTGACTCATCTGTAAAAATATCACATCCGAAGGATGATGATGCAGGCCATTTGGATGATTTTGACCACTCTGAAGTAATAGAGGAATCATTATCACTTCAAGATAAGGAAAGGGAGATGATTAAAATGGCTCTCGAAAAGCACAGAGGGAAAAGAAAAAATGCAGCTGAGGAATTGGGTATATCAGAGCGAACTCTTTATAGAAAGATTAAAGAATACAATATCAAATAGTAAATGAAGAAGCAAGTTAAATATCTTGTGGTGGTGCTATCAGTAGTTATCATATCTAGTATCACATCATGTGGGGTATATTCATTTACTGGTGCAAGTATTCCGCCTGAAGCCAAGACTGTTTCAGTTCAATTTTTCCCAAATCGAGCATTACTGGTTGAGCCAACTTTAAGTCCAATATTTACTGATATATTACGTGATCAGTTTACTGGACAAACAAACCTTGAAATGGTCGAGAAAAATGGAGATTTGGCAATTTCTGGAGAAATTACAGATTATAAAATTACTCCAGTTGCCATACAGGCCGATCAAACTGCAGCTCAGAATAGACTAACAATAACTGTAAATGCTAGGTTTAGCAATAGGTTTGAGCCGGATAAAGATTTCGATTCAAAGTTTACACAGTTTTACGATTATGAATCTACTACGGACCTAAACTCCATCAAATCGCTACTTATCGATGAATTAAGTTTAGATATAGCACAAGATGTTTTTGATAAGGCAGTAATTAACTGGTAGACATATGAACAAAGATGAATTCATTGGAATAATTAATAACCCTGAGCTTCTCAACTCGTCTTCTACAGAGGAACTTTATGGATTGGTAGAACAATTTCCATATTGTCAGTTAACAAGGGTGTTATTAACAATGAATCTGTTCAAGGAAAAAAGTGTTAAATATTATTCAGAACTCAAAACTACTGCTGTCTATGTTAGTAGTCGTAGATTATTAAAGAAACAAATAGACGGGCTTATATCAGATGCCCAAATGGTTGTTTTACCAGATGAGGAGGATTTAAGAATAACCGAAACTGATGAGAAAAAATTATCTTCTGATGCTAAACAAGTTAATCCTGAGGATGTATCCATATCTGAAGTAAAAGACATTATTAAAAGGCATTTGGATGAGCTTGATGCAGAGAGTGATGCATTAGATACAGCTGACAAATCAAAATCTACGAAATCAAGAAGTCAGATTATTGATGAATTTATTAAAACCCAACCATCTATCAGCAGGCCAAAGGCAGAATTCTATGATCCATTAAGTAAGTCAAAGGAAAGTGTTGTTGATAATGAAAATATTGTAAGCGAAACACTTGCAGAAATCTTCCATGATCAGGGACATCTTGAAAAATCAATAAAAATTTATCGGAAATTAAGTTTGAAATATCCGGAAAAAAGTATTTACTTTGCAGCCCTTATTGAAAAGGCTGAAAAAGAACTGGAAACATAATTTATTGAGAAATGTATATTTTTATTTCTATACTCATACTAGCAGTTAGCGTACTTATTGGATTAATTGTCCTAGTGCAAAATCCTAAAGGTGGTGGACTTGCTACAAATTTAACAGGATCAGGCTCACAATTTATGGGCGTAAGACAAACTGCTGACTTCCTGGAAAAAGCTTCATGGGGATTAGCTATTGCATTGCTAATACTTAGCTTAACAGCTACGATGGTAATACCACGTAATTATGAAGTAGTTGGTGCTGAAAAATCTGAAATCATGGATAAGGTTGACGGTATGAATAATGCTGCACCTATTGATTTTCAAGCTCCACCTCCACAGGAAGAAGTTCAGCCTGAATAAATAGGTACCTAGAACTTCAAATAAGAGATGTCAGAATGTCAGCCCTGATTAAATCAGGCAGAAACATTCTGACATTTTTTTTTGCTTTGCAGTTTGGCATAGTATGTGACATAGAGAATATCAAGTTTAAAAAATTAATAATCGCATGAAAAAATTAAATATCAGACCACTTGGTGACAGAGTAGTGGTAGAGCCTGCAATGGCAGAGGAGAAAACCGCATCTGGAATCATTATTCCTGATACGGCAAAGGAAAAACCAAACCAAGGAACTGTTGTTGCAGTTTCTGAGGGTGATAAAGATAACCAACTCACCGTTAAAACTGGTGATAGAATACTTTATGGTAAATATGCTGGTACTGAAATCGAAGTTGAAGGTGATAACTACCTTATAATGAGCGAGACAGACATTCTAGCAATAATATAAAGAAAATAATATATAATAAATAAATTTAAAGAAAAATGGCAAAGGATATTTTATTCAGCAGCGAAGCCAGAGATGGTATTAAGAAAGGTGTTGATGCCTTAACAGATGCTGTGAAAGTAACATTAGGTCCCAAGGGAAGAAATGTTCTTATAGAAAAATCATTTGGTGCACCACAGGTTACGAAAGATGGTGTAAGCGTAGCAAAAGAGATTGAGCTTACTGATGCAGTGGAAAATATGGGAGCTCAGATGGTTAAGGAAGTAGCTTCCAAAACCAATGATATTGCTGGTGATGGAACTACTACAGCAACTATTCTTGCACAAAGCATTTATACAACAGGATTAAAAAATGTAACTGCAGGAGCAAATCCTATGGATATAAAGAAAGGTATTGATAAGGCTGTTTCAGCTATTGTTGCAAACCTAAAAGAACAGACAGAAGAAGTGGGTGATAGCAATAAAAAAATTGAACAAATTGCTTCTATATCTGCAAACAATGATCCAGTAATAGGTAAACTCATTGCCGAAGCAATGGGGAAGGTAAAAAAAGAAGGTGTTATAACCGTTGAAGAAGCCAAAGGTATTGATACATATGTTGACGTGGTTGAAGGTATGCAATTTGACAGAGGTTATATCTCTCCATACTTTGTTACTGATACTGAGAAAATGGAGGTTGTTTATGAAAGTCCACTTATCCTTATCTACGATAAAAAAGTAAGTGTAATGAAGGATCTTCTTCCAATTCTTGAGAAAGCTGCTCAAACGGGTAAGGCTCTAATTATTATTGCTGAAGATGTTGAGGCAGAAGCTCTTGCAACCTTGGTTGTTAATCGTTTACGTGGATCATTAAAAGTAGCTGCTGTAAAAGCACCTGGTTTTGGTGACAGAAGAAAAGAAATGTTAGAAGACATTGCTATTCTAACAGGTGGTACTGTCGTTTCTGAGGAAAAAGGCTATAAACTTGAAGATACAACTCTTGAAATGCTTGGTGAATCAGAAAAAATTACCATCGATAAAGAAAACACAACAATTGTAAGTGGTAAAGGTGATAAAGTAAATATTGAAGCTCGTGTGAATCAGATTAGAGCTCAGATAGAAACTACTACTTCCGATTACGATAAAGAAAAACTACAAGAGCGTCTTGCTAAATTAGCAGGCGGTGTTGCTGTGATATACGTAGGAGCAGCTAGTGAGGTGGAAATGAAAGAAAAGAAAGATCGTTTTGACGATGCTTTAGCAGCTACACGTGCAGCAATTGAAGAAGGTATTGTACCTGGCGGTGGTGTTGCACTAATCCGCACCATTCCTGCACTTGATAAAATTAAAACTGACACAGAGGATGAAATTACAGGTATAGCCATTGTAAAGCGTGCTGTTGAAGAACCACTGCGTCAAATTATCGAAAATGCAGGTCTTGAAGGTTCTGTTGTTGCAAATAAAGTAAAAGAGGGTAAAGGATCATTTGGCTTTAACGCAAGAACTGAAGTATATGAGGATCTTATTAAAGCTGGAGTTGTTGATCCAACAAAAGTAACTCGTGTTGCTCTTGAGAATGCAGCTTCAATTGCTAGTATGCTTTTAACAACGGAATGTATTTTATCAGAACACAAAGATGAAAATGCACCTGCCGTTCCTCCTATGCCTCCAATGGGCGGCGGAATGCCCGGAATGATGTAGAGATTATTCTACCAGCTAAATTATAAAAGCCATCCCTCATAAGGGGTGGCTTTTTTTATTAGTTTTCAATCTATTATTTAAGAGCCTAATAGTATGCCCACTCCAAATAATACGGATATTGTAAAGGTGGATAATGCCAGTTTTTTTAGGAACGGATCTAACATTGATTTATCAATTATTTTATTAATGGAGATAATATCCTTTATGATGATTGGAAAAATAAGTATATAAATGAATTGCCATAAACTTTCATAAGTAATAATAGAATAAGCTAGTAAAAGAGACATTGCAGTTATTATTATGATTAAATGATAAAACTTGGCATATTTATATCCGAGAATAAGTGCAAAGGTATTTTTACCTGATTCTGCATCATTTTCCATATCCCTCATGTTATTAATATTTAATACTGCTGATGAGAACAGACCCATAGAAATTGCTGGAAGGATTGACCATAAATTTATGGATTTACTTGCAAGGTAGCATGTTCCAAGCACTGCTACAGGTCCAAAGAAAATAAATACTGAGAGATCCCCATAGCCCGAGTATCCATATGCATTTTTACCAACGGTGTATTTAATTGATGCAGCAATTGCTCCTACGCCTAGCATTAAAAATAATGTGCCCAAAATCCATTTGTTTCCTAGAGAAGAAATAATCAACCATATACCTGCTATCAATGAAAGTAGCACGAATACAATTATTCCATTTCTCATTTCCTTTGCTGTAATTTCACCACTTTGTACTGATCTTTCAGGACCAATACGATTTTTATTATCAGTTCCCTTTACACCATCGCCATAGTCATTTGCCAGATTTGAAAGTATCTGGAGAAATAATGTAGTTACTATTGCAAGAATTATCACCTTGCTGTTATAGGAGTGTGTACTGATAGCGAGAAAACTACCCATGAAAATACTGGCCAAAGCCAATGGTAAAGTTCTTAGCCTAAATGCTTTAATCCATGAGCGTAATTTTCTCATTTATTTATGGGAATTTAGGGTATTTGTGAAAATCGGGATCTCTTTTTTCTAAAAATGCATGCTTACCCTCTTGAGCTTCATCTGTTAGATAATATAATAATGTGGCATTTCCAGCAAATTCTTGTAACCCTATTTGGCCATCTAATTCTGCATTCATTCCAAGCTTTATCATACGAAGTGCCATTGGACTTCGTTTATGCATTGTTAAACACCATTGAATTGTTTCCTCCTCAAGTTTGTTTTGTGGAACTACCATATTAACAAGTCCCATGTCCATTGCCTCCTTAGCACTATATTGTTTATTTAGGAACCAAATTTCTCTTGCTTTTTTCTGTCCTACAATTGCTGCAAGATATGATGAACCAAGGCCCGCATCAAAACTTCCTACTTTTGGTCCGGTTTGACCAAAGATTGCATTTTCACTTGCAATGGTAAGGTCACACACAACATGTAAAACATGTCCTCCACCAATTGCAAAACCATTTACCATTGCAATCACAGGTTTGGGCATTGACCTTATTTTACGTTGGACATCAAGAACATTCAATCTTGGTATACCATCCTTTCCAATATAACCTCCTTTTCCTTTAACATTTTGGTCGCCACCACTACAAAATGCCTCTTCTCCTTCTCCAGTTAAAACGATGGTGTATATATCTTGATCTTCTCGAAGCATATCCATTGCAGCAGCCATTTCAGTTGTTGTTGTTGGCGTAAATGCGTTGTAATACCTTGGTCTATTGATGGTTAACTTTGCTATGTGATTCCATTTCTCAAGTTTTATTTCCTCAAAATCATAAATGGATTTCCAATCTCTTTTTTCCATAATTAATTGTATATATTTTCTACGAAAATAGTAAAATAGATACATTTGCACTTATGATTTTCAATACCAATCTAGTACACGGAAAATTAATAAAAAGGTATAATCGCTTTTTAGCTGATGTTTCTTTGGATAACGGTGATATTATAACAGCTCATTGCACTAATTCAGGTTCTATGAAATCATGCATAGAAGTTGGAGCTAGTGTATATCTCACGCCAAATGATGATCCATCTCGAAGAACAAAATTTACTTGGGAAATGATTTATATAAATGGGGGTTGGGTTGGTGTAAATACATTAATGCCAAACAAGTTGGCGTTTGAGAGTATTAGCAAAAATAAAATAACCAAATTAGCCGGATATAATTTTGTGAAAAGAGAAGTTAAGTTTTTGGATAGTCGATTTGATATTTATGCTGAGAATGGTGTTGAAAAATGCTTCATAGAAGTCAAAAATGTTACCATGAAATCAGATAATTATGCCCTATTTCCAGATTCTGTTACCAGTCGTGGATTAAAGCACCTGGAAACATTAGTGAAAGTCAAAAAGTCAGGTATTAGGGCAGTAATGCTGTATATAATTCAAAGAACAGATGTCGATACTTTTGGCATCGCAAAAGAAATTGATCCAAAATATAATAGTGGTATAATAAGAGCAATGGCAGAAGGGGTTGAAGTAATCGCCATGCAAGCCAAAGTATCACCACAAGAGATAACCTTACAAAAAGAGCTGCCAATCCATATTTACTAGGGTATAACTATTGATTCGGTATTCAATATTAGAAATGCATTACCATATGAAGGTTATAGTTTTTTAGGATATTTTTTACTTCATCATAATTTGTTGTAACTCCTAGCATCATTCCACCACCACCTGATCCACATAATTTGAGATAATATGAGTCAGAACTAAGACCAGATTCCCAGATACCTTTTATTTTTTCGGGAATCATTTTATGAAGTCTATCATATGTAAATTGTGATAGTGATTTTAGTAGTTTCATATTAGGAACTAGAGAACCGGCAATGAGATGGCTTATTATTTCATCATTGAGTGGCGTCAGTACATCTCTTATTTGCTCAGAAAAATAATAATTATTCATTTCTTTTAGAAACCAATTTACGAGAGGCTGTGTTTCACCAGAATTAAGTGTGTCAAGAATAAATATGGTTCCCCCCTTATTGGAAGAAGGAAGAGATAAACTTTTTATGTTTTCATCAGAGTGCACCAATATTGTTTTGTTGGTATAGGAAACCAATGGGTCCAACCCCGAGCTTTTTCCATGATAGAATGACTCCATGGATGCAAATAGGTGCTTCAGTTCTTTGTAATTATTTGACTTAGAATTAGCATAAGAGTCATATATTGAGGCAACTATAGCACCTGAAGAACCCAGTCCATAACTAATTGGAATATTAGTTTCAAATATCAAACCATCAGATAAATCATCCCTAAAGTTAGCTATATCAATAAATTTTTCGAAGTTATTTTGATTTAAAAAGTTAAGATACTCCTTTAGGTACTGCACCGAATAATGGGCGCTTTTTTTTCCTCTTTTCTCGAACTGCAGTTGTCCATGAAATTTATAATAGGGGATGCTCAATGCTTTTGATCCTTCCATCAATGTGTATTCTCCAAACAAAAGTATCTTGGAATTGAACTGTTTGCCCTTTTCAATAATCATAAATTTATTTTTTCTGGACCATCACCCATGTAATCCATTATTGGTTGTTCAGTGGTAAAGGATGATAGACTTTCTATTAACTCACCAACATTATTCCTGTTCTCATGGGGATATAGAAGGTGTATGTTTGGTCCTGCATCAAGAGTAAAGCATACTGGAATATTGGTTTCTTTACGATATTCCCATATTCTCTCAATTACACTTATCGTATTAGGTTTCATCAAAATAAAGCTAGGTTTAGAAGTCATCATCATGGCATGAAGTGTTAAAGCTTCATTTTCAGCTATTCTCACGAAATAGTCTAAATCACCCGATTTCAAAACATTAATAAGATCCTTGAAATTATTTTTAGCTTGTGAAATTCTAGATTGCCCAAATGGGTTATTATTCATTAGGTTATGACCCGCTGTGCTTGATACTTTCTTTTCGCTGGAATCTAAAATTATAATAGTATCCCGATAGTTTTTAAAGATTGGATTTATTTCAAAAGGTAGTTCAGAAGCATAAAAATCAGAGGAATTATTAATTCCATCAAAATGACCCCAAAGGGAAGCATTACCATATATTGACCTGCATGCACTACCTGATCCCAAACGAGCTACAAAAGACGCTTTTTTATAAAATTCTTCTTTGGTTTTAAAGGTGTTGAAAAATTGATTTTCAATATCGCAAAGTATAAGTGCCAATGCACTCATCCCTGATGCTGAAGAAGCAATTCCCGTAGAGTGAGGGAATGTATTTTTCGAAAATATTTTAAAGTCCAGTTGGTTAATAAATGGAAATATGTCAATAATTCTATTAAAGAATGTTGAGGTTTTTTCGGCAAATTTGGTATTCTTGATGCCATCAAAATAAAATTCTAGATTATTACTATTATTTGAAGTAGGGATGAATTCAACTGTTGTTTCTGTCATAGACTTATTAAGCGTGAAGCTTAATGAAGGGTTAGAAGGTATTTGAATTCCCTTTTTACCCCAGTACTTTACAATTGCAATATTAGAAGGGCTGTTCCAGCCAGTTTTGCCACTCGGTACAGTAGTGAAAATTAAATTTGGATTGTTGTAATTCACACAGGTATAGTTTTTATTCTGAAATACATTAGAGCAAACTAAAAAGACGAAATATTTGCGTGTGTAAAGATATTAATTCTCTGTTATCGGAACCTTACAGAGGGCTTAGGATTTGTATTACTGGATTGTTGTTAAATTTTTCTAAAGCGATTATTTATTTATGGACTGTCGTTAGCACCATTTTTTAGGTATTTAAAATATTTTCTAAGTATGATGGCATTCTTTTCGTTGGGGGTATGGATTTCTAGAAGAGATGTTTTGTCTGTTTTCCCATTTAGAAATGCTAATATCTTACTTTGGAAGTCGTCATCAGAAGAAATTTGGGTATAATCAACATCAAATGCCTTACATATATATTTTGCATTCCAAGAATGTTTTGTCTCAAAAAATTGCTCCAAATTAGGTGTGGTATCAGGACCAGGGATGAATCTAAAAATACCCCCCCCCTTATTATTGATTACAATTATCTTTAGGTTTGGAACTAGATAATAATTCATAAGACTATTTGAGTCATAAAGAAACCCAAGATCACCGGTAATAATTATATTAGATTTATTTGATAAATATGAATATCCAAGTGCAGTGCTAACCTGCCCATCAATACCACTTACTCCTCGATTAGATTGATAGGTAATATCATTTCTGCTGCCAAATAATTGCGAATATCGCACAGGGGTACTATTTCCAAGGTGTATTGTAGTTCCACCTTTAACTTTGCGCATAATAAACCCAACTAGCTTTAAATCACAATATTCGATTTTGTCAAGGTATTCAATTCTTAGATTTGTGGTTACTGTTTTCTTGTTTATCCAAATTTTAGAATAGCTAGATTTTGATGGAATTAAATTTTGAAGAAGTATTTTGAAAAATGTCTCTGGCTCAGTACCAATAGGTTTTGTGGAACATTGATAGGTATCCATATTTTGCCCAGACCGACTTATGTGCCAGTGTAATTTGGGTTTCATTTTTCGCAGATACTTTTTTATCATCTTTGAAACTACTTGACCACCATATGAAATTAGTATTTCAGGTTTAAAATCAAGTGCATCATCATCTGTAAATGTAGATATAATATTATCTATTGTGTCAATAAATAGTGAATCATGAATATTTGATGTTGTTTCAGAAAGTATAATTAGATTATTGAGTTTTGACAAACTGGTTAATGTACTATTTAGTTTTTCATTTGGCTGGTTTTGACCAGCTATTATCATCACCTTACTAGATTTGTTTATTTCATCAGCTATAATTTTTATGATACCCTCATCATCCTTTTTGGGCTTAATGATTGGACATCCAAAGTACCTACCTGATGTCTCTTCGTTTGATGTTCCATAAATAGGCTCATCAAATGGAATATTAATATGAACAGGACCAGGTTCTGGGTATAGACAATGTTCGAGAGCTTTATTTATAATTTTTTCTGCCTTTTCAAACCTTTTGGGACTGTCTATGTTCTCTGGCAATTCATAACTCTTTTTTATGTAGTTTTTAAATACATTTTTCTGTTTTATTGTTTGTCCATCGCCAACATCAATTAGATATTTGGGTCTATCAGCTGTAATTATGAGTAGTGGAATCTTCTGGTAATATGCTTCTGCAATTGCAGAAGCATAATTTAATGCTGCACTTCCTGATGTACATGCAATTGCCGTTGTTTTTCTAGTTTGTAAAGAAATACCCATTGCAAAAAAAGCAGCGCTTCTCTCATCGATTATACTAAATGCATTTATCTTAGGATTATTGGCAAAGCTTACAATAATTGGCGCATTTCTAGATCCTGGAGATATTACAATATTCTCCAGTCCGCTTTTAACAAAAATATCTGCCAGAAGGCTTATGTTTTTCTTGTCGGATATCATTTTGTAAATTTCTACAAATTTTCCACAACTGACAATAAAGTTTTTGATTTATGCACAGTTTCTTGATATTCATCATGTGGATTGGATGATGCTGTAATTCCTCCTCCCACATAAACGTTTATTTTGGTTTTTCCAAGTTCTGCACATCTTAGGTTAACAAATAATTCAGATACTTTATTATCATCAATATCTGACGTTTTTAATTGCCATGGTCCAATGAAGCCTGCATAATATCTTCGCTGATGTTGTTCAGCCTTTTTAATCAATAGATAAGCATCAGCTTTTGGTAGTCCACATACCGCCGGTGTTGGATGTAAGCCCACAATAAATCGCCCCTCTTTTTCAATTAATGAAGCAGTATTAATTTTAAATATTGTTTGTATGTGTGCAACATTGCCAGCTATATGGGTGTTATTTCCCGATGTATCATATTTACTTATACCAAGTTCTGATAGTAATGATTCTATATATAGTGATACCATTCGCTGCTCTTCTTTTTCTTTTTTAGTCCATATTATATCACGTTTATTATCATCCACAGATTTTGTTCCAGCCAATGCTTCAGTATAAGTTGTATCACCATTAATTCTTATTAATGTTTCTGGAGATGCACCAAACCAAATACCTTCGTCTGGAAGATGAAATAGATTTATGAAAGCATCAGGATATTTATCTCTCATTACCCTTAATAATGATGGTATATGTAACTCTTTTGAAAGGTTCTTGGGTATTACTCTTGAAAAAACTACTTTTTTCAATTCATTATTTGCAAGCTTGGAAATAAGAAAGGAAGTTCTATCGATGTAGTCTTGCTTTGAAATCGATATATTCTCAGAGTAATTATCATAATTAGTTTTGGGTAGAGTAGATAAAAAAGCTACTACATTTTCAAAATTATCATTTTCATTTAAAATGTTATCTGGCTTAATAACTCTAGCCAAGCCAGTTTGAGCACTTTCAAAATCTGCAATGATAAATCCAGAGGCGCTTTTAATATCTATTATTTCGATTTTGTTTGTTGTGCTATTATTTTGAAATACTAAAGTAAACTTATCATCACCTGGTAGACTATAAATAGCGCAGGGTAACCCTTTTGAGATTACTAAGTTAGATATTTCTAAGACGTTTTGCATTACTTTTTAACTAGGATATTTGTTATTCTGCAAATGGAAATTAGTTTATCATTTTTATCTTTAATGTCAACATTCCAAACATGTGTATACCTACCCTTGTGAATTAGATTTCCATGGGCAAATACAAAACCCTTATTAGCAGTGCCAACATGATTGGCGCTTACCTGTGCTCCTCTAACAGATATTTTTTTTAGATCAACTAGCAGTGATGAACCCAATCCAGCTACGGTTTCAGCTAGCGCAAGGTTGGCCCCACCATGAAGTATTTTATCCGGTTGAAAAGTAGTTTCGTTAACAGGCATTTTTGCTATTATGTAATTATCATTTATTTCAACATAACTGATATTAAGGTGCTCCATTAAAGTTCCCTTATTCAAGGAGTTCAATTCTTTCAGTGATAGTTCCATTTTCCAGTTTAAACTTAGATTTAGTATTAACCAAAAATAACCATAATCTCTTTTGGTTATTATTTATGTTATACAAACATCATAATATTGTAAAATATTATTTTCAAGTTAATATAAATACCTATCAATAATCTATTTTATTATCATAATAATTGCTTGGTATTAGTTAATTTGGTCGGATATTACCAAAAAAACTTAATTTTGTTTCAGTTCAAAATATTTTAACTAAACATTACAACTACAATGAAACTACTTACCTCAATTCTAACGTTTGTTATTTTCTTAATTAACATTTCATTTGCTCAACAAATTTCGCGTGATAACGTCCTTTTGGAAATAGGTACAGGTACATGGTGCGTGTACTGTCCTGGATCTGCAATGGGTGCTGATGACCTTGTTGCTAACGGACACGATGTTGTTGTCATTGAAAACCATAATGGTGATAGCTATACTAACACTGCCTCAAATGCAAGAAACTCCTACTATAATATTTCAGGTTATCCAACAGCATTATTTGATGGTGGCTCAGCCTACGTTGGAGGAAGCAATAGCACAAGTCTTTACCCTCAATACTTATCAAGATATAACCAAAAGATTAATGTTCCAACATCTTTTTCCATAGATATACAAGGAACATCACAAGGTTCCGTAGACTTTAATGTTGACGTAACTATTGAGATGGTAGATCCTTATGTTGGTTCTGACATTCGGTTGCATTGTGCTATTACTGAATCGCATATTGCTGAATTATGGCAGGGTCAAACACACTTAAACTTTGTTAACCGTACCATGCTTCCTAATCATAATGGTATTCCATTGGATTTCTCATCTGGGGATGTTATTCAACAAAATTATTCATTCCTAATTGATCCAGAATGGTTGCCAGAGAATTGTGAATTTGTAATATTTGTTCAGGAGTATGGTACAAAAGAAGTTTTTAATGCATCTAAAAAAGACTTATTGGAGTTTGCCAATATTAATGATTACGACGCCTCACTATGGGAGGTGTCAAATATACCAGAAGAATCATGTTCAGGTACTTTTGCTCCGTCAGTTCTTTTGCGCAATAATGGAAATATAGATCTTAACACTTTAACATTCCACTATAAGGCCAATGATGGTGAATTGGAAACATATGATTGGACAGGAAACCTTCCATTCCTTGGTGAAGAACTTGTTGATCTACCTATTATTTATTTTACACCATCTGATGATAACACGCTTGAAATTTATTGTGAAGGTCCTAATGGTCAAACTGATCAATATCTTCTAAATGATACAATTTACCGTGAGATTCCAAATGCAGATGCCATCTCTTCAAACACTGTTACTTTATTTCTCAGGTGTGACAGTAATCCAGAGGAAACCACCTGGGAACTGCAAGATAGCGATGGTAATGTTTTACATGAGGGTGGTCCATACACCACCCCAGGGTATACTTTCACAGAAGAATTTGAACTTGATGACCTTTCATGCTACCAATTTTATTTAAATGACTCAGGAGGCGATGGTTTAAGTTCCCCTGGCTTCTTTGCGCTATTTTATGGCTCAAGTAATTATATACTTCAAGGCATGGGTGATTTTGGACTGGGTATGGGAACTAACTTCTCTACTGATGATGTCACATCCATCGATGACAAAGAGCTTGGTGTTAATATGAATGTTTATCCAAATCCTTTTAGCCATCACACAAATATTTCCATAAAAACTAATGAGACAAGCCATGTGCAAGTTAGTTTGTATAATATTTTACAAGAGCTAGTTTACCAAAGCGATGAAGGTATTCTAAGCTCAGGAGAACAGCTTATCAAGATAAATAGAAAAGATCTTGAAAATGGTATTTATTTCGTACAGTTACAGGTAAATGATAAGATGTATATTAAGAAAGTAACCATTGTCAATTAATTTTGATTTTAAAGCCCTTGATAACATCTGATTTCATTTTTTATGATTTAGAATAAATCTATATTTGGTAAAATATTTATCAATTTAGAGCAAGCAAATAAGAGACTCAAGTAATCATTCAGGATATTAAATTATTATTTTTAATATCCTACATAACTAAAAACTCAATTATGAAAACTAATAATTTGCTAACTGCATTATTACTAATAACAGTTATATTTCTATCACAAATAGGCTGTAATAAGAATAATGACTCAGATGATGATACTGGTAACGGCGGGCTTGGTGTTGAAACGCCACCAACTTGGGTTAGTGTTCTTATAGCAGAAAATGCGCCACCTGCCATACATGATGACCAGGTTACCTATGTTGAAAAGATAGTGAAGCTTGCTCCAAACCTTGAACAAATACACCTGCGTTCAAAGAATCAAACTGCACTATCCAATCAGCAGTTTGCAAATCTCATAAGTCTGTTACGAGATAAATATGGTTCAACACTAGAAATAGGATTTCATCCAGATAACTCTAAAACTAGTTGTGAATTATGGGGATGTGGAAGTGATGACTGCACGTCAACTGCTTCATGGCAGTGTGTTCTTAATGAAAGTATTATACTGATGAATACTATCAACGATATTGTTCAAAAATCAGGTAATACTGGTTTTACAATTTTTTCAATTGAACAGAGTTACATTGAAGATGTAGCCAATTCACTCGCTGAGATAAAACATTGCCTTTCCGGGTCTGCAAGTGCATTGCCTAACGTAACACCTGCTTCTCCAGCTGTAAAATTTGGCAATGTTTTGCCCAGCTATGGATCCTCTGAAATATATGGTTCCGATGGATATGATTATGGATATCCACAATACTATAACCTGGGAAAGCATCTCACTGACGATGCATGTGTATTACTCCAAAAGCAAGGAAGTGATTCCCCCTATTTTCCAGATTATAGCGCCGCAAATTGTCTTCAATCTCCATGTCCAGCTACATCAGGCCATATATTTGTTATTGATGTAGATACAGAAGGTGCATATTCAGATCCAAAAATTCCATGCTTGAATAATACTAACATACAAAATGCTTACAACACTCTTTCCGGTGGAACTGCGGGTGCAAATCCAACGCTGGCATCTGCTTGCTTAGCATACCTTATGACACAGTATCCACCAATTACTGGAACTGTTGCACTTAATGGTGCTGAAGTTTTTATAACCTTATCAGGTGAACCGTCATTTCTTGGAGGCTCTGGGTGGACATTGGACTCCATTAATAATTTCCATAATCAGTTAAATACAAACTTTAGCACACTTAAGACTCTTGTGCCATCTTTATTCCCTTCGGGAGGAACTGACCCTAGTGCGTTAAAGTATGCGATTTGGAATTATGATGATATTCTTAATAATATTACCTTACCTTAAACAGGATGGTTAAATTTTAGCTCCCCCAGTTATCTCTGTCTAGGCTGCGATATTGTATGGCTTCTGCCAAATGATCATTTTTAATGTCTTTACTAGCACCAAGATCAGCTATTGTTCTGGATACTTTTATTATGCGGTCATATGCTCTTGCTGAAAGGTTTAATTTTTCCATAGCTAATTTGAGGAGAGTTTTACCATTACTATTTAGCATGCAATAGTTTGCAATATCTTTACTGCTCATCTGAGAGTTGCAATAAATATTACCTGCTTTTTCAAATCTTTCTTTCTGAATATTTCTTGCTATTATTACTCTGGGCCGTATCTTATTGCTAGACTCACCGGATGATTTAGTTGACAGATCATCAAATGCTACAGGCGTTACCTCAACATGTAGATCTATTCTATCCATTAGTGGCCCTGATATTCTGTTAAGATAATTTTGGACATTACCAGGCGAGCATACACAATCTTTTTCAGGATGATTATAATATCCACAAGGACATGGGTTCATTGCTGCTACTAGCATAAAGCTGGCAGGATAATCAACCGTTACCCGAGCCCTGGAAATGGTTACTAACCTGTCTTCCATGGGTTGCCTCATTACCTCTAGTACCGTTCTTTTAAATTCAGGTAACTCATCTAAAAATAATACGCCATTTTGGGCTAATGAAATTTCTCCTGGCTTAGGATATGTTCCCCCACCTACAAGCCCTGCATCACTTATAGTATGGTGAGGAGACCGATATGGGCGAGCAGAAACAATAGCATTACCACGAGGAAGTATGCCTGCCACAGAGTGTATTTTTGTTGTTTCCAGGGCTTCATCTAAAGTTAATGGAGGTAGTATTGAAGGTATGCGTTTTGCAAGCATTGTTTTGCCTGAACCAGGGGGACCTATCATTATAATATTATGCCCTCCTGCAGCAGCTATTTCCAGAGCTCTTTTTATATTTTTCTGCCCCTTTACGTCCTCAATATTAAATGGGTAGCTTGTATTTTTTTCAAGTAAATTTTCCGCTTGGGATATGGTAACTTTTGCATTTGACTTGCCATTTAGCAAATCTATTACTTCGGTAATATGTTTAAACCCGTAAACATCAATTCCATCCACCACAGAAGCTTCATTTGCATTTTCCAGTGGTACTATTATTCCTTTAAAACCATCTTCTTTGGCTTTTAGAGCCATGGAAAGGGCCCCGTTCACAGCCCTAATTGAGCCATCCAGAGATAACTCGCCCATCATAATGTAATTAGTTAAAAGAATATCTTTTATCTGTTTAGAAGCTGCTAAGATCGCAATGGCTATTGGTAAGTCATAAGATGAACCTTCTTTTTTAATATTTGCGGGGGCCATATTAATGACAATTCTTCGACCAGGATATTTATACCCAATATTATTTATAACAGCAACCAACCTGTGATGACTTTCCTTTACAGCATTGTCTGGTAATCCCACAAGGAAAAATTTACTTCCCTTACTTATATTTACTTCAATGGTTATAATTATAGCATCAATGCCTTGGATGGCACTGCCATAGGTTTTTACTAACATGGGTTAATTTTTAGGTGTTGATTAACAAATATAGGAATTCTATTACTAATAGTTAAGCAATAAATTGATAGACTAACTATATATGCATTAGCTTTTTAATTCAACAGGAATATTTGTGATATAATAATGGGTAATGATTTATTAAATTTTATCTATCGATAGAATAGAAAAAAAATTATTTTTGAATCTTCAAAATAGGCAGAAACTTTTTACAACTAAATTTATTCTATATGAAAACTAATAATCTATTAACTGTATTATTGCTATTATCAGTTTTATTTCTCTCACAAATAGGCTGTAATAAAAACGATGACTCAAATAATAATGAAAAATATTTTACTCTTGGGGTGATCCTACCCATGGATTTGGAAGATGGAACTCTTAGCGAAAATTCTTTACGAACTGCTATAGATGAAATTAATAATGCTGGTGGAGTTGGTGATGGATATGAAATTAGATTAGATGTAAAGAGTTCAGAAGGATCGGATAGACAAATATCAGCAGCATTGGCAGCTAATAATATAATAGATGAATCAGAAAATTTAATTGGTTTTGTATCAAGCTTTTCTTCATCCACTCTGGGGATTAATGAAATTGTTATACCTGAATTATATCCAGTCATAGCTGGATCTGCAACCGATGGTAGTTTATCAAATGTATCTCCATATTTTCAAAGGCTATGCTCACCTAATTCTTTTGAGGCAAATGTTCTAACACAGCAAGCTGCAGAGTATGGGATTAGTTCCATTGCCATTGCATTTGAAAAAGGTGAACCATATTCTGAAGATCTTGCTACTGCATTTGCAGATTCATACGAAAGTGAGATACCTGCCATTGTGGAATTTAGTCAAGGTGATCCAAACTTAGAATCTAAGATAAATGAATTATTGGAGAGTAATCCTGAAGGAATATTTATATCAATGCTAAATCCGGATGTTTACAGTGAGTTTTTCACAGCTCTCAATAACATGAACAATAATAATTTATTAGAACAAACTTCATTTTTATTGAGTGATGGTTTTGCTGGAAATGAATTTTTTACCTTGCCAATCGACTATCTTCTCGGCGATATTAATGGTCATCCAAGGAATTTTGGAGCCACTCCATCGGCGGATACCTCAAGTACTGAATATAAATATTTTCGTGAAGAACTTCTTTTGAAATATAATCATGATGTAGGCCCATTTAATGCACAGTTCTACGACCTAGGCTATATTTATGCACTTTCTATACAGAAATCATTTCAAGATGTAGATATGATTACCATAGCTGCTTTTAGAGAACTTGTTGCTAATAATATACGACCTGTTTCCGATGCAATATCTGGTGATGAGATAGTAAAACCTTCTCAAGGTTGGGAAAGCATGAAAGCATCTGCACAAACTTTCAATATTGATTATATTGGAGCCAGTGGTAATTGCAACATCGATAGTCAAGGTAATACTGTTACACCCTACGAAGTGTTCAGAGTTGTTAAGCAAGACGGAGTATATTCCTTTGAAACTATTAAGATAATTCCGTAGTTATAACAATCTTTGGCCTATTAGTTTTACTATACATAATATTTATTATGCTATTGTATTACCAGCTTCATGGTTTCTCCATCAAGTCTCAATAAATAAATGCCAGAAGTAAAACTTGTAATATTTATAGTATTAGAGGATAGTTCATCTAATACTTGAGTATAAATCAATTTTCCTGAAAGGCTATAGATATTAAGAGTTGGGTTCTCTCTGAATGTCTTTGTTGAAATATAAATATTATTCTTAGCTGGGTTTGGATAGTATGACCAACTTGGAGATTTATACGATAATTCATCTACCGAAGAAATATCATCAATTGCATTATTAACAACACTCCATGCGAAATCGGCTTGAATTACACCCTCCCAGTGAGAAGAATTAGGCCCCATGTCAATGTAACCATCACCAATATAACCTAAACGATCTTTTTGCCAACCTCCTGGTCCCCAGTTTGCATTGGCATGACAACTCATGCAATTTGTTCTTATCCCTACTTTGTTAACAACTGATTGCCCCTGTGAATTAATTACTTCTGCAAATGTTCCATTCTGATTATCTAAGCTTGCAGGACCAAAAGGGGGCTCTAAATATGGGTTATATGCGTATAAAACATCGCCAACACTACTTCCTCCATAATAAGGCTGAACAGGTACTACCATCTGATAGGTAATAGCTAATGCATAATGAGCAGCAGCGCCGGTAATACCCATAGGTCTGGCATCTACTATTTCAGGTAAACTAGGAAATGATGGAGCATCTGGGTTAGGAGTCCACCAAAACGTTTCCCACGTCCATCGATCAATCTCAGCTGTTGTCATATGCATGCCAACTAATATGGCATAGTCACCAACTTCACATTTAAAATTGTATAATAGATTAAGACCTGCTGCATTTGCTGAGTCAATTTTGTAATGAATAAAATCATCAATATAATATGTGTTTGATACATTAGGATTATCGCAAGTTGTATCAACTTCAGTGGCGCCAGTAGATCCAATTTCTGGGTTTACATAAACACAGCCTTTCCAGTCATTTTGAGGGAAAGGTACCGTATCACCTGCAGGTGGTCCAGTCCATGCTTTAAACGAGAACAAACCTGAAGCATTAAGATTACTCTTGTTAATTACTTTCCATACTGGTTTAATATTCATGGCAGCGCTTGGAAAACTCAACCCTTCACCAAGGGCTAAAAGTGAATCAAGTGTAGATCTTAGCAGAATCTTATTAGAAATAACATAATCTGCAGAAGCTGGACTATATTTAACATTCTCAAAGACAGTGTCATCTGAAGTTTCCATGGTTAGATGATCAAACTTAAGTATTTGAGCAGGAATATTTAATTCAGCTCTAAATCGTTCATTTCTACTAAATTGAGTTATGGGACTCTTAGTAATCTCAACAATTTCATCCATTGTAAACCATGTTTCCCAAATTAACAAGGTATCTCCTTCGTACACTTGATTTGATTTCTGATTAATAGCTAACCATAAATTCCAGGCATGCCTATAAAGGCTATCAGAATTTGCTGATGCAACCCAGTTTTGAATTTTTATATCTGAGGTGGGGTAGTCAAATCCAGGAATACCTTCCGAGGTGATATCGACTGGCACATATCGATTTGTTCCATCATTATCTGCTAGTATTAGATTTATGTTTAAAGAAAATATTAGAAGGAATAAAATGCTGTTTCGATGTAGTTTCATATCTATTTAATTTTTAAATGATTCTTTGTTTAAATAAAACAATAACTTTGAAGTTTTTGTTTAGAATCAAAAATAATTATTTTTTATTAGGAAGTTAGTTTTGTTAAAATTTTGTTAATAGCAAACCCAAGCGCTTTATTGGATGTCTTGAGGTTATAAAATTACCATCTAATTACTTTCAAATATGACAAAGTCACTATTTACCCTACTATTATTAATAACTACCACCCTTACGTATGCTCAATTAAATATTGTTGAATTAGGTTTTAAGCCCTATTCCAATGAACTTAGCGACGTATGGGGTTATTCGGATTCAGATTTAAATGAATATGCCCTCATTGGAGCATTCGATGGGTTTTCTGTGGTTAATGTAACTGACCCTTCAAATTTAGTTGAGGTATTTTTTGAACCAGGAGTATCATCAATCTGGAGAGATATAAAAACATGGGGAACCCATGCTTACGTTTCGACCGAGGGTGGAGATGGAATACTAATAGTTGATCTTAGTCCACTTCCAGGGCCGGTTACTAATGTATCCTATTATACTGGTTCCCAGAATTCATTTACAACGGTACATAATTTATACATAGATGAAACAGGGAGGCTATATATATTTGGAGCCAATAACGGTCAAGGTGGGGCGATTATCTGTGATTTGAATAATGATCCCATGAATCCCATAGAACTTGGGATATTTAATGATTATTATTTTCACGATGGTATGGCAAGAGGCGATACCCTTTGGGGCGCTGCAATTTACAATGGATTCTTTTCTGCAGTTGATGTAAGTGATCCTTCAAATCCATATGCAATTGCTACAAAGAATACACCAGGCTTTTTCACACATAATGCATGGATTTCAGATGATGGCAATTATCTTTTTACCACCGATGAGGTTGAAGGTGGATATATTGGATCATATGATGTGTCTAATCTAGATAATATTATTGAAGTCGACAAAGTTCAGTCTAGTCCTGGAGAAAATGTAATACCCCATAATGTCCATGTGCTTAATGATTTTATTGTAACATCATATTATACTGATGGAATTACAATTCATGATGCTGCACGCCCAGGTAACCTTATCGAGGTTGGTAATTATGACACTTCACCTAACTTCTCGGGTGGTGGGTTTCATGGTAGTTGGGGGACCTATCCATTCCTTCCTTCAGGTAATATTTTAGCTTCCGATATAGAAGAAGGTCTATATGTATTAGGCCCAGATTATATTAGAGCATGTTACCTTGAAGGCTTTGTAACGGATAGTATTACCGGTAACTCAATAAATAATGTAGTTGTAAAAATAAAGGGCACAACCTATCAAGAAAGCACTTCATTTGATGGTAGTTATGCATTTGGTACTCCTACATCGGGTGTTTATGATATTGAATTCTCACATCCTAGTTACAACTCAAAAACACTTGAAGGAATTTCATTGGATAACGGTGTACTAACCGAATTAGAGGTTGAGCTAAATGGTTGGTTTACAAGCATTGGTGAGGAGGAAGAAAATGCTCAAATGAAGGCAGGTCCTAACCCTTTTATAACATCTATGAACTTAAAATATAACATAGAAAATACATTACAACCAAATGCATTTATTGAGGTTCGCTCCATCAGTGGGGTGTTGGTAAAGAAAATACTAATATATGAAAACCAATCAAATATCCAAATTGGTGAGGAGCTTGCAAAAGGGGTATATACGATTAGGATTGTTAACGGATCTACCATTATCAAACCCATATCAGTTATCAAACTATGATGCTATTTTACGTAACCTAATTAATTCTAGGTCAATTAACAAATAATTTTTTTTGATGAACGAGTTTGTTGGTGTGTACGCTAACCACATATATTCCAGTTTTAATATCAGAGATATTAATTTCGGTCTCGTAAGGCCTATCTTTTAAAGAAAGCTCCTTAAGTAGTTGTCCCATTATATTATGAACACTGATTGTTGTAATTCTAAAACTTGGACTCATTACTTTAATTTTATTTGTGGCAGGATTTGGAAAAATTAAGATATCATTTTCTGCCTTTGAAAGGTTTGGTATTGCTAACCATGATGGAGATCCGTTTTTCAAAATGGAAATTCCCCCAGTAAATTCACCAATAATAATCTCATCTTTTCCATCATTATTAATGTCACCACCTGATACAGTTGCTCTAAGCGCATTTACAAACAAGGAATCTTCGAGTTTAAACTGACCATTTAGATTACCATCTATGTCACCATATTTATAGAGATGACCATCTTCAGAGCTAACATATAAAATACTATTTCCAACTGTATCTTGAGTGATATATGGAGAGCTATAGCCACCACAACATTCTTCCATAACATCAATACCACCAAAGAAATCGTTCGTTGGAGAAGAACTGAAGAATGCCTGTTCTGCAGTCCCAGTGTTTTTAAAATAGTTTATGGTACCACTTTTCTCCCCCACTAAAAGATCTAACTTTCCGTCATTATCAATGTCATAAACTTGTGGGATTGATGACTCTCCGACATCAATATTCATATAATTTGGGTCAGTGAGGATAAAATTAGCATTTTGACCTGGTAAGGCATTATTTGAAAAAAGATGAATTTTACCTTCCTCATCTCCACTTATCATATCCATGTCGCCATCATTATCCATATCACCAAAGCATGGATAAATACCGCTTAAATTTAGAACTGAGAGTTGATTGTAATCAATATCTACAATATCATATTTAGGTAATGTGGAAGTACCTGTATTTATCATAAATAATAGACTACTTTCATAATTACCAATTCCATTGTAATAACCAAAATTACCCGTTAGTATATCCAGTAACCCATCATTGTTTATATCAATAAATGATGCCTTGGCGCCTTCTCCAACATCTATCATGCCCTCCTGTAAAAATGAAGTACCCTTAAACTCAAAAACATTATCACCACTGGAAGAAATATTATTGTAGTACCATATGTTATTGAAATTCTCAGATGTAAGTGGATTATTTGGGCTAACGATTAGATCTTTTTTGTTATCGTTGTTTATATCAACATGGTATGTTGCTGGAAATACATTCAGATCTATTTTCACATCATATGAAGGGTATGAAGTATCAGAATAGGTCATATAAGCTTCATCAATACTTCCACCATTGTTAAGCATAACTGTATTGCTATAAGAGATATCCCCAATGAGAATGTCTTTTAACATGTCATTATTAAGGTCGATTGCTAAAAGTGTCGAACCTGCATGTCTTGAGGAGCCAGTAAGTTTATATTTTTTGTTTTCACAACTGTCGAAAAGAGTTATGCTGTTATCCTGGGAACTTTCAGAAAAATAACCCCAGCATTCCGTTGCTAATTCAAATTCAAGTGCTTCACAGTTGCCATATTTCTCCATGGATAAATTCTTGTAGAAAAATACTGTATTCCCCAAAATGCCAAATGATAATATGTCCAAATCACCATCCATATCGATGTCAGTTATGGCAGGCAAGTCAGGAGGACTTACAAAAATATTCGTTAATCCTTCTGGTGTTTCAGCTTTAAGCAGACTACTTACCTTAGTGAAACTTAGAGTTTCTTGAGAATCGTTCCTATAAACTGCAATTCCAGCTGTAGCACTTGTGAAAATATCTGCTTTACCATCGCAATTATAGTCAGCAAGTAGGGCCCAGTTTTGCATGGATGGAAATAAATGTTCGTACTCAGGACTATGTACGTAATAAGTTTCCATGAACCCACCTTTATTAAGGAAACATTTTGACATTCCATACCAATCACGTTCAAATGTGAATAAATCCTTAATTCCATCATTGTTTAAGTCTATTTCCGAGAATTGTGGGCTATTAAAGCCTCCAGCCCAAGGATTTAATAGTTGCTCTCCGTTTGAGCTCACTTCTATGGAATCAAATTTTACCAATTGCATTTGTGAAAAACCAATATATGGGAGGGATGATGCAAGGGAACAAACTATTAATAATTGGAAATATTTTAGGCTAAAAAGATTCATTATTAAATGGGTCTGAGTAGTCAGGGTTATTAGTAAATGTAGTATCAGTAAGGGTTTTGATAAAAGCTAGTAGGTTCATTTTTTCCTGCTCAGTGAGGTTAACACCTCCCTGACTTACTTTTTTCATAAGTGGATCAATTGTAGGAGACCAAACTAGGTTATGACTATAAAACTCTATTACCTCCTCAAGTGTATTAAATCTGCCGTCGTGCATATAAGGACCAGTCAATGTTATATTTCTTAGGGAAGGTGTTTTGAACTTTCCAACATCAAGTGGGTTCTTGGTAAAGTCTGCATGGCCTATATCCGTATAAGTGGAATCAAGTCCATTATTGTGAAATAGATTATCTGTGTAGAGTATGGTAGAATGACAATGGAAACAGTCACCTTTTTCTGTAAAGAAAATTTCAAAACCCCTGGATTCAGATTGGGTTAGAGGAGTCTCACCTCTTAGGTACCTATCCCATTTTGAATTTGATGATATGAGTGTTCTTTCAAACTGAGCAATGGCTTTTGCAACTAAACTTGAATCAATCTGTCTGACTCCAAATGCATTAAAGAACATATCAGGATAACTGGGGTGTTCATTTAATTTCTTGGCTGCCTCAGGCCATGACTGGTGCATCTCTATGGGATTAATTACCGGCTGAAGAGCTTGATCTTCCATATTTGGGGATCTTCCATCCCAAAACAAGGAGGTCATCCATCCAATGTTCATCACTGGCATAGAATTTCGGTTACCCTTTATTTTATCTATTCCTTCACTAAATCGCTTTCCGTTATCAGTAAATGAAAATGCAGGGTTGTGACAACTTCCACATGACTGAGTATTATCAGCTGAGAGAATTGGGTCGTAGAAAAGCCGCCTGCCAAGCTCAATTCCCTCCACAGTCATAGGGTTATCTTCTGGTATTATGAGATCAGGAAAGCCATTGGGGCTTTCAAGGATGTAAGGTGTTGGATCATAAACCTCAATTGGTATATCCGGAACAACATCTTTTTTACACCCATGCACAAGCATGAGAGTTAGAAGAGCAAATAATATGGAAATCCAGGATCTCATTTTACCATAAAAAATTGTTTAACTCTAGTCCAAATTACCCAAATTAAAAACGTTTGAACCATTCTCCATTAACTCGGTTTGAATTTCTTCATTACCCATTATCCCACTTATGTTGTTTAAATCTAAGGTATTTGGGTTTACCCACCAATTATTAATATCCATGTAAATATCTAGATTATATTCGCCGTCATAGGATAGTACCATTGGAGTGTCAAAATTTAAATTCACTTCAATAAAATGTGGAGTTTGCATCAACCTTCCAGTATGCGCCTGATAGTTTTTTACAATGTTTGCCGAATCAAATTTACCTTCAAGTTTCATGTAATGATAACCACCACCCATTGGTTGTGGCCATTCCATATTACTTTCTGGTGGGTTAGGGTATAGATTGCTAATATTGAATTGTTCTGTGAGTCCAAATACAAAGGAAATACTTTCATAATCACCCACTGGCATATCATTAATATATATTTTACCTGTGTTGTTGTCTTGAGCATCAACATAGAACACATTATTCAAAATTGCATTTGTTCCATCTGTCATTGTTAGTATGATCTCTGAAACAAAGTATTTTAAAGTAGTAACACTGTAGTCGTTACCATATGCATTGGTATATTTAATGGTATCAAATTTAAGATCCATATTGCCAACTCTATGGTTAAATGTTATTTCAAGATTTGCCGGGCCATCATTTTCGTCAAGGTTACAGCTACCTATTAATAATGCTGAAATTATGGTTAATAATGTTATAATTCTAATTTTCATAATTGATTTTATTTATTTAATAGTTAGGAAAACAAAAATACAGAAGTATTATTGTTTTTAAGACATTAAATTTTACGAATGGTATGCCTATCAATGAATGAAATAATACATAGATTGATTTTTTATTGGAGGAAAGGATATTATTGTTAGGTCGATATATGATCCCTTTAAAAACCTTTGGTAATTAATTTGATTTAACAGAAAATCATTTACCTTTTGGTTTAATTGTCCATGATGGAATATTAATTCCAGGTTTTACTGTGCCAGGATTATTAGTTGCAGAGTTGTCACTAAATATTCCCATCTTTTTTTGACCTGCTGGTTTATCAGGCCTATCAAATGCATCAAAAATAAAAAGGGGTACTGTCAATTTTTGATTTGTGTATTGAGCCTCAAGCCATGAAAAGACTTGATTTATGACTATTGCTTCATTACTTTCTTGATATTCTGCAGAAAAACCAGTTTCTCCAACATATACACTTGGTGTTCCATTTAGAGTTTTGTCAACATTTTCAAAATAATTAATAACAGGTCCAAAATCAACATCTTTACCACTATTTGGTGTGTATTGATTAAAAAGCACTAAAGATTTATTTGAGTTCCAAACGGAGCTCCAGTTATCTTTAATGTGCTTCACACTTGTGTATTGAACCATTGTTCCTTCCGCAGTTGGATTGGACAATGGATAATTTGCAATTGTTGTTGATATGGGGATATTCCCCAATCCTGCTTCTTGCATTGAAGCTTTCAGGTTATTAAATGAATCTGGAATCCAGCTAGAATAGTAATCCTTAAAATGTGCATCGCTAAGTGATGGGCCGTTCATATCTATTTCATTACCCAGCAGAATTAATTTCACATGTTTAATCACGTTATCTGCATTCTGAAATGAATTTATGAGCATTTGAACCCAACTGTCTGTGTACGTTTTGGTTGTCATATGACCTGCTTTGAAAGGTGTGCCATAACCACCATCTGCAAGCATATTATTACCAGTACCCATTACTAACTCAATATTAAGATTATCATGTGATAAAACATAATCTATTACTTCTTTCATTGTTGGGTCAATTAAAACTTCAGTTGTTCCTACTGCTTCAGTATGGAACGTCTTGATAAGTCTGAAGTACTTAGTAATTGTATCTAGGTCCTTACTAATAACTCTTTGGTTTCTACCTTGTGTCCATGTTTCATAATTAATACCAAGATTATAATTAAAAGGACTGTTTGCTGGTACTAAGTTGCTACTATTTGTTATACTAAATGATTCGAATGCGCTTGTCACATTATCATCTGTATCTCGCATTTCAATTTTGATAGTATGCTCTCCTTGATTCTCATATTTCTGTGTATGCTGTTTCTCGCTTGTCCATTCTGAGTCCCATATGCCATCATTCTCCCAATCCACTCGTATTTCAAGTTCATCAATGTTATCCTCCAAATCTGTACTCTCAGATAAATCAATTGTTATGGGCGTCATGGTTGATCCAGTGGATGGAAATATGTTCAATATTACATCTGGAGCATTGTTGTTCTTATTGCAAGAAAATAATAATAAAGAGATGGTAGTGAATAAGGTAAATATAATTATAACGTTTTTCATTTTAAGATGCTTGATTTATAATGTTTTAGACAAATATAAGAATATTTTTGACCATAAGCATTTCAATGAGTATACAGAAAAGGAGGCAGTTTAAAAGTCACTATGGCTTAAAACCGGATTCATTAAATATTTTTTGGTAATCATTATTCCTTATCAAAGCTGAAAGGCTCACATCAGGATGATTTTTCATATACTTTCGTACTATTTGCCAGCCAAGCCATTGTCCAATTCTTGGCGGTGATTCGTTGGAAAAACTGCTGGTGAAAGGTGCCTCTTTGAGAAAGTCACTTTGGATTTTAAAATCTGGAGAATAAAACAGGTTATTATTTACCAGAAATGCCCATACATTCTTTCTATTCTTTTCAATCCATCTCATTTGTTTGTTTGTGTAACCAATTTTTAGACTATCGGGTGTATATGGTAAAACAGCATCTAAATAATAAAATAATTTTCCGCTCTCTATCATCTTATCAACCAAAGTCTTTTGCTTATTTCTCTTCAAAAGATTCTTTTCGTAAATGGACTTCATTACATCAATGGAGATATAATCAGAAGTCATACGTCGTATTTTATAATTGGGAAGCCCCAGTGATCTATATAGTTTAAAATTTGGACCTAGATAAACATCCAAACCAATAACCAGAACGGAGTCATCATAAATTATGGGTTTCTCATAATAAAGGTTTGATACGTATGTATAAACAACGGGAGAATTGAAATCAGGAAAAAAGTAATCATACCTTCCAAATGCAATACTTAATTCATTCTCAAGGTAACTTAGATCAGGGTATAGCTCATTTACGCTAGCAGCTATGTATATAAGGGTTGTATCAGTTACATATTCGTATAATGGAGCCAACTTAGTCGTGTCATCTAAATCTTCCCCTAGGAATAAAACAAATTCTTCTTTTATACCCCGAACTTCATTGATGAAATTATTAGTGTCAAGGTCAAATAATTGCTTTCCATACCTATGGATGTTAACCTCTTCAATTTTCAATTTGGAGCTATCTACGGCAAAATTGTTATAATTCTCATTACATGATATGGTAATCAAAGCAACAACTATGTAACCCAGGAATAGCCAGTTAATTCTTTTCATGGTAAATAAAAAATGTCAGTGCAAAAGTACTGACATTTTATAAATTTTATATGCTATGATTATTTAACTAAAATATTTTCCATCCCAAAGTTACTGTGAACATGTTTGATTTGGTTGAAAGAGTATTTCCATCAAATGTAAAATCAGGCGCATCTCCTTTATATAAATCATTGATACCACCCATATATTTAACATCCAATGCAAACATTAGAACATCTACCCCAGCACCAAACTGATATTGCCAACTTAAGTCATTCCAATCAGCATTATTTAAAGGCTCGTCTATGTCGTTTATCTTGAGAGTTTTGTCTGTAGCAATGTTAGCGGCTACACCACCAAAAATTCTGATATTTGCAATTTTGAGGTCAATTAAACGCCACCCAACACTAACCGGTATCTGAATGGTTTTATAGGTCATCTCTAATTTCTCATCAAGTGTGTTGTTTTCCCAAATACCACCCTGTGTTAGCCAATTTACTTCAGGTTGTACATATATTTTTTCACCAAATCTGGCAAAGGCACCAAATAGAAAGTTATTTTTAAAATCAGATGTTATTTCACTAGTATTGGTAGTGAGTTTTGAGGCACTGTAACCAATTTGAGGCCCAATATGAAATTGAGCGTGAATGGTAGTTGCTAGAAACAATATAGTTATGATTAAGGCTATTTTTTTCATAATGAATTTTGTTAATAATACATCACGAAGATAGTAAAAAAATAAATACTGATTATTATACATTGGGGTATTAATTATATTTGTATTCTAAATTTATCTAAATCAATTGTATTATAATCGAATGAAACAAATTTCACTAATACTTTTATCTGTGCTTATACTAAGTAACCCTTTATTTGCTCAACATAAGCCATTTAAATTTGGCTTCAAAGCTGCAGGAAATATTGGATGGCTAGGCTCAATAAATGAGGACTATAAAAATGAGGAAGTTAATTTAGGAGGAGCATGGGGATTTGTTGCTGACTTTTTTATCATGGAAAATTATAGCTTCACAACTGGTTTTGATGTCCTATACCTAAACGGAACCATTCAATATCCATATTTGTATTCAAATCAGGAAAATTTTAATACCGAAGTTGGTACTTTGGAGAGAAATTACAGAACAAAGTATGTTAAGATACCGCTCATTTTTACCATGGAAACGAATCCAATAAAAAAGATTCGATATTATGGTCAAATAGGTTTTGGGTTTTCCATTTTACTTACGGCAAAGGCTGATGATTTATTTATGGGTAATACTGAAAACACAGTGATATCGGAGGATAAAAATATTTATAGTGAAGTTTATCCAACAAGAGAATCATTGATTTTGGGCGCAGGAATTGAAGTGCCACTTGTTAAATCGATGGTTGCAAGGTTTGGATTGTTGTTTGACAATGCATTTATTAATATCCTAAAAGGTAATAATACTGTTGATAGCTCCATTAAGCATAATGCCAGAAATAATTTTATTGAGTTAAATGCAACAGTTCTATTTTAATTTTACTTCATATAAAAGATTATGAAAATTGCTCTTGCCCAAATAAACTATCACATAGGTAATTTTGAGAGTAACACTCACAAAATCATTGAAAAAATAGATAATGCAGAGAAAGCAGGAGCCAACTTAATTGTTTTTGCAGAACTAGCTATTTCTGGTTATCCACCAAGAGATTTCTTAGAGTTTAGGGATTTTGTGGAGCAATGTGAGAAATCAATAGATTTAATAGCTAGGAGATGTGTTAAAATTGCCGCAATAATAGGGTTCCCATCATTCAATGATGCTGAAAAAGGTAAACCATTATTCAATTCTGCTGCGTTTCTTTTTGAGGGTGTGGTAAAGTCACTAACAAATAAAACATTACTGCCCAACTATGATATTTTTGATGAATACAGGTATTTTGAGCCAAATAATATTTTCAAGGTAATTAATTTTAAGGGTAACAATATTGCTTTAACAATATGCGAGGATTTATGGAATGTTCAGGATAATCCACTCTATAATATTAATCCAATGGATGAGCTCATTGGGCAGAATCCTGATATTATTATAAACATTGCGGCATCGCCATTTAATTATCATCAAACAAAACAGAGAAAAGAGGTTTTAAAAAGAAATGCAGTTAAATATAACTTACCGTTAATCTATGTAAATCATGTGGGTGCTCAAACAGAATTGCTTTTTGATGGCGGATCTCTAGTTATGAGTTCCACCGGTAATATTGTTGGAGAACTTAACTATTTTAAGGAGGATTTTAACATCTTTGATATTGATGATATCAAAAACAATGCGCAGGTAACAGATCCAAATAGTGAACATTCAGAGATTGAATCAATTTACAACGCATTGGTAATGGGAGTTAGAAATTATTTTCAAAAGCTTGGGTTTGATAAAGCAATATTAGGACTTTCTGGAGGTATTGATTCAGCCCTAACATCAGCAATTGCTGCAAAGGCTTTGGGCAGTGATAATGTATATAATGTTCTTCTTCCGTCGAGGTTTTCTTCTAAGCATTCCGTAGACGATTCCATCAAACTTGCTGACAACCTAAAAATGCCATATGATATAATTAAGATTGAAGACGCAGTGAAATCATTTGAAAGTACACTTTCACCATTTTTTAAGGATACTCCTTTTGGTATTACTGAAGAAAATTTACAGGCAAGAACTAGAGGTGTAATATTAATGGCCTTATCAAATAAATTTGGATATATTTTGCTTAATACCAGTAATAAAAGTGAGGCGGCCGTTGGATATGGCACATTATATGGTGATATGAACGGTGGATTGTCAGTAATAGGAGATGTTTATAAAACTCAAGCTTATGAATTGGCAAAGTTTATTAATAGAAATGGCGAAGTTATACCTGTAAATATAATTAATAAACCACCATCTGCAGAGCTCAGACCTGATCAAAAGGACAGTGACTCACTTCCCGATTACGAAGTTCTTGATGAGATACTATTTCAATATATAGAACATAGAAAGGGACCAAGAGAGATAATAGAAATGGGGTTTGATAAAAAGATGGTAGACAGGATTTTAAAGCTAGTTAATATCAACGAATATAAGCGATATCAAACACCACCAACATTAAGGATTTCATCAAAAGCATTCGGAATGGGAAGAAGAATGCCCATTGTCGCAAAGTATCTTGATAAGATTAATTGATACAATTTTAATAATAAAAAAAAGGGCCCTAGTAAAGCCCTTCCTTCTGAAAAAATATTTCTTTTAGTTTGCCTTTTCAAATCTCTTTGAAACTTCATCCCAATTAACAACATTAAAAAAGGCTTCAATATAGTCTGGCCTTCTATTTTGATAATTAAGATAATAAGCATGCTCCCATACATCTAGACATAGAATCGGAGTTCCCGGACATTCAGAAATATCCATTAGGGGATTGTCTTGATTAGGTGATGAGCAAATGCGTAGAGAGCCATCTGCTTTTACACAAAGCCATGCCCAGCCAGATCCAAATCTCGTAGCTGCAGCTTTTGAAAATTCTGTCTTAAAATTTTCAAATGAACCAAATTTTTGATTGATAGCATCTCCCAGTTTGCCACTAGGTTCACCACCACCATTTGGTGACATAACTTCCCAAAATAAACAGTGATTATAATAACCACCCCCATTATTTCTTACTGCAGGACCTGCCTTTGAAATATTTGCTAGTATATCTTCTATAGTTTTACCTTCAAGGTCTGTACCTTGTATAGCCCCATTTAAATTATTTGTATACCCATTATGGTGTTTGCTATGGTGGATTTCCATAGTTTTTGCATCTATATATGGTTCCAATGCATCATATGCATATGGTAGATTTGGTAATGTAAATGACATAATACTTAGTTTTATTAGTTTGATAATTATTTTTAAGCAAAATTAGAATAAAAATTGGAACCCATGAATACATCAATTTCAATAATCATCCAAATAAAAAAAGCCGTAACTTGGAATTAGTTACGGCTCAGTAGCTTTAAGTGATGTTTGTCTAAACCACTCCTTGGGCAAGCATTGAATCAGCAACTTTTACAAAACCTCCTATGTTAGCGCCTTTAACATAGTCAATATAGTCGCCTTCTGTTCCCCATTCAACGCAAGTTGAATGAATATCTTTCATTATTTGACGAAGTTTTGCATCAACTTCTTCTCTTGTCCACCCATATCTCATTGAATTTTGGCTCATTTCAAGACCTGATACTGCAACTCCACCAGCATTTGCAGCTTTGCCAAGTCCATATAATATCTTTGCTTCTTGATATGCAGTAACTGCCTCTGGTGAGGAAGGCATATTAGCGCCCTCTGAGATTACGAAGCAACCATTATCGATGAGCATTTTAGCTTCTTCTTCATTTACTTCATTTTGCGTTGCACAAGGCATAGCAACATCACATTTAATATTCCAAGGACGTATTCCTGGGAAGTATTTAACGTTATATTTATCCGCATATTCACTTATACGCCCACGCTTAATATTTTTAAGTTCCATTATAAAGGCAAGTTTTTCAGAATCTATGCCATCAGGATCATAAATGTATCCACCTGAATCTGAAAGTGTAACTACCTTTGCTCCTAACTCAGTTGCTTTTTCAGTTGCATATTGAGCAACATTTCCTGAGCCAGAAACTGTTACAATCTTATTTTTCATGCTGTCTCCTCTTGTTTTGAGCATCTCCTCTGCAAAATAAACAGCACCGTAACCAGTAGCTTCAGGACGAATTAATGATCCACCCCACTCAATACCTTTACCAGTAAGAACGCCTGTAAATTCGTTACGTAATTTTTTATACTGACCAAATAAAAATCCTATTTCACGTCCTCCAACACCTATGTCGCCTGCAGGTACGTCAGTATTTGGACCTATATGACGAAATAATTCACTCATAAAACTTTGACAGAAGCGCATCACTTCATTATCTGATTTTCCCTTTGGGTCAAAATCAGAACCACCTTTACCTCCTCCCATTGGAAGAGTAGTTAGTGAGTTCTTGAATACTTGTTCAAAAGCTAAGAATTTAAGAATGCCAAGATTTACAGTGGGGTGAAAACGTAAACCACCTTTGTAAGGACCTATGGCACTATTCATCTCAATACGAAAACCACGATTTACCTGTACACCACCTTTATCGTCAAGCCATGGCACACGAAACATGAGAACCCTCTCTGGCTCAACCATTCTTTCTAATATTTTGGCTTCTTTATACTGTGGGTTTTCCTCAGTAAATGGAATTATTGATTCAACAACTTCGTGAACTGCTTGATGAAACTCAATTTCACTTGGATTCTTGGCAATAACTTTAGCCATAAAGTCATTTACCGTTTGTTCGTAGACATTTGACATTTTGGAATGTTTTTGTTTAACAATTAAATATATACTTTCAATATTAATGAATTATAAGTAAGGGTTAGTGTCAAAAAACATGATTTAAGTAATTCACTTAAAAGATTAAGTGTTTTACTTAGGGATTTGATTGTCCATATTTTTTGCGAAAACCATATGATAGGCACAAGTAATTCAAATTATAACGGAATAATTTCCATAAAAATAAGTGCGGCTACTTGGATGGAATAAAATTATGCGGCAATCTTTTACTTTACAAACAAGTTGTATTTTAGAATGCAGTAAATAGCTCTGAATCCATCTTTCCAACCAATTTTTTTACCATCTTCATATGTTCGGCCGTAATATGATATACCTACTTCGTAAATTCTAATTTTGGGTATACGTGATACCTTGGCTGTTATTTCGGGTTCAAAGCCAAATCTATTTTCCCGTAATGGGATTGACTTAATAATTTCAGAACGGAATAGTTTATAACAAGTTTCCATATCTGTAAGATTCAGGTTGGTAAACATGTTAGATAAGAATGTAAGCAATTTGTTTCCAAGGGAATGCCAAAAGAATAGTATTCTATGAGGGTTTCCTCCAATAAAGCGCGAACCATAAACAATATCAGCCACATCATCAATGATTGGTTTCAATAAAATATTGTATTCCTGTGGGTCATATTCTAAATCTGCATCCTGAACAATAATAAAATCTCCAGTAGCTTCTTTTATTCCTCTGTGAATGGCAGCGCCTTTACCCATGTTGCGAGGTTGTTCAAATAATGAGATATTTAAGGAATCATTATTTTTGATATAATCTGAGATTATCTCAGATGTATTATCAGATGAACCATCGTTTACTATAACAATCTCCTTTTCAATATCATTAACCAATTCAACATTATCAATTTTGTCAAGAATATTATTTATTGATGTGCCTTCGTTATAAGCAGGAATAAGAACTGAAAGCTTTTTGGACATTTTTCTGTTTTTTTTATATGGCAATATTAATTAAAAAAAAAATGTGATTTGTAACTTTTTATAATTGCTGGTTAATTCGAATTAACTTAAAAACGGTCAACCCTTTAGATTTTTAATTATTATTTTATGAAATCTTGCGTAAAATCAATAATGTGGAGTGAAACCATACATTCAAAACACACATATACATAATTAAGAAATTGCCGAAATTTATTGCTTAAAATATGGCTTAAGATTAAATATCTTCACATTTTTATATGTTGTCACCGGATAACTAATGAAAGGTTGAATGAGTGAGTCATTAAGAATCAGTGTGTCGTTTATGACTAGGTACTTTGCTCCATCTTGAATTCTTCTTTGATAGGTTCCTGGTTTATCAAATTTGCTATTGTAATTAGTGAACCCACGGTGATTCATCATGTATAATGATATGTTAATGCTTTTATCTGGAATTGAAATCACCTTGTCATACGGTCCAATTCCGAAATCTTCGAAAACAGGTTCAAGCTCTCCCAAAGCTTTCATGTGATCTATATATGATGCATTTTTCCATCCTATATAACGGGAATCAAGTATTAGTTTGCTCTGATAGGCATTATAAAAAAGAAAACCGATAAAAGCCAGATTCACAATCAAGTTATTAATTCTAGGGTAACCGTTTGTTGTTTTGAAAAATAAAATCCATATAATTATAAAATTAACGTAAAAGTCTATGTAGTAGTAATCATGATGGTCGAATGCCTGAAACCATAAGAGTCCATACATTAGAGATCCAAAAGGAATAATTATAACAAGGTAGTTTAAGAATAGTGACCTCTTCTTAAAAGTAGTAAGTAGAAAAATCCACATGATTCCTGTTACATATAGCATTGATGAATGGAAAAATACAGGTAGCGTAAGGACATTTGCTTTTTCAAGTATCTCCCATACCTTCGCTTCAGGAATTGCCCATATTGGCCAAACATTGTTAAAAGTATATTTTCCATCATGGATATTGTTGTAATAGTTTGCATAGGCATACCATACAATGACAATAGTTATTGAAACTATGAAAGGGAGCAGCTGTTTCAGAGGCCGTTTGAAAAGAGTCCTGTTTTCTTTCTTGCGAAAAAGTTCGATAAAAACCCATCCCATTAGAGCAACAAAACTAATACCAGCAGATACTTTAAAAAGGATGCCGAGGCTTAAAAAGAGCATTGATATCCATAGGTATTTATCAGAATCATTTTTATAAAATTTCCAAATAAAGTACCATCCAATAAATATTAAAGAAAGTGCCGGAATATTAGGCAGAAAATTCGCCGAATAGTAGACATAAGCTGCAGATGTGAAAATTCCTAAACTAACGAATAGAGCTTGTAGATTATTTTTTAAAATTTCTTGAGAAAATTTAAATATAAAAATAAGGCCAGTAAATGAGATAAGTAATACCACTAACCGGTAAGCAAACTCACTTTTCCCTATTAGTTTCCATAGCTGAGCAACAGAATAATACAGCAAAGGAAACTCACCTGCTGTTTTGCCGGTAAAATCATCGTCGCTAAGTTGATTATGAATCTCTGGCTCACAAAAACTATTGTTTAGTTGATAATAATTCTGTGTAATTGATAAACAATCGGTTTGCCTCCAAGCATGAGTACTCTGAGGTCTGAAGAACATGGTTTCGTGCAGAGAGTAGAAGAATGTCAGAGATACGAAAACTAATATAAATACTGAAAGTCCAATAGTTTTACTGGACAATTTGCTTACGAATTTTGACTTCATAATAAACAGAAAAGAGATTGTTAAGGATTAAAAAACAAAAGTATATAATTTATATAATTTCTGCAAAATTATGATTATTCAACTCACGATATAGTCCTTGACAACAAATTTTATTATGCTTTAAAATGGTTTTGAGTGTATCATTTATCAAACCAGATAAAGTTGAATATGATTAATTAGTTATTATTAATAAATTTGCCTTTAAACTAGTAAAAGGTTTTTTAAACATATGATTGTATTGTTATGAAGCATTTTGGCTATTGTCTTGTATTATTATCCTTTTTGATTACTTTTCCAATTGTGGCTCAGGAGCAGTTAAGCTTCCTATTTGTTGGACACTGTTCACAAATTGAAACAGCTGGAACACAAGTAGATTACAGAGTTAGACAATTAAACATGTCAGCATATAATGGTATTTGGATTGGTGGCGATGTGTGCGGGGAATCAATGCTTAATTATTCTACAATACAACATATTGACACAGTATTTGATCTGGGAAACCCTGAAACACACTGGACACTTGGTAATCATGATGCACGAAATGGTAATTGGGAATTTTATGAAGAGTTTACTGGAAGAAAAACATATTATGCTTACAGTAGTAATGAGATAACTTATATCATTTTAAATACAAATCTTGTTCCCACAAACTGTAATATGATAAATGAGCAATATGAGATTATTTCTGCAGTTTGTGATACTATTCAACAATCAAAATATTTGATTTTATTAATGCATCATGGCTTGTGGAGAGATATTCCAGATCTGCCTCCTCCAGCAACATATGCTCATAGTGATTTAATATATTGGAATGCTAACTGCGATTCTGTAAATACTAACTTTGTTAATATTGTTTATCCTAAACTTGTTGAAGTAAAACAAAGAGGCATAGATGTTTTTTGTGTAATGGGAGATATGGGAGCTTCAAAGAAAAAATTTGAAATGGATTCCGTAGATGGCATACATTTTTTGGGGTGTGGACTAAATGAAAATCATCCTGATGATTTGGTGCTGATATTTAATTATAACACTGTAAGCCATGAGTTGAATTATAATTTCCATAATCTTGATTCATTGCTAATAAACAATTAATTTACCTCTGTATATGCTAGAGGATGAATTGTTCTCAAATACATTGTAAATATAAATACCGGCTGCTAAACCTGATACATCAAACGATGTATTGGAACCAAGTAAAGGGAACCTGTTAATTATTGTGCCATTTATTGAGGTTATTTCCATCTCCCTGTTAATATTTACAATATTACCTTCTCCCAATAATATTTTCCCCTTATTATGTATTGGATTAGGAGCTATTACAATTTGATTTTCATCCACAGGATTTAGACTATCAATAATATTTTCAATCTGTCCAAATTCATCAATTTTTACAAATAAAATATCATATCCACCTGAACTAAAACTTTTTGAACTGCCAATAACAGCACACCCATTATCTGGCAAAGAAATTACTGAAATTCCAAAATCAGCTAATTCGCCACCCAATATTAATTCCCATATAGTATTCCCCAGACTATCTGCTTTAATCAAATAAAGATCCTCGCTATTATTTTGACCATAACTTGTTGTAGTGCCAAAAAGGAATAAATCGCCATTTGTATTTACGTCCATTGATTTACCATATTCATACAATTCACCACCGTATGTTTTGTGCCACTCTTCATTACTTTCGTCATCTATTTTAGCAAGAAACATGTCGAAACTACCAGCTCCATAACTTTGGGATGATCCAAAAATGTAATTTCCACCAGTAGGGGCTTTTTTTATTGAATATCCAAAATCATGACCTGTACCGCCAATGGTTTTTTTCCATAGTTCATTACCATCATTGTCAATTTTTACTAAGAGTATATCAGCGTCATGTGTTTTAAAGTTAGCGTGAACATCATTAAAGAATCCATTCTTAGTTCCTAAAATCAAAAAAGTATTATCATCATTTTCAATAATATCCATAGCATAATCATCACGATTATACCCATAGGTGTTTTCCCAAAGTAAGTTACCTTGATGATCAGTTCTCAACAGATATATATCACCACTTACTTCAAAGCCTCTGCTATATCCAAGAAGCATGAAATCACCATTACTTGCTTCAATAACCTTAAAGCCCCAATCATCCATATTAGTTCCGTAATGATGGCCCCATAATTTATCTCCATCCGGATCGAACATACTTAAATACATTCCTAATCTTGGATCTCCATAATCCCAAACATCTCCGAAAATAACGAAACCCTCATCGGTTGGAATTATTGATCTAGAATGATCCTGATGGACTCCTCCATATGTTTTTGACCATACTTGTTGAAAATTTTCATTTAGCTTTATTAAAAAATAATCCTCACTTCCAGAACCAAAACTTCTTGTTGAGCCTGACAATAAATAACCTCCGTCACCTGCACTGCAAATTGCAAGCCCCTTATCATCTGTTGAGCCTCCAAAGGACAATCCCGGGTTTGTTTGAGCGACTCCCTTACTTAGAAGAAAAGAGAGGATTAAAATAGGGATTAATTTAATTTTGATTTTCATATTTAGTTACATGTGTTAACGTGCCAATTAAGTACATTATCATATCTTTGCCTGTTATGAATAATTTCAAAAGTGAAGATATATAAATTTATAATATTGCTATATGTTATAATCCTAATAGGAATAATATCATGCAATAATAATGAAATGCATAAACCTAAGTATTCCTTTTTTGTTGCTGGTCACACATATGGTAATCCAATTAATTTTCAGTTTGGATTACACCCTCCATTTATAAATTCAATTCCTCTCATCAACAGTTATCAAAAAATGAGTTTAGGAGTATTAACTGGAGATGTTGTACCTAAACCTACACAAATCTACTGGGATTCTGCTTTAGTAGACATCAACAAGCTTTCTATTCCTATACATATAGCCCCAGGAAATCATGATAAAGGGTTTGAATTCGAGAAAATTTTTACTGATTATTATTATGATTTTACATACGAAGATGACTTATTTATTATTTTAAGCCCAACAAATTGGAATATTGAAGGAGAGCAGAAAAAATATCTTTTGCAGACAATTGAAAATAACTATCATTATGTTCATAATATTTTTATTTTTTGTCACGAACTAATTTGGTGGTCTCCTGATAATCAATTTGGTAATGTAGAGATAAATTATAGACCACATTACCCAGGAAGTACTAATTACTGGGAGGAGATTAATCCTGTGCTGGAGTCTTTACCCAATCAAGTAGTTATTTTTTCTGGTGATTTAGGCGGTACAGATAAAGTTACCCCCTACATGTACTATAAAAATGATAATATAACATTAATTGCAACTGGAATGGGAGGAGGTAAAAGAGATAATATAGTCATTGTTGAAGTAAGCTATAATAACGATCTCAATTACAAGTTGATAGGATTGAATGATACTCCATTGTCTGAAATGGATAAACTGGAAGAATATATATTACCATAATAAAGAAACTATATAAGGCCACTATATGCAGTGAACAGGTAGTAGTGTCTAAGTTTAAAATATTGTGAATTATTAAATTATGCCTAATATAAAATGTGTTTTTAGCTAATATTCAAAAAAATAAAATATATATGTGTGGTTCGTGCGAGATTGGAAAGGTATTATTTACATATATTCTAATCTTGCCGTATATTTAACCATCTAATAATTTAAAAAATAAATTCTATTTAAATAAGTGATCGTCATTAATAAATATATACATGTCATAACAAAATTAATTGGACTATGGTTGCTGACTATTTTGTTTTCGTGTGTCCAAGAATCTAACTTTCCAGTGGGGAAAAAAATAATTTGTGACGCAGAAGTATTAAATTCGAAAGGAAATAAATTTTTAAGCCAAAGTGATAGTCTATATCTTTTTGGAGGCGGGAAGTTAAGAAATAATAAGGTTTCTCATTTAGGTGAGTATTCAGCAATTACTATCCCTAATAAGACGGCATTTGCATTTACTGTTCCTATTAAAAACGTTGGCCCAGACTGGTTCTTTAGAGTTAGTGTTTGGAGAAAGTCAAATGATGGTAATGGAGTTCTTGTAGCTTCTGTAAAGGATGCAAGTATGTTTTATTTGGCCTCATCAGAACCTGTTGAGATTTTAGATAACGGATGGGAAAAATTGCAATTAGATTTTTTCACTCCTCCTATTTTCATAAATGAAACAATGAGCATTTATGCGTGGAATAATGGAGCCGATACAGTTTATTTTGACGACTTTGAGATAGAAAGGTTATTGAAGCCATCTTATCCTGAATATATTGATGAACCGCTAGCATTAATTTTTGACACATCCCAGTTTGTCAAAATTCTTGATAAACGCAAGGAAGCTTTTGAGGCTGGTGTTTTACAAACGTCCGATGACGATTGGGTTAAAGGTATCGTTGTGGGTGATTTTAATCTGATGAAGGCAAAAATTAGGTTAAAGGGTGATTGGCTTGATCACCTTAGAGGTGATAAATGGTCATTTAGAATAAAAATGCGCAAAAATTACTCATGGAATAATCTACGAACATTTTCTGTTCAAACACCTGAATCAAGGGGTTTTTTGGTTGAATGGGTTGCACATAAGTTATTTGCATCGAAAGACATTCTTACAACTCGTTATGGCTTTGTACCCTTAATAGTAAATAACCAATCTAAGGGCTTATATGCTTGGGAAGAGCATTTTGTCAAACAATTATTGGAATCAAGAAATCGACGTGAGGGGCCAATAATTAAATTTTCTGAAGATGCATTCTGGCAGAATATGAAGTCCAGAAAATTTTCAAAATCAAAAAAATGGGAAATTTTACCTTTTTATGAAGCAGCAGTTATAAAACCTTTTGGCGAAAACAGAACAAGTAATAATCAAGCACTATTTAATCAGTTTTGCCAAGCCCAAAAATTGCTATACCAATATAAGATTGGAATTAAGCCTGTCAGCGAAATATTTGACATAAAAAAATTAGCTACCTATTATGCAATGCTTGATTTGTTGGAGGTAAGACATGGCATGGCATGGCATAATCAAAGGTTTTATTTTAACCCTGTTATTGGCAAATTGGAGCCAATAGCTTTTGATTGTTATTCGAAACAGCCTGAAATTAGTCCCAGCATCAATGATAATTTAGCTTTTACAACATTGTCAGAATCTAGTTTGAAGAAGGAGAATTTTATTTTTTATCATCTTTTTACCGATACAACTTTTGTTAACCATTACCTTGAAGAACTTGAAGAGGTAAGTAATCTAGAATTTATTAATAGTGTTCTTGTTGAAATTTCAAAGGAGCAATTTTACTACGACTCCTTATTGAGCCTTGAATTTCCTTTGTATAGTTATGATAATCAAATGATAAGAAAGAGTGCCAAAGCAATACGAGATTATCTGCCCGAATTAAAGTTATTCTTGCAATCTAAAACCCAGGCAGATCTATTGGCAATAAAAGTAAATGAAGGTAATTATGTGGATACAGCAGTTTTTGAAGACACCCCCGAATTCTTTGTAAATGCTTATACTGAATCATTAAACAATAATAGCATCCAAATTAGTATTCATAATTACTTTCCAAGAAACCTTATTTTACTTGGAACAAGTAGAAAGGGAAAAAGAATTAGAAATTATTTTATTCAGGAACCAACCATAAAATTATACAATAGTGGTTTAGATGGAACTAGGTATACCATGGAAGTAGATTCTTCTGCTCGATTCATTTATTTTATGGTTGAGGGTAGATTTGAAACCTTCAAAATACCTATATACAAATGGCCATATCCTGAGGGAGAAACTACTCAGCAGGAATTATTTCAACTTGTTAATCTAATTGATAATCCAATTATTGATAAGATTTCAGAAGATAATATATACATAAAAAATGAGGAACTTATAATAGATCAATCCATAATAATACCTTCTGGCTACAGGGTCCATTTTAAAGCTGGTACAGTGATTGATTTTATTGATAGTGCAGCGTTCATATCATATTCCTCCATTCATATGAATGGCACCGCAGTTAATCCGATAATAATTAAATCATCCGATTTTTCTGCAAATGGCTTTACAATACTTCAAGCCTCGGATAATTCCATTGTTAATAATGTAAAATTCCAACAATTAAATACCCTTGACTACAAAGGCTGGACACTAACAGGGGCAGTTACTTTTTATGAATCGGATGTCACAATCACCAATTCAAGTTTTTACAGAAACCAGTGCGAGGATGCTCTAAATACAATCAGATCTGTTTTCACTGTTCAAAATAGCACTTTTGATTATACATATGGGGATGCATTTGATGCAGATTTTTGTGATGGGAAAATAATCAATTGTGTTTATAGAGACATAGGTAATGATGCAATGGATTTTTCAGGCAGTAAAATATTAATTAAAGATACAAAGGTGTTGGGAGCTGAAGACAAGGGTATAAGTGGAGGTGAGGCTTCAAGCGTCAAGGTAATTAACACAGATATTAAAAGGGCAAATATTGGTTTGGCGTCAAAGGATATGTCAGTGGTAGATGTGGAAAACTCAACATTAGACCTATGCAATTACGGGATTGTTTTGTTACAAAAGAAACCTGAGTTTGGACCAGCTACCATGAAATTGGTTAATACGAAACTTGATAATTTAAAGTACCCTTTTCTGATTGAATTAAATTCAACCGCAATAGTTGATAATGATACCATTAAAGGTATAGAGGAGAACCTTGGAGAGAGGTTCTATTAAAAAGTTATTTTTGTGTAAATTTTATAGATACTATGAACATTAACGATTTTATTTCAAGAATAGAAGAAGAGTTTGACGATATTAAACCAAGTACTCTTGAACCAGATGATATTTTGAAAGAAAAGTTTACCTGGGATTCAATAAATGCACTAATATTTCTAGCACACGTTAATGTTGAATATGATGTGGAAATTACTGCCGATGAATTAATAGAATCAAAAACTGTTAGGGATTTGTTCAACCTTGTTGAATCAAAAGTTGAAACCAAATAATAATGTCAATCTTTCAGGTACCAAATATCAATGTAGCTGGAATCTCGGCATGTGTTCCTGAGAAAATATTTAATAATCAGGATTACGACTGGATAAGTGAGAAAGAGAGAGAAGTTCTTATCAAAACAATAGGCGTTTCTAAAAAACATCATGCAGATAAAGGATTAACAACATCAGATTTATGCTACGCTTCTGCAGAAAGGCTTTTAAATGAGCTGGAATGGGAGCGTTCGGATATAGATCTGCTGGTTTTCGTTTCACAGTCAAGAGATTATATTATTCCAGCTACAGCCGGCTTATTGCAGGATAAACTTGGTTTATCAAAGTCATGCATCGCTTTTGATGTTAGCCTCGGATGTTCGGGATATGTTTATGGCTTAAGCATAGTTGGTAGTTTAATGAATAACGGAGCTGCCAAAAAAGCCCTGCTTCTTACAGGAGATATCAGTACTCTTAATACATCTTACAAAGATAAAAGTGCCTATCCTATATTTGGAGATGCGGGCACTGCAACAGCTCTTGAATTCAAGAATGGACATAGTCCAATGATATTTAATCTTCAAACCGATGGAAATGGTTATGATGCTATAATTATACCTGATGGCGGTATTCGTAATTTTGTTGAGGTAGAATCATTGAATTACAAGAAGATAAGTGAAGGCATATATAGAAATAATCTAAATATAATTCTTGATGGTGTTAAGGTATTTAATTTCTCACTAAGGGAGGTTAAACCAAATGTGCTTGCACTTTTACAAAATGAGGACATGGACATAATGGATATAGATTATTTTGTATTTCATCAGGCAAATAAACTCATGAACGAAACCATCAGAAAACAATTAAAAATTTCTCCAGAAAAAGTGCCTTATTCACTAAATGACTATGGTAATACAAGCTCGGCTTCCATTCCCCTGACAATAGTTGCAGAAATTTCTAATATGGTTAAAAACAGCTCTAAAACTCTTTTGTTATCTGGTTTTGGTGTAGGTTTATCATGGGGCAGTGTTATTGTTGAGACAGAAAATGTAACTTGTCCTCCTATTTTAATTTATAAAGGTTAAATTATGGAATTTTGTAACCTCAAAGGAAAGACAATACTGGTAACCGGAGCTTCCTCTGGCATAGGGAGGCAATCCGCCATAAAAGTTTCTCAACAGGGTGCCAAGTTGATTGTAACCGGAAGAGATGAAAAGCGAACTGCGGAAACCCTTAAAATGCTCACAGGAACTAACCACCTATCATTTACAGCTGATTTATTAACCGAACAAGAGATGGACAGCCTTGTGGCAAAATTACCTGCTTTGGATGGAGTTGTTCATTGTGCAGGAATCGTTGGCCCTACTCCAGTAAAATTTATTCGCAAAGAAAATATTGAAAAGCTTTTGAAAATCAATTTTGAAGTACCTGTATTGCTGACATCAAAGGTCCTATTGATGAAAAAGGTTGCTGATAATGCTTCGATTGTATTTTTATCAACCGTTGCAACTCAGATGCCTTACTTTGGAGGTGCATTGTATAATAGCTCAAAATCAGCCATAGAGTCCTATTCAAAAACTGTTGCTCTTGAACTTGTTAAGAGAGGTATACGATCAAACTGCCTTTCTCCAGGTCTAGTTAATACTCCATTGATTAAAAAACCAGTTACTGATGGTCAAATGGAAATTGTAGATGAATCACTTGGTCGATACCTGAAGAAATATCCAATGGGTATTGGTGAACCCGAAGATGTTGCAAATGCAATTGTATTCTTTTTATCCGATGAATCAAGATGGATATCCGGAACAAATCTAACAATGGGAGGTGTCCTTCAATAGCTTTGGAGTTATTTTTATTGTAATTAAAATAACTATTTTAGCTAACTAATCTCAGTTAAATAAGGGTTTATGATAGACTATTCAATTGTCGTTCCGGTATATAACAGTGAAAAAGCGTTACCCAAACTCTATAGTGGATTGAATAAAGTAATGAATGAACTTAACAGTTCGTTTGAGGTTATTTTTGTAGAAGATTGTGGATTAGACAATAGTTGGGAAGTAATAAAAGATATTAAAAGTAAGAATGAAGAAACGGTCCGAGCCGTTCGCCTCAATAAGAATTTTGGTCAACATAATGCCACAATGTGTGGCTTTGTTTTTGCAAAGGGAAAAAGAATAATAACCATTGATGATGACCTACAAAACCCACCAGAAGAGATAAAAAAACTAGTGCTAACCTTTGAGGCAAACAATAGTGATATTACATATGGTATATATTCAAAGAAACAACATGATTTTGCAAGAAATGCAATGAGTAGTGCCATAAAGAAAACAAATAAAGTACTTTTAAAAGGTACGGATAGAGGTTCGTCATTTAGGCTAATAAGCAGGCGTTTAATTGATAAAATTCTTGAACATAATATCACTTTTATATTCATTGATGAGGTAATTCAATGGTACACAAATAAATCTTCTTTTGTATACGTTGAGCATAAAAAAAGAGAATTTAATAAATCTGGCTACAGCTCTTTACATCTCTTCAAACTTGCATCTAACCTTGCGTATTTTTATACCAATATACCATTGAAAATAATGGTGTATGGGGGTATGATAGTATCTTTCCTGAGTTTCTTGCTTGCTATGAAGTATGTTCTTCAAAAAATGTTTTATGATGTTCCTTTGGGATATACTTCAGTTATTGTTGCAATATTATTTTCAACAAGTATTATCGTTTTTAGCCTTGGAGTTATTGGGGGATACCTAAGTAGGATCCAAATCATACAGAACAAGAAACCTCAATTTAATATCGATGAAGTATTGGAATAGGTATGTATTTCCCTATTATTTCCATCTAAAATATTAATTGTGTTAGCCTTTTTTTATTAGGTATATTCTCTTTTTACCATCCATCATTATTTTTAATGGCTCAGTGAATCGAACATGATTAAAATACTTACCCTTAAAAATGAAATTTTGTTTTTCTATCTTATCATATTCAATATAGCTTGCCAATAACTCTGGTTGTACAGTAAAATAACCAACATTCATACCTGTTACATTGTGAAAAAAGTGAGAACCGGATGATGCATCCAATGGAAAGTTATCAAAACTTGTTTCTACAATAACCTTTGCGTTTGAGATCATATGCCATTTAACAGGAATACCAATCCACCTATCCCTTGTTCCCCATCTACCTGGTCCTATTAGTATATACTTCCTGTTTTCTTTTATCATTTTTTCATTAAGACTATCAATTTCCTTTGCCATTGCTTCAGTCTTTGATTTATCGAATCTATTACTATCAGCGTATATGATATCAGTAATATTATCAATAAACCCATTTCCCATTCCTTTTTCTGTATACAGAATGATATCTTCCTTTTTAATTGCTTTCATATTGATAACGCAATCAAATCCTGCTTGAATAAGGGGTTTAATCTGTAAAATATAAAAAGAGGCATTTCCATCTTTATCTTTTTTCAGATCCACTGCATATTCAATCTCCACAGCCGTACCCATGGCATCGTGAACTAATTTTAGAACTATATTAATTGTCTTTGCCAGTGATACGTATTTGTATTTAAGAATGTTGGCAAAATTTATGATTCTTGGTCCTGGTTTACTAATGCCAGGATAAACAGTATTATTATCAGGATTATAAACTGAAGCTAAATGATTTAGAGTGCCATGTTTCTCTGCCATACTGATATCACATTCCTTAAGACCAGCAGATTCACCCTCTAGTAAATTAAGGTTGTCCTTTTTCATGTCAACTCCGTAAAATTTAACCTGAGAGTTTCTGAGCTGATCCTTTGTTGAATTTATCTCAATGCTGGGGTAGGAAGGTGAAAAACGATAGGCCATATTTCCTTCCACAACATATTTTCCTAGCCCTACACCTGCTATTGCAAAGCCTTCCTCAGGTTTCATATGAGCAAATGGATAGAAGTTGTAGGATTGTGCTACTCCACTTATGTGAGGATAAAATACATCACCAAATTTGTTTCCAACAACTTCTTGAATTACTACTGCCATTTTCTCTTCTTCTATCTTGTAATCGATGGCTTTCACATATCCTTTTGCGGTCGTTGAAAACACCGAAGCCATAACAAGTTTTATGGCATCCTCTGCCTGTCGTAATCTTTCTGATTTTTTCGAATTATTATTTGGCAATAAATATGTTTCAAATATTCCAGCAAACGGCTGCATTAGAGAGTCTTCAAACATTCCAGATGATCTAACAGCGATTGGTTTAGTAATTATACTCAATAGGTCTGATAGGTTTTGTTTTAAATCTTTTGAAAGATTACCCTTGACGAACAGTTTTTTTATTTCATTATGCTTAATATTTTCAAGCGTTATGTTTGTGAGTTGATTTTCTTTTATAAATGATTCAAACTCCTTGGTTCCAATTACAAATGTTTTAGGTGTTCTAACCTTTACATCAGGAATAAATTTTTCAAATTTGAAGTTATGTATAAGAGCATCAATAAATGCCAAACCTCTTCCTTTACCGCCCAAGGAACCACCTGCAAGTGTGTATACATTTTCATCTGATATCTCTGTCTTAGGTACGAAAGGGATTACGTTACCCGTATCTCTTTCGTTTCTATGCTCCTTAAGTAGAAATAATAATTCATTCCTTAATTCAATAGCACTTTCAAAATCGTCAACTCTTTTTTTGTTTATGATATTAGCGGCTCGTATCTCGCCGCGAGCCATTATCCACATTGAAAAATGATTTCTACTAGCATGGAAAAGAAGAGAATTATCTGGTATTTTCTTTATTAAACTCTCAAACTCTTTCATGTTTGCTGCAACTGCTATTACATTTCCCTTTTCATCCTTAAATGTAAAATCACCAAACCCAAGATAATTTGATATGAAATTCTCAAAATCCTTGTATAATTTATCCGAATGTTTATGAATGAAGAGAGAATTATTTTGTACGGCAATGGATGAGTAAGAGCTATCAGAAGATTGGAGAACCGTAGGTAAATTCTTTAATTTCTTTTGAGTATATTTTAATAACCTAAGTCCTGCTTTTTCATCAAATTCACCGTTTCTTTCAAACTTAACATCAGTAATTAAGCAACTTAGGAAATGCCGATATTTATCTATTATTTCAACGGCTTCTTCATAATTTTTAGCCAGTAAAATTTTAGGCCTGGCTCTCATTCGTAGAACTTTATATAGTTCATCAGTACTTACATCATTTATGATACGCTTTGTTTGTTCCATTATTACCTTGTATAGGAATGATAGATAGCGCGAATAATAAATGGGTGAATCTTCAACTAAAAGTATAACTCTAACCATGCCAAGTTGAGTGTCATTCTCTGAATTTATTCTGTCCTCAAGCTGTTTGATAATAGAAAAGAATATACTAGCATCTCCAGTCCATGTAAAAATGTTATCTATAAATGATATTTCAGCCACATGGTCTGTGAAAACACTTATGTCAGAGCTATTATTAAGTAAAAGGTAGATAGGGATGAATGGATATTCTTTTTTGATATGCTCACAAATTGTAAGAGGAGTAATTTTGTCAACTCCTACCATATAAATCACCATCTCGAAATTCCTTGTTTTCATGAGCTCCATGGCTTGTTTCAAGCTAGAGGCTCCCGTTATTCTTGGAAATGATGTTAAATTTAACTGGCCATATTGACCAAGCATGTGTTCTGAAAATCTTCCTTCACTTTCTATGGAATATGCATCGTATAAGCTGGATATTAATAGAATTTCCTTTACTTTAAATGGCATTAAATCATGATAAATATCTCTATTGTAGGTGTATTTATTTAGAAACTTTTGTAAGAACCTACTATTTACTGGACCATTGCTTTTTTTGTTTGCTTTTAGCTTGTTTCCTTTGACCTTACTTTTAGTATCTTCAAAATCACTAAGGTATTTGTTCAGTATTCCAACTATATTATCAAGAAGATATTGACTTTCATCACTTTCTTCCTCACTTAATTTGCTTTTATCTTTAAAGCTAGAGATATCTACTTTACATCTGCTATCTGATTTGGTTGTGAAATGACTTGTTGAACAAATTTTCTTTTTTGTAAAATTTCGGGAGATATATTGGGTATTATTGTAATTAATACAAATACCACTGGAAGAAATAATACTACTCTGAAGATGCAGGGAGTCGGCAATTTCCATAAGAGTTTCATCAATCGGCTTTTTAGAGCGAACAATATTGTTAATTCTGCTTAATACATCAAGGAGATTACTATGTTTATATGAATTATTTTCCCACATAAAGTAATAATTTGTAACAAATATACACAAGCTCTTTCTAAAATAGAAGTATTAACTTTAGTAATTCTTTATGTGATTAAATGATTTCATTTTGTAATTTCGCTTTTTAGATTATCCATCAGGTTAGATATTTTATGATTAAAGTTTCGATTCTTGATAAACATCCTATCATGTGTGACGCTCTAAAGGCATTACTTGTGGATGTGGATGATATTAAAATAGTGTCCACTTCGAATACAGTCTCTGATTTTTTAAGAGTTATTCCCAATTACCTTCCAAATATTCTCATTGCCGTAACTTATTCACATAACGATATAAGTATTAAAAATATTCAATTAATAGCTGATCAGTATCCACGGGTTAGAATTTTAGTCCTTTCTATGTATGGTGATGAAAAAACAATACTCAAACAGATCAAGGCTGGAGCCAAAGGTCACATAGGTGAAGATACAAATAGAAGTGAGATATTAGAGGCAATATATACTCTACGAAGTGGATATGAGTACTATGCAAAAACCATTACAAATATCTTGCTTAATAGTTATATAAGTGATAATGGCATAAATGCTTCCGAGAAAAAAAATCGGCATAATAGTATGTCAGCTCGAGAAATGGAAATATTTAAACTAATAGCAGAGGGAGATTCCAATAGAATCATAGCAGAAAAACTATTCATTAGTGTTCGAACAGTTGAAACTCACAAGAATAATATTATGAAAAAAGTAGGTCTAAAAACTACTGTTGATCTTGTAAAATTCGCCATAAAGAATAATATAATACAGCTAGATTAGTCTTCCAATGCCTTCCAAATTAAGTCCTTTAATTGTATTATTCCAATATTCGCTATAGATGACAGAAATACATATTTCAACTTTTGTGGAAGGGTAGCTTTAATTTCTTCCATTAGTTCTTCATCAAGCATATCTGTTTTGGATATGGCAAGGATTCTTTGTTTATCAAGTAATTCAGGATTATATTTTTTTAGCTCATTTAACAGAATATCATATTCTTTGTTGATATCATCACTATCCGCAGGTACTAGAAATAACAATATAGAATTTCTTTCTATGTGCCTTAAAAATCTTAAGCCAAGGCCTTTGCCCTCATGGGCTCCCTCAATAATACCAGGAATGTCAGCCATTACAAAAGATTGATTATCGCGATATGCTACTATTCCAAGGTTTGGTACTAATGTTGTGAATGGATAATCTGCAATTTCAGGTCGTGCTGCACTTACCACCGATAATAATGTTGATTTTCCTGCATTTGGAAAGCCAACAAGGCCCACATCTGCAAGTATTTTGAGTTCAAAGATTACGCTTCTTTCGATTCCTTCCTCACCTGGTTGAGCATATTGGGGAGTTTGATTAGTAGCATTCTTGAAGTGGTCATTTCCAAGTCCACCTCTGCCTCCTGGCATCATTATTATTGATTCATCATGTTCGGTTATTTCTGCTATTACTTCCCCAGTTTCAGGATCTCTAGCAATTGTTCCCAAAGGGACTTCAATTATTATGTCTTTACCGTCTGCTCCTGTGGATCTTTGTCCTCCACCATTCTCTCCATTTCCTGCTTTTAAATGTCGGGTATAACGTAAATGGAGTAAGGTCCACATGTGTGAATTACCCACTATGATAATATCTCCACCTTTTCCTCCGTCTCCTCCATCAGGCCCACCTTTTGGTATGTACTTCTCTCTTCTAAAATGCACAGAACCTCTGCCTCCATTTCCTGAGCGACAATAAATCTTTACATAATCAACAAAATTTGAAGTTGCCATGTTAATTTAATTAGTGACATTATTTTGCAAATGTGTTAATTATTTTAACAGCTTCGAATAAAAAAATCAAATGATATACTAGTTTGAGATATTTAGTTAACATTCGTATCAGGTAAATTCTGATTTAAACAGACAAAAAAAAGTATTTTTGTATAAATTTCATATCATAATGCAAAAGAAGGTAATTCAGGATAAGGTTTCTAAGATAAGGGTAGGCATTACACATGGTGATTTTAATGGAGTAAGCTATGAAATTATTATAAAGGCATTGTCTGATAATAGGATACTAGATTTTTTTACTCCTGTTATTTATGGATTAGCAAGGGTTATGTCCTTCAACAGGAAAAATCTTGGGCTGCCAGATTTTAACTTTAGTCTTATTAAAGCTGCCTCATTTGCGAAAAATAATAAGATTAATCTAATAAGCCTCAACGAAGAGGAAATAAAGGTTGAATACGGTAAGTCAAATAATTTGGCAGGAAAATATTCTCATGTCGCATTATCATCAGCAGTTGAAGATCTAAAAAATAAAAACATAGACTTAATTGTTACCGCACCCATAAATAAAAAAAACATTCAATCAGATGAATTTAACTTTCCTGGACATACTGAATATTTTGCCAATGAGTTCGGTGTAAAAGATTACCTTATGCTTATGGTTTGTGATGAGCTTAGAATAGGAACTGTTACTGGTCATATTCCAGTAAAAGATATTTCAGAGAAACTAACCAAAGAAATTATTTCTTCCAAACTAGATGTTTTGGAAGAATCGCTAAAGATTGATTTTGGGATTGTAAAACCTAAAATTGCAGTGCTTGGATTAAATCCGCATGCAGGAGAAAATGGAGATATTGGCAAGGAGGATATTGAGATTATAAGACCCATAATATTGGATTCAAAGAAAAAAGGTTCCCTTGTTTTTGGACCATTTTCTGCAGATGGATTTTTTGCTGGTGACTATACCAAGTATGATGCAGTGCTTGCCATGTATCATGATCAGGGACTAATACCCTTCAAGACGCTTGCATTTGAAAACGGAGTTAATTTTACCGCAGGACTTCCAATTGTGCGCACATCTCCTGCACATGGAACTGCTTACGACAAGGCGGGAAAAAATGAGGCATCTCCCAATTCGATTAGAAGTGCCTTATATTTAGCAGTTGATATACATCGTAATCGTATCAATTATGCTGAAATAAATAAAAATCCTCTAGGGTCAGATCTAATTAAAGACGAAAAAAATAGTGGTTCAGCAAGAGAAGAACAGATTGTAGAATCATAATTTTCTATGAAACAAATTATTTACAACGGACAGGAAATTGCTAGTATTATTGGAGCAAAGCTAATTTCTGAAAACTCAAACGATATTAAGGTTACTGATATCCTTATCGATAGCAGGAGGTTAATAAGGGCAAAACATACATTGTTTTTTGCATTGGTATCCAAAAAAAATGATGGTCATAGGTACATCAAAGAGCTTTATACAAAGGGCATAAAGTATTTTGTGGTAAATAAACCTCCAAAATCGTTTAAGAGTTATAAAAATTGTACGTTTTTTGTCGTTGATGATACATTAGAAGCATTACAAAGGTTATCAGCATTTCATCGGTCTAGATTTGATATTCCTGTTATTGGAATAACGGGGAGTAATGGAAAAACTGTAATCAAAGAATGGCTTTTTCAATTAATAAATCCCGATAAGAATATTGTTAGAAGCCCTAAAAGTTATAATTCTCAGATTGGAGTTCCGTTATCTGTATGGCAAATGAATGGAGATAATGATATTGCGATTTTTGAGGCAGGTATTTCAGAACCTGAGGAAATGCAAAAACTCCAATCTATTATTCTTCCTAGTATCGGAATATTCACAAACATTGGTCAGGCACATGATGAGAATTTTATCAATTCAACTCAAAAAACAGGTGAAAAACTAAATCTTTTCAAAAAAGTTGATAATCTGATATATTGCATCGATCACAAGGAAGTGCATGGTGCTATAATTCGTTCTGGAGTGCTTGAAAATATTAATACTTTTAGTTGGGGAAAGGATAGTAATGCAGATCTTATTATCACTGAAACAAATATAACAGGGAGTAATAGCACAAACATAATTGCCAAATATAATGGCAAGGAATTGGATATTTCCATACCATATATTGATAATGCCTCCATTGAAAATGCATGTCATTGTTGGGCAACTTTGATACTACTTGGTTATGACCATGAAACAATCCGTTTACGAATGGCTTCGCTGTCTCCTGTTGCAATGCGACTTGAATTAAAGGAGGGAGTTAATAACTGTACCATAATAAACGATACCTATAACTCTGATTTTAATTCGTTTGCTATTGCCTTGGATTTTTTGAATCAACAAAACCAACACAGAGAAAAAGTTGTTATCTTATCTGATATTATGCAAAGTGGGCAGAATAGCATAGATCTGTATTCAAATGTTGCTCAGCTACTTAAGGAGAAAAATATTAGCAGACTTATAGGTATAGGTGCTGAAATAAGTAACCAAGCCGAACAATTTGATTTGGATGCTAACTTTTTTACTTCAACAGAAGAGTTCATAAAAAACTATTCATTTGCAAACTTCGCAAACCAAACAATTCTATTGAAAGGAGCAAGGGCGTTTGAGTTTGAGAGTTTGAGTAGAATACTACAACAAAAAGCACATGAAACTGTTCTTGAGATAAACCTTGATGCTTTAGTTGCTAATCTTAATAAATTTAAATTGAGATTAAAACCAGAAACCAAGGTAATGGCTATGGTTAAAGCCTTCTCATATGGGACTGGAAGTTTTGAAATAGCAAATATTTTAAATTATCATAATGTTGATTATTTAGCCGTAGCCTATGCTGATGAGGGAATTGAATTAAGGAAGGCAGGAATTAACTTGCCAATTATGGTTATGAGCCCTGAAGAGCAAGCTTTTGACACTATGATACACCACCAACTTGAACCAGAAATTTTCAGCTTTCGGACTCTTTCATTGTTGGAAGAAACAATAAATAGAAACGCATTACCGCAAAATAAGCCTGTGAAGGTCCACATAAAGATTGATACTGGGATGAATAGGTTGGGATTTACCAAAAATGAAATACCTTCATTGGTCGATAAACTATATGCAAACCCTCTAATTTATGTTCAATCTGTTTTTTCACATTTAGCCGCAAGTGATAATTCTAAATTTGATAAATTTTCATTTAAACAAATTGAATTATTAAAAAGCATTAAAGAACTATTTACTAGTAAATCAAACCATAAAATATTATTTCACATTGCAAATTCATCGGCAATCTCTAGATTTCCTGATAGCCATATGGATATGGTTAGATTAGGAATTGGTTTATACGGTATTAATGACCATAAAGACGGTCTTGATAGTGTTCTTAGCTTTAAATCTGTGTTGAGTCAGATAAAAGTAGTTAGGAAAGGTGAAAGTGTTGGATATGATAGAAAGTGGATGGCACCTAAGGATACAAAAATAGGTATTGTCTCCGCTGGATATGCAGATGGTATGTTACGTTCATTAGGAAGAGGTAATGCTTTTCTGCATATCAATGGTAAGCCTGCTCCAATAGTTGGAGATATCTGCATGGATATGTGTATGGTAGATTTAACAGGAATAAATGCAGATGAAAATGCCGATGTGATAATATTTAATGATAAGCACTCTGTTAATGACCTTGCAATAGCTGGAAATACTATTCCTTACGAGATATTAAGTAGAATAAGCAGGAGAGTTAAAAGGGTATATTACCACGAATAAATTCAAAAAATTAGGTGGCTATAGATGGATGTGTAAACTCAAATCCATTAACATATTTTGAGCTTTTTGATAGTCTGAATGGAATCTCATTGGTTATATGTGCTGATTCATAACCGTCAAATTTGGTGTCATATTTCAATTCTACAATTACACTATTATCATTGTGCTTCTCCATAAAATTATTAACACCACTGTGCATGCCATAATATGTTAGTTCATCATCGAGAGTGAGACGGAATTCATTATTGAAACTTATGAAATATTGACGGTGATATCTGTTAAGTAGAGCAGGTTTAAGCATTAACATAACTGATTCAGCCCAATTTGGAAGGTTTGATTCCCTTATTATGTTGTTTATTAGTTCACCTGTAAATTTATTGTCAAGAGTAAATGGCTTTAAGGGAAAAGAAATTTTATTACCAACCATACCCTCACGAAGCTTAAATTCTAAAACAGGAGTGCTCACATTACCCATTAATTCACCATACCACCTTATTCTGGCTTTTTTACGACTTCCTTTTCCACTTATATTATCATAGAAATAGTCGATGTCATTGGTGTCAAAATAAATATTATTGATATACCTTGGTTCATACAGACCACTAAATGCAGCTCTGTTGTTTCTAATATGCTGTATTATTTCATGATAATGCATGTCATTAACCACAAACTTCCTTTCATAACGGCTTTTGCTGTGGTTGAATGGGGGAAAGTGCATAA
>JABJIE010000035.1 GCA_018661505.1 Lentimicrobiaceae bacterium
TATTGTATTACACCTCTGCTTTCAAATTTCTTATAAATCTTCAATAGAAAGTTTACATATTTAGAAGAATCTGCCTGATCAAAGTTATTGGGCCTTAATTCCCATGCTGTATTAAAGTTTCTTATTAACTCTACTTCTCCTTCTGCAGAGATCTCATCATCGTATCTGAAATAAGGAATAAATGCTTTTGTAATCTGTCTGGTCTCATCATCGATCTCAGTAGTTGTTTTTAATGTTGCAAAATCAAATGGTGCGATTAAATCATCATGACTCCATGGTTTCCCAACCTGAAACTCATACTTAAATAAACTTTCTTTAGGGCTAACCCAAATAACTATCACAATGGCTAAGACATATATTAATACCTTTAGGATTTCGTAGTAATTATGTTGTATTTTTGAAAAAAGAGTATTCATTTGAGACATTTTGACTAAACAAAATTAATTAAAAGGATAAACAAACTAAATTTTTCTTCCAATGCAAGAATTTGGAGTATGCGAATTAAGTATGGTTCCTGTTAGAAAGCAACCATCAGAAACCAGTGAAATGGTAAATCAATTATTGTTTGGAGATTTAATTAAAGTATATGACTCTCAAAATAACTGGCTATTAATTCACACATATCATGATGACTATGAGGGTTGGATTGACAAAAACATGATTACCAATATCAACAAAACCGAATTCAAAAGGTTAGCAAATGGTAAACCTTCTTTTGTAATAGAAGCATCCGCAAAAGCTGAATCAGAAACTAACACACAATTGAATATTCCAAGGGGAGGCAGGCTAACAGATGTTAATGATGGTAACTTTGAAATATCAGGAAATAGATATTCAATTGACAACAATTTATTCATACAAGCAGGTACAATATCATTAACTGATCTGGCAATGAGATATCTAGGGTCACCATATATGTGGGGTGGTCGTTCCCCATTTGGCATAGACTGCTCCGGACTTATTCAGATAATATTTAAAATGATAGATATGAACCTAAAACGCGATGCAAGCCAGCAAGCAGAGCAGGGCATTAATATTGACTTCATAAATGAATCGAAGGAAGGTGATCTTGCATTTTTTGATAACTCAGAGGGTAAAATCATTCATGTTGGAATCATACTAGAAGATAATAGGATATTACATGCGTCGGGGACAGTAAGAATTGACAAGCTTGATCACCATGGTATTTTTAATGATAGTCAAAATAAATATACTCACAACCTAAGAATTATTAAACGTATTCAATCCTGAATATTATATTTAGCAAAAGTATATGCTTACTAGCTGGTAAATATTGTAGTGGATAAAAATATATTAGATTACTACCAAAAAATCACTAGTCTTATTGTTAGCAAAACTCATACTACCTAGTGGCAAAACTATTTTTGACTACCTAAACAATTAGTTTACAGAATGCGAGAGATAATAGTATCTTTTCAGTTGAAATGTTAACAATTGTTAATAATTATTAATACATCCATAATCTAATTACCTATCATATTCCATATTTTAGCATCAATAAACTTTAAAAAAATAATATTGATAAACCAAAACTTTTTAAGCTTATGAAAAGATTAAATTTACTTTTAACAAGTATGGTGATAATACTTTTCACCACATTCACTTTTGCTCAAGGAACAATTACGGGAAAGGTAATTGATGCTTCTTACAGTGAATCCCTAATAGGTGCTACTGTAGTTCAGAAAGGCACAACCAATGGAACAGTTACTGACATTGATGGAATATTTTCTTTTTCCTTGCCTGCAGGTGATCAAACTCTTACAATTTCTTACGTTGGGTATAACGATCAAGACGTTAACGTTACAGTAACTTCTGGAGAGACTGTAAGCATTGGAAGAGTTAGGATGGAAGCTTCTTCTATTGCCCTTGAAGGAGTGAACATTATTTCTGACAGAGCTAAGGAAAGAGAAACGCCTGTAGCTATTTCAAATGTATCTAAGGCAGAAATAGAAAGACAACTTGGTGGACAAGACTTGCCTATGATTATGAACAATACTCCTTCCGTTTATGCTACTCCTCAGGGAGGTGGTGCTGGAGATTCCCGTATAAATGTTCGTGGTTTTAATCAGAGGAATATTGCCATTATGATAAATGGTGTGCCCGTAAATGACATGGAAAATGGATGGGTTTACTGGTCAAACTGGGATGGTATAGCAGATGCAACTTCTTCAATTCAAATGCAGCGCGGTCTTAGTGCTATTAACCTTGCGACTCCATCTGTTGGAGGTACAATGAACATTATTACTAGCCCTGCTGAACAAGAAGCTAGTGCAAGTGGTAAATTTGAATATGGTTCAGGTAACTTTATGAAAGCAACGCTCAGCGCACACACAGGCTTAATTGGCAACAAATTTGCAGCAAGCGTAAGTGCTGTGCGTAAAGTTGGAACAGGTGTTATAGATAAGACCTGGACAGACGCATGGGCATACTATATAGGAATGAGCCTTCAAGCAACAGAAAAGCATCGCTTTGAAGTATACGCAATGGGAGCTCCTCAGCGCCATGGTCAAAATCTTTACAAGCAAAATGTTGCAGCTTATAGCAATAAATTTGCAAAAGAGATTGGGGCAGACAGCGCAGCTGCTAATATAATGGAGTCGCCACAAGGCAGACTTTATAATGAAAACTGGAACGTTGTTAGGGAAAGTTATTCTGGGGAACAGAGTTGGAATGGCAAAACTCACAGCAGATACAATAGTGGATACCTGAATGAAAGAGAGAATTTTTATAATAAACCACTTGCAAATCTTAACTGGTTTGCTTTATGGAGTGACAAAATTTCTCAGTTCACCACTGTGTATTATTCCGGAGGTAAAGGTGGTGGAACAGGTACATATGGGAAGATACAGTACAATTATGATCAAGAACCAACCAGAATTGCAAATTGGAATGCTACTATCGACAGTAATCAGTCATCTACTTATTCAAGACAAGGTATAATAAGAAACTCTGTTAATAATCAGTGGACAGTTGGAGCTTTAACAAAAATCAAAATTAACTTCTCTGATAAGTTTAAAGGTCAGATCGGATTAGATTGGCGTACTGCAGAAATTGAACACTACCGTGAGGTAAGAGATCTTTTAGGACTACAATCATTTGATGATAGTTATACAAGGAATGACTTTGAAGACATGAGCACACGTAAACTAGGTGATAAAATTGCCTATTTCAATACAAACACTGTCGACTGGTTTGGTGCTTATATTCAAGGTGAATATTCTACTGGTAATTTCTCAGCTTATGGAACTGCTGGATATTCAATGATTAAGTATACATATAAAGATGGTTTTAGAGCTGCGAAAATGATCAATGACTCTACACCTGATGCTAATAGTGGAGAATTCACATCAAATACAGATTGGATTAATGGGTATCAGTTAAAAGGTGGTTTAAACTATAATTTTAATGAGTCTTTTAGCGGTTTTGTAAATTTTGGCTATGTTAGTAAGGTTCCAATATTTGATGCTGCTATTGATGATGGAGATGGCACAGTTGCTGCAGATCCTGATAACGAAAAATTTACCTCATACGAGGCTGGTATTATTTATAACTCTTTTGATAATAAGCTTGATATTAAAGCTAATTTCTACTACACAACTTGGACTGACAGGACATTCACAAAGTTTGTTCGAATTACAGAAGACACAGATGGTATAGCATTTATTAGAGGTGTTGATCAGCGTCATATGGGTATTGAAGTAGAAGCAAACTACCGCGCAGCTAAATTTATAGGATTTGGAGGTGTTGCATCTATTGCAAACTGGCAATACACAAACAACGTGAATGCTATTACCAAAGTATATGATGGTGGCATTACAAGTGATACGACAAATCTGTATATTAAAGATCTTAAAGTTGGGGACGCCCCTCAGACTCAGTTAGCTCTTTGGACAAATATTTATCCATTAAAAGGTCTTGATTTACAGCTAATCTGGCGATATAATACTAATCATTATGCAGATTTTAACCCAACATCAAGGACTGATGAGAGTGATACCGAACAAAGTTGGAAGACTCCTTCATATTCAGTGTTTGATCTAAACATTAATTATTCACTACCACTTAAAGGACGTGTTGGAGTAGGTGTTTTTGGACATGTTTTCAATTTGTTCGATACTTTCTATGTTCAGGACGCAGTGGATAATAGCAGATACAATGGATATTACGGTCAAAACCTAAATCATGATGCCAATACAGCTGAAGTATTCTTAGGTTTACCAAGAACATTTAATGTTGGTGTAAGAATTACGTTTCACTAAGATTAAATTTTTATAAAAAAAAGCCTTCCAATATTTGGAGGGCTTTTTTTATTTTTACACTTCATAATAAATATTTGGATTAAATGAAATATAAACTATCAGTGAGCATTACTCTAGTGGTAATAACTATGTTTTTTGGATGTCACAACATCCCGGAAAAAGATACAGAACAACCATACTTGATAGTATTATCTTTGGATGGATTTAGATGGGATTATCCCGAAAAGGCATACACACCAACTTTGGATTCACTTGCAAATGCTGGATCTAGAGCAGAGTCTATTATACCATGTTTTCCTACCAAAACATTTCCAAACCATTATTCAATAGCAACTGGATTGTACCCAGATAACCATGGCCTTGTTTTAAATAACTTTTATGCAACCGATTTAAAAAGAGAATACTCAGTTTATAAGCGTGAAACTGTACAAGATGGTGCTTTTTATGGCGGAACGCCAATCTGGAATGCTGCGGAAAGTAATGGCATAAAATCAGCAACAATGTTCTGGGTAGGCTCAGCTGCGGATATTAATGATAGTAAGCCTTCAATTTGGATGGAATATAATAAACAATTATCTCTTGACTCCAGAATTGACACATTGGTTAATTGGCTGACACTCCCTGAGAATATTAGGCCCCATTTTATCATGTGGTACTACTATGAGCCTGATACACAAGGACACATACATGGCCCAAATAGCCCACAGGTAATAGAGGAGATAGAAAAACTCGATGATTTTCTTAGCCA
>JABJIE010000036.1 GCA_018661505.1 Lentimicrobiaceae bacterium
ACCATTTTCGCATATTGTATCATTTGGACCCGCCTCTGAAATTGGAAGGGGATCAAATGAAAGCAGCATGGTATCAGCAATTGAAGATGTACACGGGGAAATTGATACTGCTGTTAGAATTAGGTCAACATTTCCATTTACCAGATCTCCTGGACCTGGAGTATAAACTGGATTTAAAATAACTTCACTACTAAAATTACCATCTCCTAAAGTTGACCAGCTAATGGAACTACTATAAGTTGAGGCACCCGCCAAAGTTACACTTTGATTAACACAGATTGTATCATCTAAACCCGCATTGGCAATTGGTAATTCCTGGATTCCTATAAAGAGCTGAGATGTATCACCTATACCACATGCAGCATTCCACCCATAGACAGAAATGTATCCTGTGGTTGCATTTGGGCCAAGGGCAATTGTTATAAAATTATCAGCGGTATCAACTTGTGTAATTGTTACATCGTTACCAGTAAAATACCAATGATATGATTCAGAGTTTGGATCAATGGTAACTGATATTGGTATTCCGGAAGAGTCTGCGCAATAATTTTGAGTAGGTTGAATAAAGACCAGAGAATCGGGGCTACGCTTTTCTGTCATAATTACAGGAGATGTTGTCGCAGAAGCAGTATACCACCATGTGTTCATAGTATGTTGATCGCCATCACTCCAATCATGACATCCAGACCATGGTAATGAGACACCAATGCATCCCGTAAGATTTGTTCCTCCTCCACCAGCACCTATGTTAGAATCATCCCAATAAACAGTTGGTGTTGGCATACCAGCAGGACTAACCATCTCTACTACAAATCCTTCATCATTATCTTCAACATCATACAAAGGAAGGTTTGTAAGGCCATTTATGTATGTAACTGTTACACTTATGTTTTCACCATTTGGAACTGGCAAAGCTGGCGTGGAGCCATCAAACCCATCCCATGTAATAATATTTACTCCAGTGACAACTTTTTGTGAAATAGTTCTAGTGGTATATGGCGGGTCAAATGTAAGGTCAACATCAACATTACCTCCTTTGTCAACCTCAATGGAAAACTCTATTGTACCATCACAATCAGTTGTACCAGTAACAGTAGATATTATTGAACCAGTTGTATTAGCAGGGGGAAACAATACTGTATCGGGTTCGTTAAGAAATATTGGATATTGTGGTAGATATACCTGTTGGTTTGGTACCGACATTCTATCGAGTGTAAAATCACCAGTTGTTCCAACACCTGATTGGTTGCAATAGAGCAACCAATATCCTCCACTCATATCATTCATCTCCAATGAAGTAACAATACTATCTGCTGCATAAATAAAGTACTTCCCAGAATTACTACCACCACTGGTGAAGCTATTAAATTGCCATGCATGTGAGTATAAACGTCCTTCTTTCTTATCTGATCCATCGGCAATCGTAAGGTCAAATAGATCTTGTCTGAAAGTTCCTATACTTGACTGAAGTGGATTACTTGTAAGTACCCTATTGAATTCGATGTAAAACGTTCCAGTATATGGAGGAGTCCATTCCTCTGCTAAATAACCTCCAGTTGTGAGTATTTGTGAGGGTCCCTCCCGTGCCTCTGTTATATTATTTATGAAACCTGTTCCTGATTGAGGAACATCAGCCTCTGGTTTGACAATGTCTCCATTTGCAGACCTTATTCTATATACCGATTTCCATGAGCCTCCACCATTTGGATCAAATCCAAGGTATACGACTTCTGAAGTACTGTTAACAATAAAGTATAGCCTGTCCAGCGCATCACAGTCATAAATAGCAAATTGAGATCTGTCACCATTTCCACCATTACAATGCCCTAAAACATCATTACATAGCAATAACCCTGTAAAGTTAGATCCGACATAAATCTCTTTTGACCCTTCAGCTTTTACAAGGTTAGGTAATATGGTTAATACGACTAGTAATACAGCTAGTCTTTTGCTAAGGTTGAATTTATATAATTGTAAACTTTTTAAAACTCTTTTTAGCAGTTTGTAAAGTTGATTCATATTAAACGTTTTAATTTAAATCATATGCAACTTGTAATAATAAGACCATATTATTATAAAAAAGTTGCTTTTAGAGAATTTTAACTAATCTGGAGTTAATTGAATCATATGAAGCAACACAATGTCTTAATCTTACCAATCCTTTTTCCGTTGTAAATTTACTGCTATTTACGGATAAAGTTTCATAAGATTAAAAATTTGTTGAAACCAATAAATAAATATTACCTGACATGAAGTATTAAATTTCAGCAGGAATAATTTAAAGGAGGGATATTCAAATTAACTTAATAGATATATTAGGCCGTATATATGACATTTACAACCCATCTAATATGGATGATCACAAAAATTAAGGCAATTATATATTTGTCACATATGGTTATTCCACAATAACTTTCCTGATTTCATTTTTTTGCACATCTCCACTGGCAAACTCAACTGTAA
>JABJIE010000037.1 GCA_018661505.1 Lentimicrobiaceae bacterium
GGTCCCATAAGGTTAAAGCCTACTCTATTATGACCGTAACCATCCAAAAATTCTGATGTTTCAAGTTCTATACCAGCACCAAACTCACGTGCAGGACCTTTTGTTGTAACATTTATAATACCAGAAGTTAGGTCACCGTATCGAGCAGGAATTCCACCTAAAATAACATCCACTTGCTCAATGGCTGATTGGGGTATGCTTGAGTTACCAATTACTCTCACACCATCAATAAATGTAGCAGTTGCACCCGTTCTAGCTCCTCGTATACTTCCTCTTTCACCATCTTCTGAAAATACACCACCAACAGTTGTAGCAACAGCATTCGCATTACGATTTGGCATCTTGGATATCTCCTCAGCAGTTACAGTCGCTCCAGAGGCTGTTTGATCCATATCAATTAATGGTACTTTATAGCTAACCACTTCCACTTCATCTAAAACTTCGGCAGTTGATGTAAGCTTTACATCATAAAATCTTATTTGGTCACCACCAATGATAATTCCCTCGATAAGAAGCGTTTTATAACCCACAAAGGTTGCTTTCAAATCATACTTTCCTGGAGTAAGTGGTTTGATCTGATACTTACCATCAAAATCGGAAGTTGCACCTCCAGCCTGCGTTCCTTTGTTTTCTAAGACGATGTTGGCAAAGGGAATTGGTTCATTTGTTTCCTTGTCAAGCACAGTCCCTTGGAGCGCCCCTGATTGGGCAAAAGCCATAAAACTCGTTGCAAAAATTAAACCAAACGTAAGGAGTAAATTTTTTAACATACCTGCAATTTTATATTCAACTAAGTTCGTTATTTGTAATTTTAAAAGTCGGTAAATTTAATAATAATTGATAAAACTCTACAAATTCACCTTAACTTTTTTTAACATATCAAAAATACTGTTTTCTTAGTATTTCTGAATAAATTATTGCTTTTCTTAAATCAAATTTTTTACTTCTCTTTTCATAAGTAATTGAATCATTCAAAATGCTATCCTGTTCTTGATCACCAATTTGACCATACTTTTCAATGACATCAGCCATTGGAATATCGTTGCTTTCTTCATAAGAATCGTCGAAAGAGAAGATGTTTTGTGGCTCAACTGTAGAGTTAACATCCTGAATAGGTTCGCTTTCAGATTTTATTATTATACCTTCTGTTTCCAAATGAGGTTCTGAAACTTGTTCGGGTTGCTTTACGGTTTCCAAACCCATTTCTTCCATTAGAGAATTAATCAAAGAATGTGAACTCTCTTCCTTTGGTTTATCATTTTGTTTGACTTTTTTGGCATTTTTCTTTCTTTTAGAATTGTAGAATGAGAAAACCACCCAAAATATACCCGCAAGTATATATAGAAAATCCTCTACCGATGCATATACTACCATTATCAAATTATTTATGGTATCCTAAAATAAAAAAATTCAATTTGTTAAAAATATAAATTTATTGGATTCGCATCACAAAACATCAATCTTTGTTTGATGGGTAACTCAATTTAATAATGGTTACCTAACTAAGTCATCTTTTGGATTCTCAGTAATGCTATTATCTCGTATGTTGTGAGTATCAAATAATAAACGAAAAAAGTGATGGTAAAGGAAATGGCTTCAGACCTATTAAACCATGCATAAATTAGAATTATTGCGGTAAATAAAATTAGTTTGCCAAAATTAACTAACATAAAAGCATTTGCAAACATTGAAATTCTACTCTCTATGAATTTTAATAATATTACAAAGGCTATTATTGTAAACACATAAAGAAATGCCAGAATATATGGCCACCTTGATGAAATGGGGAAATTTGGTAAATAATACTGAAGAATAAAGCTCACCAAAAATATGGCTATGAAGTAAAGGGTAAATATGAATAGTGTGGATTTAATTTGCGATTTCATAAATTGGTTTTTTTAGTACAAAAAGTGTGTTAGTACCTATTTTGATCTGAAAAGCTCTCTCATCCCATAAAAAACTGAACCTGCAACAGACAAAAGAGTAAACACCAAGGTGAAAATAGGAAAATCCCATTCTAAGTATCCATCCAGTGCCATACCTCCAAATGCTCCAATCAAAATTATTGCAATCATTTGAAATGCAAGTGTACTGTACTTTGCATAAAATTTTAATGGATTCTCATTCTTTTCTTCTTTCATAATTTGCTAATTTAAAACTGTTTGATTAAAAAAGCAAATTGTATGAAATGCTACATACTTTGTTTTGATTGTTGAGATATCATAGTGCAATTTCCAATAAACTTGGCACCCGTTTCAATTGATATTTTTTTTGTATCAACATCTCCTTCAAAAACAGCTGTGGACTTAAGAATAGTAAGATTTGTTACCTTTAGAACACCTTTAACATTTCCCATAATATCAGCATTGGTGCAAGCTAATTCGCCTACTACAACACCGCTCTCTCCAACAACGATTCGTCCCTTGGTTTCTATTTTTCCTTTTACTGAGCCTTCAATACGAAAGTCTCCACCAGAAGTAATATCACCAGTAATACTTGTCCCATTGGCAATTATGTTTAATTCTTGGTTATCACCATTGCCATTTCTAACTTTTTTCAAATCAAATTAATTTTAATCTCTTTTATATTTCAAGTCAAAGAATTCCTTGTATCCTTTAATTCCTTTATCTCTGTAAAATATTGGATAGTTTGTTGTAGATATGGAGTAAATTTCAAAATTTTTATTTTGAAGTCCTGAAACAACATACTCATCATTTTTCAAAGCTAATAAATAATTTCCAGCATCATCCATACTATCAAAATTACTTACGGTTACTATTGTTGTTTGATCATTTAACATCAGACTTTTAATCCTTAATCGTTTAAGTCTGAAATATTTCTTGTCAAAATCAGAAATTCTTACCTTCAGTGCACTTATGTTAACCTGCTCTGTTTCAACTAGTATCATTACCAAATGTCTTTCTTCCGGATTAAAGGAATAAATTGACTTCTCCGCAATTTCCTGCTGAGCCAGAAGTGTGCTATCCGGAACACCTAATCCATATTCGAATTGTAATGTTTTTATTACGGATTTAGCCAATGGTGCTATTGAGTTTGAAGGATATTCCAAAACCAAATCAATCAGTGATGAATACATAGTATCTGCAACATTTACAGCTCCCAATGAAATCGCTCTCAGATACAAAAATTTGGGAATTAATGTTGTATCCTCCGGATAGAGTTCAACTGCTCTATCTGAATAGTTTAAAACTCTATAGTATTGTTCTCTATTAAAAGCCTTAAAAGTTTTTTCATACAATTTGGCAACTTCATTTTTCTGCTCACTAAGTTTTATAAAATAATCAGGATCCTGGATTACTTTTGCGTAGTTACTCTCGGGATAGTTGCTAATTATAAGATTACTATAATAGTCCGACTTTTCGAAATCATTATTTGCCTTGAATATCTTATAAAGTGCATACCATGAATCTAGTTTATATTTATTTCCAGGATAATTTTGTTGAAAATTCAAATATGTATCCAGAGCCATAGTTGTATCACGTAATTCCTCAAAATATAGATATGCCAACAAGTTATAGGCATCAATTACTAAACTATCTGATACAGCCATTTGTTCTGGTGTTCTTGGAATGTGCTGAAGATAATACTGTCTGTCTCGCGGATTGGTTACCAACACTATTGTACTATCTTGAATGGTAATGCTATCCTCATCGGTTAGATTTTCTTCAAAATCTTGCATCATTGTTCGTTTGTCTGTTAATCTCCAGTTGTCCTCAAGCTTGCGATTACCCCATTTCTTTATGAATTCTGTTCTACCCCTACCGAGGGCTGCTGTGTTGTCAAAATACCAACCTCCTCCTTGTGGCTGAGTAGAAGTACTTCGGGTCATATCAACAAACTGAATTCCTCCATTTTCTTTCTCCTCTGCAATTCTTTCCTGCTCATCCTCATATTCCTCAATTAATTTATCAATCATTGAATATAACTGTACGGTATCCATTAATGCTAACCTCTGCAGACTATCCTGCAAAGTTATAATTTGTGCCTGCTGAACAAGTTGAGAAAGAATTTCCGTTTTGTTTAAGATTACATCATAATTCGGATAATCCTTAGGCAAAGACATTGCCGCGGTATCATAATATGCTTGTGCACCATTATAATCCCCACCATCAAAATAAATATCTGCTAATTGGAGGGATGATGTTGTCTTCTGAACTTGATCTGAAACACTTGTGCTTACTGATTTCCTCAAATAGTTTATTGCAAGTGTGTCCTCTCCATCACTCAAAGCTATTTGGGCCAGGGCGTAATATATTTGATCTAAATACTCTTCATTTTTAGTTTCTTTGGCCATTTTATTTAGTACCTTGTTGATGTATTTGGTATCACCAGAGCCTTCGCTGTAACATTCGGCCATATTCATCTGAGCTTCAAAAGCCATTTTATAAGGAGGATTGCGCTTTACTACCTTTTTAAAGTATTTTATTGCGTTATTATAATCCTTATCCATTTGATTTAGTTGCCCAATTATGAAATCAACTCTAGTTGTTACATAATGGTCGTTGGATAATTCTAGACTCCTTTCGAGAAATGGTATTGCAGAATTATAATCATCTCTAGCTATATAGAAGTCGGCATAAACCAATGGCAAATCTCCATCAACTGATTTGGGGAACCCATCATCATTAAGTTTACTCTGTAGTAGATTTAGTGATGCCTCTGCTTTCTCAAATCTTTCCTGTTGTATATATGTTTTGGCCAGCCACATAATTGCCTCATAATGGAGAGGTGAATTATCAAATTCTTTAGCCACAAAGTCAAATACTCTACGAGCGCTTGTATAATCTTGTTTATAAAAATGGGCAATCCCCATCATCAAATAGCTATCCTTTACCCATTTTATGTATTCTTTACCTCCAAAGGTCATGGAATGTCTTTGGATACCGATAGATGCCTTTTTTATGGTTCTATCCATTTTTGGATTTAGGGTAATTGCATCTTCTTTTGTTCCATAATTATATACTCGAAGTACCTTGTTATAATCATCGGTTACTTTTTCTTTTAGCATCTCCTCACCCTCTCCCAAACTAACCATACCATTCCAATACACATTGTAGTGACAGGTAACGTTATGGTATGCTCTTCGCGTCCAGGTATTCTTTTTTGTGGAACATGAGTCGAATACCACCATTGCCAGAGCTACTGCGACTAGAAGAATTAATCTATTTGGTTTGAATAAACTCAAAAGTACTTTTTAACCTTAATAACTATTTTTAATATGTTTTATTACACATACCGACCGGCAAAAATAACTAGAGTTTAAAGAAAAACCATAATTATTGTAAAAATGTTTATTTAGGTTATACATATAAAGACTGTCTTGTAGAGCAGTATAATAATAATTGGTTTCTTACCTTTGCATTTTACCTATGGCCGAAATTAAACGAAATAATAGCTGGTATAAGAACCTTAGAAGTAAATATAGGTTGGTTATATTCAATGATCAAACCTTTGAAGAAAGAGTTTCTTTTAGGCTGACAAGATTGAATGTCTTTGCATTTTTACTTAGTCTCTCTCTTATTTTCTCATCTATCACTTTTCTCTTAATTGCACGCACAGAATTAAAGACCTACATACCAGGTTATCCCGATATTGATGATAAGAAACAGCTTTATAGCCTCAATATTTTAGCAGATTCACTCCTACAAGACATAAAATTAAAAAACAGATATATAGAGGGGTTCAAACATATTTTTGATGAAGACCTTCCCTTGGAAGATTATAATAAAAGAGAAGTTCTCACAAACAGGTACGATACAATAACCAATAGAAAATCCTCAATGGATAGTACTCTTCGTGCCGAATTTGAAAACCAAACCCTACACAACCTTTATTTCACTGAAACAGGACAGTTAACTGGTTCAACGGAATCATCAATCAAAAGCTTTAACTTTTTTACTCCTATACCAGGAATAATAACTTCCAGGTTCAGTCTCATTGACAATCATTTTGGAATTGATATTGTAACTGCAAGAAACGAGGCCGTTAAAGCCACTTTAGATGGTACAGTAATATTCTCTGGATGGACTTTGGAAACAGGTTATGTAATTGGTATTCAACACAAAAATAATTTTGTATCAATCTACAAACATAACTCCGTTCTTCTCAAGAAAGATGGCGACAACGTTATTGCAGGTGATCCCATTGCAATAGCTGGAGAATCTGGTGAACTTACCACTGGACCACATCTTCATTTCGAATTATGGGAAAACGGAACACCTGTTAATCCAGAAGAATACATCCTTTTTAACTAATCCTTTGATAAATATTTAAATGAAAAAACGAGTAGCAGTACTTGGCTCGACAGGTTCAATAGGCACCCAAACCCTTCAAGTAATTGATAGTCACAATGATCTATTTGAAGTTGAACTACTAACAGCATTTAACAATAGCAAATTGCTCATTGAGCAGGCGATACAATATGAGCCAAATGTTGTGGTAATTGGTAATCCGGATCACTATTCTACTGTTAGAGATGCCTTAGAAAATACTGATATAAA
>JABJIE010000038.1 GCA_018661505.1 Lentimicrobiaceae bacterium
CATATGCTGAGGGAAGACGGTATTATCATTTGGCCGTCCCGAGTATGTGCCACCCACAGCAATATTTAAAAGAAGAAAATATTCGTTATGAGCCTCGGATAACTCATCAGAAGTAATCAGCATTGAAGCAAACTGCTCTCCGTCAACATACCATGTAAATTTATCTTCATCCCATTCAAGTTCAAATACATGAAATGCATCTGAAAATTTGCCCGCCGATAATTTATAAGCAATTCCTCCCATACTGCTATGAGAGTTGTTTTTATTTGCATAGTGGAAATTGGCTTCTATTTCCGCATCATCTCGGGAACCGTATAGTTCTAGTATGTCAATTTCACCGCAAAGTGGCCATGGAGTATCGCCACCATTTTCATCAATGTTTGCACCCAACATCCAAAATGCGGGCCATATTCCTGGGCCATGGGGAAGCTTGATACGGGCTACTATTTTACCATATTTAAATGTTTGTTTATTAGCCGTATTTAATCGCGCTGATGTATATTGATTTATTCCATGCTCATCGCTTTCATGAATAGCCTTTATAACCAAACAATTGTTTTCGATGTAGGCATTTTGATTGCTGTTTGTATAACGTTGCCATTCTTCGTTGAATCGACCAGCATCCTCAACTTGAAAATTCCAATTATTTTTATCTATGGTGTCGTTTTCAAATTCATCGGCCCAATCTAGTTTCCAACCTAAACCTGGGTGGTAAGTATCTTTTATTGCTTCTGATACATTAGTATTTTTTAAATTATCTCCTGTAACTTTTCTCTCTCTCATAGTGCACGAATCTAATGATATTGATACCATTGAGAGAATAACCAAACTCAAAAGCACCCTTTTCATTTTAATTAGTTTTTATGTAAAATTTGCGGCAATTATAGTAAATGAATTTGTATTAGATCAAGTTGTAGGCAGTAATTTTTTTGGTTTCTTATTAAAGGAGGTTTTTCATTCCAGCCTGTGTATGGTACTTTCAATTTAGCACATTAATAAAAGGGATAAAAAAGTCCCGTAAGTTTATTGAAACATTACGGGAACTATTTATTTAATTATCTATTTAATGCCTAGTCGTCATCACATCCATACCAGAGATTATTTTGTGATAAAGTGCATTCAAGACCAGGGTCATTCATTTTAGTTGCAATAATTGTTTCCATACCATCACAACGCGTCGATGTAACATAAATAGTGGATTCGATTACTGAAAAATCAAGAAAAAATTCCTCCCCATTGGTAGATGATTGAGTGAAACTAAAATAATCACCCATATTTTCTGAAATGGTAGTTGTTTGATTATATGAAACGCCACTATTTGCATCTACATATGAAAAAGTTCCTTCATCAGTTATAATACAAAAGGTAGTATCACCAGGTAGTTTGCTATCATCTTCAGTAATTACCTTTAAAACAAAATCTTCCGAAAAGGTAAAAATAGTAACCTCGCCATCCTCTTCAAAGGTCCAATACGTATTATTATACTTCTCTCTAAATGTGGGAACTGGATCATCACAGCCAAACCAGATATTATTGGTTGTTTCTGTGCACTGAAGACCAGGATCATCTGTTTTAGTTAATGTATCTGTTTCACTTCCATCACAATCTGTAAATGTCAAATACATAGTATCATCAGTTACTGTAGAACTAATAGTAATAGTTTGTCCAGATGTTGACATCTGTTTAAACGAATAATTATCTTCTAAATTTGTTACAATGGATGTAGTTTGCTCATATGTAACTTCACTGTTATAATCTTGATATGAGAAGGTTCCTTCTTCTAGTGTTGCACAAAAAGTAGTATCTGGTGTAGGATCACCGTCTATTATTTTTAATGCAAAATCAGTAGAAAAAGTAATATAAGTAACCTCACCTTCATCGCTAAAGATCCAGTAAGTATTGTTATACTTCTCTGTAAAGGTTGGAATAACTACTATAGGGTCATCATCATCTTTGGAACATGATGATATTGTTAGTGTTACCGTTAACACTGGTAATGCTATTAATATTAATAATAATCTTTTCATAATTCTAGTTTGTTTTGTTGTTGCTTTTATGTTTGAATTAATTTCAAATATATAATAAAAAAATACCCACATCATTGTTGCGGGTATTTTGCGGAGAGAGCGGGATTCGAACCCGCGGTACGCTTTTGGCGTACACACGCTTTCCAAGCGTGCTCCTTAAGCCACTCGGACACCTCTCCATTCAACCAATTAATGTGTTGAATCGATCGGCAAATATACAATAACTGATTGTCTTGGATTATTTTGCAGGAACTTTTTTTAAAACAAAAAACCCCTCACCATTGGTGAAGGGTTTTAAACTTTTTATGAATAAGTATTAGCTACATTTACTTTCACCGCATGACTTGCATATTAAACAGCCATCTTCATAAACTACTGCCTCTTCCTTACATGAACCACAAACTTTTTCCGCTGCATCTGTACCATCGGGAACGAAACGTTTTAATGCTCTAACAACACCATTTTTCCACGTATTGATATTATCTTCTGCAACAGTTAAATTTGAAATGAGTTCAATTACATAGGTAATTGGCATGCCATGCCTTAGAACTCCTGATATTAACTTTGCATAGTTCCAAAATTCCTGTTCAAATGACCTCGACAACGCTGGGATTGAAATCTTATATCCCTGCTTATCTTCGAATTCAAAATCATAACGTGTGCGTTCACCCTTTGTTTTTATTTTGGAAACCCAACCACTTTCTACATATGGTGGCAAATAAAAATCTTCGGCCTTACCAGTAAATACTTCGTAGGGCTTGCCATTTATCTTTCCAATAACCGCTATCCATTTTTCGTAGTTATTTTGGAAACGTATGATATCAGCATCAATAGTTTTTGGCCTTGCAGGAGCTACAGATTCTGGAAAATCAGTTTTTTCTTGTTTTTCTTCATCCTTCACAAGAACTCCAGATCTTGAACCATCTCTGTAAATGGTCATTCCCTTACAACCACTTTCCCATGCTGTTAAGTATATATCACTTACGAGGTCTTCGGTCACGTTTTCAGGGATGTTTACTGTAACACTTATTGAATGATCAACCCATTTTTGAATATCTCCCTGCATTTTTACTTTGCTAACCCAATTAATGTCGTTTGAAGTTGCATTGAAGTAGGGTGATTTTTTAATTATAGCATTAAGCTCATCATCTTTTTTGTCTTTCACCTCTTCAACATTGTAGCCATTGATCTTAAGCCATGTTTCAAACTTGGGATGAAAAACATTATATTCTTCCCAACTATCGCCTACCTCATCAATAAAACTTATGACTACATTTTTATCGTTGGGATTTACTTTTCTACGACGTTTGTAAGAAACCATAAATACTGGTTCTATGCCAGATGTGGTTTGAGTACATATGCTTATACTACCAGTGGGTGCAATGGTTAGCATTGCTATGTTTCTTCTACCAACCTTTAGCATTTTATCATATACTCCTGGTGCATGTTTTTTTATACGCTTTATAAATGGGTTATTTTTTTCGCGCTCTGCATCAAAGATTCCAAATGATCCCCGTTCTTCTGCCAGGTCAACGGAAGCACGATAAACTTCTATGGCTAGCAATTTATGAACCTCTGTTGAGAATGTAATAGCATCTTCAGAGCCATATTGTAAGCCAAGAGCTGCAAGCATGTCGCCTTCTGCTGTGATACCAATTCCTGTTCTTCGTCCTTGAATGGATTTATCACGTATCTTTTCCCATAGAACTCTTTCAGTTCTTTTTATTTCTTCGGATTCAGGATCTGCACTTATCTTTTCCAATATCATGTCGATCTTTTCAATCTCAAGATCAATTATATCATCCATTAATCGCTGAGCCATTCTTGAATGCTTTGTAAATAAATCGCCATTGAAGTATGCCTCTTTGGTAAAGGGGTTTTCAACATAGCTGAAAAGGTTTAATGCCAATAACCTACAACTATCATAGGGACATAATGGTATCTCACCACAAGGGTTTGTGGAAACAGTTGCAAACCCATAATCACTGTAATGGTCTGGAATAGATTCTCTGATAACTGTATCCCAAAATAAGATGCCTGGCTCAGCAGATGACCATGCATTGTGAACTATTTTATTCCATAGTTCGCGTGCGTTTATTTCTTTCTTATACTTTGGATTATCTGAATTAACTGGGTAATTTTGAGTATATGAAGTGTTATTTTTAACAGCATTCATAAACTCATCATCAAGTTTAACAGAGATGTTTGCTCCGGTAACCTTTCCTTGTTCCATTTTTGCATCAATAAAATCTTCTGCATCTGGATGTTTGATACCAATGCTAAGCATGAGTGCACCACGTCTACCATCCTGGGCAACTTCCCTTGTGGAGTTTGAATATCTATCCATGAAAGGAACGACACCTGTTGAGGTTAGGGCTGTATTTTTTACTGGACTACCTTTTGGTCTTATGTGTGTAAGGTCATGACCAACCCCACCTCTACGTTTCATAAGTTGAACTTGCTCCTGATCTATTTTTAATATCCCTCCATATGAGTCGGATTTGCCATCGTTTCCAATTACAAAACAATTTGATAAAGAGGATATCTGATTGTCATTTCCAATACCAGCCATAGGACTTCCCGCAGGAATGATGTATTTGAATTTTTCTAAAACTTCATATACTTCATTCTCGGACAAAGGATTAGGATACTTACTCTCCACTCTAACAATGTCTTTGGCTAAACGACGATGCATATCGTCTGGAGTAAGCTCATAGAATTTGTTTTCACTATCTTTCAGAGCGTACTTGTTCATCCATACATTTGCAGCAAGAGTGTCACCTTCAAAATATTTAGTAGCAGCCTCGAACACTTGTTCGTGGTTATAATAATCCATCTTGGTTGGTTCTTCTTGTTTCTCTACAGATTTTTCCTCCGTTATTTTAATCTTTGTGTTTGCTGCTGGTGCAGCTGTCTCCGTATTTTCCAATCTTGTTCTTTCTTCTAGTACCTTATCATAAAAATTTTTCTCTTCTTTAGTTGTTTTGCCTTCCTGATCCTTTGAAACATCCGCCTTATCCTCGAACTTCAAGTATAAATTTTCATCCATAATTATACTTTTATTAATTTTCCTTTAAAATCTTGAATTTACGATCCCTAGTCAAAAAGAAGAGACTCTTTTTTCAGTGGTGCAATATACAACACATAGTTGTGTGACTGATGCATTATTTATTAACACGCTATGTGGAAAAAAATAAATTGCGGGAAACTAGGTCGTTAGATTTAAATTCGCAAAAAAAATATTTTTTAACGGTTTTTGGCATAGTTTTATGGGTAAAAATATTTTTCAAGAAAGATAAAATACGTATGGCCTATTAACATTGACTTTTAATCAAAGATGACACATTATTACTTGTTAAAGATTTATCAGTGAAGTATAAATTTGACATAAATAAAAACAGATTTAATTTTTTTTAACATTGACTAAAAATCCAAACTCAAGGATAAATAATACACAGGCTTTCTTACATTATAATCATCAACACCCCAGCTGATATCTCCCCTCACAAAATAGCCCATTATTGTGGCTCTTGCACCGAAACCAAATCCTCCAACTATTGGCTCTTTCTGAACTTCTACAGAAATGTTCATTGGACCACTTGTAATATACTTGGTAAAAAGTGAATTTTCTGTTGAGTATGGACTCAGCCCTGTCCAGGCAGTTCCAATATCCCCAAAACCTATGAGTTGAAAGCTTCTGAGAAACCCAGAACTTATGGGTGTTTTTGAGAAATACTGAAAAACTGGAAAACGGAGTTCGGAGTTTATAACAACGAAACTATTACCATTGCGAATATTTTGATTAAATCCTCTCATGTTAGTTGCCAAAGTTTGATAGGCATAATTTTGAGAATAATCGATGGGTGTATCCATGTTGAATTTTGGAAACAACCAGTTATCTACCCCACCCATATAATATATTAGCTTATCACTACCAAAGGAAGTGCTCCCGGCAATTCTATTGGCCCAAATAAAGTTACGATGGATCTTTTGATAATTTCTAATGTCAAACCCCAAAACAATAAGATTGTTACTACTATTTTCTATTAACTGATAATATTCAGCAAAAATTTTATATCTGGTTCCTGACATTAGATTTATGCCAAGGTTTCGAGTATTATCAAAAACAAGTTCAGCTTTTACACCCGCCCAAAAATTGTAAACAGTAGGAGTTTCAAGTGTTATTTGATCCGTTGCTAGGGTAACATACATATCGTTTCTCAGCATTCCTGTTCCTCTGAGGGAAAGAGCCTCATTAAACGGCCACTTGAGCATGTAAAATATTTCATGAGTATGAACTCTGGTTATTGTATAGCCAAATTGTCTTTCCAATGTATTTCTGTGCAATACAATTTCCCTATCAAGTCTTTTTTTGAGGTTTGCGTAGCTGAAAATATACTCGTTGTTTATGAGGCTAAGATTTAACCGGACACCACCAACAATTCTGTAATCTTCCATTAAATCATTCATACCAACTTGAAAGAAAAGATTGAAACCAGGATTAAGATAGATGGGCCCTCCACCTCCTGTAAATGGTTGGTAGCTATAATTGATATAGTTAAAATCAACCTGTGATACCAAGTCGTTGATGAAGTAGCTGACATTATAATTTAACCTTTTGGGAATCGTTAATTTATCATCTGAACTCTTTATAACAACAATGCCATTTTCATTGTAAATGTATTTTTCATTTTTTGATCTTGATGTTCCTTGGTTACCATATACTTCTTTTCCATCGGAATTTTTGTAAGCCATAACAAATCGCTTGAGGCGTGGAGCTTTTAACATCTCTTTTGTTGAATCAGATGGCTGGGCTTGTATTTTGCGTCGAGTTTCTAATCTTTTTTTACTTATTATTTTCTTTTCATAACTTAGAAGAAGAGACTTCATGTATAGCGTTGTATCAGGAGTAACAGAAGGCACCAAAGAATAACTCGGAGCATTATTCACATAAATCTTGTATAGATTATCCGAAAACACTACGGATGATTTTTTTCCTGCTCTGGCACTAACATTTTGGTTAAGTATGTCATGAGAGTAATTGGAGGTTGCTTTACTATTTATGAAATATCTATAATTGATTGCAGTATCGACAGAACTAACAGAACTATCAATGGTTGCCAAATAAGAATTATAGATTCCCGTCTCATCACTAAGATAACTTATGGTATTATATCCATATGAATCGGGTCTTATTTCATCAGCTAGAGGGGTGTTTGTTATTCTTTTGAGTATTTCACTTCTGTTGGAATAGTCATAAACAAACAGATCAAAATTATCAGGCACACCAACAATGAGCTCAGGCTCTTTACCAATTGTGTCGTTTTCTCTATTGGAACTAAAAACAATATGCTTTGAATTATTTATGAAGCGAGGATTTAATTCCGAATAAATATCATTGGTAATTTTAAAAAATGAACTGGCCGCAACATTGAAAACAAATAGGTCAGATTGCCCTTTTTGCACAGCTGACATAACAAGAAGCTGTCCATTATCTGAAAACCCCATGTCTGTTACTTTCTGAACACCATAAATAATCTGCTTGGTGAAATCCTTATCCTCAATATTATATCTGTATAGCCATGGCATACCCTTATCCTCAATCACGAATGCTAGTAATTTTCCTGTGGGATGCCATGCAAGAAGGGGATACGAATAATCTGTTTTTGTATCAATTGTAACACCTCGCTTAAATATTTTTTTTCTTTTACCGCTTGCAAGATCTTGCATGTAAATTTTATACTTTCCAAACTCATTTGTTGTATACGCAATAAATTTGCCGTAGGGGCTTACATACGGTTGACCATACCTTATGTTTTCCCTGTATTTAATTTTTAACTCACCATCAGGAGTGCTCTTCAAATCGGCGAAGGATGCATACTCCTTATTGTAATAATCCTTCCACTCCAAGGTTATTTGCTTAAATGGAAGACCAGTTACATAAGTAAACCCCTTGTCAATACTATTGCTCATATTGGTCATATGTATAATATTGCTTACTGTTGCCTTTCCGTAGCGCTGTGCAATAAACCTCCACACAGAATGACCTGCATAAACGGCATCTTCACCAGTTAGATTATTTACCTTATTGTAACGCCCTGAAAGAATTCCGTCTCTGACATGATTGTCGAATTCCACACTCCAATCTGTTCCTAACCAAGAAATAATACCAACTTTAAACCACTCTGGAAGTGAGAAAAATGTGGATGTTTTCACTTGTTGGCCCACTGAACCACCAAACATCATTTGATTGAACAACACCTGAGCAATACCATCGCGAATTTGTTTCTCAAAGTTAACATGGCTACCATCAAAATAAATAAAAACCTTTGAACCTATTATGTGCGTTATACCACCAATATTATAATTTTCATTAGTCATTAGGCCGATGTTACTCTGCTTCAGATCGGTTAGATTGTTGTAAACAATAAACTGTATCTTCTTATCCAAAAGACTACCAAGCTTAGATTCTATTATGGGAATTTGTTCTTTGGCGTACCTTGCCGTATATTGAGCGAGTTCTTTTCCGTTTAGATAAAAATAGGTGTCAATATCTTGAAATTTATAGTATGTCCACAAAAAATCGTTGTATTGCACTCTGTTTTTACCAAAGGTTTGATTTGAGCCATTATAAAATTGTGAATGAACCGACATGGGAATCATAATAACAATTAGCACCAAAATGGCAGTATATTTTCGAATATTTGAAAATTGTATCAAATCCTGTTTTGTGTTTTTATTAACAAAGTGCTAATTTATAACAAATTCCAAGCCAATTTATTTCATTTTAAATGGCAAAAATCATAAAACCTATGGGTGTTAAAATCAAAGACATTTAAACTAATTGGATATGATGGCTACTTTAATACAAATAAAACTTAAAAACGTTTGATTTAAATATTATTTTTGAAATGCTTTTAGTCTAAAAACACAAATCATACATGATAAAACTCAAAAGATTTACTTTTAATGCTTTTCAGGAGAATACATATGTACTATGGGATGAAACAAACCAATGCATAATTATTGATCCTGGGATGCAAGATAATAGGGAAGAAACGGAGCTTGTAGACTTCATAGAAAGTAATGAATTAAAACCTGTTAAGATAGTTCTAACCCATGCACATATAGATCATATATTAGGTTGTTGGTTCACTGCCAAAAAATTTAACATCGACCTTTATGCTCACAAAGATGCAGTGCAGTTTGTAGTAAATTCTACAAGGGATGGCGCGGTATTTGGAATACAAATGGGCAAAACAAAGGGAATTGATCACTTCATAGATGAAAATGATGGGGTGGAGTTTGGAAATTCCAAACTAAAGGTATTTCTTACTCCTGGACATGCTGACGGAAGCCTTTGCTTTTATGCATCCGATGAATCCTTTGTAATTACTGGAGACGTGCTATTTAATCAAAGTATCGGAAGAACTGACCTTCCCACAGGTAGCTATGAGCTTCTTCAAAAAAGTATTTGGGAAAAACTGTTTACACTACCAGATGAAACAGTTGCATACCCTGGCCACGGCCCTGAAACTACTATTGGTTCTGAAAAAGTAAGTAATCCGTTTGTAGCAATAGGAACATAAATCACTATTTCCCTTGAATGATTAGCCTATTTGTTGCTTCTATTATTGATGCAACATCCTGGTTTTTCATGCATTTAAAATGTTTCTTTGGACACTTTTTATGGCCTATTTTACTACAAGGTCTACATCTAAGGTTTTTTATTTCTGCAATAAAAGAAAGGTTATCATTGGATGGTAAATAAGGGTACATGCCAAATTCAGGGATGGTATTACCCCAAAAGCTTACCACTGGTTTTTCAAATGCAGCTGCAATATGCATCAGTCCGGTATCATTTGTCATTACAATTGATGATGATTTAATCAATGAAGCTGATTGATTTAGATTAAATTTTCCACATAAATTCAATACGCCCATATTGGGTAACAACTTAATAATGTCTTCTCCACGATTATAATCATCCGATCCACCAATGAGAACAGCAGGAAGTTTAAGCTTTGAAATTATATCCGCAACTTTCTCGGCGGGTAATATTTTAGTAGTATGCTGACCTCCTATAACAAATGCTACAAATCCCTCCTTCAAATTAATATCGATTGATTCGGGAATAATCTCGTCATCAGCAGGTATATAGTACTCAAGCCCCTTATTGTCATTTTTAATTCCCAATGGTTCAGCAGCTTTAAAATATCTATCAACCACATGTAATTTGGGTAAAGTATTAATTCCAAAGTTCACAATTATCCACTTGTCAATATTAACTTTAGGAAATGAATAGCTCTTTACCGCAAGTTTTTTTCTAAGTTTTACTGATCGCAAATTCTTTTGAAGATCTATTACGTAGTCATAACCCTCACTTATTAGGTTTTTCAGAATTTCATTTGTTGAGTCTTTGAAAGAATAAACTTTTGAAACGCGAGGGTTATTAGAAAAAATTTCTTTGTTTTGATGCTTGGTCAATGCATGTATTTCAAAGTCAGTTTGCTTGTCAATACACCTTATTATAGGACTGGTGAGAACTATGTCACCGATAGAGCTAAACCGGATAAGCAATATTTTAATACCTGATGCCATACATCTGCAAAGATAGCAGAATGAGCTATTAATTCATTTTATGTGATAATACACATAACATTTATGGATTCAAGGTTTAAAAACATTATATAAATTCGCAAAAAAAAGATATGTCTTTAACTCTTACTAATCATATTCCCCTTGGCTTTCAACTTCCTTATTTTAATTTACCCGATACCATAACCGGGAAAATGGTCTCAAGTGATCTTGTTAAAGGCAAAAAGGGGACTTTAGTAATATTTATGTGTAATCATTGTCCATATGTATTGCACGTTATATATGAACTGGTAAAAATAGGCTCTGATTTCATGAATCAGGGCATAGGAATTGTTGCAATAAGTTCTAATGATGTTGGAAATTATCCCGAGGATCACCCATCAAAGATGAAGGAGTTGGGGTTGTCATTAAAATTTCCTTTCCCATACTTATATGATGAAACACAGGAGGTTGCCAAATCATATGATGCGGCATGTACTCCTGACTTTAACTTATTTAATGGCCAAGGTAAATGTGTATACCGAGGTCAGTTGGACGACTCTAGACCTGGTAATGGTAAACCTGTTACCGGTAGGGATCTTAGAACAGCATTAGAACTTGTTATTAAAGGGATTGAGGTGCCAATTGATCAAATACCTAGCAGTGGATGTAATATAAAGTGGAAATAAACACTCGTCCTATCTGAACTGATATACTAGCGATAAAACAAGTGCATCATTGTATCTTCCATAGTCCCAGAATCTTTTAACATCTCCTGTTTGATTTTCTGAAAATACATTCATTAGTGAATTATTGGTTCTAAAATCAACCGATATCTCGGGTGTTATTCCAAATCTGAAACCAAAGTTAACCTGCAAAGTAACACGTGCTGGTTTATTATAGTTCTGATGGTCACTTATTACCTCCTGGTCAACGGATTCATTATATCCAAGTAAAAAACCAGCAGATGGTCCACCAAAGAAGTTAAACTTTCCAACCTGATACTGATATAAAATAGGTAATTCAATATAATTTAATCTTAATAAATATGATCTGTATCCATTTTTTTCCGTTGGATTCTCTCGGCTACCTTTCTGAAAATAAGACAGTTCCATTCGTAATGAAGATTCCCCACCAACATCCAAGCTAACAAAACCTCCCGCATAGATGCCTGCCTTTTTAAAACCTGAAAAAGAGTCGCCAGCAACCTGACTGCCCACAAGCCCTGCCATAACACCACCATGAAATTGCTGTGAAAATGCGTATCCAATACTCAAATTGAAAATTATAATGGCAAATAATATTCTTTTCATAATTATTCAAATTCGGTGTAAAGATAAAAAGTAAAAAATGATAAACATTTGTGAGTATGGATAATCAAAAAAAATTATTCATTAACAATAATGCTGATGAAAAACAGGTTAAGTTAATTACATATATTAGCAACGAGTTAGTTAACGCATTAATTATCCTTAAAGTCTAATCTTCTTAAGAAAAACAAAATAAGGACTAATACTTACTAAATAAAACAAATGTCATGAAAAAAGTAACTACCATATTTCTCTTGGTAAGCTTTATGATCTTTCCATGTATACATTTACAGGCTCAAGAAACAAAACCGGATGATGTGCTTGGCACATGGTATACTATTGATGATGAAACGGCTAGAAAAAAATCTGTTGTGAAACTTTATTTAAAGGACAATAAACTTTATGGAAAGGTTATTCGGTTGTTCAGATTACCTGATGAGGATCCAGATCCAGTTTGTGATGAGTGTGATAAGGATGACCCTCGTTATAATCAAAAAATTATAGGTATGGAAATCATAAAAAATATGAAGGCAGATGGTAATGTATGGGATGATGGAACAATTTTGGATCCCGATAATGGCAAAATATATAGTTGTAAGATATGGCTTCAGGACGGAAATCTGCAAGTTAGAGGATATCTAGGCTTTTCTTTCATAGGAAGATCTCAAACATGGGTAAGAAATGATTAACAGCCATTCTCGAATCCTATAATAATTCATAATGTAAATAAGAGGTACTATAATATGATTTATATAGAAAACAATTATTAATAGGGATAAAGAGATATGCTAAAACCAATTCCAAGTACTGCCGACATTTATTTGATGAAAAATGTAATTCATAATTGACCAAAAGATAAATCAGTGCTTTTGTTACAAAATGTGCGAAAGGCTATTATGGATTACTCTACTAATGCTTCATTAGATAAAAACTACTCATAACTGAATATATTATTGGCGAAGATGACGAACCAGATATCGGTAAATGGCTCAATAAATGTAAGTTTTTTCCTTAAGGATTATTTCCTAGCTTCCTTTGAATCTTGGAGGCTTTTGTACTCTTCGAGTTTCTTACAAACCGTAAGTTCCTTGGTATATTTTATTGTGAGATTTCTAAACTCCACGAGGTCTCCCTCATTTGCTTGATATATGCTGAAAAATCTTTGTTTAAGTTTTATGTTTTTCTCTTTCAAATTTCGACTATTTATCTCCATTTGAACATCAGAAAGGCTATCCATATGCATCATCACTGCAAGTTCAGTTTCGCACTGATTTTGAGCCATTGCACAAGCATTTAATTTCATCACTTCTTCCTTACTATGAGTTTCTGTTTTTTTCATACTTGCGCATGAGGTGGCAGAAATTACTGCTATCACAAAAGTGAGGGTTAAAATATTCTTCATTATTACTAATTATATGCTCACAAAAATAGACAATATTAAGTGCAAATATCAATATATCTAGTGTAATTAAAGTTAAATTTATTTATTATTGAAATCGTTGGGATCCAATGGTATTACAAAAACCAACTCTTGGGATACTATTGTTGTACCAAATTATCTTATCTTTTTAAAAGTTGTTAAGATATTTTTGACATACTCAATTACTAATCCGTTATTATCCCAATGCATTGACATCTAACTTTTTAAATAAAAAATATTTTTTTTTGAAAAGGGTGTTTTATGAATAAAAAAACATACTTTTGCGCGCTTTTTTGCAGGAAATCAAATTATTATTATAACATGCTGAAAATCAACAATGAAAGTAAGCTTAAAAACAACAAGTCATGGCATTTATTCAAAAAGACAAACTATTTAGTTTACGCTGGATAAGAAACTACAGCTTAATCCTTATCGGAGCCTTTATAATGGCATCTGGTTTTGTTTTATTTATCACACCCTATAAATTTGTTCCAGGAGGTGTTTATGGCATATCAATAGTTATTCATTATTTGATAGGGACTCCTGTGGGTATGATGGCACTTGCATTTGATATTCCACTTACCATCATAGGAATAAAAATATTGGGTCCTAGATTTGGAATGAAAACAGTAGTGGGATTTTTTTCCACAGCAATTTTTATGGATACCTTAACCTATTTTTATGGTAATGAGCCACTTGTTCAGAATGATGCATTATTATCTTCAATCTTTGGGGGATTATTTATTGGTGTTGGATTGGGATTAATATTTAAAGCTAAGGCAACATCAGGAGGTTCTGATATAGTAGCAATGATAATAAGTAAATATACAAAACTTCCACTTGGCCAATTAATGATAATTGTGGATTCATGCATAGTATTTGTTGGTCTTATTGTATTCCAGGATTGGAAAATACCTTTGTATTCACTAATAGTAATATTTATTGCAGGTAAAGTAGTTGACGTTATACTTGAGGGAATGAGTTACAGTAAAGTTTTATTTATTGTTTCTGAGCATACAAATGAAATACGCAATAAAATTGTAAATGATCTAAATCGTGGTGGAACCCTTGTACACGGAGAAGGCATGTATAGTGGCAATGATAAATCTATTGTTTTTACAGTTGTTACCAGGCGAGAAATATCTATGTTGCAGGAGTTTATTCATCACATAGATCCAAACGCATTTGTAACTGTATTAAACTCAAATGAGATACTTGGGAACGGATTCAAATCACTCAAGGATAAGGTGGAAGATTAATAGATAATTTTATTATCTATGACCACTTCTAGATTCCAAGCAAAAGGAAAAAGCTGTACTATTTAATTATGTAAATAGTACAGGTCATATTTCTAATTGAATAATCTAACAATATCGTTTCCGTTTGCCAATATTAATAACCCAAATAGGATAATCATTCCAAAAACCTGAGCATATTCTAAGAATTTATCGCTTGGTTTTCTTCTGGTGACAATTTCATAAACTAAAAACAGCACATGACCTCCATCAAGAGCAGGAATGGGAAGGATATTTAATATTGCTAGCATTATTGAAAGAAATGCCGTTAACCTCCAGAAACTTTCCCAATGCCATTCTGTGGGGAAAATGCTTCCAATCGTTATGAATCCTCCAATACCTTCGTAAGCTTTCACCTCTGGTGAGAATAATAGCTTTAATTGCTTTAGATAGTTATCTATACCGCCAATGGTTCTTGAAAATCCTGCAGGAATTGCCTCTGCTATGGTGTAATTCTTTTTACTAACATCAAAAAATTCAGCCATGTCACTCAACGGATAAACTCCCAGAAGGCCATTATCTCCCAATACCATGGCAATATCTACTGAATCATTATTCCTAATGACCGTAACAATTACATCTTGATTTTTATAGTTTTGAATTTCTTCCCGAAAATCAGCGTAATAGATAATACTTTCACCATTTAAACCCACAATTTGATCGCCCTTTTCCATACCAGCTGATTTGGCCGGCGATATCTCTGTAAACCTTTCAGCTATGAAAGGGATTCTTACCTCAAATAATTTTGATTTGTGACTTAATAATTTATTATGACTACCATCTGGAATAACAAAAGTAACTTCTTCACCATCTCTGTTTACCGTTACATTTTTTACCACATTTAGTACCATGGTAATGGTAATCTTGTTAAAATCTTCAATAGATTCACCATCCAAGTATAATATTTGATCTCCATTTTGAAAGCCCATTTCCAATGCCAGGCTATCGGGTCTTATACCATATTTGTTTGCTTCTTTGGTGCTCAAATATTCATCCCCCCAGTAGGTGAGCATTGCAATGTATATTAGAAATGCTAAAACAACATTCATTATAACACCTCCAAGCATAATTATTAATCTTTGCCATGCAGGTTTTGATCGAAATTCCCATGGCTTTGGGGGCTCTTTCATAGCTTCCTTGTCCATTGACTCATCAATCATGCCTGATATTTTTACATAACCTCCCAGTGGTAGCCATCCAAGGCCATACTCTGTTCCCTTGAAATTAAATTTAAATATTGAAAACCAAGGATTGAAGAACAAATAGAATTTCTCCACGCGGGTTTTGAAAATTATTGCAGCAGCAAAGTGTCCAAACTCATGAA
>JABJIE010000039.1 GCA_018661505.1 Lentimicrobiaceae bacterium
AATCCTTTTTCAACATCAAACGTAAAGTTGACAAATGATGCATCTGATTCAACATTCTGGTAATAGCATGCAGTTTTATCTGTGTTTTCACGTGTAAAAGATAAAAAGTCGGGATTGGTAAGAATACTCTCAATTTCACTGGGAGAATATCCAGAAGAATAAAATGCACCTATCAATGCACCCATAGAATTACCAACTATATAATCAACCTCAATGTTTGCCTCTTCTATTGCTTTTAGAACTCCTATGTGTGAGTATGCCTTTGCTCCGCCCCCACTTAAAACAAGAGCCACGGTTTGAGCATGCCCTAAAAATGGTGTTAAAATATAACACCAAACTAAAATTATATATAGAACTTTCTTATGCATTAATACATTATAGGAAATATAATTCTTCAAGCTTAAATCACGAAATTAAGTAAAATTAGGCCAAAAAAAAGCCTGTTCGACAGGCTTTAATTATATAATCTGCTAATTATACCTTTGATAGAGCATTACTCATATCACTAATGATATCATCTAAATCTTCAATCCCCACTGATAAACGTACAAGGCCATCCGTAATTCCTGCATTTTCTCTTGCTTTGGCGGATAGTTTTGAATGTGTCATTGAGGCGGGGTGTTGGATGAGGGTCTCTATTCCTCCCAATGATACTGCAAGTAATGCCAAATCAACATTATTCATCATGGTTTTTCCAGCTTGTATTCCACCTTTTAATTCGAAGGAAATCATTGCTCCTGGGCCGTCCATCTGCGCTTCTGCTAGCTCATACTGAGGATGAGATTTCAACCCTGGGTATAGAACCCAGTCAACTTTTGGATGTGCTTCAAGAAATTCGGCCACCTTTATGGAATTTTCCTGGGCCTTATCCATCCTAATAGAAAGCGTTTTTAGACCACGACGAACCAACCATGCCTGATGCGGATCCATGTTGAACCCCCCATTTATCATTACATACTTTAGCTCATGATACATAGCTTCGTCCTTTGCAACAAGCATTCCAGCTACTATATCAGCATGGCCATTAATAAACTTTGTCATTGAATGTAAAACAATGTCTGCACCAAATTCAATTGGTCTTTGCAAATATGGACTACAAAATGTATTGTCAACACACACTATTAAATTATGTTCCTTGGCAATGTCACAAGCAGCTTTCAAATCTGTTATTCCAACTGTTGGATTCGCTGGTGTTTCAAGGTATAATAATTTAGTATTGGGCTTGATAGCCTTTTTTATATTTTCCACATTAGTGCAATCAACAAAATCAGACTCAATACCAAATTTTGGATACAATTTTTCCATAATCCCCCTTGAAGGACCATATAATGCATCATGACCTATCATATGATCTCCCTGAGATAATATGGTGAGATATACTATATTAACTGCTGCCATTCCCGATGATGCAGATATTCCTCCAAAACCTTTCTCAAGTTCAGCAACTGCAACCTCCAACTCATCAGTATTTGGATTACCCAATCTTGTATAAATGTATCCCTTCTCCTCACCTGAAAAGCACCTTGCTCCATGATCCGCATCCCTAAATTGAAATGTGGAAGTTTGATAAATTGGAGTAACCGCACTTCCTTTATCATCGGGTATTGTTCCAGCATGGACTAATTTTGAATTAAAACCGGTATTTTTCTTATTCATATTATTATTTTAAAATTGCTTGTGTTATAAAATGTGTTTCATATCGTTTTATGTGAGCCACCAAATCATTTAACATGCTCATATATTATTCGTTTAGAAGGGCCAAAAATTATTATCATTCCATACCTGTTCCTTCAGATCTTCATTTAGCCTGTATAGCAAATGATGATGCGTTTTCTCCCAATCAGCAAGCATTTGGTACATCTTTTTTTCATTTGGGTCTAATGATTCTTTGGCACGACTTGAATATACTTCAATGGCTCTATTCTCAAAATCAATCGCTGCAGAAATAGCTGATGCCTCGAATCCAGCAGCTGAAATCTCATTTTTTACTTGTTCGGTCAAGATTTCAATAACTGCATCATCTTCTTCTTCCGAAAATTCATCAATCTCACTAAACTGATTAGTATCAGCATAGGTCTTAAATTGCTTAACCAGAAACTCTATGTGAGCACCCTCCTCTTCAGCCATTATCTCAAAAATCTTTTTTGCCGATTTGCTCTCGGTCTGTTTGGCAGCTTGAGTGTAAAAAGCCTTACCTCTCCGCTCAAGCAATATCGCCGTTTTCAATGCATCAATTGCGGTGTTCTTCTCTTTCATTTTTAAAATCTTTTATTAATTGGTTACGATGATCCTAAAACTAACAAAAAAACAGTTGCTATTAAAGATATCGCTGCTACAAATTTAGAATTTTTAAAAACATAATCAGCTTTTGATAATCATAGTTATGATTAAAGTATGATTATTGTATAATTTTTATTTGTAGACATTTACTTTATCTATTGAAGACATATATTTGTAACAATTAAACTATCTTAGTTAAAAATTGATGCTGCAAAATGGCAAACCAACATATAAATAACATAAGGCTGTTGATCAAAGCCTCTGGTTTTAAAGGTGATTATGATATTATACCACTTCCAATATCCGGATCGAACAGACTATATTTTCGAGCGATAAACAGGGGTAAAGAAAAGGATACAATGATAGCATCATTCAATGATGATGTAAATGAGAATATTGCACATAATTCCTTTACTAAACACTTTATAAATATCGGCATAAATGTTCCGAAAATTATAGCCAGAGATGGATCAAACAAATATTTCCTGATTCAAGACTTGGGAAAAACTGCACTTTTTGATCTTAACAGACACAAGCCCAAAGAAGCCATAGAGTATTATATGAAGGTTGTAAGTGATTTGGTAGAAATACAGGTTGAAGGAATAAAGGGCCTTAATTTAGAGGTGGCCTATCCAGTAAAATATTTCAATCAAAGATCGGTTATGTGGGATCTGAATTATTTCAAATATTATTTTTTAAAAACCCATAATATTAGCTTCAACGAAAACCTTCTCGAAATAGATTTTGAAAAATTTACAGAGAAACTCCTTCTTAGCGAATCTAAATATTTTAATTACAGAGACTTTCAATCCAGAAATATAATGATCCACGAGAAAAAGCCGTGGTACATTGATTTTCAAGGTGGCAGAATGGGGCCTCTACAATATGATCTTGTATCTCTACTTAATCAGGTTAATGCAAAGTTAAGCAGTAGTGAAAAGAAAATCATTTACAAACATTATTTGAGTAAGCTAAATAAGAAATTACCAGGTAAAGTTGAAATGTTTGAAAAATATTACCATGATTATGAATATTTTCGTTTGATGCAGGTTATGGGAGCTTACGGTTTTAGAGGTATAGTCCAAAAAAAGGCACACTTCCTACAAAGCTTATTACCATCAATAAAATCATTAAAGAATCTACTTGAAGAATCTCCCTTTGATGAAGATATGAAGGAGTTGAATAACATATTTAAGCAAATAATAAAAATAGATTGCTACTCAACTGTTAAACCCAATACTGTTTTAAATGTAAGTATTAATAGCTTTTCGTATAAAATGAAAGGCATGCCAATAGATATAACTGGGAATGGAGGAGGTCATGTTTTCGACTGTAGAAGCTTGCCTAATCCAGGAAGAATAGCTGACTTAAGGGATTTTACAGGCCTTGAGGAACCCATAATCCAATATCTTGAGAAACAAAAAGAGGTTGATTCTTTTTTAAAAAACGCTCACGGAATGATTCTTCAGAGTATAGATAATTACATATTAAGAGGATTTGCACACCTTCAAATAAACTTTGGATGCACCGGAGGCAGACACAGGTCTGTTTATTCTGCTAACCTAACACGTAAGCTCTTGGAAGATAAGTATCCGAATATTTCAGTTACATTAAAGCACAACGAATTAAATCAATAGAAACCTTAATGAAAGCAATTATTCTGGCAGCGGGTATGGGTTCAAGATTGAATCAAATCACAAATGATACACCTAAAGCTCTTGTTGAGGTGAATCATATTCCAATGCTTGAAATAACCTTGAACAATTTAAAAAATCAAGGAATAAATAGCTTTCTCATAAACATCCACCATAAAGGTGAGAAAATAATTGATTTTTTAAGGAGTAAAAATGATTTTGGTGTTAACATTGTTATTTCAGATGAAAGGGATAGACTTCTAGATACTGGTGGTGCTATTTTGAAAGCCAAAAGCTTTATAAACGGAGATGAGTCCATTATTGTTCATAATGTTGATATTATATCCAACATTAATATAAATGACCTGGAAGCATTTCATTTAAAAAACAATAATACTGCCACACTCTGTGTAAGAGATAGAAAAACAAGCAGATATCTTTTGTTCGATGCTAATATGCAATTAAAAGGTTGGAAAAATTCAACTATTGGTAAATTTAGATGGGTAGATAAAAATCATAAGGAATCGTCACCACTTGCATTTAGTGGGGTTTATATAATTAGCCCATCCTTTGTAGATAAACTTGATATGAATGGTAGTTTTTCAATTATTGATGCATGGTTACGAATGGCAAAAAAGGAAAAAATTATGGGTTACTTAGATGATAGCCCATCTTGGTTTGATCTTGGAACAATTGAAAGAATAAAAACTGCAGAGAAAAATATTATAGATCGTGAGAACATTTCTTAATAGAGTAGCCGAGAAGATAATAAAAGATAAAATCAATGGGCCAGAATCCATTGTAATACTTCCCAACAGAAGATCTGAAGTTTTTCTTAAAAAAGAAATAAAATCAATTAATGATTCTGAAATATGGCTTCCAGATTTCTTTCCTATAGATGTTTTTATTCAAAGAATATCCGAATTAAAAAAAGCTGATAATATCTCTTTAGCTCTTGATTTATTTGAAATTTATGGCAAACTAGAAGGTGATGATGCAAAGTCATTAGATGAATTTCTAACATGGACTCCAGTCATTTTTAACGATTTCAATGATATTGACAATGCAATGGCTGATGCCAAAACATTATATGAAGACCTCTCATCAGTTAAAGCAATTGAACAATGGAGTCCAGGAGAAGAAAAACTTACTCAGCTACAACAAAAATATTTGAGATTCTTTAACTCAATGTATAAATATTATACTTCTCTGAGAGAGAGCATGATCTCCAAAGGCTGTGGATATCAAGGGTTTATAAATAGGTATCTTGCTGAGAATATTCAAGAAAAAAATATCCCTTGGCGCAAGTTCCTGATAGTGGGAATAAATGCTCTAACGGAATCGGAAATAATGATATTTAAATATCTCAATGATAATTTCAATGTTGAATTTCTATGGGATATTGATGATTATTATTTTAATGATTCCAACAATAAAATCAACAATGAAGCTGGAAAATACATAAGGTATAATATTGATAGGTTAAAGCTTAAAACGCCGGATAAAATATATAATTATCTTAGAAATGAATCCAAAAGGATTCGTATAATTGGAGTACCAAAAAATATTGGTCAAGTAAAATTTATTGGTCAAGAACTACTGAATAGCAATTCAATAAATAATTCTAATACAGCGATTGTATTAAGTGATGAAAGACTAATAGTTCCCCTAATTCATTCTCTTCCAAATTATGACAACAACAAGTATAATGTTACACTTGGATACCCCCTTAGTAATAGTCCTGCCGAACTATTTATTTCAAGTCTTTTCGATGTTTTAGAATCTCAACAAGGTAGCAAAACCAAGTTGGAGACATCAGTATTATTAAACCTTTTATCGAATAGTATTACGAAATTATTATTAGGAAATAAGTTATGCAATAAATGGATTAACAACCTTGCTGATGTTGGGAATTATTATGTAAAGATTGAAGATGTTCAATCTATTTCAGACCAGTTAAAAAATAGAAATCAAAATATCCTATCAATAGTATTATTAACCTTTAAAAAAGGTGATTTAGGTTATTTTCTTAATCAATTAAAAAACCTTCTCATAGATTGTGTCAATGATATATTTTCATCTAATATTTTAGTAAGAGAAGAAGTTCAATCGCTGATCACGATTATTATAAAAGTTGAAGGACTAATCACATCCTATAAGGATGTTGGACAATATCAAACACTTAAAAAAATAATTAAGCAATTATTTATGTTAAGCAACATAAATCTCATCGGAGAGCCACTAGCAGGAACCCAGATTATGGGAATGCTTGAGACCAGAACCCTTGACTTTGAAAATATCTATATACTATCTGTTAATGAAGGTGTGCTTCCAAAAACTAGTTCCATTGATTCCTTTATACCCTTTGATATTAGGAGGGAACAAAAACTACCTCTACCATCATATAAATCTGGTGTTTATGCTTATCATTTTTATAGGTTACTACAAAGAAGCAAAAACATAACGCTACTATATAGCACAGATTCTGATAAACTCGGCGGTGGTGAAAAAAGCAGGTTCATCCAACAAATTGAGAATGAACTATCCCTAGCTAATACAAATATTACATTATCAAATGAAATGCTTACGAGCAATATCAATAACAATGGCAAAGATCTATCAGAAATAGTAATTAAAAAAAATACAGTAATACAAGCTAAGATTACAGAACTGTCAGAAATAGGATATAGTGCATCTTCGCTAATTAGTTATATTACATGTCCACTTAAATTTTACTTTCAATACATATTAAGGGTGGACTCTAAATCACCATTAGAAAAGAATATTGAAGCAAATACATTTGGTTTAGCTATACACGGGGTTTTAGATAATATATATAAGCTATTTAAAGGCTCTAAAGTTGATCAGAATAAACTTGCTGGTTATGTTGGCAATACCTCAAAAATGTTAAGCGAAGAATTTGAAAAGCTTAACCCTGGAACAGTTTTGAACTCGGGGAAGAATCTTTTGCTGCTAGAAGTTGCAAAATCATATATTGATAGGTTTCTATTGTGGGATAAAAATAATCAGCAACAACATCCATCATTAATAGAAAGTACTGAGGGTAAACATATAACCAAGTTACCCAAGGATAGCAATGTCAATATTAAAGGATATATTGATAGGGTTGATTTTGATTTAAGTAGCGGAAAAACGAGGATAATTGACTACAAAACAGGTGTGGTTATGCCCAACGAATTGAAAGTGAAGAATGTGGATGATTTGTTCATGGATCCAAAATATTCAAAGGCATTTCAGATAACTTATTATGCTTGGATTTATAGTATTCTCAATACGGATAAAGATATTGAAGCGGGTATAATTTCCATGCGCAAAATATCCAACGGGTTTATGTCATTGCAGCTAACAGAGTACGATGATTTAAAAGATTACTTTGATGAATTTGGCGAATCCGTTTATGAACTTATCAGCGAGATAGGGGATCCAACAAAAGACTTTATTCAAACTACCGAAAAGAATAGGTGTGAATACTGCAATTTCAAATCCATATGCAATAGATAGCCCTTTTACTACTATTTTTTATTTATTACATGATTTTCATTCTGAATCTGTATCAATGATTCATGTGAGAATTTTTCTAATTCTGGATAAAAAAGCATAAAATGAGATTTGATTTCCTCATAGTTGTCAAGTAAGACTTCAACTGCTTTGTCCATTCCTGAAAGATAGTTAGTTCGTCTATTCATACCTCTAAATACTCGCTCAAGATCACTTAAGTTTGAGTAACTCAAAAGCCAATTTTGACCAATCATAAATGGCAACATTTTTTTTACTCTGGTGGGCAGAATCCCAAATCTATTTGCCAGAATACCATATACATGAGAAATAAAAGCACTTAATTCTCTGTTATCAAATAGTGACCAATTAGTGGCCAAAAAGTGGTCATAATAGATGTCTATGACTATCCCGGAGAACTTTCCAAAATCGCTACTTATAATTTCCCTGCTACTTTTAAATATGCTATGGTTGTCTGTGAATGAGTCTATTTTCCTATGGAGCAAAATACCTGTTACTATATCCTTTCTATATCTTTGATAAGACTTTCCCTTTACCGAATCTGCTATAAAGTTTCCAAAAATGATATCATTATTATCACTCGAAAGGTGCGCATGTGCCAAGTAATTCATCCCTTAAAAAATTACCCAAAAATAATCAATTTATAATGAATATATATTAGTATTTACAGTAAATGTAAAGCTTTAAATTTGATAATTTTGTTACCATAAAAATCAAAAAAACTAACTCAAAATATCAATATGAAAAAGCTATTATTACTTGGTGATGAAGCCATAGCCCAGGGGGCCATAGATGCTGGAATTTCTGGTGTTTATGCTTATCCTGGAACCCCATCAACAGAAATAACAGAATATATTCAAAGATCAGAGGAGGCTAATAAAAGGCAAATAAGAAGCAAGTGGTCAGCAAATGAAAAAACAGCTATGGAAAGTGCCCTTGGCATGTCATACGCCGGTAAGAAATCGCTTGTATGCATGAAGCATGTGGGGTTAAATGTGGCCGCAGATGCTTTCATAAATTCAGGAATAACTGGAGCAAACGGAGGTTTAGTTGTGCTCTCTGCAGATGATCCATCTATGCATTCAAGTCAAAATGAGCAAGATTCAAGGTTTTATGGCAAATTTACTATGATTCCAACAATGGAACCATCTAATCAACAAGAGGCCTATGATATGACACGTTATGCCTTTGATTTAAGCGAAAAATACGAAACTCCTGTACTGATTAGAGTAACGACTCGACTTGCTCACTCTAGAGCAGGGGTTCAGAGAGTAGCGTTAAGAAATCAGAACAAAATTAAGCTACCAACAGATCTAAAACAATTCATCCTTTTACCTGCAATTGCCAGAAAACGTTATGATATGCTTCTGGGAAAACAAGTAGCATTTAAAGATGACTCATCTGAGTCAGGGTTTAATAAATTGTATGTTGGTGAAGATAAATCCTTGGGAATAATATCCTGTGGAATTTCATATAATTATTTAGAAGAAAACTATAAAGATGATAAAATTCCATATTCCATCCTGAAAATAGGGCAATATCCAGTCCCTAGAAATCTTTTAAATAAACTATATGAATCTGTTGATGAGATTTTGGTACTTGAGGAAGGGTATCCGATTATTGAAGAATTATTGAGAGGAATGCTTAATAAGGGTAAAAAAATAAAGGGAAGAATGGATGGCACAATTCCAATGGCAGGGGAACTTACACCCAAAAAAGTTGCCATTGCTCTCAAATTAAAGGTTGAAAAAGTTCATAACACTCCTGATATTGTAAGAGGTCGTCCACCAAAACTTTGTGATGGATGTTCTCATACTGACACTTTTACTGCCTTGAATGAAGCTATGAATCACTTTGGGCCAGGCAGAGTATTCTCAGATATAGGTTGCTATACTTTAAGTGCATTGGCACCACTGGAATCAATTAATTCATGCGTAGATATGGGAGCATCAATTACGATGGCAATAGGAGCAGCAGATGCGGGTTTATTTCCTTCCGTTGCAGCAATAGGAGACTCAACATTTACTCATTCTGGTATTACAGGATTACTTGATGCTGTCAATACAAAATCTCCCATAACAGTAATTATTAATGATAACTCCACCACTGGTATGACCGGTGGACAAGATTCATCAGCATTTGAGAAAGTAGAGGATATTTGCAGAGGTATAGGAGTTGAGGAAAACCACATAAGATTTTTAAAACCTCTGAGACGATACAACGAGGAAAATATTAAAATAATTCTTGAGGAATTAAATTATATCGGTGTATCTGTTATTATATCGCGACGCGAATGTGTTCAAACATTAGGAAGAAGAATGAAATTAAAGGCAAGACAAAGAAGTGAAACCATAAAAACAAGTTAAAAGCAGACACATGAAAAAGGATATAATTATAGCCGGAGTTGGAGGACAAGGTATATTAACAATAGCTACGATTATTGGCACAGCAGCATTGGAGGAAGGCTTAAAATTAAAGCAGGCAGAAGTTCATGGAATGAGTCAACGTGGTGGTGATGTTCAGTCAAACTTAAGAATATCATCAGATTATATTGCTTCTGACCTAATACCCGAGGGTAAAGCAGATTTAATATTAAGTGTTGAGCCAATGGAATCACTTAGATATTTAAAGATGTTAAATACTTCGGAGGGATGGCTTGTAACAAGTATGAATCCCTTAAAAAATATTTGTGATTATCCTCCCATAGAAGATGTTTTACAAACTATTTGGGATATTCCCAGAAATGTCACCATTGATTCAAATAAGGTATCACGAGAACTGGGGTCAGTAAAAACTGCAAACATAGTAGTTCTTGGAGCAGCAGCATCCTACCTTGGGATTAAATATGAGTCACTTGAAAATGCTATCAAATTAATTTTTGGCAAAAAAGGTGATGAAATAGTTGAGATGAATCTAAGGGCACTCAAAGCTGGTAAGGACTATTCGGTAGCAAGAACCTAGATTCTGCCATTTGTTAGGATATAGCAAGCAATGATTGAAGGCCATCTAACTTAGATTGATTATTTTCAAGTTTGTATGCCGTTATAAGTTCTTTTATAATTCTGCTTATAATATTTACATTAGATGTTGGTAGAAAATAATCTGGCATGAGTTTTAGATTCATCTGGTTAATGTAATGGCGTACTTCGTTATGTGTGAAAACTGCTCCAGCATTTGCAGGGTTAATGTAAAACATAACATCCTCACCGCTATAGCTAGATATGTTTTTTTGTTTACCCACATCATCCATGTAAACTAGAATAAAATGCCCAGGTAAATCAACTCCATAAACAGGAATATTTAATTTTTGTGCAATGGATATATAAAATGTTCCTAGCAGGTATGCATTCCCATTCTGTTTTTCAGTTAGATTATTAAGAGAAAACCCGTCTGACTTGGCTGGTAATTTAGAAATTGTGTTAACCTTGTTAACGCTATATAACACATGATTAATAACTTTTATTTTTTCGAGTGCAGTAAGGTTATCATTTAGCTCCAACCATATCTCCTTAAATATTTTTTCAAAATATAGCCCAAACTCATCACCATCGATCTTTGGATTAATATATTTCATGAGAATTAAATATCCATCAATTATCTTTGGATCTTGCTCATCTTTCCAATAAGAATAATCGCTTATCATGGCATTTATTCTAATATCTTCAATAAGGGACTCAATTCTTACCGAATCTGAATCTCCCAAAGTATTAACCCATGCCTCTTCCAAAACAGGTATTGCCTGGTTTCCATATGCTAGAACCTTGTTGCGAATTTGACTGAACATATCTTCATTTGGTTCATCAATTAAACTAACCAAAGCATCTAGTTCCTTTATTTCATCAACTTTTATCATGTAATATCCGTATACAATGCATTAAAAGTAAATGATATTACTGCATGTACAGGTATTGAAGTATATAATTAATCACATGTAAGTGTTAGTAACTAAAATGCCTATTAAACTGAAATTCTGCTGTTTACAAGCTGCTCGGATGTGGCAAATGAAGGGTTATGTAAAAAATGACTAGGTACATGTAATCAGTGTAGGGGTATAATTTATACCACTTTAACTAAAAAATAGTTTTTCTTTCCCTTTTGAACTAGTATATATTTATTATTAATCAATGATTGAGAGTTTAACTCATAGCCCTCATTTATTTTTGATTTATTTATGGAAACTGCATTATCTTTTATCATCCTTCGGGCTTCTCCATTTGATTTAAAGGCTCCCGCCTTAATTGACAGAAAATCAAGCAATCCTATTCCCATCTCAAATTCCTCTTTTGAGATCTCACTTTGAGGAACCCCCTTAAATATACTTAACAAAGTTTTTTCATCAATCTTCATTAACATTTCCGTTGTCCCTTTACCAAATAGTATCTGAGAGGCTTCAATGGCTTTATTGTAGTCCTCCGTACCATGCACCCTGCATGTTATATCTTTTGCGAGTTCATTTTGCAAGTACCTAAGATGAGGGGCATTCTTATGTTCCTCAATCATTGCTTCTATATCACTTTCTGAAAAAAGAGTAAATATTTTTATGTACTTCTCAGCATCTTCATCGCTTACATTTAGCCAAAACTGATAGAATTCATAGGGTGATGTTTTCTCAGGATCTAACCAAACATTTCCACTTTCTGTTTTACCAAACTTTGATCCATCTGCCTTTGTAATTAGGGGACATGTAATAGCATATACATTATGTTCATGACCCAGCTTTCTTCTTATTAACTCGGTACCAGTTATAATATTACCCCACTGATCAGAGCCGCCCATTTGTAGTTTACAATTATTATTTTGGTAAAGGTGTAGAAAATCTGTTCCTTGAACCAGTTGATAGGAGAACTCTGTAAACGACATACCAGATTTACTATCCGTGCTAATTCTTTTCTTAACAGAGTCCTTTGCCATCATATAATTAACAGTTAGATGCTTCCCAATTTCTCGAATAAAATCAAGAAATGTATAATCTTTCATCCAATCGTAATTATTAACCAATAGAGCTTTATTATCACCATTTTTAAAATCGAGAAATTTTGCAAGTTGCTTTTTCAAGCCGTTCTCATTATCACGTAGTACTTTTTCGGATAATAGATTACGTTCCTGTGATTTACCTGATGGATCGCCAATCATACCAGTGGCTCCTCCAACCAGAGCTATGGGTCTATGTCCAGATCTTTGCAAATGAACTAGCATCATAACACCCACTAAATGACCTATGTGCAATGAATCTGCAGTTGGATCAATACCAACATAACCAGAAACCATTTCCTTTAACAATTGTTCTTCTGCACCAGGAGTAATATCATGTATCATTCCTCTCCATCTAAGCTCTTCAACAAAATTCTTCATACTCATAATTAATTTAAATCAAGACAAAGATAAGCTAAATGTTGCCTTGTATGATTACACATGTGGCATTAAAACAATTTATATGAAACAATGAATTAATGGTTAAATCGTTTAATTTTGCATTGATGCGAAAGAAGTTTTTAAAAAACCTGGGACTACTCCTCTTTCTTAACTTGCTCGTTAAACCCTTTTGGATTCTGGGAATAGATAGGCAAGTTCAAAATGTGGTAGGCCCAGAAGAATATGGTTTATACTTCACAATTTTCAACTTTTCGTTTCTATTCTATATATTTCTTGACTTGGGCATAACAAATTTCAATAACAGAAATATTGCTCAGAACAATCAACTTCTTAACAAGCACCTTCCGGGAATAACAATGCTTAAGTTAATACTTGGTTTTGTCTATGGAATTATTATTTTTTTAGTTGGGTTTTTAATAGGTTACAGAGGTGAACACCTATATCTCTTGGCTTGGGTTGGGTTTAATCAGTTTATTCTTTCGTTGATTCTTTACATAAGGTCAAATCTATCGGGATTACTGCTATTCAAAACAGATTCTTTCTTATCAGTACTGGACAGGCTGTTGATGATATTTATTTGTGGTTTTCTATTGTGGTTTAATTTTTTTGATGGAATGTTTACCATTCATTGGTTTGTTTATGCACAAACAGCTGCATATCTAATCACCTTGATTATAGCACTTATTGCATTACTAAGAAAATCAGGTAGCCTTCAGTTCAACTGGAATTATCCGTTTTTCATACTTATCATAAAGAAAAGTCTTCCATTTGCTCTACTTGTACTACTTATGAGCTTCTACAACAGGATAGATCCAGTGTTAATTGAAAGGTTACTACCAGAAACAATTGGAGAAAAACAATCAGGTATATATGCACAAGCATTTAGGCTTCTTGATGCGGGACAAAACTTTGCTTATCTTTTTGCTGTTCTTCTATTGCCGCTATTCTCAAAAATGATTAAGCACAATGAGTCAACTGAAAAACTAGTTAAATTGAGTTTTTCAATAATAATATCTGGAGTTCTTATAATTGCTATAACATCACAATTCTATGCAGATGACCTGATGAATTTGATGTATTATCCGTTTGCGGGAGAAACACAAGCCCAGTTTGATTCTAGAATAAATCAATCGGCACTCATATTTAGACTGCTTATGTTTAGCTTTGTTGCGATTGCATCTAACTATATTTTTGGAACATTACTCACTGCAAATAATAATCTGAAACAACTAAATATAGTTGCATTCTGTGGACTTGTAATAAACCTTACCCTTAACTTTATATTAATACCGCAGTATATGTCTGTAGGATCAGCCTGGGCAAGTTTAGTAACACAAGTTATAACAGCAATTGCTCAGCTTTTTATTGTTCAAAAAGAATTTACCTTCAAGATAAATTTAAGACTCATTATCAATCTGATTACATTAACAATTGCACTATTAGTGTGTGGGTTCATAATCAACAATCATCTAGACCTTAGATGGGAAATATCAATAATGATTATGATTGCATTTGGTGTAATTGTTACAATGGTACTCAAGCTAATCCATATCAGAGAATTTATTGAAATCATAAACTATGACAATCCTTAATGTACTAAAATGATTATGTTTAATGATATAAACTATGTTAATATATCTTTGGGTTGTATTCTATATATTATTTAGTATTTTTGGAAGCGAAAATTATAGAAGATAATGAGTTCTCAAAACCAATTTCACAAACCTTTTCTATCTGGCGTACTGATGCAAGTTGTATATGCTTATAAGAAGCATTTAACAATAATTGCTGCTTTAGCAATTATTTTATCAGTAATTTTCTCAGGCCCCTATTTTATAACTCCCCTCTTCAAATCAACAGTTATTCTTTACCCCACTGCTAGTAATTCAATATCAAAGATACTATTAAGTGATAATTTCAACAACACAAAAGATATACTGGAATTTGGAGAAATTGAACAAACTGAGCAGATGCTGCAGGTTCTAAACTCAAATAAGATTAGAGATCGAATTATCAGTAAGTATAACCTTCTGAATCATTACAATATTGATAATGACTCAAAATATAAAGTTACTCAATTATTCAAGAGGTATGAAAACAACTTTATTTTTAGGAGGACTGAATATATGGCAGTTCAGATAACTGTTTTTGACAAAGACCCACAGCTTGCTGCTTATATGGCAAATGATGTTGCTGAATTAGTTGATTCAACGATAAATGATATGCAAAAGAAAATAGCCCTAAAAGCATATAAAATTGTTGAGGATGAATATAATCATTTAAAGGGTGAAATAAGGGCCAAAGAAGACTCGCTGACTGTTTTGAGGGAATATGGAGTTCATGACTATGAAAGTCAGTCGGAGATGTTCAACAGGCAGTTGGCAATCGAAATGGCCAAAAATAACCAAACAAGTGTAGTTAGGTTGGAAAAAAAGCTAGAAGTACTTGCTAAATATGGTGGTCCATATGTATCCTTGCGTGATGCCCTTGAACATGATAAAAAGCAATTAAGTCAGTTGAAAGCAAAATACGAAGAGGCTAAGGTAGATGCTATGGAAAGTCTTCCGCACACATTTGTTATAAACACAGCTTATAAGGCTGAAAAGAAGTCATATCCAATAAGATGGTTAATAGTTCTAATATCAACATTTACATCACTTCTACTAGCAATTATAGTTTTTAGTATTATGGACTTATTCTCAGGAAAATTGGGTGTAAATATCAAAAAAAAAAATTTGGACCAAGAATTGAATCGAGAGAATTAAATATTGTATTACCATCTTTAAATTTAAGATATAGGTTTTTAGAGAAAGAGAATAATGAAGAAGAATATACCATACAATCTAAGTCGCTAAAAAAAGTAGGCGATGAAGATTACAATTGGGACATTAATAAATTAGACATGGATAAATTATTTAACAGTTCGCATCTGGTAAAACTTATTGGGAAATGGAGATACCACTTACTAACAATAGTGGTTGTAGCTGCAGTTCTTAGTACGATTTTATCTGGGCCTACATTTATAACTCCTCTTTATGAGTCTTATGCAATCGTGTATCCAGCGAATGTTGAACCATATTCTGATGAAAGTGAAACAGAGCAAATGATTCAAATATTGAATTCTCAGGATATCATAGATAGTATGGTGCAAAGATTCGACCTCGCAAAGCACTATGAGATAAATCCTGAATATAAATATTTTAAAGCTGCTCTTTATGATACATACCATGAGCACGTTAATATTTTAAAAACACCATATGAGTCTGTTAGGATAGAAGCTAGAGACAGAAATCCTGATACTGCCTCAATGATGGTAAATACATTACTTGATTTTTATGACCTAAAAATATCCATAATGCATAAAACCAAATCTTTGGAGGTTATAAAAATGTATGAGAGGCAATTAAAGCAAAAGCGACAAGGTCTTGATTCCCTGAAAAATGAACTCCACAGATTGGGTACTGAAGAAGGTTTATTGGAATATGAATCCCAATCTCAAGAAATAATGAAAGGTTATTTAGGGACGGTTGATGGAAGTAATCAAAATAGAATAAATAAGAAAGAGGTAGATAAGCTTAGAAAGAATATGGAAAAAGGTAGCGGTCAATTGATCGAAGTTGTTCAGATGATAGAATTTGAGGCTGCTTCCTATGTTGAAGTTAAATTAGACTATGAAATGGCTGAAAGATTCTACCATTCGGAGTTAACATACAGTAATGTCGTTAGCTCACCATTCCCATCTGACAAGAAAGCATATCCAATAAGGTGGTTAATAGTAGCTATCTGTACCATAGGAACATTTATCATGTCCCTGATTATTATCTTTTTTCTTGATAAGAATAAGGATTAGTAAAAAAGTTAATTCTTGAAATTGACCGAGAGATCTAAAATATTGTGGGTTTACCTTATTACAGCTGTTTTTCTGGCTATGAACTTTTACCTGATAATAGATAAAAGCAGTTTTTGGTTGTTTTTATTACCCGTGGTATTAGTGACACTTGTTTATTATTTAGTATCTCTGGATAAGATTATATTATTCATCACATTTCTAACACCCATTGCTATTGAACTTCGTGATATAGAGGGAGGGATTGGCTTATCACTGCCAACAGAACCATTAATGTTCGGAGTTCTTCTACTATTTATAGCAAACTTAATATTTGAGCAGAGATACGATAAACGAGTATCAAATCATCCTGTTTCCTATATTATATATGCATCTCTTTTATGGATGTTAATTACAGCAGCTGCAAGTGAGTTGCCCGTTGTGTCTTTCAAATATCTGCTTTCAAGACTGTGGTTTGTAATTCCATTTTATTTTGTAGCAGCTCTTATGTTTAAAAAGACATCTAACATCAAGAAATTCATTTGGCTATATATGATATCCTTGTGTGGAGTTATTATATACACTCTTATTCAGCATGCAAAGTATGGGTTTGAGGAAGAGGCAGGGCACTGGGTAATGTCACCATTTTATAATGACCACACCGCCTATGGTGCAGCACTTGCAATGTTCATACCAGCTGCATTTGGATTTATTTTTTATCCAGGAGCAACAAAGAGTTCTAGATTACTCGCATTGATTCTCTCTGCAATATTGATAGTAGGGATAATTTTTTCATATGGACGTGCTGCATGGATTAGTATTATTGTTGCTTTTATTGTTTTCATATTAATTTTATTAAGGATTAAATTTTACATTATTGCAGCCACATTCATGCTATTTGTTGGAACTTTCTTTATTTTTCAGCATCAAATCTTGGACAAGTTATCCAAGAATAAACAAGACTCATCAGCAAATTTTGTAGAACATATTCAGTCAATTACCAATATATCTTCAGATGCTTCAAATCTGGAAAGAATTAACCGTTGGCAAGCTGCAATTAGGTTATATAACGAACGGCCATTTCTAGGTTGGGGACCTGGTACTTACCAATTTGTCTACTCCCCATTTCAAAGCTCTCAGGAAAAAACAATAATCAGTACAAATCTTGGTGACAAAGGAAATGCGCATAGTGAGTACTTAGGGCCATTATCGGAAATGGGTGTATTAGGCTCTGCTCTTATAATCCTTCTCATTGTGTATTTTATAATAACAGGGTTAAGAGTATACAAAAATGGAACCAATGAAATAAAATTCTTGTGTATGATTACCCTATTAGGGCTCATAACATATTTTACTCACGGATTTCTGAATAATTTCTTGGATACTGATAAGCTTTCAGTTCCAGTATGGGGGTTTATTGCCATAATAGTGGCACTCGACATATATCACAAACCCAAGGATAATCCATCATCAATTGATGGATAATCCCTCCTAAACATTTAGTTTACGAATCAAATCTGGTATTTTTTTTAGGGAAGCAAGGTATCTCCAGTACTGTCTAACCTCCATAACAGGAGATCCCATATAAACCTTACCTCCTTCAATGGATTTATCCACAGCAGATGTGGCGAGTATTACCGCTTTTTTACCAATTACAATATCCTTGTTAATTGCAACACGAGCCCAAATAACAACTTCATCTTCAATTGTTGTAACACCAGCAATTGCAGCAAAAGCTCCAATTAAACAATGCTTTCCAATTACAGTATCATGACCTACCTGACACTGATTATCTAGTTTTGTACCCCTACCTATTATAGTATTTCCTGTAACTCCTTTATCTATTGAACATGAAGCTCCTATTTCCACATCGCTCTCTATAACTACTTTACCTGCAGATAAGAATTTCACATAATCCTCATTTCTCTTTTGAAAATAATATGCGTCACCTCCAAGCACTGAATTCGAGTGTATTATAACATTATCTCCAATCTCACATCCATCATAGATACTTACATTAGCATGAATAATACAATTACCCCCAATTTTAACATTATTACCAATAAATACACCAGGTTGAATAACAGTACCATCCCCTACCTGGGCACTATCACTAATCATCTTTTCCGATGATAAGAATGGGTTTGAATGGTTAATGAGTTTGTTAAATGCATCCATGGGAGCATCGTGAATTATTAACGACTTGCCATCTGGAGCATCTACTTCTTTGTTTATGATAACAAAGGAAGCATCGGATTCAAGAACTTTCTTGTAATATTTAGGGTGATCCACAAAAGTAATATCACCATTTCTAACAACATGTATTTCATTAAGGCCAATCACAATGGCATTTGAATCACCGATAACCTTTCCATCGATTAATTTTGCTATCTCACCTAAAGTAATTGAATTTTGAAAATCCATAATAGTTATGACTTAACGCGTTCAGAATAAGCACCCGTTCTGGTATCAATTTTAATTTTGTCTCCTGTATTTATAAATAGTGGTACTTTAACAGTTGCGTTTGTTTCAACAGTAGCATCCTTAAAAGTATTTGTAGCGGTGTTCCCTCTTTCTCCAGGCTCAGTATAAGTAATTTCCAGCACAACATATGCAGGCATATCACATAAAATTGGTGAATCTGTTTCGCCATGATAGGCGATGGTAACTTCTTGACCTTCCTTGAGTAAATCCGGAGCAGGTATTAAAGACTTATCCAAAAATGTTTGTTCAAAATTCTCAGAGTTCATAAAATGGAAGATATCTCCATCACTATAAAGGTATTGATATTGACGCCTCTCAACTCTTTGAATTTCTATTTTTACTCCCGAGGTAAATGTATTGGTTAATATCCTTCCTGTTTTAACATTTCTAAGTTTTGTACGCACAAATGCAGGCCCTTTACCTGGTTTGACATGCTGAAACTCTGCAATGGTATATAGTTCTCCGTTATGCAGTATACAAAGTCCGTTTCTAAAATCTGCTGTTGAAGCCATAATTTTTACAATTTACACTATTAATTAACCCCTTTTATCTCTTGTACGAGTAAAACCTTTCATAATACCACGCTGCGATTTTGAGATAAAACTTAAAATAATATCCCTTTCGTCACTTGCACTAATATTTCGCTCAATATATTTTACAGCCTGTGTTACATTGTTACCTTTCAAGAATAATATTCTGTATATTTCCTGGATATAGTTAATCAATTCATTGGGGAAACCTCTTCTTCTTAAACCAATTGAATTAACTCCTACGAAAGCCAATGGTTCACGACCAGCCTTGGCATAAGGAGGAACATCTTTTGGCACCATAGAGCCACCTGCTATCATTGAGTGCTCACCAATGTGCACAAATTGATGTATGGCAGCTAACCCTCCAATTATAGCCCAGTCGCCAATTTCAATATGACCTGCCAAAGTTGCAGCATTTGCTAATATTACATTGTTGCCAAGAATACAATCATGAGCAACATGAACATAAGCCATGAGTAAACAATTATTACCTATTACAGTTTCATTATTTGCTTTAGTGCCTCTGTTGATGGTTACGAACTCCCTAATTGTAACATTGTTGCCAATCTTAACAATGGTTTCTTCTCCATCAAACTTGAGATCCTGAGGAACTGCTGATATTACAGCACCAGGGAAAATACGGCAGTTTTTCCCAATTCTAGCTCCTTCCATTATGGTAACGTTTGAGCCAATCCATGTACCCTCGTCGATTATCACATTTTTTTCAATGTTAACAAAAGGTTCTATTACAACATTTGGTGCAATTTTGGCCTGTGGATGAACATATGCTAAAGGTTGATTCATTTCTTTTTATTTTATTTATTCTTAGCAATCTGAGCAACAAGTTTACCTTCCATAACAACTTTATCACCTACATAGGCTTTTCCAATCATTGAGCATATGCCTCGTTTGATGGGGCCAGTAAGTTCAATTGAAAAAATTAGCACATCTCCTGGACCCACTTTAGAGCGAAAACGTACTTCATCTATTTTTAAGAAGTATGTAGAATAAAGCTCCGGCTCATCAACTGAATTAAGAACAAAAATACCACCAGCTTGAGCCATTGCTTCAACTTGAAGTACTCCAGGCATGATTGGTTCATCTGGAAAATGACCAACAAAATAAGGCTCATTTAAAGTTACTGATTTCATTGCAACAATGTGGTCGTCTGTTAATACTAGAACCTTGTCCACAAGAAGAAATGGAGGCCTATGAGGCAATATTTTCTTGATTTGGTTTATGTCGTAATATGGCTCTGCATATATATCAAAGGGTGGTTTCTTTAACATGAGTGTTTTATTTAATTCATTAAATATTTTTTGACCAAATTCAGTATTTGCCTTATGACCTGGCCTAGAAGCTGTTATTTTTCCTTTAAGTGGCTTACCTAATAATGCCAAATCACCAATTACATCAAGCAACTTATGACGAGCTGGTTCATTTGAAAAATGCATATCAAGATTATTCAAGATACCATTTGGTTTTACTTTAACCTTAGGTTTATTAAAAAGTTCAGCAAGATTATCTAGCTCCTCCTGAGATATTGCTCTATTAATAAATACTATGGCATTGTTAAGGTCTCCACCTTTAATAAGATTATTTTTCAAGAGAAATTCAAGCTCATGCAGAAACACAAAGGTTCTACATGGGGCAATCTCTGATTCAAATTTATTTATATCATCCAGGGTTGCTATTTGTTTACCTAATATTTCAGCCTCAAAGTCAATTGTTACTGTAGCTGAGAATTTTTCAGCAGGTTCAATTAGCATCTCTATATTCTTATCAGGTATTATATAGGATATTGGTTCTGTAATCTCAATATACTTCCTATTTGCTTTTTGTTCAACAATTCCAGCTTCTTTAATTGCATTTATGAAATGTATTGAGGACCCATCTTTAATAGGAATCTCTTCCATATCCACATCAATCATCACATTATCAACACCTAGGCCCATAAAAGCAGCCAATAAATGTTCAATAGTATACAAGCTGTAGCCATTTTTGGAAAGCGTAGTACCCCTATCTGTGCTCACAACAAGGTTGATATCTGCATCAATAATTGGTTTTGATTCAATGTCAACTCTTCTGAACTTTATGCCATGATTTTCTGGAGCACTGTGCATTGTTATTTGTCCAAGCTGTCCAGTATGCAAACCAGTGCCACTTACCGTTACTGATTTATCTATTGTTTTTTGTTTATCAACCATCTAAAACTTTAACCCATTTAAGCTTATGTAACACAGAATTTCGCAAAAATAATCAATTTTACCACAATACAATTGTGATATCAACTTTATGAAAAGTAACAATTAACACATTTAATCAACAAAATTAATAACGGTGTTTTAGGGCAGGAAGTTGTGGTTAATCTTTTCCCTTCAGTTTGAATTCTATGTCGTTTACTCTTTTAACTATCGAGTCAAATCTGCGAAAATGTATGTAGGATCTTTGGAAATCACGATACCCAAAAGCAGGAGATCCTTCATGAACAGATTTTTCTTCTTTAATACTTTTTCCAATTCCACTTTGGGCAGCAATCATAACACCATCAGCTATTTCAAGGTGACCTATTATACCTACTTGACCTCCTATCATACAGTTTTTACCAATTTTAGTTGACCCTGATATTCCAGTTTGAGCAGCTATAACAGTATTTTCTCCCACAACAACATTATGAGCTATTTGTATTAAATTATCAATTTTTACCCCTCTTTTGATTACTGTTGAACCTATGGTAGCTCTATCAATTGTAGTGTTAGCTCCAATCTCTACTCGATCCTCCATAACTACATTACCAATCTGCGGAATCTTACGATAATTATTATCGTCTTGTGGTGCAAATCCAAAACCGTCGGCACCAATTACTGCACCAGCATGAATTGTACATTCATTGCCAATTTTACATTCATCATAAACATTAACACCGGAATATAATATTGTATCCTTACCAAGAGCACAGTTCATTCCCACTGTTGTGTTGGGATATATCGCGCAGTTATCTCCGATTTTTGTGTTATCTCCTATGGATACAAAATCTCCAATGAATACATTCTCACCTATGTTAGCTGTTTCAGAAATACTAGCTTTTGATGATATGCCAGTCCTTTTGGGCTTAGTTTGCTCATACATTTCCAATAGACTAGCAAAAGAGGCATAGGCATTTTCTACCCTTACTAAGGTTGCACTTATTTCTTTTTCAGGAACAAAATCATTATTTACAATAACAATTGAAGCTTTGGTATCGTATATATAACTGGTGTATTTTGGATTGGCAAGAAAGCTGAGTGTACCAGGTTTACCTTCCTCAATTTTACTTAGATTGTTAACCTCAATGTTGGGGTTTCCATCTACTTTACCATTAAGTACTTCTGCAATCTGTTTTGCACTAAACTTCATATAAATAATTTTGTGGCAAGATAGTCAAAATTGTGCAGTAAAATATTGAATTACGGCATAATTAGGATGCCGTAATTCAATCTAGAACTCAAGTTTATATTACTTTTCATCCTCAGGTTCAACGGAAGGGTTTCCTGCAATTGAATCTCTCATATTTGTATCAGCCTGAATATTTTTATACCTGTAATAATCCATTATACCTAGATTACCAGTTCTAAAGGCCTCCGCAATGGATTTAGGTATTTCAGCTTCTGCCTGTATTACATTGGCACTTGCCTCCACAGACTTGGCTTTCATTTCTTGCTCTGCAGCAACTGCCATTGCTCTGCGCTCTTCTGCCTTTGCTTGGGCAATATTCTTGTCTGCATTTGCTTGATCCATTTGAAGCTCAGCTCCAATATTCTTTCCTATGTCAATATCTGCGATGTCAATTGATAGAATCTCGAAAGCAGTTCCAGAATCTAGGCCCTTACTGAGAACAACCTTTGATATACTATCTGGGTTTTCCAATACTGCCTTATGAGAATCTGCAGAACCAATTGATGATACTATCCCCTCACCAACTCTTGCAAGCACAGTCTCCTCTCCCGCTCCACCAACTAGTTGATCAATATTAGCACGAACTGTTACCCTTGCCATGGCAATTAACTGGATACCATCTTTGGCAACAGCAGCAACTTTTTTAGTATCAATAACCTTTGGATTTACTGACATTTGAACAGCTTCAAGTACATCACGTCCGGCAAGATCGATGGCTGTTGCAGTTTTGAAATCAAGTTTAATATTTGCTTTTTCTGCGCTAATTAATGCATTAATAACCAGCTGAACATTACCACCTGCCAAATAGTGAGCTTCCATGTCATCGCGTGCTAAATTCAACCCAGCCTTTGTTGATGCAATTAAACTATTCACAATTATTCTTGGCGGAACCTTCCTCCATCTCATTAAAACAAGTTGTAATAATGATATTCTTACATTGGATACTAGGGCTGTGAACCATAACCCGACTGGAACAAAGTACAAGAGTAGCCAGAGTAAAAATATTGCTCCAATACCTGTTGCTATGAGTACATAAATATTTTCCATGATTAATTTTCTATTTTCTTTATAAATATTTTATTTCCTGATATTCTAATAATTTCTACATTTTCTTCCTGATCTATGAAATCAGATAATGTGCTTACTTCATAGTAGGAATTCTTAAACTTGGCTTTTCCCATGGGAGCACATCTTGATATTGTAACACCCTTTTCGCCAATTTTTAGGTTTTTTTTATCTATTTGGTTTACCCTACCAGTATTCACAGCCTTTAAAGATGCTTTTTTCCATGTTTTACTCCTTAGTATGATAATCAAACCAAGTAAGTTAATTGCAAGGGTTGAAGCTAAAGTAATATGCCCCGCCATTATTCCTTCCTTTGAATATGCTAACCATACTCCTGCTGCCATTAATACAATGCCTATAAGACCTGCAAATCCTGAACCTGGGATCACAAGAACCTCCATGATCATCATTAGCAAACCTATTAGAATCAAGACTGATATTACCGTCCACATAGTTTTATACTTTAAACAATTTCAACTGTTATTTGCCTATTGGTCATTTCAACATAAATTGGCCTGATAACATCCAAGTTACCCTTTTTAATATGGCACTTACCTTTATAATGAGCGATAATTGCACAATTCTCAGCTTGATTGTGATCATGACCACATACCTCCACTAGTGAGTCTATTATAAAATCAAATGTATTA
>JABJIE010000040.1 GCA_018661505.1 Lentimicrobiaceae bacterium
AAAATAATATACTTTTAAGTAAAAATAAACGTTATGGGCTAGGAGCAGTTAATGTGTTTTAACGAAATAAAAGTATCCTGCAAAATAATTAACTGACTATCTGATTGTTATAAGCTACGAAATAAAGTGTAAAAACATTGTTTTATTTAAAATTTGTTTTTATTTTTGCAGCCCAAAATTTTGAGTAAAAGAAACAACGTATGTATTTAAGTACTGAAGAGAAAAAAGAAATTTTTGAAAAATATGGTAAAAGCAGTTCCGATACAGGATCAGCCGAAGGACAAATAGCCCTATTTACCTATAGAATAAAACACCTAACAGGTCATCTTAAAGAAAACAAAAAAGATGTTTTCACACAGAGATCGTTGATAAGACTTGTGGGTAAAAGAAGAAGGCTGCTTGATTATCTTAAAGAAAAAGATATTGAAAGATATCGTGCTATTATCAAGCAATTAAGTCTAAGAAAATAATTTGACATTACAACTTATGCATGAAAAGGCAATTTATCGATTGCCTTTTTTTGTATTTATGTAATCACACTTTTTTAAATACACTGAACATGTCAATTAAACCTATTTCGCAATCCTTTGAACTTTCCGACGGAAGATCTGTAACAATTGAAACTGGCAAGCTTGCAAAGCAAGCCGACGGATCAGTTGTTGTAAAAATGGGCAAAACAATGCTTATGGCAACTGTGGTTGCAGCTCCTGAAGCAAGAGAAGATGTAGACTTTCTACCACTAAGTGTTGACTACAAAGAAAAATATGCCGCAGCGGGTAAGTTTCCAGGTGGTTTCTTTAAACGTGAAGCAAGGCCATCAGAATATGAAATTCTTATTTGTAGATTAATAGATAGGGCTCTAAGGCCTCTGTTTCCTGATGATTTTCACGCAGAAACACAAATGCTTGTTCAGTTAATTTCTGTGGAAGAAGATGTTTCTCCGGATGCACTTGCAGCATTAGCAGCATCATCCGCTTTAATGGTAAGCGATATCCCTTTCAATGGACCCATATCAGAGGTACGTGTAGCAAGGGTGAATGGGGAGTTTGTTATAAACCCATCAATTTCTCAGCAAGAAGAAGCTGATATTGAACTTATAGTTGCCGCTTCACTTGAAAACATAATGATGGTTGAAGGTGAGATGGAAGAAGTTAGCGAAGCAGAAATGCTTTCTGCCATACAGGTAGCCCATGAAGCTATCAAAATACAATGTCAGGCACAAATTGATCTCGCAGCGAAAGTTGAAAAGGCATCAACAAAACGAGAATATTGTCATGAAGTTAATGATGATGATTTACGCAAACAAGTAAAAGAAGCTACCTATCAAAAATGTTATGACATCAGTAAAGCTGGTAATGCAGATAAACATTTCCGCTCCAGTTCATTTAGAGCAGTTCGTGATGAATTTCTAGAAACATTTGACGAAGAGAAGAGAAATGAGGTAAAAAATCTTGTTAAAAGATACTTCCATGATGTTGAGAAGGAAGCTGTAAGAGATGCAATGATTGCAGAAAACATAAGATTAGACGGTAGAAAAATGGATGAAATTCGTCCTATTTGGACAGAAGTTGATTATTTACCATCAGCTCATGGTTCAGCAATATTCACAAGGGGTGAAACACAATCATTGGTTTCTGTAACATTAGGAAGTAAGCTTGATGAACAAAAGATAGATGGTGCTGTAATCTCTGGTAAACGAAATTTTCTACTTCATTACAATTTCCCTCCATTCTCAACGGGTGAGGTTAAGCGTATGATGGGAGTAAGTCGTCGTGAGGTGGGTCATGGAAACCTAGCTGAACGAGCACTTAAATATGTTATTCCAAAAGGTGAAGATAATCCATATACCATAAGAGTCGTTTCTGACATATTGGAATCTAACGGTTCGTCATCAATGGCATCTGTTTGTGGTGGAACCCTTGCATTAATGGATGCAGGTATAAATATTTCCAAACCTGTAGCTGGTATAGCAATGGGACTTATTTCCGATTACAACTCTGATAAATACGTTGTGCTTTCAGACATTTTGGGTGATGAAGATCACCTAGGTGATATGGATTTTAAGGTTACCGGAACCATGGATGGAATTACTGCATGTCAAATGGACATAAAAGTTGATGGTCTTTCATACGAGATACTTGAGCAAGCTCTAGATCAAGCTCGTAACGGAAGAATACACATACTAAATGAAATGGCCAAAACACTTGATGCTCCTCGCAAAGACTACAAGGATAATGCACCTCGTATTGAAAAAATGGTCATTGAGAAAGAATTCATTGGAGCAGTTATTGGACCTGGAGGAAAAGTAATTCAAGAAATCCAAGCTGAAACTGGTGCTACTATAGTTATCGAAGAAGTTGATGAAAAAGGTGTAATAGATATTATGGCTGACAATAAGGCCACCATTGAAGCAGCAAAAGACTGGATTAAAGGAATAGTAGCCGTACCTGAGGTTAACGAGGTTTATCTTGGAACGGTAAAAAGTATAGTTGCATTTGGTGCTTTTGTTGAGATACTTCCTGGAAAAGATGGTTTACTTCATATTTCAGAGATTGATCATAAACGAATTAATAATGTTGAAGATGTTCTCAAACAAGGTGATAAAATTAAAGTTAAACTTATAGAGGTTGATAGAAGATCAGGTAAACTAAAATTATCACGTAAAGCACTTATTCCAAAACCCGAACGTAAAGAGGAAAACTAAAAGTAACCTTTGAAACACATATTCGTATAAGGTTAGATATTGACTAAAGAAAAAGTTTAAAAGACAATGAGGCAACTTAAGATAACCAAGCAAGTAACCAACCGCGAAACTGCATCACTTGATAAATATTTGCAAGAGATCGGTAAGGTCGATTTGATTACAGCCGAACAAGAAGTAGAACTTGCTCGTCGTATCAAGCAAGGTGATCGTATTGCTCTTGAGAAACTAACTAAAGCTAATCTGCGTTTTGTGGTTTCAGTATCAAAACAATATCAAAATCAAGGTCTTAGCTTACCCGATTTAATTAATGAGGGAAACCTAGGATTAATTAAAGCTGCACAAAGATTTGATGAAACTCGTGGTTTCAAATTTATTTCCTATGCTGTTTGGTGGATTCGTCAATCTATTCTTCAAGCTCTTGCAGAGCAGTCTAGGATTGTAAGGTTGCCATTGAATAAGATTGGATCAATAAATAAAATTAACAAAGCAGCTGCAAGGCTAGAACAATCATTTGAAAGGGAACCAAATCAAAAAGAGATTGCTGGTGAACTTGAAATGACAGAAAACGAAGTTAAGGAGTCGCAACGTAATGCCGGACGACATGTATCAATGGATGCTCCCCTAATTCAAGATGAAGACAATACGATGTATGACGTTCTTCGCAGCGATGAGGGCCCAACACCAGAAACAGGTCTACTATATGAATCTTTACGAAAAGAGATTGACCGTGCAGTGCAAACCTTAACTCAACGTGAAGCAGATGTTGTAAAATTATATTTTGGACTTGGTGAAGGTCATCCAATGACTCTTGAAGAAATTGGTGAAAGATTTGACCTAACAAGAGAGAGAGTTCGACAGATTAAAGAAAAAGCCATAAGAAGGCTCAAGCATACGTCCCGAAGTAAGATATTAAAATCCTACTTGGGATAAAAAATTCGAAGCGTCTGCATTTTGCTGACGCTTTTTTTATTTTTGCAATAAAAAACATGAAACACCTCATAGCTCCATCATTATTATCGGCAAACTTCGCAAACCTTGAAGGTGACATAAATATGCTTAACAAGAGTGAAGCAGATTGGTTTCACCTTGACGTTATGGATGGAGTGTTTGTGCCTAATATAAGCTTTGGCATACCTGTTATAAAAGCTATCAAAAAATTAGCCGACAAACCATTGGATGTGCACCTTATGATAGTACAACCAGAAAGGTATATAAGTGCATTTAAGGCTGCAGGAGCTGATATTCTGACAATCCATATGGAAGCAAGCACTCATCTTCATAGAAGTATCGCTGAAATAAAAACCGAAGGAATGAAGGCAGGTGTTGTTTTGAATCCACACACACCAATTAGCACCCTTACTGACATAATAAGCGACCTAGATATGGTACTCCTTATGTCTGTAAATCCAGGATTTGGTGGTCAAAAATTCATAGAAAATACTTATCGAAAAATTTCTAGGCTTAAAGACCTTATTATAAAATCAGATGCCAATACTCTAATTGAAATTGATGGCGGTGTTAATCTTAATAATGCACCCAAGCTTATTGAGACTGGAGCAGATGTTTTGGTTGCTGGAAACACAATTTTTAGCTCTGAAAATCCATCTCAAACAATAAAAACCCTAAAAGATTTATAGATCATACTAAATCTCTTAGCCATAATACCTCAACCATAACATCAAACAATGTATCCATATTTAAGATTAATCCGGTTAATTTTGAAGCATCGTCCAAAAAAGAAGCTTGATATTGGAGATAAAAGTGTTTTGAATATGAGGGTTGGTATTCCAGATATCGATCCATTTATGGAGCTAAATAACGGGAGACATCTTACTATTATGGACTTTGGAAGATATGATCTTGCAATTCAAAGTGGCTTGATGAAGGTTATTAAAAAAAATAAGTGGGGCTTGGCAGTAGCGGGAGCAAGTGTTCGTTATCGCCATAGGTTAAAATACAGGATGAAATATGAGCTTCATTCACAGGTTGTTGGGTATGACGAAAAATGGTTTTACTTTCATCAAAAAACAGTAAGAGATGGAAAAATACATTCTGCAGCATTAATAAGAACAGCGGTAACCTCAAAGGATGGAATTGTCCGTTCTAATAAAGTTCTAGATGCAATGGGATATGATAATATTAAATACTCTGTTCCAGATTGGGTAAAAGCTTGGGCTGAATCTGACGAAATGAGACCATGGCATTAGTATAATACATTTAATACCAAGCTATTACTCGTATCTTTGTACACTTAGAAAAGATAAAATGAATACAGAAATATTAAACCTCAAACCCGCCATAGTATGGCATTATTTTAAGGAGATTCTTGAAATACCACGTCCTTCAAAAAAGGAAGATAAAATTGTAGCTCATCTAATGGAATTTGGAAAGAAGCACAACCTAGAAACCCTTCAAGATGAAGTTGGTAATGTTCTCATAAAGAAAGGAGCAACCGATGGTATGGAAAGGAAAAAATGGGTTGTATTGCAAAGTCATGTTGACATGGTTTGTGAGAAGAATAGTGATACGATTTTTGATTTTGAAAATGACCCCATAGAATCGCTTATTGAGGGAGAATGGGTAACTGCAAATGGCACTACTTTGGGTGCTGATGATGGTATTGGAGTTGCAGCACAAATGGCAATATTAGCTTCAAGTGATATTCAGCATGGACCCATAGAATGCTTATTTACAGTTGATGAAGAAACGGGTTTAACAGGAGCATTTGGACTAAAAGAAGGGTTTTTAAAAAGTGAAATATTATTGAACCTTGACTCAGAAGATGAAGGAGAGTTATTTATTGGTTGCGCTGGAGGTCAGGATACTCAAGCATGGCTACCTTTTGACAATGAGCCAACTCCTGAGGGTTATAAAGCATTTAAAATAATGGTATCAGGTCTTAAGGGTGGGCACTCTGGTGATGAAATTGAAAAGGGTCATGCAAATGCTAATAAGATTCTAAACAGATTTTTGTGGTCCAATAAGGATGAGTTTAATATGAAGCTCAACCATTTTGATGGCGGTAACTTGAGAAATGCAATAGCTCGTGAGGCCTATGCCATATGCCTTATTCCTGAACACATGGAGTCTAAATTAATTAGTGCCGTTATGAAATTTAAAGAATTAAGTCGGTCTGAATTTAGCATAACTGAGCCCCACATGGAAATTACTATAAATACAATTGAAACTCCAGATAATGTAATTGATGATGAATCATTCACAGAGTTTGTAAATGCTATTTATGCATGTCCTCATGGGGTAATTGCTATGTCTCAAAGCATTGAAAATTTTGTAGAGACATCTACTAACCTTGCATCAGTTAAATTCCTAGATGATGAAATCCTAATTACCACAAGTCAAAGAAGCTCCGTTGAATCAGAGAAACAAGACATTACAAATATGGTAAAGAGCGTATTTAATTTAGCCGGAGGCAGAACAAAAACCTCGGATGGATATCCTGGATGGACACCAAACCCAGATTCTGAAATAATGAGTATTACTGTTAATTCTTATAAAAAATTATTCAATGTAGAACCTGAGGTATTAGCAATACATGCTGGCTTGGAGTGTGGATTAATTGGTGATAAGTATCCTGAAATGGATATGATATCATTTGGGCCGACAATTAAAAGAGCGCATTCACCCGAAGAGAAAATTGAGATCGAGACTGTTTCAAAATTCTGGGACCTTACATTAGATGTTTTAAAAAACATTCCAAATGAATAGTTAACTTCATAATTTTTTTAGTTAATATTAATCCTGGATCAAACAACAGACAATTATATTACAAGTACTGTTATTACAGGTCTTTAAAGCAATTACCAATATTAGCTTTCCATGATAAATCTATAGTGAATAAAACATACAATATCCCATTATAAACATATTTTTTTTGTTGGGATAATTGGTTAATTTTGACACATATTTTACAGAATATGAACGATCTTGATTTTGATTTAATCAGGCCATATACTTTTGCAGAAATACAAGAAGCCATACCTCGAATTATCAGCGATGATAGTTTTTATTTGATGATGGATTACTTATTTACAGAACAAGAGAAAGATACTGTAATAGCAAATATGAAGAGGGCAAAAACTATTCACGAGTTTCAAGTTGCACTCACTCTTCCATCAGTTAAATCAATACTTGCAAAAACAACTAATGGCATATCACATTCAGGATTTAAAAACCTTACTGATGAAAATCCAAATGTGTTTCTTGCTAACCACAGAGATATCGTTTTGGATTCATCCATACTAGGTGCAATTCTAACCGAGGCTGATTTTAAAACCCCTCACATTACTTGGGGAAGTAACCTTATGGTAACTCCTCTAATTGTTGATTTTGGAAAGTCTAACCAGATGATTACTGTTTTTAGAGAAGGTAGTCCGAAGGAATTACTACAAAACTCACAACGCCTAAGTCTGTTCATAAGAAATTCCATATTGGATATGAAAAAACCAGTTTGGATTGCCCATAGTAAGGGCAGATCTAAAAATGGATTTGACAAAACGGATGTTAGTATATTAAAGATGTTGTCTCTATCTGGCAACTCAAATTTTAAAAATAGATTCATAGAGCTAAACCTTACTCCTACAACAATAAGTTATGAATGGGAACCCTGTGATGCATTGAAAGTTAGAGAGATATACCTTTCTCATGACAATACCTACGTAAAAGAAGAAGACGAGGATTTTAGAAGTATCATTCAAGGATTAATTGGCGATAAAGGGCGTGTTCATATATCCATTGGCAAGCCTTTGAATGAAGAAATAATGAATTATGATAATTCTGGCATAAACAATAATGAATTTGTTAATCTTATCGCCAATATGGTTGATAAACAAATTTATCACAATTACAAACTTTGGCCTTCCAATTACCTTGCATATGATTTACTTAATGACTCGAAAGAGTTTGAAGCTGAATATACTTATGAAACAGAGAATATTTTTGAATCAAGGTTCAAAAAAACTATTGAGATAACTGGTATTAACAATAAGAAGATTCGTGAGATTTTTCTTATGTTATACGCCAATCCATTAATTAACAAGCTTAAGAATGGCTCTTAGTAACTTTATGATATTATAAATTAGATGGTAAGAATATCAAGAAAACCTCTACTTCCAGATGACTACTATTCTGTTCTTTTTAAAGAACAGAAGATTACCATTGATGAAGATGTAACTAATAATGTTGAAGAGTGCTTTAACTTTCTGGTTAAATTTTCAAATAATAAAATTATATATGGTGTTAATACTGGCTTAGGACCTATGGCTCAGTATCGTATTGAAGATAAGGATCAGATATCACTTCAATATAACCTCATCAGGAGTCATGCTGCAGGTTCAGGCGAACCACTATCGGCTGATTGTGTGAAGGCAGCCATGATATCACGTCTAAAAAGTTTATCATTAGGGTATTCGGGCGTGCATGTTGATGCTATTAAGTTATTGGAAATTTTAATAAACAAAAACATTATCCCATTCATACCCCAGCACGGTGGAGTTGGCGCTAGTGGTGACCTAGTTCAATTGTCACATCTTGCTCTTAATTTAATTGGCGAAGGTGAAGCTTACCACAATGGGAAAATACACAAGGTTAAGGACCTTTATCAAAGACTTGGTGTAACTCCTCTTAAAATAAGGCTTAGAGAAGGTCTGGGTCTAATAAATGGCACATCAGTAATGTCAGGTATTGGAATTGTTAATATTCTACTGTCAAAGCACATTTTAAATTGGTCTGTAATTGCCTCAACGCTAATTAATGAAATAGTTGAATCCTTTGATGATCACTTCTCTGTAGTATTAAACAATGTAAAGAAACACAAAGGACAGCAAGTAATAGCTGCAGCAATGAGAGAAATAACAAAGGATAGTTCTCTTATTAAAAAACGAGATGGCCTTCTTTTTAACGGAAAGATTGAAGAAAAAATATTCAAACAGAAGATACAAGAGTACTATTCACTTAGATGTGTTCCACAGATACTTGGTCCCATATACGATACCATAATAAATACTGAAGAGGTTCTTATTAATGAAGTAAATTCAGTTAATGATAATCCCGTTGTTGATGTTGAAGGATCTACTGTATATCACGGTGGTAATTTTCATGGTGATTATGTTTCATTTGAAATGGATAAGTTGAAAGTCGCAATCACAAAATTATCCATGTTAGCTGAACGACAGATTAATTTTCTCATGAACAATAAATTAAACGACATATTACCACCTTTTGTGAACTTAGGCACTTTGGGATTAAATTTGGGCATGCAAGGAACACAGTTTACTGCCACCTCAACTGTTGGTGAAAATCAAACACTTTCAAATCCAATGTATGTTCATAGTATTCCCAGCAATAATGATAACCAAGACATTGTTAGTATGGGAACTAATGCAGCACTTTTAACAAAAAAAGTTATAGACAATACATTTGAAGTATTATCCATAGAATTTATCACAATTATTCAGGCAATTGACAAATTAGAAATTAGTGACAAACTAAGTAGTCAATCTCGCAACGTTTACAAAAGTCTTAGGGAGTTAGTCCCAGTTTTTATTGACGATACACCAAAATATGAGGAAATTAAAACAATAGGGACATATTTGAGAAAAGTAAACCCTGATAATATAAAATAGTAAACAATGAAAAATGCATTGGTAACAGGAGGATCAGGTGGTATTGGTAAAGCAGTTTGCCTTCAACTTGCTAGAAGTGGATTTAATGTGCTTGTACATTACAATTCCAATAAGAAATCTGCCGATGAAGTTCTATCACTAATTGACTCAGAAGGTGGCAAAGGAGAAACCATAGGGTTTGATGTATTGAATAAAAAATCCATTGATTCTGCATTGGAGAATTGGAAAGTTAACAATAGTGATAATCACATAAGTGTGCTTATAAACAATGCTGGAATATCCAGAGATAACCTTATGGTATGGATGGAAGAATCAGAATGGAACTCGGTTATTGATACCAACTTAAACGGATTTTTTCATGTAACTAGGTTTCTATTAAAAGACATGATCATTAATAAATGGGGGCGCATAATTAATATTGTCTCACTCTCTGGGATAAAGGGACTGCCTGGGCAAACAAACTATTCTGCTGCAAAAGCAGGTATTATTGGCGCGACTAAAGCTCTGGCACAGGAAGTTGGAAAAAAGAAGATCACTGTTAATGCCATAGCTCCTGGCTACATCAAAACTGAAATGATAAAAAACCTCGATGAAAAGCAGCTTAAGAATATCATCCCCGTAAATAGGTTTGGAAACGCCGATGAAGTTGCTCATCTTGTGGACTTTTTGGCGGGTGATAATTCTTCATATATTACAGGCGAAGTAATTAACATAAACGGAGGTCTATACACTTAATAAGATGAATAGAGTCGTAATAACAGGAATGGGAATCTACTCAACTATTGGGTATAATATTGATGAGGTCAGACAATCATTATACACTGGTAAATCTGGAATAGTTTTTGATCCAATACGCAAAGACCTTGGGTTTAGGTCCTCATTAACTGGATATATTGAAAGACCCATCTTAAAAGGCATTCTATCTCGCAGAATGAGAGTTGGATTAGCAGAGCAGGGAGAATACGCTTACATAGCAACAACTGAAGCCATAAATAATGCTGGAATAGACGAAGAATTTCTAAATAAAAATGAAGTTGGAATCATTTATGGAAACGATAGCTCATCAACAGCCGTAATAGATGCTGCAGATCTTATCAGGGATAAGAAAGATACAATGTTGGTTGGTTCCGCATCCATATTCCAATCAATGAATTCAACAGTATCAATGAACCTGAGTGTTATTCTAAAATTAAAAGGAATAAACTTTACGATTAGTGGGGCCTGTGCAAGTGGATCTCATGCAATTGGCATGGGTTACCTTATGATAAAACAAGGGCTGCAGGACATAATTATTTGTGGTGGAGCACAAGAAGTTAATGCTTTGTCCATGGGCAGCTTTGATGGTATAAATGCTTTCTCAATAAGGGAAGATTCGCCAACAAAAGCTTCTCGGCCTTTTGACCGAGATAGGGACGGGCTAGTTCCCAGTGGTGGTGGTGCAACTGTTATTCTTGAGAGCTATGAATCTGCAAAAAAAAGAGGAGCTAAAATTCTTGCTGAGGTTATTGGTTACGGATTTTCTTCAAATGGTGAACATATATCTACTCCAAATGTTGAAGGTCCTGTTAGGTCTTTGGAAAGGGCTCTTAAAGATGCAAGGATTAATCCTAAAGAAATTGATTATCTTAATGCACATGCAACTTCAACGCCAGTTGGAGATCAAAATGAAGCAAAAGCTATTTTTAAAGTTTTCGACAAAGGAATAGTACCTGTAAGTTCAACTAAAAGTATGACTGGGCACGAAATGTGGATGGGTGGCGCAAGTGAAATTATTTACTCGCTTATTATGGCTAAAAATAACTTTATAGCACCAAATATAAACTTTGAGAACCCTGATGAACACAGCTCCAAACTGAATATTATAACAAAACGCACTGAGTCTAAAATAAATACTTTTCTATCCAATTCATTTGGATTTGGAGGTACGAATTCAAGCCTTATCGTTAAAAATATGCAATAGACATATTAAGATCAAGAATATTTATAATATGTAATTGAATTATTTTTTAATTTTGTCTTAAAATCAACAAAATAAAATGGTCATAGAGGAAGTAAAAGAGAAGGTAAATGCATTTTTGATTGATGAATTTGAGCTTGAGAAAGAGCATTTACTTCCGGATGCACTAATAAAAGATGATCTTGATATAGAAAGTCTGGATTTTGTTGATATTGCAGTAATTATTGAAAGAGATTTTGGTATAAAAGTTACTAGTGAATACATCGAAAAGATAATTGTACTTCAAGATCTATACGATTACATTGTTGAACATTCAGATAAGTAATGTCATCCTGGGAAGGCAAAACACGAGGTGGAACTACCGGTTACCGGATATTTCTTTTTTTACTTAATTCCTTTGGAATAAAATCCGCCTATTTTCTTTTATATTTCGTGGCAACATACTTTGTTTTGTTTACCCGCAAAGCCACGAAGCCCATGTATTTCTATTTCAATAATGTACTTGGATTTGGAATATTTAAATCAATCCGGTATCTATTCATTAACAACATAACCTTCGGTAAGGTAATTATTGACAAAGTTGTCCTCATGGCTGGCATAAAAAATAAATTTACATTTGATTTTGAAGGCGAAGAACATTTAAACTTTTTGGCTGATAATGAGGGAGGGCTTATAATTAGTGCTCACATTGGAAACTGGGAAATAGCTGGCCATTTGCTTAATAGGATTAATACTAAAGTTCATATAGTAATGCTTGAAGCCGAGCATAAACGGATAAAAGCTATGCTAGACAGTGCCATGAAGCACAAAAAGTTAAATATTATACCCATTAGGGATGACATGTCTCATCTATTTAGTATTAAAGATGCTCTTGCTGCAAAGGAGATTGTAGCAATTCATGGAGACAGGTTTCTAGAAGGATCAAAATTTATAACGAGTAATTTTCTTGGCAAACCTGCTAACTTTCCCACAGGACCATTTTATCTGGCTCTTAAATACAATAAGCCAGTAGTATTTGTAACCGCCATGAAAGAATCTAATACACACTATCATTTTTCATCCACTTCACCAAAACTCTATGTTAACTCACGTAATCTAGAGAAGCGGGAATCAATGCTAAAAAAAATTATAACGGATTACACATCAATAATGGAAAAGGCGCTAATAAGACACCCAGAACAATGGTTTAATTATTATTATTTTTGGAATTAATTAAAGAGTTTACAATGAAAGATTACGGTTCAGATTCAAAATCAGCATTACAAGCAAAATTTGATGCGCAAAAAATAGCCTTTGCTCCCATTATGTTTCAAGCAGCAAGAGCTCTAAGGAATCTGGGTATTCTTGCTTATCTCTTAAAAAATAAACGTAATGGCTCTGGGGTTGAAGAAATATCACAAAATCTTGAACTATCAGTTTACGGTGTTAAAGTATTACTTGAGGCCGCCATAAGCCTAGAAATGGTTTACGTAAAAGATGAAAAATATTACCTAACTAAAACAGGATATTTTATTCTTGCCGATGAGTTAACAAGAATTAATATGGATTTTACCCAAGATGTTAATTATTTGGGGATGAACCATCTTGAAGAATCCATAAAACATGGAAAGCCAGAAGGTTTGAAGGTTTTCGGAGATTGGGCTACCGTTTACGAAGCATTGTCAGAACTACCTAATCACGTGAGAAAAAGTTGGTTTGCATTTGACCATTACTACTCTGACCAAGCATTCCCAGAATTACTGGAACACATTGAATCTAACAACCCCGACTACATCCTTGATGTTGGTGGTAATACAGGTAAATTTTCCATATTCTGTGCTAAAAATATTGATAATGTACATATGACAATTCTGGATCTTCCAGGTCAAATTGAAGAGGCAGATAAAAATATTAAAGATGAAGGTTTAACTGATAGAATAAGTACACATTCAATTGATTTACTCAATAATGACATTCCATTTCCAAAGGGTAATAACATTGTTTGGATGAGTCAATTTCTAGATTGTTTCTCAAAAGAAGAAATTCTTGGTCTGCTTAACAGATCATTTGCTGCCCTCGATAGTAAAGGTGCTTTATATATCCTAGAAACGTATTGGGATATGCAGGCATTTGAAGCATCAACATATAGTCTGCATGCGACATCACTTTATTTTACAGCAATCGCAAATGGAAATAGTCAGATGTATCATTCTAATGATATGATTGAACTTTTGGAGATGTCAAATTTTTATGTGGACAAAGTAATTAAAGACATTGGAGTGAGTCATACTTTGCTAATTTGCAAAAAGAAATAGTAAAAAGTAAAGGAAAAAAAACGGGCTACACAATATGAAGCCCATCTCTTGTTTTTGAAATATTTTAATATTCATCTTCGTTAAAGAAGAAATCTTCTTTGGTAGGATAGTCAGGCCATAAATCTTCTATGCGATCGTATGCCTCACCTTCGTCTTCAATCTCCCTTAGGTTCTCAACAACTTCCAAGGCTGTACCTGTACGTATCGCCCATTCAATCAACTCATCCTTGGTTGCTGGCCATGGTGCATCTTCTAACTTTGATGCTAACTCTAAAGTCCAATACATTTAAATTAATTTTTTTGCAAAAGTAATCGTTTTTTAAAAAAATCCAAATAAATAATAAAAATGTTTAAATCCCTCTACACTCGGGGTTTCCAGAGATTTTCAGACACGCCGAGATTATGACCGATTCTGCGAGACAGAATAAATAAGTAGTCAGATAGCCTATTTAGATAAACAAGTACTAGATTATTGATGTCATATTCCTCACTTAATCTCAACACCAACCTCTCAGCCCTACGACACACCGTTCTTCCTATGTGACAATAAGAGACAATAGTATCTCCCCCAGGTATAAGGAAAGAGCTTAATTCAGGAAGATTCTCATTCATATGATCTATTTGTTTTTCTAAGAATTTCACATCTTTTTCATCCAATCCTGGCAGATTAGACTCATTTTGAGAGTCAGATGCCAACAATGATTCAATGGTAAAAAGTCTATCTTGGATTTCAAACAATGCTTCCTTGATATTTTCTGAAATATCCTGATCACGAATAAGCCCTATCCATGAACTTAACTCATCAATAGTTCCATAGCATTCAATGCGTAAATGATATTTTGGGACTCTTTTACCCCCAATAAGGGAAGTCATACCCTTATCACCAGTTTTTGTATAAATCTTCAATGCTTAAAATTTAAAATAATTATTCCTCAACAGTTTCATAATCTTTGATTGTACGAATTGTCTTATTTTTTTCATCAGAAGCGATTCTACCATCCAACATTCTTATAATTCTGTGAGCATGCAGTGCTATATCCTCCTCATGAGTAACTACAATAATTGTATTTCCTATCTTATGTATATTTTCCAGTAAGCCCATAATTTCGATGGATGTCTTTGAATCTAGGTTTCCTGTGGGCTCATCAGCAAGCACTATAGATGGATTATTAATTAATGCACGTGCAGCAGCTACTCTTTGACGCTGACCTCCTGATAATTCATTTGGTTTATGCTTCATCCTATCAGATAACTGTACTTCATCTAATTTTGCTTCTGCCCTACTTTGCCTTTCTGATTTACTAATACCTGAATAAATCAAGGGTAACATAACATTTTCAAGTGCTGTAGACCTTTGTAGAAGATTAAAAGTTTGAAAAATAAATCCTATTTCCCTATTCCTTACTTCTGCAAGTTCATTATCTGACATTTGACTTACGTCCTGATTATTTAGATAGTATTTACCCGCTGTTGGAGTATCCAAACAACCAAGAATATTCATCATTGTAGATTTTCCAGAACCAGATGGCCCCATTATGGCCACAAACTCATTATCCGTTATTGTTAAACTAACCTCACGTAGCGCCTTAACAACTTCATTTCCAACATGAAAGAATCTAGATATACCCTCAAACTGAATTATATTTTTTGGCATTATATATATTTTTCAAATTAATATCTGAGCACAAAATCCTGTTTTTCAATTCCCTTTCTAAAAAATAAAATACCAAACCAAAACAGGTCGATTGAAACACTTACTCTTTTATCTGCTTTTATTTTGTTCCAAGCATTTTCCATTCCCTTGGACCAATGAATATCATCAAAAACAAAAATACTATTTTCATTGGATAGTTCTGCACAACTTTCGAAATAGCTAACTGTTGGAATTTCTCTATGGTTACCATCGAAAAATATAAAATCAAGCGTGGTAAACCCTTTTAATATATCATTCAGAATACTATCAAAATTACCAACAACTATTTCCACATCAGAGAATCCATTTTCGGAAAAGTTATCCTGGGCTTTAGCCGCCAGATTAGCACACCCCTCCATTGTAATGAATTTGGATTCAGGATATGCCTTCTTTATGTAGAAAGAACTTACTCCAACGCAAGTTCCAAATTCAAGAACATTTGCTGGAGATTGGTTTTTTACTATTCTGTATATCAATTCCATTCTAGATTTAGAATGTGATCTTGATTTAACAATATTATTAAGCGGTAATATGATTGTCTTATAACTCTTTCTTCCAGATTTTGATCCAAAATCAACTGTTTCTATTTGATCTTGACTTGATGCAAGCTTGTTTCGATTATCCCAAAGTAACTTATAATCTTTATACTTTGTTTTATCACGCAAAACATTATTTATAAAATCATAAACAAACTCAGAATGAACAGTATATCTTGTTTGAGACTTGATTAAAAATATAAAATATCTATAGATAAATAGAATCCTACTCATGTTTAATTGGGTTATTTATAGGCAATCTTATTAATATAAAATATATTTCGTGTTGATTTATCCTCAAGAGTTCTGTTTCTTAACTTCTGATATCCGTAGATAAGAAATACATCATCATACCAACTTACGATATGGCTATTTTCTTCTTGGGTAACTTTATCTTGTGGAAAGTCAGTACCTATCTTCATTGTATTTCTATCAATATCGGCAGGCCCTTCAACAGTTTGTGATATTACATTTCCATTGTTAACGTATGCTAGGGTTATAAAGTTATCATCATTAAAGACAACAGATTTGCGCTTTAAGGAATAGGTTAACATATCTTCAATTCTAAAATCATTACTCCAAATTAGGTCACCTTTCTCAGATATTCCAGCTACAATTACATCGTAAAAATCATAGCCACTAAAAATGTTATAGGTATAAGGATAAGGGCGTCCATAAAAGTCATAATCCATCCTAGTCTCAGTTCTATAGTATGGTTGATATACTTCCACAGAAAATATATAGTTACTATTTGGAGATCTATAAACCAAAGGATTATTCAAATTAAATGCAACAGTAACCATGTTTTTTGCACTATTAGCTGAGTCAACCGTTAATTTTGATGTTTTAAAATTATCAATTCCAATGGCTCCTGTAATATTCTCAAAACCCATAAAATCATGATATTTTAAAGTTTCTTGATTTTGTCCTGATAAATTCAAAAAAAACATCCCAGCACTTCTGTCCTCATCATTATCTTCAACATCCTTAAATGAAAGGTTTTTACCAGTTATTATACTGTAAGTGCCCATAACGGATACATCTTCGAAGCCATCTGAAATAAAAGTAAAATCATCGAAATACTTTAGAGGCTCAGTATTGGAAATCTTTAGGTTAAATATTTTTTCTCCTAATTTGCTATATGCTAGAATATGCTCACTGATATATCTCCTATTAACATTTTGTTTCATGGCGATATAAAACCTTTTTGATTTGGTTTCTGAATAAACACTATGAATAAAACCAGGTATTCCCTTATCAATATTTACCGGAGTTAATTCTCCGTTATTAAGATTTATGAATACTAAGTCTGTTTCTCGCTTCTTTAGGTTTAAAGCAAGACATGCCATATCATCAATTATATCAAAACCAGCATATTCAGCTTTTCCCGGTATTGATCCTGTTATTTTAGTAAAGCTCTGATTTTTTATTTCATAGGTAACTATTTCATAATAACCTCTTTCTGACCTATCATTTGCTGAGTTTTTGAATAGGAAATATATCTTATTTTTTGATTTCCGTGTTGTTATATACTCTAGGTTATCCGTCAATGAAACAAATTTTAGCCACTGCTGATTCAAATCAGTATCAAATAACCCAAAATACCACTTACGCTTTGATTCTGAGTCCAACTCGTTACTTACATAAAATATAATAACACCATTGTTACCTAGGGGTTCTATATTAAATGCTTCCGCATTTAAGTCAGCAGGAACTTCAATCCTTATGGCATCCAATGACTGCGAAGCAGAAGCAATTACAACTAGTGTTGCAATTAATGTAAAAATTTGTTTTATCATCTAGTGTTTAACGTAAAAGCACAAATAAAATTACAAAAAATGTTTGCAATTATAGTTACAATGTATAAGTCAAAAATATAGCTAAACAAAAAAGGACCTCTTTGCTGGCAAAGAGGTCCTTATAATATATATTCTTATTGATTACTTTACTAGCAGCTTACCATATTGGCTAGTACCATCTTTTACAAAAGTTCTAACGATATATAAACCTGCATTTAACTCTGAAATATCAATGGAGTTATTTCCAATTGAAACATGATTACTAACCAATAGTTTTCCTCCAATTGAGTAAATACTTAACTCACCATCAGAATCTGATTCAATATTAACCAAATTACTGGCTGGGTTAGGAAATAAGGCAATCTGATTCATGGAATTATCAATAATTCCAGTTGACATTATACCAAGGACTTCAACATTATCGATTTCCCAAGTAGCGGCATCATCAGAAGTACTTGTATAAATATATGCTAGATATACGGCATCACTTGCGTAGGATGTTATGTCAGCTGTTCCTGCATCCATAAATGTCCAAGTGCCTGTCACAGGAAATGAAAATGAACTGGTAAGAAGATCCCAATTGGCATTGTTTGGATCACCACTACCACTATAGTCACTTGAAATAACAATTTCTAAGCCATCATTGGTACCATAGTTTCTGGCATGATCAAAACTAAAAGTTATATTGGAAAACCCTTCTAAATCTAATTCAGGAGATATTAGCCAGTCTTCATTAACTACAGGGCCACCAGAATAACCGCTCCCCTTGGCACATCCTGGAGGGTCGCCATAATCTGCCCATTCCCACTCTTGATCACCAGTAACACTGTATGAACTAAATACACCCAAATCACTATTAAATGGTTCCTGTAGTATCATTGTAACATCAGATGTAGTTCCCGAGGTCTGAGGTGGTGTTCCATCATTTTTATAATCAATGTTAGATCCTGTATTTGTAAAAGGAAATATAATAAAAGAATATGCTTGATTTGTGGAGAGTGCACTAAACAAGTAGTTACCTACACCGTATCCCACATTTACTGCAACTTTTCCATCGGACCAATCCATATCATTATCAACAGGTATTCCATCCGTTGGTATTACAAACACAGGATTTGCTGTTTGCTCTCCCAATATTAAATATCCAGTAGGTAATTGATCACCAGTGGCATCTGTCCAAGTAACATCAATACTTAAACCAGAAACAGCAGCACTAAAATCTGAGGGGTAGTTTGATGGTTCAGGATAAATAACTGTTTGACCTGAAACTGAGAAGTCATCGAAATAGTTAATACCTCCAAAAGCACCGTCTTGTTTGTATGTTCTAACATCAAATCGAAATTCATTGGCTGTTAAAGGAGCTGTCAATGTTACCGAATAATGTTGCCACTCTGAATTTTCAACGCTATATTCAGATGGTCTTAAAACTTCTTCATCATCATCAAGGTATGTTCCATTATCCATCCAGTATGACCATATCCTTGTCTTAGCTGTTGTGGAATTATCAAGGTAATAGTAGCTGATAGTATATTCTTGTCCACCCACTATATTATATACATCCTGACGTAATTTTTGAGAACTATTGTCGGACATTTGAGCTGCAGAATAAATTCCTTCGAATACAACTACATCATCCTGAGTAACATTATCAAAAACATCCCATCCAGTAGGAGTAGTTGAGTTATCCCAGCTTTCCAAATCGCCATTCACCATAAGGTTTTGAGCATTTAAGCCAGTGATAGCGATAGACATTAATAAGAGTAAAATTGTTTTTTTCATATTTATTAAGTTAAAAAATTATTTTATTGAATTAGATAACAAACCAGGTACATATTTGTACCTGGTTTGTATTTTTTATACTAAAATTTTTGTGTTATTTAACAACCAATTTTTTGATTGTTAAATTATCATTTGTGATATCCAAAATTCTTACAAAATACAGTCCTTTTTGTAAGTCTTTGATATTAATCTGTTCAGATTGAATTAACGTTGTGCTAAAAACATTTTTTCCAGTAATATCAATTAGTTGAATATCAGCTGTTACCTGAGAATCAAATTCAATTACAAATTCTCCATCAGTTGGATTTGGATATACATTCACTTTAGAATCTTCATTTTCTAAGATGCTTGTAACTATAACTGATACAACATTTGAAGGCCCCGATTCACCACCATCATATACTGCAGTAACATAATAATCATGTGAGCCGATTGTAGGCTCTGGATCATTATACTCAGTTACCTCAACAAGTGATGCATTAATCTGATCACTATCTCTGTATACATTATATCCTAGTAGATTAGCAGCTACATTACGATTAGTACTTATTGATTCAACATAAGTTGATGTTGGCTCTGAGGTAAAACTAATATCCTTTGAGTGTCTTCCAATACCACTTGTCATATTATTAAATGCAAATGTTGATTTTGAGGCACCAATGGAGAAGTCATCCACTAATAATATAAATGCATCATTAGATACGCATTGTATACCAACATAAACATTTTGATCAGCATAAGAACTCAAGTCAAAAGTATACTCTGTCCATTCATCTGCTGGAACCTCAATATAGTCTCCCGATGATATAATTGTAAAATCAGAAGGATCTGTACCAGTTGTTGATACTCCGACTCTAAATCTCTCTAGCCCGTATTCATCTGTATATGATTTTGCCCATAGGGTTACACTATGACTTGCTGATATATTAGTCATAGGTGATATCATCCAATCATCATTAGCTGGCGTTACTGATGCAAAACAAGCAGCAAGCTTATTACCAGAATGAGGAACTAAATCATCAATTGGTGGAACTGTCTGACTAGGATTAAATATTATAAATGATTGTGGATCATATGCATTTGGCCAAGCGACATTTGTCATACCGTAAGTAGTACTGCCATCAACATCTATATTAGTCCATGGTGAAAAATCAAGTACAAAGTCTTCATATGACTCAAAATCATCTGAATAACTGCTAGAAACAGGAGCATTCCAAGTTAGCTGCACATCATCCTCAGGACCAACTTCTGCTTGAAGGTTTGTTGGAGGCGAAAAGTTTACTACCTCGATGTAATCATAGTAGGTTAAATCGCCACTATTTACCCCATCTGATATATATAGGTTAACATCCCATGTTCCTTCTTCATTATAAACAATAGGTGGTGGCGTTTGTCCACTATATGTATCTGGTGTTCCTCCCTCAAAAGTCCATATCCACTCTGTTGGTTCTCCTATTGATTCGTCTGTAAATATTACACTTTCACCAACTGATATATATGTTACATCAGCTGAAAAACCCGGCATAAACATCACTTGACATTCAAATCCTGGGGTAGCATAAATGGAATCTCCATCAGCATTCACTGCCGCAAAATTTACTGAAGCAGTCCAATTTTCAGCTGCTGAATTATCTGCATCAGGATTACATAATGTTAGAGATGGACCATGTCCATCTGCCAATGTATCCCATGGCATATTGTCATCATAAGTTAGGGAATCAACTACATTCAAGTAACTATCGCTAAGTTCAATTGACTCACCACCGTTACTCAAAGCACCATCTGTCCATTGAAGTGCTGTAACTCCAAATGTGCCATTAAAGGCTGCTGAATCTATTGCCACCAATAAATATTCAGATGGATTCAACATAACACTTGGGAAAGTAAATCCAATTCCAGCAGTAAATGAATATCCATCCATATCTACAGCAATATCATCATTATTATAGATTTCTATGAACTCGAGTGAGTCACCTCCTGATTCTGGAGGATTGTACATAATTTCTGTGATTACAAGATTAGGAATATAAACCGCTTCATTAATTTGGAAATAATCATCACTATCATCACTGGGGTTTAGAGGATCCGTAGGCTGGATTAGTATTTTATAGTCATTACCCGGTTGTTGTGTGGCCATAACAGTCCAGTTATAACTTAAATCTCCAACAGAAATATTAGATACTATAAGTTCAGGATCATTCCCTTCCTTGGTTAGAAGAATATCAATATCACCTGTCCATAAATCATATTCCCAGGTTATTGTAAACATATCTCCTTGAGTAATCACCTCTCCACCATTTGGAGAAGTAACTATAGTATATGGTAGTGGAGGAAAATTCTCAGCTCCTGGAGTTCCGCCATCTTGAAGACTTGCATCCCAACTTTCTCCTAGGGCATTATCAAAACTTGGATCAATAAGTGATAATGATGGGCCATTACCATCAGGTTGAGTTGGCCATGGCGAACCATCGTCGTAGTCAACAACATCAACTAGGAGATTATCAGCTCTCCATAATCTAACCGCATCACCTCCATTGTTAAGACCAAAGTTTCCTGTTCCGTCAAAATCAGGGGTAAAAGGAAAATTACCACCAGATGCTATTGATATTGTAAAGTAGGCACCTGCATCTATTCCGTAACCTGCGGGAATTACAATATTAGGATGGGCCTGGTCATTATCACAAACTCTCCAGTTTTCAAGATTAATAGCCTGATCTGAGTTATTATATAATTCAATCCACTCTTCATCAGTACCCGGTGAGTTATACATTATCTCATTAATTACAAGATCTTCCACATCAGGCACAAGCCATATTTGAGTTTGTGGGTTTTGATCTGGTACTGTAAATTGCCAATTACCAGCAATCCAGAAATGCTCTGTATCATTAACTCCCCATTCCCATGTATTGGATCCACCATCAACAACAAGATCTTGCTGACAAGTCCAAATATTATCACCGGCAACAGCATCACCATGAGTACCATCATCATAAAACTGAGAATGTTCTACACCCCCACCCCATGAAGGATCATATTGGCCATTGGTATCCCATGAACCTTTAAGATAAAATCCGTCGTAATTTTTATTTATGGTGTCCTCAACAATAAATGTTACTGTAGCAGATGGTGGCGGTGGACCTGATATTGTAGTTAGATTATTTGGGAAATCGTAGGTGAATGTAGTTGGATTAACTCCATCTGTTGTAAAAGCTACATTACCACCTGTACTTTGGTCCCAATTATTGTTAAGTGTAACTTTAGCCTCATAACTACCTGCTGGAATTGTCAATTCTAATGTGAAAATATCATCTCCATCTGGATCCGACATCTCTCCCATCAATTCGGTTGGGTCCCAGTCATTACCTCCGATAACTGACATAAAGTTACCTGCTACAACTGGTAAAGTGTGGGTTACTAATTCTGCTGTGATATTAGCTTTCCATGTCACATCTTCGGAACCAGTTAAAATAACATGTTGATTAGTTGCTGGATAATTTGGTTGTCCCCAGTCATCACCCTCAAGAACCTTATATTCCCAATCTCCTGCTGATAATGTTTTGGTTAGCTCGTACAAACCATTTGCATTTAAAGACATTACATAATCAGGGTCAGTTGTATTCCAACCTTGCATTGATCCAACTATACGAGCGGTGGCTGAGCTAGCTACAACATCAGATTGTTGACGAGGGTTAATCCTGTAATAAGGTCCAGAACCTGCCCAGTCAACAACACCCGTTATACTTGAGTATGTATCACCAACATTTAAAGTAACATTATTCAGGTGGTAATCTACATTATCTCCAACATGAAAATAATAAGTTGTTGAGCCATCAGACCAACTACAAGTGTAGTCATAATCAACATATGAGTCAACTGTGAAGTTCTCTATTTTTACGAGTTGACCTTCCCATTTTTCACCTGGGTTTGTATCAGCAGAAATGGACTGGTCAATATCAGATCCAGGAATTACATCCGGTCCATAGGGAGTATTTCCTGTTGTTATTGTTGAAATTAATTCTGGGTTTTCAAGTTCAGACAGGTTATTGTATGTGGTCCTGTCAGCAGTCATAAGAATTTCATCCCCCACATCAACAAGTGCATCAAAGCTGCTACTATATATTAGAACTCCATTATATGCACCACTTGCATCGCTAATCCACACATTGTTGTACTCATCATTGGCACTTATTATTCCACTAAATGTTGCCAATTCAGAATTATTCATGGTACCTGTTGGATTAGTGGTATTGGTATAATAAATCGGCATAATACCAGCATAGAAATCATAATTGTCGGCATTTGCAGCATCAGCAAGATTATCAACAGTTATATCTCCAACCATATTGACAGATGCGCCAGTAAGATGCACTAGAGTATTATCAGAACCATCGATACTAGCACCAGAAAATGTGATAGATGCAGTTCCTGTAAGCGAATAATCAGTAGCGCTGACAGAGCTTACGGATGCAGAATAAACCACATCAACAGCCGTTTCGCTTATTGCATATGCTTTACTTATTTCAAGCGAAGTTATCTGAACAAATTCAGCATCATCAAGATATACAGTTGCAGAACCTGACCATCCAGAACTAACATCATAACCCCTAATTTCTATGTGAGCATCCACTGCTGACGCAGGAGCGGTTTGTGACCCACTACTAAGCTGCTGCCAACTTGAGTTATCAGATGAATAATCTCCATAATATCCGCTTATAAATGATCCACCAGAATCATACCAGCGAACTGCCACTCTAACTCTTCCGGCAGGATCATTATCTAACGCCCAAAATGAAAAATTATAATTATTACCAGCTGTAATTGCTACTGTTTGTTCAAACCTAATGGTACTAGTAGTTGTCCAAGTAAGGTTTGTAGCATAAGATCCTGTTCGAACATTTGTTGTTTCTTGAGCTCCTGTGCTGCTTGTAGAGGATAAAGACCAATCATCAGCAGGCCCAGCTGCTCCATTAACTGTCCAACTTTCAAATCCACCATTCAAGGCAAGGTTTTGAGCATAAATAGAATTTCCATCAAACAAGCTAAAAAGCAAGATAAGTGATATAAAAATCGTAAATTTTTTCATAAATAAAATATTTAATTAGTTTACTTTCTAAGTTAAAAAGGGCTTCTAAATTACCTTTTTTACTTTATTTTTTTATAAAAAAACCGGTTATAGTTATTAACATATGTTGATACTTTTTAAATCTTTAAGATTATAATTATGCTTTCGCCAGACAATAACTCAATATTTATTTTAACCTGTTATTATTTCCACCTCACTATCTGACAATTAGCTAGCGATTATAAAACAAAACAAAAATGATTCCCATTTTAACCTTGTAGTATAAATTATAAAAAAAAAGAGCGTTACAATTATGCAACGCTCTTTAGTTATTTTAGTTTTTAGCTCTACTTATCGTCGACCTCTTCGAAATCAACATCAGTAACTTCATCATCACCTGGTGAACCTCCATCAGGATTTGCATCTGGCTGTCCATCTGGTGCTGCTCCTGGTTGTGCTTCTGTATCTTTATACATCGCTTCACTTGCAGTTTGCCAGATTCCATTTAGCTTTTCCATTGAAGCATCCAATGCATCTAGATCTTGACTCTTATGAGCATTTCTCAACTCTTCAAGTGCAGCTTCAATTTCTACTTTCTTATCATCAGGTAATTTATCCCCGTATTCCTTCAGTTGCTTCTCAGTTTGAAATATTAATGCATCTGCTGCGTTTAATTTATCAACTTTTTCTCGTTCAACTTTATCAGCGTCAGCATTTGCTTCGGCTTCGGCTTTCATGTTCTTGATTTCCTCATCTGATAATCCCGATGAAGCCTCAATCCTAATACTTTGAGATTTACCTGTCGCTTTATCTTTTGCAGAAACATTTAGAATACCATTTGAATCAATATCAAATGTTACCTCAATTTGTGGAACACCACGAGGAGATGGTGGAATTCCATCGAGATGGAATTTACCTATACTCTTATTCTGATTTGCCATTGGGCGTTCACCCTGCAAAATATGAATTTCAACAGATGGTTGATTATCCGCAGCAGTTGAAAATGTTTCTGATTTTTTTGTTGGTATGGTTGTATTTGATTCAATGAGTTTTGTCATAACACCTCCCATTGTTTCTATACCAAGTGTTAAAGGAGTTACATCAAGTAAAAGAACATCCTTAACCTCACCCGTTAATACACCACCCTGAATTGCTGCTCCAAGCGCTACTACTTCATCTGGATTTACACCTTTTGAAGGTTCCTTACCAAATATCTTCTTAACAATTTCCTGAATTGCTGGTATACGGGTTGAACCTCCGACTAGAATAACTTCATCGATATCGGAAGCATTCAATCCTGCATCTTTAAGTGCATCTGTACAGGGTTTCATTGTGTCCTGAAAGAGTTTATCAGCCAACATTTCAAACTTAGCTCTAGTTAATTTTCTTACAAGGTGTTTTGGAACACCATCAACCGGCATAATGTAAGGCAAGTTGATTTCGGTCTCCGTAGTACTTGACAATTCAATCTTAGCCTTTTCAGCAGCTTCCTTTAAACGCTGAAGAGCCATAGGATCTTTCTTAAGATCTAAACCTTCATCATTCTTAAACTCATCTGCTAGCCAGTCTATGACAACTTGATCAATATCATCGCCACCAAGATGAGTATTACCGTTTGTGGATTTTACCTCAAACACACCATCTCCTAGCTCTAGAATGCTGATATCGAATGTACCACCTCCCAGATCAAATACTGCAACCTTTGCATCTTCTTTTTTCTTATCAAGACCATAAGCTAGTGCAGCAGCTGTGGGCTCATTTATAATTCTTTTAACTGTTAGACCTGCAATTTCTCCAGCCTCTTTTGTGGCCTGACGTTCTGAATCATCAAAATATGCAGGAACAGTGATAACTGCTTCTGAAACAGTTTGACCAAGATAATCCTCAGCAGTTTTCTTCATTTTTTGAAGAACCATTGCAGAAATCTCTTGGGGTGAATATAGTCTATCTTCAATTTTAACTCGTGGAGTATCATTGTCACCTTTAACTACTTTATAGGTAACACGCCCTATCTCCTTGCCCATCTCTGCATAACGGTTTCCCATAAAACGTTTTATGGAGTAAACAGTGTTAACCGGATTGGTGATTGCCTGACGCTTTGCAGGCTCACCAACTTTGCGTTCACCATTCTCAGTGAAAGCTACAATCGATGGGGTTGTTCTACGACCTTCGCTATTAGGTATTACAACTGGCTCATTTCCTTCCATTACAGCAACACATGAGTTTGTTGTTCCTAAGTCGATTCCAATTATTTTTCCCATAATTCTAATATATTTTATTTCTAGTTTTTAATTTCTTAAATAATACTTGTCAATGATTATGCCAAACACTTATAGGTGAGTAAATTTTGATGTAAATTATTACTAATGAACTAATAATAGACAAAAGTGACAAAAAGGCAGAAATACTTGTGTGCGGGAAAAAAGATGAAATTAGGATAAAAAATCTATGTGGTTAATTCTTAAACTTAAAACCTAAGTTATAATTTTCAATTAAATTTCTTTCTGTTGTTGTTGACAATTGTATTTCTTTGGTAGTTGTGTATCTGGATGCGAATATACCAGTTCCACCATCAATATTGGAGTAAACAGGAACTTCTTCTAGCAAGGAGGCTCCACCTGAGTTTATGTCTAGGTAGGTTGCTAGAACCTGTGATCCTGAAGCAATTGTAATGTCTACTTTTCCAGCCCATCTTGTAACATTTGGCACATCTGGAAGCTCTGAAACGAGAAGGCTATAGAAATATGGGCCTGAATAACTTACATCCATACTTTCACCACCATCAGATGTTTTAGCATTTCTAGTTCCCACATACCAAGAAATTGATTTATTAAGTGTGTCGGAATATCCTGGAGCATATTCAGTATAATTGAATTTTAAGCTAACTTCAAACATAACTCCATTTTTGGGAGCGGTCCATTCGATTGAATTATCTGCTGTTTCTGAAAAAACAATTCGATTGACAGGTTTGCTCACTGAAAAATTATTTACCAAACCCGTTGAAGATGACAATGTTTCACCGTTATTTTTTTCAATTGTTAGAGAATAGACGTAATCTTTGTTCAATTTTGTAGACGTGAAATACATCAACTGGTTTGGTGCATAAAATGGATTCAAGACAGTTGTATCACCATCGCTATTTATTATAGTATCGATTGTGGCCTTATTTGTTATGGTAATAGTATCCAGTAACAGTGGTTCAGACAGAACTCCATTTTTTTTACCAGTTATTACACCATTTAACTTGTAAGGATAGTTACTTGAATCTGGATTCTGTGCGAGAAGTAATGCATTGCCAGGACCGGTATATGCTTTTGTAATCTTCACCCAAGTTGTATCATCATCCATATCTACAATTGAATATACAATGGTTACATCCTTATATTCAGCATACATATCAAAATCAGTACTACAGCTGCTGTAGCATAAAGCGATTATTACAGTAAGTATTAATAGTAAACCTCTTGTCATAATTGTTAATTATAGTATAGCTTCAACGAGTAAATTTATTTTTTATTATTGATAAAAGCCACAGCAAAAAAAAGCTTGCCTCACTTAAATAGTCGCTAAAATTAAAAAATCTTAGTATTTAATAGCCACTAAATGAAAAATTAATCTATTTCCCATGTATTACCACTGTTTAAGAGCTCATCAACATTGGTAATTGATGTATTATCTTTTTCGTATTCAATGGATGCCCATACATTATCATCGAATGTTTCAGATTTAACAGCTCTTATGACTCCAATTGCTGATGGGAATTCTGGAGGTGCCATACTTGCCAACATCATATGAATACCTGGGTCATGGGTACCTGAGTCATGAACTAATATTTTGTCTATTGTTACACCATTTTTACCAAGTTCAACAACTTTTAATTGTGTACCTTCCAGAATTAGACCTTTTTGAAGATCTTTTCCAAAAAGCATTGGTTCTCCATGTTCCAAAACAAGTTGATACTCTTCCTTGGTTTCTTTACCTGTTATCATTGAATGTATTTTATTTTGAAAAATGATACAATTTGCAAGAATCTCAACAATCGATGTACCTTTAAACTCTGCCGCTTCCTTAAAGATCTTTGACATCAATTTCAAGTTTGTGTCAGGAACTCTTGCAAAGAATTTCCCTTGGGAACCTATTACCAATTCGCCTGGATTAAAAGGTATTTCATAAGTGCCTTGTGGCGAGGTTTTTGTTTTTGAGCCAAATGGTGTTGTGGGAGAAAACTGTCCCTTGGTCAATCCATAGATCTTATTATTAAACATCAAATAATTTATATCTGGATTTCGCCTAGCGATGTGAATAAAGTGATTACCACCAATTGCCATTGAATCACCATCACCAGAAATCATCCAAACGCTTAGTTTAGGATTTGTAAGTTTTATTCCTGTTGCGAGGGCTGCTGCTCTGCCATGAATACCATGGATACCATATGTATTCATGTAATATGGAAATCTTGATGAGCAACCAATTCCTGAAACAACAACAAAATCCTCCTTCGGAATTCCCAACAATGGAAATACATTTTCCAATGATCTTAAAATCCCATAATCTCCGCAACCAGGACACCATTTTACCATCTGATCACTTTCAAAGTCTTTTTTAGTTAGATTAAGTTCTTTCGTGTCAATTGTATTTTCCATCAAATTAGTCATTTAGAATTTCATTAACTTTTTCTGTTATCTCGACAACCATAAATGGCAGTCCCTGTACTTTGTTGAATTGTTCATAACTGAATTCGGGAAATTGCATTCTCAAATAATTAACAAATTGTCCCATATTTATTTCACACACTAGAATCCTCTTATATCTGGAAAGCACTTCTTTGGTATTTCTTGGTAATGGCATTATGTATTTAAAATGTGCTAAGCTTACTGATTTGCCTTCTTCTATTAATTTTTCGATTGCTGTTAATAAAACACCATAGGTACCTCCCCAACTTATAACCAATAAATCACTAATATCTCCACCTATAACTTCTTGTTTAGGTATATAGTTGGATACCAATTTAACTTTATCTTCACGAAGCTCGGTCATTAACTGGTGGTTAAGTGGATCCATAGAAACATTACCAGTAATATTTTCCTTTTCCAATCCACCAATTCTATGTCTTAATCCCTCAGTTCCCGGTAACGCCCACCGTCTATTAAGTTTCTTCTCATCACGTAAGTATGGTTGATAACTATCATCATTTGCCTCAACCAAAGGAGTCTCGATGGGCTGCATCTCCTTCATTTTTGGAATTTTAAAAACCTCAGATCCATTTGCTATTGATCCATCGGATAGCAAAATAACTGGTGTCATATGCTCGATTGCAAGTTTCGATGCTTCGTAGGCAGAATAATAGCAATCAGAAGCACTTTGAGCTGCAATAATAATGCAAGGCGCCTCTCCATTTCGTCCAAATAATGCTTGCATTAAATCACTTTGTTCAGATTTAGTTGGCAATCCCGTGGATGGTCCTCCCCTTTGAACATCAACTATTACAATTGGAAGCTCTGTTATAACAGCAAGGCCAATAGCTTCGCTTTTTAAAGAAAATCCTGGCCCTGATGTTGTTGTTATTGCCAATGCTCCAGCAAAACTTGCACCTATTGTGGAAACGATACCTGCTATTTCATCCTCAGCCTGAAAAGAAACTGCAGAAAACTGCTTGTGCCTTGACAATTCCTGTAATATTTCAGATGCTGGTGTTATGGGATATGATCCCAAAAATAAATTTCGACCAGACTTTTCTGATGCAGCAAGAAAGCCCCAAGCTGTTGCTAGGTTACCTGTAACATTCCTATATTTTCCCTTTTGTAAAGGTGCAGGTTCAATTTTGAAAGTATTGGCAAATGCCTCTATGGTATCTCCAAAATTAAATCCGGCCTCTAAAACAAGCTTATTGGCCTGTACAATAAGAGGATTTGATTTAAACTTAGTTTCAAAGAATGAGAATGTCTTGGTATAGTCACGATTAAACATATAGAATATCAACCCCAGTGCAAACATATTCTTTGATTTCTGGGATGTCTTATTATCTATGTTAAGATCCCTGACTGTTGCACGAGTTAAAGTTGTAAGAGGAACCTTAACAACCAAATGACCAATTAATGAGCCATCCTCAAGTGGATTAGTTTCATAACCTGCCTTTTTGAGGTTCTTTTCAATAAATGAATCTGTATCAACAATTATGATAGAATCGTTGGCTATCCATCTCATATTAGCCTTAAGTGAAGCAGGATTCATAGCTACCAGAACATCAGCAAGATCACCGGATGTATGTATGTCAGTTTTACCAAAACGTATTTGGAATCCTGAAACACCAGCAACAGTGCCTTGTGGAGCTCTTATCTCAGCCGGGTAATCTGGGAATGTCGCAAAGTCATTACCTGCAAATGCTGTTGAATCTGAGAACAATCCACCCGTGAGCTGCATACCATCTCCAGAATCTCCTGCGAACCTTATCACAGCATGCTCCAATTCAACCACTTTATTCCTATTTGATATCATGTGTGCTTTTAGTTTAAATTATTCAACAAAACTAAAGCTATTTTGGTTTAGATTCTGTTAAATAATTAATATTTTTAACCACCAAAATCAAGCATTTGCACCAAAGCCACAAAGGCTCTAAACGCCTTATTTATTGCTCTTTATGACTTTTTTAAATCGTTATAAAAGCCAATTATTAACTATCTATAATCATTCTAAATACGAAATGATTCATATTGCCATCAAATTCGCAAGAATAATTCATTTTTTATAATTTTTATGATATAAATTTACAAGCGAATTTTTAGCAATAATTAGTTATAAACAAGGTGCATGTTTTAACATATTTTAGATTAATTTCAAATAACCCTAAAAAATACCTGAAAAATATTGTGTATTGAACAAAACTTTATATTTGCAGAGTAATTATTAAATTAAATATACTGCAATATGGCTTATATAATCACAGATGACTGCACTGCCTGTGGCACCTGCCTCGATGAATGTCCGGTGGAAGCAATAGAAGAAGGAGATATTTATGTAATTGATCCGGATCTTTGTACTGATTGTGGTGCGTGTGCTGATGTTTGTCCAGTTGAAGCAATTCATCCGGAATAAACAGATATAATTTATAATAATCCCGATACCAATCGATGTTGGTAAATCGGGATTTTTTTTAATCGAAATCACTATTTTGAATCTTTCTAAATTAACAAGAAACAGCAGTAATTACAAACTAATAAGGTCTAAAAGTCATACACTAACTATCAGTTATGGATAGATACAACTTCTTAAATAATTCAGACCCTTCAACCATAGAAGAGCTTTATAAAAAGTATAAAGAAAATCCATCAGAATTAGACGAAGGTTGGGCAAGTTTCTTTGAGGGAATGGATTTTGCATTACAAAATTATTCCGCAAATAGTTCTGAACTATCATCATCAGATGAATTTAAAGTGATTAACCTTATAAATGATTACAGGAGAAGAGGGCATCTATTTACAAAAACGAATCCGGTTCGTAAAAGAAGAGAATATAAACCTTCGCTAAGTTTAGATTACTTTGATTTAACTGAAAAAGACCTTGACAGGGAATTTGATGCAGGTCATAAACTTGGTATAGGTAGAGCAAAACTAAAAGATATTATATCTTTCCTAGAGCAGACATATTGCAGGTCTATTGGCGTAGAATTTTTATTCATAAGAGATTTGGAAATGGTAACTTGGCTTCAACATCATTTTGAGAGTCATAGAAATAGTCCTGAATATTCAAATGATGAGAAACTATACATACTGGAAAAATTGCGCAGATCTGTCTTTTTTGAGTTTTTTCTCCAAAAAAAGTTTCCGGGTCAAAAAAGATTCTCATTGGAAGGTGCAGAAGCACTTATACCAGCTCTAGATGCGATTATGGAGAAAGGTTCTGAGACAGGTATAAAAGAGTTTATAATTGGAATGCCACACCGAGGCCGACTTAATGTATTGGTAAATATTCTCAGAAAACCGTATAAAGATGTATTTTCAGAATTTGAAGGTGTTGAGTATGATAATGAAAGTCTACTTGGAGATGTTAAATATCACCTTGGATACACCATCAATAGAAAGTCTAGTAATGGTAAAGAAATAAAATTTACCCTTGCTCCAAACCCTTCTCACCTAGAAGCTGTGGATCCTGTAGTTGAAGGCATCACACGAGCAAAAATTGATGAGATATATGAAGGTGATGCCAGTAACATAGCTCCAATATTAATACATGGCGATTCTTCCATAGCCGGTCAAGGTGTTGTATACGAAGTACTACAGATGCAAGACTTAGCTGGTTACTCAACAGGTGGAACCATTCATTTGGTTATCAACAACCAAATTGGGTTTACAACAGATTATCTTGATGCAAGATCTTCAACATATTGTACTGATGTTGCAAAAACAACTCTTTCTCCAGTCTTTCATGTTAACGGAGATGATCCAGAGTCATTGGTTTATAGTATTCAGACAGCAATGGAGTTTAGAAATAAATTCAAAAAAGATGTATTCATAGATATCCTATGTTATCGTCGTTATGGGCACAATGAAGGTGATGAACCAAGATTTACACAACCTACATTATACAAGGCCATTGAGAAACATCCTAACCCATATATAATCTACAAGGATCAACTCATTAAAGAAGGAATAACTGATGCCGAGACATGTGAGAAAGAAGAAACACAGTTCCTTGAAAAACTTGAAGAAAACTATGTAAAAGGTAAAACCACCAAAAAAACAACCATTGATAGTTTTCTTTCTGAAACATGGAAGGATATTAGAAAAGCTGAAGAAAACGATTTTTTGAAATCACCGGATACATCAATAAAAAAGACTACTTTAAAAAGGTTGGTGAAAAAATTGAATGAATTACCTGACAATAAAAAGTTCTTCAGAAAAAGTGTTCGACTGCATAACCAAAGATTAAAAATGTTGGAAGATGGTGGAAAATTTGACTGGGCCATGGGCGAACTTCTTGCCTATGGCAGCCTTGTTGAAGCAGGTATTCCTATTCGTATCAGCGGTCAGGATGTTGAGCGTGGAACTTTTTCACATCGTCACGCAGTGTTAAGTTTAGAAAATAGTGAGGAAAAATATATTCCTCTGCAGCACTTAACTGAGGATCAAGCATCATTTGAAATTTATAATTCAAGTTTATCTGAATATGGTGTTTTAGGATTTGAATATGGATATTCACTTGCATCACCCAATAAACTTACAATATGGGAAGCTCAATTTGGCGATTTTGCTAATGCAGCTCAAGTTATTTTTGATCAATTTATTAGCAGTGCAGAGGATAAATGGAATGTAATGAATGACTTAGTAGTTCTGCTACCCCATGGTTATGAGGGGCAGGGTCCGGAGCATTCAAGTGCAAGAATGGAAAGGTTTCTGTTACTGTGCGCCGATAATAATATGCAAGTTGCAAATTGCACTACACCCGCAAATTTCTTTCATATCCTTCGTCGTCAATTATACAGACCATTTAGAAAGCCATTGATAGTATTTACACCAAAAAGTTTATTACGTCATCCAAAATGTATTTCACCTTCATCCGCCTTCACATCTGGTGGCTTTAAAGAAATAATAGATGATAATACTACCAAACCTGAATTGGTAGAAAAAATTGCAATGTGTACAGGTAAGATATACTATGAATTACTTCAGGAAAATGAAAAAATAGCTGATGGAAGAGTAGCTATTGTGCGAATTGAACAGCTATACCCATTTCCAATGATTCAATTGAAAGAAATACTCAGCAGATATAAAAATGCAACTAGCTATAATTGGGTACAGGAAGAGCCTTCAAACATGGGAGCATGGGAATATGTATTCAACAAACTTACAGATGAGATTAAAATAAGTGTAGTTGCAAGGCCTGCTAGTGGAAGCCCTTCTACAGGATCTCATAAATTTCACAACATAAGGCAACAAAAGATCATAGACAAAGTATTTGGTTTATGTGACTGCCCATATATAAACGATGAGTGTAAGATGGGCTGTATTGGAAATAAATGGAAATCCTTTGAAAAGGAGTTAGAAGAAATGAATATAGATAAAATGGAGAGCACGTTTCATTCAGGCTCTAAACCATTGAAATAAATATAAATTGATAACTGTAACTAAGATACTTCCATGAAAGTTGAAATAACAGTACCAAGCCCAGGTGAATCCATCACTGAAGTCCAAATCGCTGAATGGCTAGTTGGCAATGGAGATCACGTAGAGGAAAATCAGGATATTGTTGAAATTGATTCTGATAAAGCTACCCTTAGCATTGCTGCTCAAGCAACAGGTAAATTAAAAATACTTGTTCAAGAGGGAGAAACTGTAGAAATAGATTCAGTAATTGGTGAGATTGACACAAAAGCAAAAGGGAAAAAATCTAAACCCTCGAAGGAAACAGAAAAAGAGCAAGTGGTTGAAAAACCCAAGAAAAAAGAACCAGAGGTAAAAGAACCAGAGGCAAAAGACGAGGAATCAGAGATACCTATGCCCGTAGTAGACCTTAATATTTCACCTGTTGCCCGTAAATTAATGGCTGAAAAAGACATGAGTGAAAAGGATATCATCAACTTCCTGCAGCATCATAGAATAGGAAAAGCAGATATCGAATATATTTCAGATAATAGAAGTGCAGATAAGTCTGTTGAAATCTCAACATCATGGTCTGGTGGCAGAGAAAGTAGTCGTACAAAAATGACAATGCTGAGAAAAAGACTTTCTCAGCGACTGGTTAGTGTTAAGAATGAAACAGCCATGTTAACTACCTTTAATGAGGTTAACATGACACCAATAATGAATATTAGAAAAAAATATAAGGAAGTATTTGCAAAACAGCATGGTATAGGATTAGGATTTATGTCATTTTTCACAAAGGCAGTAACAGAAGCCATGGCATACTTTCCTCAGATAAACTCACAAATTAATGGGGATGAAGTTCTAAGCTTTGAATATGTTGATATTAGTATCGCGATTAGTGCTCCAAAGGGTTTAGTTGTGCCCATTCTGCGAAATGCTGAAAGTATGAGCTTGGCAAAAATTGAACAAGAGATTAAAAATCTGGCTAACAAGGCAAGAGAAAATAAATTAACTCTTGAGGAAATGACAGGTGGTACTTTTACAATAACAAATGGAGGTGTGTTTGGTTCAATGATGTCTACACCCATAATAAATCCTCCACAAAGTGCCATATTAGGTATGCATAATATTGTTGAAAGACCTATAGCTGTTGATGGAAAGGTTGAAATTCACCCAATGATGTACATAGCTATGTCCTATGACCACAGAATAATAGATGGAAAGGAGTCCGTAGGATTTCTTGTGAAAGTTAAAGAACTCCTTGAAAATCCTGAGAGAATGATTTTTGGAGCAAAAGATCCCATGGAAGTTTTACTGGGAGTTTGATTGCTGACGGCAATAGTTACCTATCTTGAATTATTTTAAATGAGTAATAAATTTGATTTTCTTGTTATTGAGACTGGAATGACAATGGGACTAAAGGTATTGGAAACCACTATAACATTGATGTTCCATCGTAGATTTGAAAATTTCAATTAATCATGACGCAGTGATTCAACTGGATCTTGATCAGCAGCTTTTCTTGCAGGTAACCATCCAAAGATTATTCCAACACCTGTAGCAACTCCAAAGGAAAGCATAATAGAACCAAAAGAAACTATTGTTTTAATATCTGTGGATGCTGTGATTAAATTGGCCATTATTACACCTACCAGTATTCCTATAAGGCCTCCCGTAATACTTATTAACATTGCTTCTGCCAGAAATTGAAATATTATATCTTTTTTTGTTGCTCCAATGGCTCTTCTCACACCAATTTCGCGAATCCTTTCCATCACGGAGGCAAGCATTATATTCATAATTCCTATTCCTCCCACAATAAGAGAAATGCCAGCAATTGCTCCCAAAACAATATTAAAGATATCCTTTGTTTTTTGCTCCTGTTTTAATAGTAACTCAGGAATTTTAATTTCGAAATCGTCAACTCCCATATGCCTTCTTGATAAAATGTGTTCGATTGCTTCAGTGGTAGACTCAAGTTGAGAACTCTCTTTTACTTGTACTACTATTTTACTAAGTTGATTATCAGACTCAGAAGCTTCATATGATGTTGTAGTAACCATTCTGCCTCCTCCAAAAAACATTACAGTACCTCCTCCCATCATTGACGACTGTGCCATAAGTGACCTATCCTTAAACCTCATCAATATTGTTTTTATGGGTATAAAAACATTTCTATTATAGCTGCTTACTCCCAGACCTTCGGCTTTTTTACTTACTGGAACTCCCTTCAGAACCCCTATAACTTTCAACCATATCGCACCGCATTTAATTTGTCGCCCAATTGGATTAGTTTTTGGGAAAAGTTTCGCTACAACTTCGGGACCTATCACACATACTGGAGCTCCCATTTCAATCTGTTCAGCACTAAAATAATTTCCTTTTTTTAGTTCTTGATTAAACAACGTAAAAAAGTCATCCGTTACCCCACTCAAATTTACCATCAAATTATTACCCTTTCTAATTGCGGGGGTGGTATATATTATCTCAGGGCTAACACTCTCAACTGTTGGTATTGATTCCAAAATATTATTAGCATCTTTTATGGTTAATCCCTGTGAGAATTTTTTATTAATCTCCTTACTTTCTTCATCACCTGAGGCTGCATCGTCTTCTGAAAGGGCTTGTGATTTGGGAGTAATTATAATATTATTTAGTCCAACAAGTTTTATTTGATCCAGTATTTCCTGTCTAGCACCATTACCAATCGCTAACATTGCAATTACAGCAGCAACACCGAATATGATTCCCAATGCAGTAAGAATAGAACGAAATTTATTTGTAATTACCGCTTCAAGTGAAATAGATAGTATTAAGAAATATCTCTCCATAATTGTCTTTATCTCCCAGTCTCTATTTTTTTCTTTTTCCGTTGAAATTTCTTTTTCCTTTTCTTTTCGGTCTTTTAGTATTGGATGATTCAGATGCTTCTTGGGTTTTCTTATCCAGGAATTTAAACTTATCAATTATGTCTTGATCCAACATGTGAAGAGACCACTCGTCTGCCCCTTCTGGTGGTATCAGATACACCTTATCACCAACCTCAAGGCCAGCATGTATGATTATACTTGTTTCATTAATTTCACCAGGAATTACCTGTTTTTTTCCTGCTCTAGTGAACACAAAATTTACAGAATCAGATACATTAACACATTCTATGGGTAGAAAAATAACCGAATCTATTATGCTTGTGATTATTCTGTTCTTAGTAGTCATTGATGGTCTAATTACGGAATCATATCCATCAACTTGAATAATAACTTCAAAAACCTTGGCATTACTATTACTCATTTGTTCGCCCATATTAGCTACTTCATATACAACACCCGTGAAGCTTTTATTTGGAAAGGCATCTACTTCTATGATCGCTGTTTGACCTTGCTTTACCTTACTTATATCAATCTCATTAACGTATGTTTTTGAGTTCATTGCACTCAGGTTAGGTAAGGTTGCGACTACATTATCCCACATACTAACCTGACCACCAACGCCTATCTTTTTCCCATTCCAATCACGTTTATAATTAACCATTCCGGACTTTGGTGCCGTTACAATAAATTCATTTTTGAGCTTGTTAAACTCTTTCAAAACACGCTTAGCTTTCTCTAAGTTAGCAGCAACTTCTCTCATTTCTGCCTGAGCCTTTTGCTTTTTTATTTCATAATTCTCTATATTTTGATACAGGGATCGCTGTGTTTTTTCAAAGTCTATTTTTACCTGTCGCTGTGTCGCTGGTGGCTCATAGATTGACTGGTCAACTACAATCTGCTTTTCCTCAAGGGTAAACTTTAAATTTATTAACTCATCACGAGCTGCTCTGAGTGTTAAAGTTGTATCAAGCTGGGTTTTTACATATTGTGTTTCTAACTTCTCAACCTCAAGTTCTTGATCCGTAATTTTATTTTGAAGATCACTACGATCTAGTGTGGCAACCCATTGTCCTGAATCAACAACTGTTCCATCAGGTACAATATCTTCAATCGTATATCTGTGAATCTTTGAACTTCTTAGGCCATTTGGATTAGGCCCTTTAATCTCTTCGCTACTGCGAGCTTCAAGCTCTCCTGTTGTGGTTACATCTATAATAAACTCCCCTTCTTCGACTTCAACAATTATAACTCCAGAAGAGTCACTCGAATCTGATGAGAAATACCATATAAAAGAAACTAACAGAAGAAATGAAACGGAAAGAACAATAATATTTTTACGATTCATTGTATCTATTTTTAAAGTTGTAAAATTATAAAATAGTGTAACAGAAGCCACAACCAGTAAATAAAATTTTATAAAAAAGCCTCGGCACCGTACAGTGTCGAGGCTTATAAAATTTTTTATGTTTTTTTAAAGTCCTAAAACCATTATCTGAAGATAATATGCACCAGCTCCAGCTAAATAACCAACCAATGCAAGGAGACTAATTTTCTTCATATACCAAATAAAATCTATTTTCTCCAAGCCCATAGCTGCAACACCAGCTGCAGAACCAATTATTAAAATACTTCCACCTGTACCAGCACAGTAGGCAAGAAATTGCCAAAATTTTCCATCAACCACAAAGTCAGATAGAAAACCTGTTGTTCCCATCTCAACAATGGGGTACATTCCCATCGCTCCAGCAACAAGAGGCACATTGTCAACAATTGCGGAAAGTACTCCAATCACAAGATTAATTGCATAAATATTCTGCATATTGTCATTCAAAAATTGAGCTAAAACATTTAAATGTCCCATTGACTGTAAGGCCGCAACAGCTGATAAAATACCAAGAAAAAAGAAAATTGTTGGAACATCAACTTTTCTTAAAATACCAATAACAGTTAATTTACGCTTATCCTCCAGGGGTTTATTTCTATGCATAATTTCTGTTATGAGCCATATTACTCCTAAGCCAAATAACATTCCAAGATATGGAGGCAAATGTGTAACCGTTTTAAAAACAGGAACAAATAGTAAAGCACATACACCCATTATAAGTAATAATTTTTGTTCAAAATGTGATGTAAAATCCTTCTCATCAGCATTATCAAGTACTGGTCTTTCAACTTCACCCTTAACAGTAAATGTAATAATAAGTAAGGGAACCACCATAGTAACCACACTTGGAAAAATGACATTAGTAATAATACTTAACGCCGTAATCTGACCTCCAATCCATAACATAATGGTAGTTACGTCACCTATTGGGGACCAAGCTCCTCCTGCATTTGCAGCAAGAACAACCATCGAGGCAAAGAACCATCTTGTTTTCTGATCAGAAATGAGTTTTCTTAATAACGCAACCATAACAATTGTTGTGGTAAGGTTATCTAATGTTGCAGACATAAAAAAGGTTAGTATGCTAAGAACCCATAATAATTTTACTTTATTGGTTGTTCTGATTCTGTCAGTAATTAATTTGAATCCCTGATGCTGATCAACAGTTTCAACTATTGTCATTGCACCAAGTAGGAAGAAAAGTATTTCTGAAATTTCCACCAAATGATGATCAAGGTCGTGTTTTACAAAATGCATAACATTGCTTGCTGTTTCAACCGTACCTTTCCATGCTTGATTATAAAGTACCTCATCAACATTTGGTTTGATAAAGGTCATAACATCAGTAGCCATGGTTTTTGCCATTGCCCAAGAAGGACTTAAACCCAAATCAAGAAGGCCCGTTGCATTTAAAGCATATAAGCCCCATAAAACAGTTCCAGTAAGTAAAGCAGAAGCTGCTTTATCAATTTTTAAAGGGTGTTCAAGGGCAATCATAGTATACCCAAGAATAAATATTATTAACATTAAAATGAACATATCTTAAGATCTATTTGTTTTAGGCAGCAAATGTAGATAATCAATTTGATTCATTGCTAAAAAATAACATGAATCCATAAGTTGAGAATGAAATTTTTAGTCTTTCTAAATAAGAAGGTGGCGAATGACTATTAACTTATTTATTTCTTTTAAGTTGTTTATTCTTCTGATCTTCAATAATTTTTTTCAAATCCTCCAAATCAAACTTAAACCTCTTTGCCATGGTAGCTACATCATACTTTTTACCAATTTTCTTAGGAATATTGAGCTTGGAACGTAAAAATGGCTCACCTATATTATTAGCCTTGGCAACTTCCATTAAAGTCATTGATGAATCCATAATTACCACATAACCAACATTATTGGAATTATTATCATCGGATGAATAATTTGTACATGAAATGGTTACTGAAATAATAACAGTCAATAGAAATAAGTTTCTGAAAATCATAGCAAATTTTATTTAGTATTTTATTGAAAAACAATTTTTTAACATATACCTTGGCAAAAATAGAAAATCTTTAAAATAAAAATAGGATAATACAACGCTTTATAGCGTGAGTTTCTAAAATTATCATTGTAATCATTTTTCTTACTTTTGCTCTGTTTAAATAAATTATAATTTGAGGTTATTATTATTCGATTTTGGAGCAGGAGAAATAATGTTAGTTGTTCTGGCAATTCTTCTTGTTTTCGGACCCAGTAAAATTCCGGAAATAGCACGAGGGTTGGGAAAATTCATTAACGACATAAAACATGCATCCGAAGATATTAAAACAGAAATCAACAGAGAAGCTGATAGAATTGACAGAGAAAAAAGGCTCGAAGAATATAAAGCTTCCATGGATAAGGAGACCGATATACCAAAAACCAAAGAAACTAAAAAGGATTCTCAATAAAAACCTGCACATTACGTTATTAGCATAATACAGATAAAAAAATAATTACACATGAACAAGTTGTTTTCTACACTCTTGATTTTTAGTTTTGTGATTGCTATACCTATTACGGTATCCGCACAACGAAATCCTGCTAAAAGTGCTGATGAGGCCTTTTCAAAACAACAATATTCTCTTGCAATAGATAAGTATAAAAAAGCCTATACAAAAGTTAAAAAGAACAAAGAGGAAAAGAATAGGATTACAGCCCAACTAGCAGAATGTTACAGATTAACTGGAAATTTTAAACGAGCCTCTATTTCTTACAAACGTCTCATTAAAAACGATTACGACAAGCGTAACCCAGAATTATTGCTGCATTATGCTAACATGTTAAAAATGACAGGAAATTATGATGAAGCAATTAATCAGTACAATGCATATGCACTGAGAGTTCCGGAAGATCCAAGAGGTGTAAACGGTGCTGAGTCAACAGCACTAATTGAGGAATGGATAGCAAACCCATCAAAATATGAAGTTACCAATGTTAAGAAGATAAACTCCAGGGAGGCTGATTTTGCCCCTGCTTATACCACGGACAACTATAATGAGATTGTTTTCACATCAACTCGCGAAGGAGCCACAGGGAAAGAAACTGACAAATGGACAGCTCAAAATTTTAGTGACTTGTTTGTAGCAAAAATCGACAGAAAAGATGAGTGGTCAGAACCAGTATTATTTGATGCAACGGAAAAACTAAATACCAATGCAAACGAAGGTGCTGCTGTTTTTAACTCAAAGTTCAATACGATATATTTTACAAGATGCCCAAACGATCAGCAAAAGGAAAGCGGATGTCAAATATATAAAGCAAGACGTACAGGACGTACATGGTCAGAAGCTGAAATGGTTGAGATGGTTGGTATTGACACACTAAGTACAATCGGACAACCCACCATAAGTGAAGGTGAGCTAGTAATTTACTTTGCAGCGAATAGAAGAAATGGATTGGGAGGAAAAGACATATGGGTTGCCTTCAGGGATTCAAAATCAGAACCTTTTGGTAGACCGATGAACTTGGGAGAAACCATAAACACACCAGGAGATGAAATGTTTCCTTTCCTTAGAAATGACACAACATTGTTTTTTGCCTCGGATGGACATGGTGGAATGGGTGGCTTGGATATTTTTGTAACCAAAATAGATACCTCTGGAAATTGGGGAGAGCCGAAAAACCTTAAATATCCCATAAATTCAATTTCAGATGACTTTGCTATTGTTTTTCATCCCACTGATGAATATGGTTTTTTAAGTTCAAGTCGTAAAGGATCACGAGGCCTAGAAGATATATGGTACTTCATAGAGCCCCCACTATTATTTTCATTGAGCGGAACCGTTAGAGATGATAGAACATTAATGACAATGGGAGATGTAAATGTACAACTCATTGGCTCATCGGGGATATCCGTAACCACCCGAACCAATGATGAAGGGTTTTATAGTTTTGGAGAAAGTCAATTGGAAACAAATACCATGTATGAAGTTCTTGTGGCAAAACCAAATTATTTCAATACTAAGGGAACTTTTACTACAGTTGGAGTAGAATTTAGTAAGGATTTTGTTAAGGATTTTAATCTAATACCTATTCCTGCAGAACCAATCGAATTGCCAGAGATATTATACGACCTCGCAAAATGGGAGTTAAAACCACAATATCAAGATTCATTACAAGGTTTAATTCAAACCCTAAGAGACAATCCTAATATAGTTGTTGAACTTGCAGCACATACTGATGCTCGAGATAGTTATGAACGAAATGATGTATTATCGCAACGGCGTGCTCAATCTGTTGTGGATTATCTTATTGTTAGAGGAATTGAACCATCTCGACTCGTTGCTAAAGGATACGGAGAGAGAGTTCCCATAACCCTTAAGAGAGATGTTATACGAGATGGTTATCCATTCACAGAAGGAACAACAATGACTGAAGATTATATTGCAGCATTAACTAGCAATGGAGAAAAAGAAGCCGCACACCAACTTAATCGTAGGACAGAATTTAGGGTATTAAGGAAAGATTATGTGCCATCTGCCACCAATATTGATCTTACTAAAATTAACATCGCTATTAACCCCGAAGACAATGCCATTGTTTTTACCGAAGCACCAAAAACGGGAACTTACATTAGTACATGCATTATCAATGGTTACAATGAGGAGTTTGCCTTTGATAGAACAGCTGATGCAATGATTTCACTGGACAAGGCATTGGATTTATTAAAGTGGGGAGCCATAAGCAAAAACGACTTTGAGGGTGATCCAGAGAAAATACTTGCAAATAATACAATAGCAAATAAGGCTATTATTAATATAAAGGAAATAAACATAGCTAATCAGAAAGTTGAAAATGTTATGCTCAGGGTTAACTATAAATTAAATTATGGATTAGTATTTGGCGATCGATTCTTAAAGAAATTTGGAAAATATTCCTACAACACAAAAACCAATAAGCTAACGATAGGCGTTAAGTAACTTTATCATAATTCCAAAGTAATAAATGACCAGTAAATCAAGATACATGCAGAGAGGAGTATCCGCCTCTAAGGAAGATGTTCATGCTGCAATAGCAAATCTAGATAAGGGTATTTTTCCCAATGCCTTTTGTAAGATTATTTCTGATATCCTGGGTGGAGATGAAAAATTCTGCAATGTTATGCATGCTGATGGTGCAGGAACAAAGTCATCCCTAGCATATATGTATTGGAAAGAAACGGGTGATATTAGCGTATGGAGAGGAATTGCTCAGGATGCTATTGTAATGAACCTTGATGATTTATTGTGCGTGGGAGTGACAGATAATATATTATTATCATCTACAATTGGCAGGAATAAAAATCTGATTCCAGGAGAAATAATTGCGGCAATAATAGGCGGTACTGAAGCCTTTTTAGAAAAAATGAGACAATTGGGAGTGGGCATATTTCTTACCGGAGGAGAAACAGCAGATGTGGGAGATATTGTAAGAACAATAATTGTTGACTCAACTGTTAGTGCAAGGGTTAAACGCAGTGATATTATTGAAAATAATATTCAACCTGGCGATGTAATAGTTGGCCTATCTTCATACGGGCAAGCAACATATGAAGATGAATACAATGGAGGTATGGGCAGCAATGGTCTAACTTCTGCCCGACATGATGTATTTGAAAAAACCCTTGCAAATAGATACCCTGATAGTTTTGACCATCTAGTACCAAAATCACTAGTATATTCTGGTAAGAAGAACCTCACTGATAGATCTGAAATCGATGGTATAGATATTGGAAAACTAGTGTTATCGCCAACCCGAACCTATGCTCCTGTGATAAAGAAAGTCTTAGATGGACACAGGTCCAATATAAATGGAATGATCCATTGCAGTGGTGGTGCGCAAACAAAAGTTCTCCATTTTGTGGATAATGTTCACATAATCAAGGACAACATGTTTGAACTTCCTCCATTGTTTAGACTAATTCAAGATCAATCAGGAACACCCTGGGATGAGATGTATAAAGTTTTCAACATGGGTCATAGGATGGAGCTATACATACCCAG
>JABJIE010000007.1 GCA_018661505.1 Lentimicrobiaceae bacterium
ACATACAGATGTTATGAAAACACAGGCTCTACTTGCGGGCCTAGAAAAATATAAATTTGATGCTGCCTTTGGTGGTGCCAGAAGAGATGAGGAAAAATCTCGGGCAAAGGAAAGAATTTATTCATTTCGTGATAAGTTCCATCAATGGGACCCAAAAAATCAGCGACCAGAGCTCTGGAGCCTATACAATGCAAAAGTTCATAAGGGTGAATCAATAAGGGTATTCCCCATTTCCAACTGGACTGAGCTTGATATTTGGCAATACATAAGGCTGGAAAATATCCCCATTGTTCCTTTATATTATGCCAAAGAAAGACCAGTGGTTGAAGATAACGGAAGTTTAATTCTTGTTGATGATGATAGAATGCCTAAGGAATTAAGAGATAAGGCAAAAATGAGAATGGTTAGATTCAGAACCCTGGGTTGCTATCCATTAACCGGTGCAATAGAATCCGAAGCTGATACCATTGAAAAAATAGTCGAAGAAATGATGACTGTAACAGTAAGTGAAAGAACCACTCGTGTTATAGATTTCGATCAGGAAGCTAGTATGGAGCAGAAAAAGAGAGAGGGTTATTTTTAAACACAAAGCCAATGAAAGATTTGGTTTAAATTGAAATTTATTAAAGTATGGACATTCGGGAATTTCTTGATCAGGATCAGAAAAAAGACTTACTTCGACTATTAACAGCAGGATCTGTGGATGATGGAAAATCAACGCTGATAGGTCGATTACTTTTTGATAGTAAAAAGCTATATGAAGATCAGCTTGATGCCCTTAAAAGAGATAGTAAAAGGGAGGGGCATGCCGGAGAAGAAATAGATTATGCTCTTTTGTTGGATGGGCTTAAAGCCGAAAGGGAACAAGGAATAACCATTGATGTTGCGTATCGCTATTTTTCAACTTCCAAAAGGAAGTTTATTATTGCAGATACCCCAGGCCATGAGCAGTACACAAGAAACATGGTAACTGGAGCATCAACTGCAAATCTGGCGATAATATTAATAGACGCGAGAAAGGGTGTTATAACACAAACTAAACGACATACATATCTTGTTTCATTGTTGGGCATAAAGCACGTTGTTTTGGCCGTAAACAAGATGGACCTCATGGATTACAGCCAAGAAGTTTATGACAACATATGTCGTGACTATAACAATTTTGTAACTCCTTTGGGCATACCAGATGTTAGGTTTTTCCCAATATCTGCACTAAAGGGAGACAATGTTGTTGATCTTTCGGATAAAATGCCCTGGTATCATGGAAAAAGTGTGCTGGAGCATTTGGAAAAAATTCACATCGCGAGTGATAGAAATTATTCCGATCTCCGGTTTCCGGTTCAATATGTTGTTCGACCATCTCTGGATTACAGAGGTTTTTCCTCTCAGGTTGCATCAGGAATTATCTCGAAAGGAGATGAGGTGATGGTGCTCCCATCACGAAAAAAATCCTTTGTAAAAGAAATTGTAACCTATGACGGAAATCTTGATTATGCATTTCCACCACAATCAGTTACCATAACCCTTAATGATGAAATAGATATTTCACGTGGAGATATGTTGGTACATCCCAATAACTTACCTAAAGTAGAAAGGCATTTCGAGGCCATGCTAGTATGGATGGATGAATCTCCCATGAAAAATGGCACACAATTTCTCATTAAGCACACATCTCAGACTACCAAAGCAAGAATTGATAAAATTCAACATCTTGTTGATGTAAACACCCTTGAAAAGAGAAATTCTGATAAATTTGAGCTAAATGAAATAGGACGGGTGGTAATCACAACCACAAAACCTTTATTTTTTGATGCTTACAAGAAAAATAGGCAAACTGGTTCATTTATATTTATAGATCCTGTAACACATAATACATGTGCTGTGGGTATGATAATCGACAAACTCAGTAGCGATGATTTACCAAGTCGAATTATTGGTGTTGACAAGGAAAAAATTACCACAGGCGTGGGGTTAATTGCGAAGTCAGAATACGAATCCGTATATCAGCAAAAGGGAGCAACAATATGGCTAACAGGACTGCATGGGTCAGGCAAAAATGAGCTGGCATACACCCTTCAAAAAAGCCTGTTTGATATGGGAGCAAAGGTTATGCTATTGGATGGTAAATCCGTTAGAGCTGGCCTAAGCAAAGAACTTGATTACACACCTACCGACAGGGCTGAACACATGAGGCGAGTTGCTCATATTTGTAAGTTAATGAATGACCAGGGGATCCTAGTTGTATGTTCATTTGTATCTCCCGATGAATCTGTCAGAAAACAAGTTGCCGAAATAATAGGAGAAGATAAATTTAGTCTTGTTTACCTGGATTCAGATATTGACTTTTGTCGTGACAATGATAAATACGGGCTATATGAAAAGGCTGATGAGGGAGCCCTTAAATATCTTCCTGGTGTTGATATGGAATATCAGGTGCCAAGCAAACCATCGCTTAAAATAGATGCTATCAATAGGGCTAAAAATCTTGAGTTATTAATAAACTATCTCAACAAAAATAAAATATTCCCCATTTAATTTAAGGTCTACTTCCTACCATAATCCGCGGGTATCTCACCCCAGATTTTTGTTTTCCATTTGATAATGGGGACATTAACGGGATTTGCTTTTAGCCATTCAACACTACTATCAAGAGCCTTGAACAATTCAATGTTCTTAGGTGTGCGAGCAAGTTTAGTATTTACCCTTTTCTTTGTTATCCACGAAATTGCAGTTTTAGAGTCTGAGTATATGGGGTATTTAAGCTTGTTCTTTTTTAACCATGCCAACGCCAAAACGATTGCTAAGAATTCGCCAATATTAACGGTACCCATTTCGTATGGTCCACGATTGAAAAGTTCCGTTTCAGTATCTGTAAACACACCCCTAAATTCAAGTTCTCCAGGATTACCCTTACATGCAGCATCAACGGAAATACTGTTTAATATGGGTTTTTCATCTGTGGTTAACTCGTGAATGTTTTTCTTGCCCTTTAGTTGTGCAATCTCCCAATACGACTTTTTATATGCATTAAGAGCCTCTTCATGATCACCAAAAGATTTATACTGTGCTCCTTCGTAACCATCAACCTGTTTCTTGCACTCATTCCAGCTATCGTATATACCAGGTTTTATGCCTCTCCACACCACATAAAATTTTTGCTTGGATTTTTTACTCATATTACAAAAATAGCACTCTAAAAAACATTCTCACTTATATTTGTATAAAAATTGATAAAATGCGAAATCTATTAATGGCAATAGTGGCGGTAATCATTATCTCTGGCTGCGATAACAAGGTGGTTTACAAAAACTATCATGAGTTGGAAAACATGAATTGGAGCAGATTCGATAATCAGGTATTTGATATTAATGTAACAAAAAATATACCCCTGGATTTATATTTATCCCTTCGACATCATACTGATATGCCATATAACTACTTAGATGTTAACATAACCTTGGAAACTCCAAATGGAGAATTTCGATCAAAAGACTATCATTATAGTCTAAAGGATTCTAATCATAAGTGGAAAGGTTCTGGGATGGGAGAGCTATGGGATTTGGATCTTACAATAAGAAAAGATATTTCATTTCGTAAAGATGGAATTTGTAAAGTAACAATTGAAAATAAAATGCCCAGGGGTACAATTCCCGGAATTATCGAGTTAGGAATTATCGTTAAAGAGGCTAACTAACTACTTTAGGGTAAAAGTAGTGTGCCCAATATTATTATTTCCTTCAAAAACATCAACATGATAAAGCCCTGGCTCCAGCTCAAGACTTTGTCTCTTAAACCACCTCAAACATAAATCAATCGATTTATTTTCATAATTTACTTCTTCTTTAATGGAATATTGAATCTGTTCTCCATTAAACTCAAATGAGTAGTCACTTCCCCTTCCCTTTGAAAGAATCTCCATGTTTGGCTGTGCTATTCGAACATAAATCTCCTTATTACCAGCTTCAATAATGCTATTTTCACCCAGGGTTAGGCATACTTTTATTACGTCCACACGGCGAACTTTGTCTGTGGCAATCTCTTTTCCGCTTCCCTTTTTATGAGTTGGTGTACTTATTAAGTTATAGGCATTTAATACCGCAGCTTCATCAACAATTTCTGATAAGGTTTCTGTTTGTTGCTCTAACTGTTTATTTTTTCGCCGTTCTATTTTGATTTCCTCCTTGATTTGAAGGTTTTCTTCCGTCAGGTCTTTATTTATGGTAACTATGGAATCCATTTGGCGAACATATCCTTGTGCAATAACTTGCAATTTAGACATCTTCTTTTTTATCTTGTAATACTCCCATTTATAATTGAGCATTTTTTTAATCTCTTTTGCATTGGCCTGAATAACACTATCCATTACCAGAAGTGAGTCTGATGCTTCACCATAAGATTTTTTTATGTCTTCATGCTCGCCTATTAGCGTGTTGAGTTCCATCTCCAGTTCCTGCTTTTGAATCTCTTTCTCAGCAAGTAACTCTTTCATGGTACTTTTAACAGATAGCAGCCATAATGATACACCAATTATACCCAGTGCCATTATTACTATTACAATGTACATCCATAGGTTGGATGTACCTTTTTTAATGTTTGTGTTGATGTCGTTTTGGTTATCCATGTTTAGCTCTTTCTTTGTGCAAATTTACTCACAATAACATAATTAATAACGAAAATTGTGATACTTTTCGTATTGATGCAATAGTTTGCATTAGAATTTAATAAATTATTTGTGTGAATTTTAGAAGTTAGATTGTATATATTGTTTTTTGAACATGAAATTTATCTATGCTTCCATCTGCCAATATCTCCTCAAGCTCTTCTCCCATGAGTATATCAGCATCCAGGGGAGTTTTAAATAACATTAAAATTCGAATCTCCAAAGGTTCGAGGATTCTTTTACTTAAAATTTTTCTCGCCTGAGTGACATGCTTGCTTTTTTGCTATTTATTTTTCAGTCTGCTAGGGTTTTCCTTAATAAAACTCTTCCAGCCTGTGTAGTTTGATGTTTGTTTTAGGCCTGATCCTTGAAAATAATGACAAACTGCTGCTGCAAGTCCATCGGTTTCGTCCAGGTATTTGGAAGGTTCGTTAAATTTAACAATATTCATAAGCATCCCTGCTACCTGTTCCTTTGAGGCATTTCCATTACCAGTAATTGATTGCTTAATTTTTTTAGGTGAATATTCAAAAATAGGGATCCCCTTATACAGGCCAGCAGCCATGGCAACTCCCTGGGCTCTCCCAAGTTTCAACATTGATTGAACGTTTTTTCCGAAAAAAGGAGCCTCTATGGCTAGTTCATCAGGATTGTATTCTTCTATGATTCCAAGGGTTCGTTCAAAAATCTTTTTTAATTTTAACGCATGGTTATCATAACTTCCCAGTTTTAGAACACCCATTGTGATTAAATTGATTGTGTTTCCCTTTTGTTGGATCAATCCATAACCCATGATGTTTGTTCCGGGGTCAATGCCTAATATAATGCGTTCCAAGTCTAAATATTTATAATTAGTGAAAACAAAACTACGCAAAACATATAACATTATTATTAGATTTTCAGTTGTTGCTTTTACTGCTATTTTCATTTATGATCAATTGGTGTTTCGTAAGGATATAAACCCTTTAATTGATTATTTTGATAACATTACTTACGGCTTCTGGTCTGATTTCATGTTGATATCTGTTCTTTTATTGATTCCATTAAACATACTACTTGAAGGAATGAAATGGCAATATCTAATGATAAAACTAGAAAAGATTTCTATTTATACTGCAGTTAAGGGTGTTCTTGCTGGTATATCTGTTAGTATGATAATGCCAAATCGCGTGGGAGATTATCTCGGTAGGGTTTTTATACTTAAAAAAGCTGATAGGTTTCAGGCAGTGTTGGCAACAATTCTTGGAAGCCTTGCCCAACTTTTAACTACAATAATTATGGGTTTAATCGGTATAATCCTATTTATACCTGATTATTTTATTATCAGTACAGGATTGAATTATTGGATATACCTGGGCATAATATTGGGTGTTGTGATAGCTATTGCTGTATTGGTATTTATTTATTTGAATTTTTCTGTTTTTTCTGTTGTTATTAAGAAAATAAGCGGGAAATATTACAATAAAATTCAGCGCTATTCACAGGTTTTTTCTTGGTATAATCAAAAGGAGCTGATGAATGTGTTGTTATTAAGCATTTTCAGATATTTGATCTTTTCCATGCAGTTTTATTTGCTACTGAAAGTATTTGGTGTTGGTATAAGTTACCCTGTTGCCATGATGCTAATATCAATCGTTTACTTGATGATGGCAATTATTCCAACGGTGGCATTAACAGAAATAGGTGTGAGGGGGTCAGTAAGTCTTTATATTTTTAAACAATACTTTGAAACAACAGGTGGATGGCAGCCCGAGGTTGCGGTAGGAGTATTAAGTGCTTCTTCATTTTTATGGCTTTGCAACCTGATTTTGCCTGCAATAATAGGTGCTGGTTTTGTTTTTAGTTTGAAATTCTTTAGAAAGTCTAATGGAAGCTAGTTATATTCTTTGGGTAATATTTTTATTTCTGATTGCATATATAATTGTCATCGGCATCATTACCATTGGATGGATTAGAATACCTCAAACCTCCACAAAAAAAATTACTGTAAAAACCAAAGTAAGTGTAATAATTGCTGTTAGGAATGAAGCGGGTAATATTTATCCTCTTCTGGAATCATTGGTTAAACAAACCTATGATCCAAATTTATTTGATATTGTTATTGTTGATGACCATTCTGAAGATGAGACAGTAAATATTATTAATAAATATATCCATAATGACATCATATCAATAACCCTAATTAAGGCTGACAAGAAGGGTAAAAAAAGTGCTTTACTTCAAGGTATTAATTATTCTAATTCAGAATTAATTATAACTACTGATGGCGATTGTAGTGTAAATTACAATTGGATTTCAGCCTTTGTGGACTACTATGTTTCCAGTAATAAAAAAGTTATATCAGGCCCTGTTACATATTCTAGTTCAGGTGGTTTTTGGGAAGGCTTTTTTAGACTAGATTTTTCTAGTCTGGTAGCCGCGGGTGCTGGATCAATAGGAGTAGGATTACCTCTAATGGGAAATGGTGCGAATATGGCATTTTCAAAAGAAATTTATACTGATTTTGATAATAGGAATGACAAACATGCATCGGGAGATGATGTTTTTCTTATGCATCATGTAACTAAAAAGTTTGGGGCTAAGTCATTGGGGTTTTTGAAAAACGAAGACTCTATGGTTATCACACACGCTCCAAATAACATATCATCATTTATGAGTCAACGCATGAGATGGGGATCCAAGGCCAAAGGATACCGATTAATATGGCCCATTGTTGTTTCACTGGTAGTTTTTTTATTTAATGCCGGTTTATCAGCAATTCTAATCAGTGGGTTTTTTATGAGTTGGGCATTTATTGTTTATGCACTTTTGGTGATTACTAAATATTTCATCGATTTCCCACTAGTATATCGGTACTTAAATTTTAGCAATGCCCCCAGATTAAAGCCGCTTTTTTTCTTTGCTGAATTCATTTATCCGTTATATATATTCACAGCTTCAATTCTTGCTCTTTTCTTTAAATTTAGCTGGAAAAATAGAGATGGCTTAAGTTAATAGGCCTAACTTACAATATGTTGATGTAATGCTTTGGCATAAATAATATCTGCTGGATGGGTTATTTTAATGTTTTCAACATTACCTTCGACCAAATTTATTGCATTTCCTGTGGTTTCGAACACGGTTGAGTCATCTGTAAACCTTTGGTCAAACTGCTGGTTATATGCCTTTTTTATTAGTGAGCCGGTAAATGCTTGAGGAGTTTGAACCAATTTGAGTTTCCCCCTATCCACGGTTTGATTAAATTTCCCCTGATGCTCTCGTACTGAATCTGAAATTTCAATTGCAGGAACTGCATTCCCTTTTCGTAAAGCTACTTCAACTACGTTTGTTATTGTGGTTTTTGAAGGGAATGGTCTTGAGCCATCATGAATAATAACCAGCTCATTATCACAAACATTTTTTAATCCACTTTTAACCGAATGAAAACGTTCTGGTCCGCCAATGATAATATCATGAGGAACATTAAAAGAATGTCTTGAACATAGGTCCTTCCAATATTCCAAATATTTATCATTTAATACAAGAGTGAATCTAACATTTTTTAAGAATGTAAATGCCTCAAATGCGTGTAACAACAGAGGCTTCTCTGATATTATTTGAAACTGTTTTGGTATTGAATCATCAAAGCGACTACCAAAGCCTGCGGCCAAAATGATTACATGTTTTCGATCACTCATCTAAACATGTTTTAATTAAAACTAAAGTATCAGCATTGCATCACCATAGGTGAAGAATTTATATTTTTTCTTGATGGCAGTGGCATAAACTTCCTTAAGAAAATCATGGCCCATGTACGCACTTGCCATCATCATCATTGGAGACATGGGTAAGTGAAAGTTCGTAATCATTGCATCAGCCGTTCTAAAGTTATAAGGTGGGTTAATGAATTTATTTGTCCATCCAGAATATGGTTTTACCAAGCCTGTAATTGAAACTGCTGTTTCAAGGGCTTTCATACTTGTGGTACCAACAGCACAAATCTTATTCTTTTTGGTTTTAGCACCATTGATGATGTTTGCATTTCCTTGATTAATAAACATTTCTTCCGAATCTACCTTGTGTTTTGATAAATCTTCTACCTCAATGGCCCTGAAATTGCCCAGGCCTGTATGTAGTGTTATCTCAGCAAAGTTAATTCCTTGAATTTCCAATTTTTTCATTATTTCTCTGGAAAAATGAAGACCTGCGGTTGGAGCTGCTATCGCCCCCTCATGTTTTGCATATATTGTTTGATATCTTTCATCATCAATTTCTTCAACGGAACGCTGATGAATTTTTGGAAGAGGGGTTTCTCCTAATGTTTGAAGTGTTTGTTTAAACTCATCATATGAACCATCAAACAAAAATCTAAGTGTGCGGCCTCTGGAGGTAGTGTTGTCTATTACTTCAGCAACCAATGACTCATCTTCACCAAAGTAAAGTTTATTGCCAATTCTTATTTTTCTTGCAGGATCTACCAGAACATCCCATAATCTACTTTCTTGATTTAATTCTCTTAAAAGAAAAACTTCAATCTTTGCTCCTGTTTTTTCTTTCTCTCCATATAATCTTGCAGGAAAAACTCGTGTGTTATTTATTACAAATACATCACCTTCATCAAAATAATCAAGTATGTCTTTGAAAGAGCGATGCTCAATGGTGCCCTCTTTTCTGTTTAAAACCATTAACTTTGATTCATCCCTATTTTTTGGAGGATGACTAGCAATTAATTCTTTGGGTAGGTCGAATTTAAATTGTGATAATTTCATCTATATTTATTAAGTATTATTTATACTGTATTTCTTGTTTTCAAAAAGCTTGCGAAGATAAGCTTTTTAAACCCGTTTGTCAAGTCTTTGTTGTCTACACTTCTGTATATCAAACCATTATAGTTGATTATTTATAGATTTTGATGGTGCTATTGATATTACCTACTCAGAATATAAAATGAGTAATCAAGCAAGTTAATAAATCCGAAGGGCTTTGTCAACTACTCCATACAAGTTTATATACAAAAGGAATAAATGGGTCGGAAATAGTTATCTTGATAAAGATGAATATGGTGATTGCCTTTATTCTCAACAAATAGTATACATAGAGATAAATAGGAGTTTTTAATTATCCTCATCACTTTTTGGAGAATTCTTCTTTGGTATTATTAATATTCGTAGCGACTGATCGTAGGTAAAATAACTCCACAGCCAATTTAGGAATGTTGATAATTTGTTTTTAATACCAACGATTGTAAATAAATGAACAACAGACCATAAAAGCCATGCTATAAAACCCCCAAGTTTAATTGACGGGAGATCTGCAACAGCTAAGTTTCTGCCAATTGTAGCCATTGATCCCTTGTCTTTATACTCAAATTCTTTCATGGCCTTTGAGGATGCCATTCTGGAAATATTGTTTGCAAGATTTAATGCTTGCTGTATTGCTGTTTGGGCGACCTGAGGATGACCCTTGGGGTATAACGGTGTTTCCATGTAGCATTGGTCTCCAAGCACGAAAATATTATCAAATCCCTTTATTCTATTATATCTGTCAACTATTATTCGGTTGCCATTTGCTAGGTTTTTGGGGTCTATACCTTTACATGTGTTGGCAATTACACCGGCAGACCACACAACTGTTTTTGAGCGAATTGTAGTTCCATCAGATAGAAATAATTCCTCACCATTATAATCTGTTACGCTTGTATTCAGATATACTTCTACCCCAAGTTTTTTAAGATAAGACAATGCTTTTTCGGAGGAAAAGTTTGACATACCCGTTAATAGTTTTGGAGATGCTTCGTAAAGTGCAATGTGCATATTTTTTAAATCCAGTTCGGGATAATCTTTTGGGAAAATATATTTTTTCATTTCCGCAAGTGCTCCAGCCAGCTCAACACCAGTTGGTCCTCCTCCCACAAGTACGATATTAAGATAGTTATCTATTTTACAGCTATCCGTTTCAAGTAGGCTATTTTCAAAATTCTGCAAAATGGTGTTTCTTATAAAAATTGCATCTGCAGATGTTTTCATTGATAGAGAAAATTTCTCAATATTCTTTTGTCCAAAGAAATTTGTAGTGGCTCCCATGGCCAAAATCAAATAATCATATTTTAATTTCCCTATTGAGGTCTGTATTTCGTTTTTATCCTTGAATATCTCTATTAATGATGCAATCCTAAAATGGGTGTGCTTGAAATTTTGCAAAATCTTTCTAAAGGGAAAAGAAATCGCACTTGGTTCTAGTCCTGATGTGGCAACCTGATATAAAAGTGGCTGAAACTGGTGATAATTGTTCTTATCTAAGATCACTATCTGATAGCCTTGACAAACCATTTTACGAACAAACTTAAGTCCTGCAAACCCACCACCAATAATTACTATTCTTTTCTTATCAATATCTGGAATATTAGGTATATAGGTATTCATTAGTTTGTTGTGTAATAGCCATGATTTAAGAATTAAAACAAGACTAAGGTATAAAATAGTTCCTAACCACTTAGATTATCTAATTCTATGGATAATAATATAATCGGAAAATATAAATTTATTTGATACAAAAGGCTCAGGGTAATAACAAGTTTAGATTGCTAATTGGTTTATGGATAGAGCATCCCTTGTAATAAAATAAAAACCAGACCATTAACACGACCTGGTTTAAACAAATCAATCTCTTTGTTAGTCCATAACCTCTATTATCACCTCCTCTTGCTCAACATCATCTGCAGTTGGTCTGTCGGTTACCAGAGTCATTTCTTCTATCAAATTTGTTGCTCCAGCAAATTTATCCACAATGAACAATACATATCGAATATCAACATTTATGGTTCTTTGCAATTCTGGCTCAAAAGCAATATCCCCACTCATGGCTTCCCAGTTTCCATCAAATGCTAATCCTATTAATTCGCCGTTAGCATTTATTACGGGACTTCCAGAATTACCACCGGTAATATCATGATTTGTTAAAAAACATACTTTCATCACTCCGTCTTTCCCATATTGTCCGTAGTCCTTTGTTTCGTATAATTCTTTGAGTTTGCCAGGTACAACAAATTCCCAGTTGGAAGGGTCTTCCTTTTGCATAACCCCATCCATTGTTGTGAAATATTCATAGTGTACCGCATCTGCTGGGAAATAATCCTGAACAGTACCATAGGTTACACGCATTGTGAAATTTGCATCTGGTGCATAGTTTTTATCTGGGTTCATTTCCCTTAATCCAGCGATATATAGTCTATGGCCCCTATCCAACTTATCATAGGCATCTTTTGTTTTACTCTGCATATCACTATAGGAGTTAAAAAACTCATTAACGGCAACAAGCGCAGGATCTTTTGCAAGTTTCTTACCATTTGGATCTGCCAGAAATGCATCTACTTTTTGTTTGGAAGAAAAAATGGATTTATTAAACATCCAATCGGCATACTTTTGATAATTGCCTTTAAATTTCTTATCCATTTTTAATAAATACGGAGGTTGTTGATCCAAAGGAACATTTTCATGATACATCTTCATCATTGAAGCAAACAAATTTTTATCAATGTTTTCATTGTAGTCTTTGAAATAAGTATCCGTAGTAGATCTTAATCTATTTGCAACCTTATTAACATCCTCATCTGTGGATTCTTTGTTATCCAATACCTTGCTCAACCTTTTAAATCTATTTGCAAAGCCAAGTATTTCAGCACCTCGATACACAGCTTCACGAAAATATGTTTGAGCTTTTGCATATTGGCCTAGAACATCATATGCATCTCCAATAAGTACAAGAGCTTCTCCGTATTTCTCTTTTGCTTCTGGTGTTTGGTCTAACCAATTTTGAAAATCAGCTTCTTCTGCTTGTTTTTTCTCTTTTACCTTTAACCGCTTAAGTCCTTTTGTTTGACCAATAAAATATTTCCAGTAATTAGCTGTGCGAGCAAACTTAGATGCATATTGAAGGCGAACGGATTCATCTGTGTCCATGCCTTCTCTCATTTTATCAAGTTTCACCTCACGTATTTCCACAACCGTAGGGTTAGATGTATTGATTGCCATGTTTATTCCATAGGATGACATAAACCTGTCTGTTCCTCCAGGGTAGCCCATTATCATTGAGAAATCTCCCTTTTCAACACCCGCAATATTAATGGGTAAATAGTGTTTAGACTTTAATGGTACATTGTCTTCAGAATAAGTTGCGGGTTTTCCATCAGGACTAGTATAAACCCTAAAAATAGAAAAGTCGCCAGTGTGGCGGGGCCACATCCAATTATCAGTATCAGCTCCATACTTTCCTATTGATTCGGGTGGCGTACCAACCAAGCGTATATCCTTAAATGTTTCGTAAACAAATAAATAGTATTCGTTACCCCCAAAAAACTGGGCAACGCGGGCATTAAATTCATTATCTTTTGAAGCATATTCTTCAATGGCTTCAATATTTCTACTCACTATTTCACCTCTTTCATCCTCTGTCATTTCAGGAGTTGTTCCATCAAGTACTTTACGCGTAACATCTCTCATGTGGTCCAGAAATTGAGCCGTTAATCCTTCAACTGGTATTTCTTCACCCTTATTCATAGCCCAAAAGCCATCGTCCAAGTAATTTGCTTGCGGTGTACTTATCTTCTGTATTGAGCCATAACCACAGTGGTGATTTGTTAATAATAATCCTTCGGGCGATATAATCTCGCCCGTACACCCCCTGCCAAAAATCGTTATGGCATCTTTAAGACTGCTGTTATTAACATTATAAATGTCTTCAGCAGTTAGCTTTAGGCCCATTTCTTGCATTTCGGCAATGTTCTTATTAATCAAAAGCGGAATCCACATTCCTTCATCAGCTCTAGAGTTGATATTAAAGCCAAATGTTATAACCAGTATAAAAATTAATGTATTTTTCATTCTATTTTGTGTGTTTAAATGTATTTTTCTCCTTTTTCAACCTTAACATCAGCAACAAATTGTCTTATGTGCTGTTCATCTTCTTTTTTACAAACCAATAAAGTGTTATCGTCTTCAACAACAATATAATTTTCCAACCCCTGAAGCACCACTAACTTGTCATTTGGCATATTTACAATACAATTTTTAGTATCATAAAGCATAACATTCTTTCCAACCGCCGCATTCATGTTATCATCCTTGTCGCGAATTGTATATAAAGAGCCCCAAGTTCCAAGGTCAGACCAACCAAAATCTACAGCAAGGGTATATACGTTCTTTGCCTTTTCCATTATTCCATAGTCAATGGAAATATTTTTACATATGGCATAGGTGTCATTGATGAAGTCTTCTTCTTTGGGTGTGTTATATTTTCCAATACCGCTTGCAAAGAGAGAATCTACCTCTGGCAAAAGCTCGTTAAATGCTGACATTATTGACTTCAAAGACCAAATAAAAATACCTGAGTTCCACAGAAAGTCACCACTGGCAAGGAATGATTTAGCTATATCAAGGGTAGGTTTTTCTGTGAAAGTTTTTACCTTGTGAAGCTGAGCTGACTCCTTTGAAACTCGACCTTCTTTGAATTGGATATATCCATAACCCGTATCTGGTCTGCTAGGTTTTATACCAAGTGTTAGCAACCAGTTATTTTCAGAAGCAATTTTCATTGCAGTATTAATGTTATTAATAAACTCTTCCTCCTTTAAAATAATATGATCAGATGGAGCAACCACTACTATGGCATCGGGATTATCTTCTTTAATTTTCCAATTAGCATATGCCACACATGGAGCTGTATTTCTTCGTGAAGGCTCACAAAGAACCTGATGTTCCGTTAGCTCTGGCAACTGCTCCAGCACAAGGTCTTTATAGATGCCATTTGTTACTACCAAAATGTTTTCTGCAGGACATATATTAGTGAACCTCTCAAAGGTGAGCCTAATGAGCGTTTTTCCCACCCCCAGAACATCGATGAACTGCTTTGGTCTTGAAGTTTTACTCATTGGCCAAAAACGAGCTCCAACACCACCAGCCATGATAATACAGTAATTATTTTTATTGTTTTCCATTGTAGTTGTTGTGTTACGGAATATTATTTAAATCAGTAATATTTAATTTAGTTTTACGAAAATATTGATCAATATTAGCTTATGTTTTTTGTAATTAATTGCAGTTCAAAAATACAAAACTCATTGGTTTATTGATGATAAAGTTAAATAATACTACTCCGCTTTACTCACGGGTGTAAGGGGGTGAAAAAGATATACACGATTGTTTTTTTTGCTAACACACAGATACCTTGTTCTACGTTTTTTTCCTTTAATAAATGTTTTGCCATTAGACGCTATAAACATTGTATTTTCTAATAATTGCTCCAAAAAAATCTCATTTGTTGAGTTGTCGTATTTATTCAAAGTCCTAGTTAATTCAATATCGGCAACACTTGATGCTTTAGGGTTTTTAAAACTTTTATCCAAAACGTGCAATAAATCCTTCGGAAAGATGTCTTTTCTTAAAAATGGTTTTACACAAGCTATAAACTGATGCTTCCATTCTTTTCCATGAGGCAAAACTGTGTTTTTATATTCTTCCCAAACCATTAAATGAGCAAGCTCATGAAGAAATGTAATTAAAAATGAATATTGGTTCAAATTATGGTTTATGCTTATTCTATGATGATGATTTTGTCCGGGTGGCCTATAATCACCAAGTTTGGTTTTACGACGTTTGGTAATTTTAAGATGAATTTTATACTTTACTATCAAGCTCATAACCTCATGCGTTGAATGCTTGGGTAAGTATTTTGCCAGTAATTCTCTCTCATTCATAGATGGGCAAATATAACGGAATAATATCCGCCAAGTGAAAATGTTTTAAATACCATCATCTTCATAAGAAAAGAAGAATAATTAAGAAAAATGTATTGTTTGGTTTGGGTGTGATTTGTGGGTCCAATCAGAACAGTTACAATCCTTTTTCTTAGATTTTGAGGGACGGTAACCTGGTTTTTTGGCTGCACATGATGCCAAGAATAATACTAGAAACATTGTTATTGTTATGTATGACAGGTTTTTCAAAATATTATGTTTTCTAACTATTAATATTTAAAAGTAGAAATTTTATTTGCAATTCTACGTTAATTAATTAAACGTTGTAATAAAATTCTTGTTGCAGATGCTGAAAAATCTTTTTCTTAACTTAGCCAACATTATTTCTGAAGTATTCAATCCTAAGATAATTCATATTAGATTGTAATAAAAATGGGGTTTGTAAAAGAGATAGGAAAATATGTTATACTGATGTTTGAAACTTTCAAACGACCTGACAAAGGACGTGTATTTCGTCGTCAGTTAATGATAGATTTTCATGCGCTGGGAGTAGATTCAATTGGGATAGTTGTTTTTATTTCACTTTTTACTGGTGGAATTATAGCTATGCAGATGGCATATAACATTGACAACCCTCTTGTTCCTCTTTATCTTGTTGGATATACAACTAAACAAATGATGATTTTAGAAATATCGCCAACAATTATGAGCCTTATTTTGGCTGGTAAAGTTGGTTCTAGTATTGCTTCAGAAATTGGAACAATGAGAGTAACAGAACAAATTGATGCATTAAGGGTGATGGGTATAAACCCTGCTAATTACTTAATACTTCCTAAAATAACTGCAGCAGTCTTTTTCTTTCCTGTACTTGTTATATTTTCAATCGCAGTTGGTTTGGGTGGAGGTTTATTGGCAGTTACAGTGACAGGCTCTGTTACCCCAACTGATTTTATTGACGGGCTCCAATCATGGTGGGCACCATTTGATATAACCTATGCAATTATAAAAACAGTAGTTTTTGCCTTTATAATAGCATCTGTATCTGGGTATAAAGGTTATACGGTTCAGGGTGGGTCTGTTGAGGTTGGTCGTGCAAGCACAAAGGCTGTTGTGGCAAGTAGCATACTTATAATTATCTTTGATTTAGTTATAACACAAATGCTGCTGACATGATAAAGGTTGATAATATTTCCAAATCATTTGCTGATCAGACGGTATTGAAGGATATCTCCACATCTTTCGAAAAAGGTAAAACAAACCTAATAATAGGTCAGAGTGGGTCAGGTAAAACAGTACTTATGAAATGTTGTATTGGGCTATTTGATGTGGATAAAGGCTCTATATTTTTTGACGATCGTAATTTTTCGGGGCTCTCTGAAAAAGATAAAAAAGAAACTCGTCAAGAAATGGGTGTATTATTTCAAGGAGGAGCATTATTTGATTCATTCACTGTTGAAGAGAACATAATGTTTCCATTAAATATGTTTACAAAACAATCCTATGAAGAAAAGCTTGAAAGAGTAAACGCTGTGCTAAGTCATGTTAATCTAACAAATGCCAATTCAAAATATCCTGCCGAATTAAGCGGAGGAATGATAAAACGTGTGGCCATAGCGAGGGCAATTGCCATGAATCCTAAATATCTATTTTGTGATGAGCCCAATTCAGGACTTGATCCCAAAACAGCAGAGGTTATTGACGAGCTAATTTCAGAGCTAACCCATAAATTCAACATGACAACCGTAATAAATACTCACGATATGAATTCAGTACTGCAAATCGGACAAAAAATTGCTTTCATTAATAAGGGGGAATTATGGTGGGAAGGTGATAATAAAGAAATTCTAAAAGCTGACAACAAAGAACTTAACGATTTTGTTTTTTCTACAGAACTAACTCGTAGAATTAAATAATTACCTAATGACCGTAAACTTACTTGATATATTAATAATCGTTCCGCTATTATTGTTTGCTTGGAATGGTTACAGAAAAGGTTTAATAATAGAAATTGCCTCACTTGCAGCTCTGGTATTAGGATTATATGCAGCTTTTTTCTTTTCGGACTTTGCAGCTAAAATACTCAATGATAATTTTAATATTGATGAAAAATACATTGCAATTTTTGCATTTTTACTAACCTTAATTGTGATTATCTTTTTTGTTATCACCGCAGGTAAAGTGGTACAAAAATTTGTTGAGGTCTTACTTTTGGGCTTTATTAATAAACTTGCAGGAGGAATTTTCGGTTTATTAAAGGGCGCTTTGATTCTAAGTATGTTGATTTTTGTTATTAATTATTTCAATTTTGGAAGCTTCATCTTCAAGGAAGAAACAAGACAAAAATCAATCCTTTTTGAACCCATTGAATCAATAGCACCTTTGATGTATTCATGGCTGGACTCAAAAAATTTCTCCTTTGAACTTCCAGATAAAGAAGACGTAATAGATACTATCTATTAATAATACAATTCTTTTGTTATTTAGTCATCTATTGCCGCAACTCCAGGTAGCAATTTGCCCTCAATAAACTCAAGCATTGCACCACCACCAGTGCTTACATAACTAACGTCATTTTGCAATTTAAACTTGTTAATGGCAGCAACAGAATCTCCTCCGCCTATTAGCGAAAATGCTCCCTTTTTTGTTGCATCAACAATTGCAAAGGCAACATCTTCAGTGCCTTGAGAAAAATTTGACATTTCAAATACTCCCATTGGACCATTCCAAAGTATGGTTTCTGATGCCTCTATCACGTCTCTAAATGCCTGTCCTGTTTCGGGCCCAATATCTAAGCCCATCCATCCATCTGGTATTTCATATGAGTTGCAGAATTTCGTTTCAGCATTATTGTCGAATTTATCAGCAATGACTGCATCGGTAGGAATATGGAAACAAACATCGTTTTCTTCTGCTTTTTCCATGGCTGCTTTTGCGGTTTCGACCAAATTTTCCTCCACAAGCGAATTACCAACTTTGCCACCCAAAGCCTTTATGAAAGTAAACATCATACCGCCACCTATGAGTATATTATCAACTTTGTCTATGAGATTATTTATAATCTCTATTTTGCCACTAACTTTTGCGCCACCTAAAATAGCGGTAATGGGGGTTTTACCCTCCTTAACAACTTTATTTATGTTTTGGATTTCATTTGACATAATATATCCAAACATCTTATTTTTTGGGAAAAATTTTGCTATTATGGCAGTAGAAGCGTGTGCTCTGTGGGCAGTACCAAATGCATCGTTCATATATACATCAGCCAGCGCTGCAAGTTTTTTGGCAAAAATCTCATCGCCACTTGTTTCTTCTTTGTAAAAGCGAAGATTTTCGAGCAAAAGCACCTCACCAGGTTTTAGATTAGCCGATTTATTGATTGCTTCGTCACCTATACAATCATCTGCAAACTGAACATTAACTCCTAGTTGTTTTGACAGTTCAGGTATAAGGTGTATCAATGAAAACTTGTGTTCTGGTCCTGATTTTGGCCTCCCTAAATGCGACATAAGTATAACTGCTCCACCCGAACTAAGAACTTTTTTTATTGTTGGCACAGCAGCACGCATTCTTGTGTCATCTGTTATTTCAAATTTATCGTTAAGAGGAACGTTAAAATCTACCCTAATAATTACCTTTTTATTCGTGAAATCAAAGTTTTCAATATTATGCATTACTTTATCTTATTTATGGTTTTTGGTTCTTTTGCAAAATTAATAACATTTGTTTTAGAATTATAATTTTTGGCTCCTCATGCGAGTATAATTTATATGTTGAAAGCTATGTAACTGCTCAAATATTACCGAAAACGTTTGCTTATACATTGCTGTTTTCTGTTTTTTCTTGAATTCTTTAAGGTAAATTAAATTATACTTAAAAATGTAATGGATTTATTGGTTGTCATGATCAAAATAGGTCAAGATATGGGAACTGCATCAATCAAACTTTTCGTATAGTCAGATGATGGATTGTTATAGATTTGATCTGCATTTCCCACTTCTACTATTTTACCATCTTTCATTACAATTAGTCTATCGCTCATATATCTTACAACGTTTAGGTCGTGCGAAATAAAAATATATGTAAACCCAAACTCATCCTTAAGGTCGTTTAATAGATTTAAAACCTTAGCCTGGACACTCACATCTAGAGCAGAGACGGCTTCATCACAAATAATAAATTTAGGATTTAGTGCTAACGTTCTGGCGATAACAATTCGTTGTCGTTGTCCTCCTGAGAATTCGTGTGGAAATCTGTTGTAGTGTTCCTCCCTTAATCCTACTTTTTCTAATAATTCTAAAACTCTATTTTTTCTTATTTGGTTATTGCCATACAATTTATGAACCAGCATTGGCTCCATAATTGCCTCTCCGATACAAATTCTGGGGTTCAGCGATGAATAAGGGTCTTGAAAAATTATGTTTATCTTTTTTCTTTGGTCCTTAAGTGAAGCTTTGTTTAGCTTCATTAAATTCTTTTCATTAAAAAATACGCTTCCCTTATTTGGTTCTATTAATCGCAATATCGCTCGGCTTAGTGTTGTTTTGCCACACCCAGACTCACCCACAAGCCCAAGTGTTTCGCCAGGATAAACCTTGAAACTAATATTATCAACAGCTTTTATTATAATTCTTTTATTGCCTATCAACCCGCGTTTTGACGTATATTTTTTTGTTAAGTCAATAACATCCAATGTTGGTTTAGGGTGTCCGATTGGGTGATGGATTTTTTTCTCACTTTTTTCCAAGTGATTCTGTCCATTAACAATGTCGTCTATTTCGGGCAGCCTTTTGAGATTGGTATTTATGGAAGGCCTACATGCAAGCAATCCTTTTGTATAAGGATGTTTAGGACTATTAAATATTTTGTTAACGCTGCCAGTCTCAACAACTTTTCCATCGTACATTACCATAACATCATCGGCCACCTCTTTTATTACCCCCAAATCATGACTTATAAAAATGAGACCCATCTCATACTCATCTCTTAAGTCTTTCAAAAGAGAAATTATTTCTTTCTGAACAGTAACATCAAGTGCGGTTGTTGGCTCATCTGCAATAAGGATATCAGGATTATTGGCAATGGCCATGGCAATTATGATTCTTTGCTTTTGACCTCCAGAAAGTTGATGTGGATAACTCTTATAAATCTCCTTAGGTCTTGGTAAATTTACTTTTTCAAATAGTTCTATCGTGAGTTCCTTTGCCTGTTTTTTATTCAGTTGCTGGTTTAATATTATGGATTCTTGTACCTGCTTTCCGCATCTCATTACAGGGTTTAACGATGTCATTGGTTCCTGAAATATCATCGATATTTTTTGACCTCTATACTTTCTTCTTTCACGTTTCGATAATAATAATAAATCAACCCCTTCAAACTCTATGGAACCTTGGGTAATATTAGCCTTTGGTGGTAATAGGCCTATAATGGCCAAGGCTGTTATGGATTTACCAGAACCCGATTCCCCCACAATTCCCAAAGCCTTTCCCTTTGCAAGAGAAAGGTTAATATTCTCCACCGCAATATTTTCGGATTTAGTCTTGCCGAATTCTATTTTCAGATTCTCTATTTTAAGCAAAGCGATTTTTTGTATTGATTTTAAGGAAATTAATAGTAATTTTGCAGCGATTTTTCAAAACCAGACATATTAGATAATAATGGCAGAACCAAAAGTAAGTATTTTTACCGGTAGAAAAACCCGTTATCTTGCTGAAAAAATTGCGGCCAGTTATGGAGCAGAAATAGGTAAATCTATTGTTACTAATTTCTCCGATGGAGAACTTCAAACATCGTATGAAGAAAATATACGAGGTAAGGATGTCTTTATTATCCAATCAACTTTTCCTCCGGCAGACAATTTACTTGAGCTATTGATGATGACAGACGCTGCCAAAAGAGCTTCTGCACGAAAAATTATTGCTGTAATACCTTATTTTGGATATGCCCGACAGGATAGAAAAGATAAGCCCAGGGTTTCAATTGCTTCCAAGTTAATTGCTAACCTGCTTATATCAGCTGGTGTAAACAGGGTTATTACAATAGATCTTCATGCGGATCAGATACAGGGATTTTTTGATGTTCCCGTTGATAATCTATATGCGTCAAATATTTTTGTTGAATATATTAGAAAGCTAAAGCTACCAAACCTAGTAATGGCATCGCCAGATACGGGTGGAACGCGTCGTGCTGCCTCATATGCTAAAGCTCTTAATACTGGTTTTGTTATTTGTTACAAACAAAGAGCAAAACCAAATGTAATTGAACAAATGGAGCTAATTGGTGATGTTGAAGGTAAAGATGTTGTTCTGGTAGATGATATTATTGATACTGCCGGAACTATTACGAAGGCAGCAGACTTAATAATAAGTAGAGGAGCAAGCTCTGTTAGAGCTTTCTGTACACATCCCATTTTCTCTGGAAATGCTTACGAGCGACTTAGTAATTCCAAGTTTGATGAAATAATTGTTACAGATACGGTTCCATTAAAGCACGATTTAGATAAAATAAAAGTACTATCCACAGCCGATCTGTTGGCAGAGGTTATACATAGAGTTCAAAACTTTGAATCAATTAGTTCATTGTTCGACTTAAGAAAGAAATAGATAATAAACTATATTTTAATTTAATTTTAATAATCATGAAAAAAGTATCATTGAGCGGTTCTCTTCGAGAGAACGTAGGGAAAAAAGATGCTAAAAAACACAGAAGGGAAGGAAGCATTCCATGTGTGATTTACGGGGGTGAAAAACAAGTTCATTTTGTAGTGGATGAAGTCAAATTTGACAAAATTATTTTTACTCCGGATGTATATCTAATAACCATAGATCTTGGTGGAGAAAAATATAAAACCATCCTTCAGGAATTACAATATCATCCTGTTACTGACAAGGTTCTGCATGCTGATTTCTTAGAATTGGGAGAAGGTAAAGATGTAACAATTGGAATTCCTGTTAATCTTGTGGGAACTTCTCAGGGTGTTATGGCTGGTGGTCAATTGATTAAAAAAATGCACCGCCTAAGATTAAGAGGTCAAGTAGATAATATGCCTGATAATGTGGAGGTGGATATTTCAAGCCTTGTTATAGGTACATCTGTAAAAGTTAAAGATATTCAATTGGATAATCTTGCGCTTCTTGATTCTCCAAACTCAGTTATAGTAAGAGTTAAAACTTCACGTAATGTTGCTGAAGACCTTGAAGACGAAGAAGGTGAAGAGGGTGAAGAAGGTGAAGAAGGAGAAGGTGGAGAAGGTGGAGAAGGCGGAGACGCTCCTACTCCAGCAGCAGAGGAAAGCAAAGGCTAACATTAAACTCCTTGAAATAATTTAAGGGATAAGGGGATTAAACTACCTTTATCCCTTTATTTTTTAATTTTTTTATAGTGAAATACTTAATTGCAGGGCTTGGAAATGTTGGAGCAGAGTATGCAAATACTCGTCATAATATCGGGTTTGAAGTTGCCGATATGCTCATTCATGATTTAAAAGGTGAAGTAAGTATTGAAAAGCTTGCCAGTATTTCTAAAGTTAAGTTTAAAGGGAGAACCTTGGTAATTATAAAGCCAACCACCTTCATGAATTTAAGCGGTAAATCTGTCAGATACTGGCTTGATAAAGAAAAAATTCCAATAAAAAATCTACTTGTAATTCTTGATGATATTGCATTGCCTATGGGATCGCTAAGAATGAAATCAAAAGGTGGAGACGCTGGTCATAATGGACTAACAGATATCATTGAAAAACTTGGAACCAATGTTTTTCCTAGATTACGCATTGGAGTTGGTGATAATTTTCCAAGAGGACGTCAGGTTGACTACGTTTTAGGACAATGGTCAGGCGCAGAAGAAAAAATAATGCTCCCAAAAATAGAAACCGCCACAAGCATAGTTAAAAGTTTTGTTTCGCTTGGTATTGAAAGAACAATGGGTGCGTTTAATAACAAGTAACCAAAAGTGCCCAATGATTATTTATTTCAAGATGATTTTCGTATCCAAATCAGTAATTTGAGATTCATTTATCCTTTTAAGCGTTGTGATATAACACCGCTTATTTTATCAATGGAAATCCTTTCTTGTTTCATACTATCGCGTTCACGAATGGTAACGGTATTATCTTCAAGTGTTTGATGATCTACGGTAACACAGTATGGTGTTCCTATTGCATCATGACGGCGATAGCGCTTTCCTATTGCATCTTTTTCTTCATAAAAACACATGTAATCCACCTTCAATTTTTCCATTATCTCACGGGCTTTTTCAGGCAAGCCATCTTTTTTGGTGAGTGGAAATATTGCGGCTTTATAGGGTGCTAAAACAGGAGGAAGTTTCATTACTACCCTGGTATTTCCATCCTCAAGCTGCTCTTCGGTATATGAGTTGCTTAATACCGCTAAAAACATTCTGTCAAGTCCTATTGATGTTTCAACCACATAAGGCACATAACTTTCGTTTATTTCAGGGTCGTGATAACGAAGCTTTTTACCGCTATGTTCTTCATGAGCACTTAGGTCAAAATCTGTTCTGGAATGTATTCCCTCAAGCTCCTTAAAACCCATTGGAAACTTAAACTCAATGTCGGCTGCTGCATTTGCATAATGTGCAAGTTTTTCATGGTCATGAAACCTGAATTTTTCCGCAGGAATGCCCAATGAAGTATGCCAATTCATGCGCTCTTCCTTCCAATAGTCATACCACTTCATTTCTTCGCCCGGTCTTACAAAAAACTGCATTTCCATTTGTTCAAATTCACGCATTCGAAAAATAAACTGGCGAGCAACTATTTCATTACGAAAAGCTTTACCGGTTTGAGCAATGCCAAATGGTATCTTCATTCTACCTGTTTTTTGCACATTCAGATAGTTTACAAATATCCCTTGGGCAGTTTCAGGACGTAAAAAAATTTCATTTGCACCCTCTGCAGTGGACCCCATTTTAGTTGAAAACATCAAGTTAAATTGGCGAACATCTGTCCAGTTTTTTGATCCAGATATGGGACACACTATTCCAACATCCTCTATCAATGATTTTATGGCTGCCATATCATCATTGTCCATGGCTGGATATAGAATATTCTTTATTTTTTCAATTTTTTCTCTATTCGCAATAACCCGGGGATTTGTTTCCAGAAACTGAGCTTTGTCAAAACTATCTCCAAATCGTTTTGCTGCCTTTGTAACTTCCTTTTCAATTTTGGACTCTAGTTTTGAAATATGGTCCTCAATGAGAACATCAGCGCGATATCTTTTCTTAGAATCCTTATTGTCAATCATTGGATCATTAAAAGCATCCACATGACCCGATGCTTTCCACACAGTTGGGTGCATAAAAATTGCTGAGTCTATACCAACAATATTTTCATGCATTTGGACCATTGACTTCCACCAATAATCACGAATATTCTTTTTCAGTTCTGATCCATTCTGAGCATAATCATAAACAGCACTTAGTCCGTCATAAATTTCACTCGATTGAAATACAAATCCGTATTCTTTTGCGTGAGCGATTACCTTCTTAAATATATCCTCTGTATTTGCCATGCGTTTTTAAACATTAATTTATTATATCTATGATCCCAGTGTGGCAACCATAACAGCTTTTATTGTATGAAGTCTGTTTTCTGCCTCATCAAATACAACTGATGCTGGAGATTCAAATACTTCGTCTGTGACTTCCATGGATTCGACTCCAAATTTTTGATAAATATCCTCCCCAACCTTTGTTTCACGATTATGAAAAGCAGGAAGGCAATGTAAAAATTTAGTTTTTGGATTTCCTGTCATGGCCATCATTGCTGAGTTAACTTGATAGGGAATCATCATTGCAATACGATCTTTCCATACCTCATCAGCCTCACCCATGCTTACCCAAACATCAGTATAAATAAAGTCAACTCCATTTACACCATCTTTAACACTTTCGGTTAGAGTAATTTTTGCCCCGGTCTCCTTTGCTATTTTTTTACATTCAGCAACTAGCTGTTCTTCAGGCCACATTTGTTTAGGGGCAACAGCGCGGAAATCCATTCCCATTTTTGCAGCACCAACCATTAATGAGTTTCCCATATTATTTCTTGCATCACCTGTGAATGCAAAACTTACCTTGTGTAATGGTTTATCACAATGCTCCTTCATTGTTAGGAAATCTGCCAAAATTTGTGTGGGATGATATTCGTCGGTTAATCCATTCCAAACTGGCACTCCAGCATGATCACCTAATTCCTCGACAATAGACTGTCCAAAACCTCTGTATTCTATACCATCATACATACGACCTAAAACACGTGCGGTATCCTTCATGGATTCTTTTGTTCCTATTTGAGAGCCTGATGGACCTAAATAAGTAACTCTGGCACCCTGATCATAGGCGGCTGTTTCAAAAGCACATCTTGTACGAGTTGATGCTTTTTCAAATATCAAAGCAATGTTTTTACCTTTTAATTTCTTCTGCTCTGTTCCTGCATATTTTGCCCTTTTAAGATCAGCGCTTAAATCAAGCATAAATTTTATCTCTTGAGGAGTGAAATCCAACAGTTTTAAGAAGTTTCTATTCCTAAGGTTAAATGCCATATTAATTTGTTTTAGTCGTTAATAATTAATGTTATACATCAAAAAAGTGCAGAGCAAAAGTAAATAAATTTAATAGATATAATATGGTTAACCTGCTCTTTTATTAAGCATAATATCACCCTTGTCATGTGCTTAGTATTCAATCAGCTATAGAATATGTAATAATATTTTTATTGTGAAATTAAGTGTGAATAATATGATTTCAATATTGACAAGAAAACTTCCCTATTTGAATTCTTATCAGCAAAATAGATATTTTAGCGTCGATTTAAACCATTTTGGAGATGATTATTGTTGATAATATACTTGTTTCAGATGAAATAAAGGATGTGTTTTTTGAATGTAGCCTAACAGCATGTAAGGGTGAGTGTTGTGTTGCGGGAGATGCTGGGGCCCCTCTGGATGAGGAAGAAATTTCTACGCTGGAAGATGATGTAGATGAAATAATGCCATACATGAGTGAAAAAGGTAAGCAGGTTATAAAGGAAAATGGTGTTTTTGAGTACGACGTTGATGGCACATATGTAACCCCTCTAGTAAATGATGAGGAGTGTGCATTTGTTTATTTTAAAGATGACATTAGTTTTTGTTCCATCGAGAAAGCATACAACGATGGTAAAATAGGTTTTCACAAACCAATATCTTGTCACTTATACCCCGTAAGACTGAGTAAGGTTGGCAATAGCATTGCCATAAATTATCATCGATGGGATATTTGTAGTCCAGCAATTATAGCAGGTAAAAAAGCAGGAATTCCCTTATATGAATATCTAAAGATTCCATTGATACGAAGGTTTGGTGATGATTGGTATAAAAACTTAAAGTTAAGGATTGATGAGCCTAAAAGGGGATAAGTGATCTACTTATGATTTAAGCAATTCATTAATTACTTCTGGAAAGTACTTATGTTCCAATTCATGAATTTTATTAGAAAGGCTTTTTGGCGTTTCGCCCATGTCTAATTTACAACTCTTTTGAAATATTATCTGACCTTCGTCATAATGCTTGTTTACATAATGAATGGTAATTCCCGATTCTTTTTCAGATGCCTCTATAACAGCCTTATGAACACTCATCCCATACATTCCTTTTCCGCCAAATTTGGGGAGAAGAGCCGGGTGTATATTTATAATTTTTCCATTATATCCATCAATCAAATACTCGGGTATAAGCCATAAAAAACCTGCCAAAACAATTAAATCAGGACTGTGTGATTTTATATTGTTCAGAATCCGTTCAGTTTTATAAAAATCATCCCTATTGAAAACCTGAATATTTACACTTAATTTATTGGCCCTTTCTATCACTCCCGCTTTCGGGTTATTGGTGAATATACAGCTTGTGGTAATATTGTTATTATCCTCAAAATATGTTACTATACGCTCAGCATTTGTTCCATTTCCTGATGCAAATATTACAATATTTTTCATTTAAAAGATGGATATTTTAAGCCGCTAAAATAGTTTAAATCAAAGAAAACTATGTAGAAATAAACACCATTGTGTTACATCAATAATAATTAATCTTTAACCTGTTGTATAACACGACATTAAAAATAAATTGTATTTTTTGCTTTTTATCTCATTAATGCCGTTCTTTGCATCGAATTTTAACCAAAAATTAGACATATGTCAGATGTACGTGCAAAAGTAGTAAGCATAATTGTAGATAAGCTTGGTGTGGAAGAAAGTGAAGTAACTAATGAAGCAAGCTTCACCAATGATCTCGGTGCAGATTCACTTGATACAGTTGAATTAATAATGGAGTTTGAAAAAGAATTCAATCTTTCTATTCCTGATGAAGAAGCTGAGAAAATTGAAACAGTAGGTAATGCTGTTACGTATATAGAAGAACACCAATAGAAAATTATTTATGGAGTTAAAGCGTGTTGTAATAACAGGCCTTGGAGCGATAACTCCGATTGGTAAAAATGTAGAAGATTATTGGTCAGCACTGCTTGCAGGTGTTAGCGGCGCTGCGCCAATAACTAACTTTGATTCATCAAAATTCAAAACGAAGTTTGCATGCGAAGTCAAAGACTATGATGCCAAGGAGTATTTCGATCGAAAGGAAGCCCGGAAGCATGATAGGTATGCCCAATTCGGGTTAATTGCCGGCTATGAAGCTATAACTGACTCAGGCCTCGATTCTTACGATGATCTAAATAGAAATCGTGTAGGTGTTATATGGGCTTCTGGAATTGGAGGGCTAAACACCTTCCATCAATCTGTTTCAGAATACACCCTGGGTGATGGTACCCCAAGATTTAATCCGTTTTTTATTCCAAAAATGATTGCTGACATTGCAGCTGGCCATATTTCCATAAAATATGGTTTTAGAGGGCCAAATTTTGCAACGGTTAGCGCTTGTGCTTCATCGGCTAACGCTCTTTCAGATGCCTACAATTATATCCGGCTAGGAAAAGCTGATGCTTTTGTGACCGGAGGTTCTGAGGCTGCGATAACAGAAAGCGGTGTTGGTGGCTTCAATGCCATGCACGCAATTTCAACCCGTAATGACGATCCAAAAACAGCATCACGTCCTTTTGATAAAGATCGTGATGGTTTTGTAATGGGTGAAGGTGGTGCTGGTCTTGTTTTTGAAGAATATGAGCATGCAAAAGCAAGAGGAGCAAATATATATGCAGAGGTTGTGGGCGCAGGGCTATCTGGAGATGCTTATCACATGACAGCGCCACATCCGGAGGGTTATGGAGCACAGCTTTGTATGCAGGCAGCCATTGATGATGCCAACCTGAAAATAGAAGATATTGATCATATAAATACTCATGGCACATCCACTCCCGTTGGAGATATTGTGGAGCCAAAGGCCATTGTAAATCTATTTGGAGATCATGCTTATAAAATAAACGTAAACTCAACCAAATCCATGACTGGCCATTTACTTGGTGGTGCAGGTGCTGTTGAGTCCATTTCAACTATCCTTTCTGTTAAAAATGATATTGTGCCTCCAACCATAAACCATTTTACTGATGATCCTGAAATTGACAACAACCTAAACTTTACTTTTCATAAAGCTCAAAAACGTACTGTCAACTATGGTCTAACAAACACCTTTGGTTTTGGTGGGCATAATGCCTCGTTGATATTTAAGAAGTTTGCTAATTAAAACTTCCCGATTTGCTTGGATGCAATAAATTACGATTTTACTTTTCTTCTGATAGGGATACTTATCAGGCAATAAAAAATATATTTGGTTATTGTCCTGGAAATATTCACTTATATAAGCTTGCGCTAAGGCATAAATCCGCGAGCACCAAAAGGCTAAATGGGCTAAAGCTAAATAACGAGCGTCTCGAATATTTAGGCGATGCAATATTAAGCGCCATTATTGCAGATTACCTTTTCAAAGCATTTCCCTATGAAAATGAGGGATTCTTGACAGAAATGAGATCTAAAATTGTTAGCCGTGCTGCACTTAACAAGCTTTCACATAAACTAGGCCTCAATCTATTAATTAAATCGGGGAAAGAATCAACCGCTAAAGCAAAATCAGCAGGTGGTGATGCCTTTGAAGCAATTATTGGTGCCCTTTATCTTGATAAGGGTTATAGCATTACCAAAAAAATATTAATAACAAGAATTGTTAATCTACATTTTGATATTGACCTTCTCATAGAAACCGAAATCAGTTATAAAAGCAAGCTCAATGAATGGGCTCAAAAGGGAAAACATGATATAAAATTTACCGTGGAAGAAGAGATTGGTGAAAAACACAAAAAACAATATTTAGTATCCGTGGAGATAGATGGTCAATCACTGGCTAAATCACAAGACTATTCAATCAAAGGAGCAGAAAACCTTGCTGCTGAAAAGGCATGGAATGTAATAGAAAAAAATCAGCTTACTTAGTTTATGTTATTTTAGCATCTTGCTCATGAATAAGATATTCACAAGGGAAATGAGAACTAAATGAAACTTTCACTTACAAAAGGGAATAAGCCCTGGAAAAGAGATCAGCGTTTTGCAGATGCTGACAAGAAAAATCTCAAGCTGATTTTTTATGCCTTCCTAGTTGGTATTATAGCCGGGGTTATCGGTTCATTCTTCAGAATTGTATTGGTATATATTGAAGGTTTTAGGGACACTTTGTTTAATAATGCCGGACATGATGGTTGGATAAGCTGGTTGTGGCCCTTATTATTTGTAATAATCGGCATTATTGTTTCCATAATAATAGTTAACAAATTTGCTCCTGAGGCTGCAGGTAGTGGTGTTCAAGAAATAGAAGGCGCTCTTGATGATATAAGGCCCATGAGATGGAAAAGGGTTATACCCGTAAAGTTTTTTGCATCTCTTTTTTCCTTGGGAAGCGGATTACTACTTGGTAGAGAAGGGCCCACAATACAAATAGGTGCCAATGTTGGTAAAATGATAAAAGATATCTTTAAACAGTCGGAGGATAAAACAAACCCACTGATTTCTTCGGGTGCTGCAGCAGGGTTGGCATGTGCTTTCAATGCTCCATTTGCCGGAATCATATTTGTAATTGAGGAAATGCATAGTCAATTCAAGTATAACTTTTATTCCATCGCTGCAATTATGGTTGCTTCTGGTACAGCAGACTTGGTGGTTAGGCTAATAGTTGGTCCTCATCCCTCGATTGAAATGACAATATTTCAATCTCCACCCATTTATGCGCTTTGGATGTTCGCCATATTGGGTGGCTTGTTTAGCTTCATTGGTTACGCCTTTAATAAGCTTCTGGTTGTTACCTTGGATATTTTTAAGAATATTTCAAAAATGGCCATTTTGCTTGTGGGGATAATTGGAGGAATAATAATTGTCATTATTGGTGTTTATTTTCCTGAGGTGATAGGGGGTGGATACCATACGATTTATAAGGCTCTTGGACATTCATTTACTATCTATACATTGGTTTTAGTTTTATGTGTAAGATTTGTGCTTACCATATTGAGCTACGGAATAGGAGTACCTGGTGGAATTTTCGCACCAATGGTGGCTTTAGGGGTTATTTTTGGTATGCTCTATGGTAATGTTATGGATAATTATTTCCCAGAATTAATTCCTCATGCTGGGGTGTTTGCTGTTGCGGGCATGGCGGGTATGTTTGCCGCGGTGGTAAGGGCTCCAATTACAGGACTGGTTCTTGCCATTGAGATGACCTCAAATTATGAGCTTATTTTACCCTTGATTATAACTACGGTTACGGCTTCAGTTGTTACCGCCCAACTAGGTAATGAGCCAATATACACAACTCTTTTAAGGCGTTCCTTGAAGTAACGTGCGCTTAATTTTGTTCCATTATACGCTAAATAGCTCATTCAATCCCATCCTTTTGATCAAAAAGTTTATAACAATTAGTAATGTTGCATGTCTTTCGTAACCGTTTGCGGTAATTATATAATCCTACCTCCTAGCGTTTTATTATCAGCACATTCCTTATTATATAAGTATTGACTTTACTAAATTACACTTGTTAACATTTCTGGTATTACATATGCTGAACGTTTAAATAGTATAAAAACGGTTATTATTTGACATATTTTTATCGACGTCCTAATAATGAAGTCTTTAACGTTTAAATTTTTGCTTATGAAGAAGATTATTACTCTGATTTTACTAATTGTGTTTCCAGCCTCAATTTTTGCCACAAATGAGGTTGACACAGGTTCCACGGCATGGATGTTAACATCAACAGCTTTGGTATTATTAATGATCCCAGGCTTGGCTATGTTTTATGGTGGTTTGGTAAGATCAAAAAATGTATTGGGCACAATGATGCATAGTTTTGTTGCCATGGGAATCATGAGTGTTTTATGGGTGGTTGTTAGTTATAGCATGTGTTTTGGTGATAATATTCTTTGGGGGTGGTTTGGATGGAATAGTGATTATTTATTTCTCAGGGGTATAGACGATAAAATAATGGAGGGCGGCGTGCCAGAGCTTGTTTTCTCGATGTTTCAGGGTAAATTTGCTATTATAACACCCGCTTTAATTGCTGGGGCTATTGCCGAAAGAGTTTCATTTAAAGGATATGTAATGTTCATAGCTCTATGGGGAATAATTGTATACAACCCTCTATGCCATTGGGTATGGGCTGAAGATGGATTCCTTTATAATTTAGGACCAATGGGAGCAATCGATTTTGCAGGAGGAACTGTTGTTCATATATCCGCAGGAGTCAGCGGTTTGGTTGCTGCCATTTTTATTGGAGTACGTAGAGGATATCCACAAAGACAAATGAGACCTAATAACCTTATTATGACGCTAATGGGTGCTGGTTTACTCTGGGTGGGCTGGTTTGGATTTAATGCAGGAAGCAGTATATCAAGTAGTCTTACCACCGCACAAGCATTAACAGCAACCCAAGTGGCTGCTGCATCGGGGGCTCTAATGTGGATAATCATCGAATATTTACATTTGGGTAAAGCAACTGCGCTGGGATTTGTTTCAGGAATACTAACTGGTTTAGTAGCTGTTACACCAGCGGCTGGAGTTGTTCAGCCTATTGGAGCTCTTGTTCTTGGAGCTGTGGCATCATTAATTTGCTATTATGCCATTATAATGAAAACTAAATTAGGTTATGATGATAGCTTGGATGCATTTGGTATACATGGAGTGGGAGGTGTTGTGGGGGCATTATTGCTTACGTTTTTTATTCGCAACAGTTGGATAGCAGAAGCAACAGCTTTAAGTAATGGCGGTTGGAGTGTGTGGTTACAACTTGGTGTACAAGCAGCGGCTGTATTTATCGCAATCGCCTATGCAACAATTGGAACGCTAATCATTTTATGGGTTGTGGATAAAACCGTTGGTATGCGGTCTAAAACCCAAGACGAATTACAAGGTCTTGATTATGCCTATCATGGCGAAAGAGGATATGGTATGCTTAATCCAAATTAAAAACTAATATTATGAAATTAATAACGGCTATAATAAGAAATAACCGGCTTGATTTGGTCCGTGAGAGCCTAATCGAAGCTGGCATCGAAAGAATTACTGTGAGCAGAGCATCAGGGCATGGGAAGCAGATAAAAGAAGAGGTTTATAGAGGTCAAAAGTTAGTTCCTGGACTAATTCCAAATATGAGAGTTGAAATTGCTGTTAATGATGAATTTGTGGATGTTGCAATAAGTGCAATAATAGATGCCGCACGTACGGGTGAGAGTACAGGCGGTGAAATTGGTGATGGTAAAATATTTGTAACGGAGCTTAAAGAGTGCATAAGAATAAGAACCGGTGAACGAGGCAGTGAGGCCATATGATTTTATGTATTAAAATGTCAACACCTTGTCACAAGATACTGTCCATTGAGCAAACTCTTTCATGTTACTTAACTTAATCCCAGGGATGAATTCGAGTTTATCAATCCCTCGAGCCTTGGAACAACCCCCACAACTTTTTACTTCTGCGCCATTTCTTATTACAGATTTTAACATTCTTTCTATGTTATAAAATCCATTGGGAGTATTCTGATGTGGTAAGCCACATGTAACAGCATCGGCAAGTAAAAAAACATTCACTGCCACCTCATCAGTATGCTCTTTCTGCAATGTCATGGCCATTCGCAATGCATTGTATGCTTTTTCTGTTCCGTAAGGAGCATCATTGATTATAATTAAAATGTTTTGCATTTGATTTATGTATTAGGTTTCCAAGTGAGTTTCGTAAAATTATAAAGAAATAAAATAGTAATTGTTAATCAAGCCCCCAAACTTTAATAAGGTCATCTGGAAGCTCTGGCCTACCCCGTTGGTTTATTGCAGTTCCAACCACAAGAGCCTTAATTACAAGCTTATTGTCTGGAATCCTATAAATATGCTGAACAAAACCAAATCTTAATGGTGATAACCTTTCCATTTTTAAAACAGAAGTAAACTCATCACCTCTCTTGAGGGGTGTCTGGTAATCAATTTCAACTCTTTTTACAACAAGGTTTATACCCTTTTCGCTTAAAACGGCAAAGTCCAAGCCCAATGATTTAATGTATGTGTGACGTGTATGTTCGAGATAATTTTGATATACGGAGTTATTAACTATTCCCTGCAAATCACATTCGTAATCTCTCACCTCCATATCACACGTGAAGGCAATATCTTTCATCATGATTGTAATCTTTTATGATAATTTTACTACAAATCTAAAAAAGCAGTTGTTCAATTTTACAAACTCTTATAATATCTCTGGTAAATATTATTGCACATTACATTAAACGTGTTAAGTTATCGGAACAAATTTAGTAATCAAATTCTCATGATTTTAGTACTTTTGCTCCCTTAAAACAATAGTAATGCAATGGGTAATAAAGAAATAGTAGTAAGCGGAATACGTCCAACGGGAAATTTACATCTGGGAAATTATTTTGGCGCTATTAAGAATTTCGTTAAAATGCAAGAAACTAGTCAGTGTTATTTCTTCATTGCAGATTATCACTCGCTTACGACTCATCCAACACCCGGGGACCTACAAAAAAACGTAAAACAAGTTTTGATTGAATATTTAGCTGCAGGACTTGACCCCGAAAAAGCAACGCTTTACCTTCAAAGCGATTTACCAGAAACAGCTGAGCTTTATTTATTTTTGAACATGAATGCATATCTTGGAGAGCTTGAGAGAGTAACCACGTTCAAAGAGAAAGCAAGAAAACAACCAAACAATGTAAATGCTGGTTTGTTAACATATCCAACCTTGATGGCGGCAGATATTATTATTCATAAGGCAGCAAAAGTGCCTGTTGGAAAAGATCAGGAACAAAACCTTGAAATGACAAGAACTTACGCTAGAAGGTTTAATAATATGTACAGCAAGGATTATTTTCCAATACCAAATGCGTATAACTTTGGTGAGCAATTAGTAAAAATACCCGGTCTTGATGGATCAGGTAAAATGGGTAAGTCAGAAGGAGAGGGTAATGCTATTTTTCTAAATGATGACCCAAAAACACTGCGTAAAAAAGTTATGAGAGCTGTTACCGATAGTGGTCCTACAGAAAATAATCAAAAAAAACCAGAAGCTATTCAGAACCTCTTCACGCTGATGAAAGTCGTTTCAAAACAAGACATTATTAGTCAGTTTGATGATATGTACAACGATTGTACAATAAGATATGGTGACCTCAAGAAACAGTTGGCAGAAGACATGGTGATCTTCACAGAGCCATTCCGTGAAAAAATTTCTGAATTATCTGCAAATGAAGATTATATCAAAAAGGTCATGAATCAGGGTGCTGAAAAAGCTCGAGAAAGCGCACAAAAAACCATAAATGAAGTTCGTGAAATAATAGGATTCCGAAAATATCATTAATTACTTTTACACACATAAGCACTAAGATTTGCTGGATAAAAAAAATAATTCCATTGTAAAAAATCCTGAAACAGCTGTTATTGTTGGGTTAATCACCAATAATCAACAAAAGGAAAAGGTTAATGAATACCTTGATGAGCTAGCTTTCCTCATTGAAACAGCAGGAGGTAAGCCTGTGAAGCGATTTACACAACCCCTAGATTATCCAAATGTAAAAACATACGTTGGCTCTGGAAAGCTTGACGAAATAAAACAGTACGTAAAAGCTGCTGAAATAGATATGGTGGTTTTTGATGATGAATTGGGTGGCTCTCAAATTAGAAACTTAGAAAAGGTGCTTGAATGCAAAATCATAGATCGTACAAATTTAATCCTTGATATATTTGCTAAACGCGCCCAGACATCACACGCAAAGGTTCAGGTAGAGTTGGCTCAATATCAATATCTTCTACCAAGACTGACGGGTATGTGGACTCACCTTGAGCGTCAGCGTGGTGGTATAGGGTTGCGTGGTCCTGGAGAAACAGAAATTGAAACAGACCGTAGAATTATTCGAGACAAAATAAGCTTGCTAAAAAAGAAATTACTGCAAATAGACAAGCAGATGGCTACCCAGCGTAAAAATAGAGGTCAGCTGATAAGAGCAGCACTTGTTGGATACACAAATGTGGGTAAATCTACAATAATGACACTGCTATCCAAATCGGAGGTATTTGCAGAAAACAAACTGTTTGCAACACTGGACACAACTGTAAGAAAAGTTGTTGTTGACAACCTTCCATTCCTTCTTTCGGACACCGTGGGTTTCATAAGAAAATTACCCCATGGCCTGGTGGAGTCTTTCAAGTCAACATTAGATGAGGTGCGCGAATCTGATATTCTTATACATGTTGTTGACATAAGCCATCCCGAATTTGAAGATCAAATTAAAACAGTAAATGAAACACTAACGGAAATTGGTGCTGGAGATAAAAAGGTAGTAATGGTTTTCAACAAGGTTGATGCTTATAAGTGGATTGAAAAGGATGCTGATGACCTAAGCCCATCTTCCAAAGAAAATATTAGCCTCAATGATCTTCAAAAAAGCTGGATGGCAAAAGATAATAATCCTTGTATATTCATATCTGCAAAAACGAAGCACAATTATCATGAGTTTCGTAAATTACTTTATGACAACATTCGTGATATTCATTCCATAAGATACCCCTACAATAATTTTCTCTACTGAATATAAATAGCCCATCATAGTATATAATTACTATTTGGCTATTACTTTATCTAGCAGTCTGTTTTTTCGATTATTTAGGCTGGTAATAATAAGCCTATAATTATCATTATTATTGGGCAAAAACAAATTAATGGTATCGGCATATTGATACAGGGTTTCCCACTCTAAAGTGGTTGTAAAGTCTGGCTTTCCCTTATTATCAGCCCTTTTTCCAAAATAGCTCTATACCTTGTGAAAAGCGTTGATAAAATTGGAAATGGTAACTATCTTAAAACAAAAACTTAAATAGTTTAGTTTTACCAAAAATAATTGTTGAAATGAAAACAAGTCTGCTGATTTTATTTTCCGTACTAAGCGGTTTACTGTTATTTGCCTCTTGGCCAGTTGACGGGTTTACTCCATTAATATTTATTGCATTGGTGCCCCTATTACTTGTTCAGCAATATCTCGGTGATAATAATAAGAAAGGAGTTTTTTGGTATTCATGGTTAACATTTTTGATTTGGAACGTGCTGACAACATGGTGGATATGGAACTCTACCCCGATGGGGGCCATAATGGCATTTGTTTTAAACTCCCTGTTTATATCGATTGTGTTTTTACTTTATCACCACTCTAAAAAGGCATTATTTAATAATAAAAAAGGCGCATTTATACTTTTAATATATTGGATAACCTGGGAGTTTCTTCATATGAATTGGGACCTTACATGGTCCTGGTTAAACCTGGGTAATGTTTTTGCAACAAAACATACGTGGATTCAATGGTATGAATATACAGGGAGTCTTGGGGGTACACTGTGGGTTTTAACTGTGAACATCATTGTTTTTGAAATAGTTCGGTGTATACAACTAAAAATATCTTCCATAAGAATCGCCTCTCTTATAATTACAACGATTATAATTATTGTTGTACCATTGATTATTTCGTTTTCAATATATAACGGTTATAAAGAAAAGGAAATCCCCGTAGAGGTTGTTGTAGTTCAGCCAAACATAGATCCTTATAACGATCAGTATTCAATGCCTTTTTCAAAAATCATGGATATTAATTTGGATTTGGCTTCAAAACTTGCTACACCTACTACTAATTATATTGTATTTCCAGAATCGGCCATTCAAGAAGAAATTTGGGAGGGGTATCTTGATAAATCGACTAGTATTCGTAATATTAATTTAGAACTTTTAAAATATTCAAATGCATCATTGGTAACTGGCGCCACAACATATAGGACTTTGAGTGATGAAGAAACGCCCACAAACGCAGCTAGGAGTTTCAATAATACCGGAGGAAAATATTATGCTTTTAATACTGCATTTTTGATTGAAAAACAAAGCGGTGTTCAAATTCATCATAAGTCGAAACTCACTCCCGGTGTTGAAATTATGCCATCTTGGTGGCTTCTAAAACCATTTGAAAGATTTGCCATCGATTTGGGGGGAACAACAGGTACGCTTGGAAGGGAGGAAAATTCTGTAGCTTTTTTTAGTAATAAAAACGAGCCCGTTTCCCCTATTATCTGCTATGAATCTGTTTATGGTGAATTTGTTGCTAATTCTGTTAAGCTTGGCTCAGGGTTGATTTTCGTAATAACTAATGATGGGTGGTGGGGAAATACCCCAGGCTATAAACAACATTTGATGTTTTCCGTACTAAGATCCATCGAAACACGACGCAGTGTCGCAAGAGCTGCAAACACAGGTGTGTCAGCATTTATTAATCAAAGAGGTGACATTATTGATCAAACTGACTATTGGGTACCCGCTGTGATTAAGGCAACACTAAATGCAAATTACAAAATGACTTATTATACAATAAATGGTGATTATATTGCAAGAGGCGCTACATTTATTAGCTCGTTGTTAATACTAATATCGTTTACTCAGGGTTTTTTAAGAAAGAGAAAGAGTTTGGTTTAGATAAAAAGGCTTAGTTGAATTGACCTTGTTTACTCTTTTTCGTAATAGATAGTTATTTTACCAAGTGCTGTTGTTGATTCTGAAACAATTACTTCATTATCTAATGTGCCCAAATTATTAGAAACTCCTGGGGCTCCTTCAAAGAAAAATGCGATTATTTTCGTTTCTCCATCTAGATTCCAGCTGGTTTCATGAGTATTGCCAGGAGACATTATTATTAGGGTTGAGTCGTCTATAATCTTGAAATATGTTTCTTTTTGCATTTCAACTACCTGTCGAATCATTTCTGGAGTAGTATACTTTTCGTCAAAATCCGTTTCAACTCTATTGGCTTTCCAGGTACCAACAAGTTTACTTTCCGGACTACTTGCGCAAGATGAAATAATAAGGGTAATTAAAATTAAAAATACAGGCAGTTTTAATATGTGTTTCATCTCTTATATTTTATAAAACAGTACAAAATTACAATCTATTTTCTTTGGGTTTACAATTCTTATGAATGTTTAACATTTTACGTTTTAGATTCGAATTTTGGGTGAGTTATTCGTTCACAAATAGCGAACATTAAGTAGGCTTGTCGCTCCTGTTTCTATGCTAAACATGCAGTTCATTTATTGAGCAAATGCGACATCATATATTTTCAGTTACATTTTATTAATATCTTTGCCAAAGAAGACCCTCCCTCCCTAAGTATTTAAAATTTAAAAAATAGATGAAGAAGAAGAAAACCAAAAGACCACGAAGTGCGCTTACTGGCATAATATTAAGCATTTTTACGGAAAACCCTTTTAGGGCGTATAACCACAAGCAGATAGGGCACATGCTGGGCGCCAAAGACAAAGCTGGGCGTGATATGGTTATAAAAATATTGGGTGAACTAATAGGTGATAAAAGTATTAATGAAGTAAAAAGAGGAAAGTATCAGCTTAATCCCGAAAAAATTCATGAGCTAACAAAACAAAAATATATAACAGGTTCTGTTGATATGCTGAGAACTGGCAAGGCATATGTAATTCCCGATGATGGTGGTGATGATGTGTTCATTGCATCTAATAACTCTGGCCGTGCGCTGCATGAAGACAAGGTTAAAGTTATTATTTTCCCTAAAAGAAAGGGCCATAAAACCGAAGGACAAATAATTGAAGTTTTGTCACGGCCAAAAAATACTTACGTTGGTATTTTGGAAATGAATAAAAATTTCGGTTTTGTAATAGCGGACAGCTCATCAATGCCATATGATATATTTGTTTCAAAAAACAAGAAAAATGAAGCGTCTGATGGCCAAAAGGTTTTGGTGAAAATAACAGACTGGCCAGAACATGCCAATAATCCTTTCGGGGAAATAATAGAAACTCTTGGTCAGCCCGGAGACAATAACGTTGAAATGCAATCAATTCTTGCGGATTATAATTTTCCACTGTCATTTCCGCCAAAGGTTGAAAAAAATGCGGCAAAAATTGGCACAACAATTACAAAGGATGAGATTAAGAAGCGAAGGGATTTTAGAAAAATTTGGACAATAACCATTGACCCACATGATGCTAAAGATTTTGATGATGCTTTGTCCCTTGTTAAGCTAAGTGATGGAAGTTATGAGGTTGGTGTTCATATTGCAGATGTGAGTCATTATGTGGTGCCAGGTACCGAGCTTGATAACGAAGCTTTAAAGCGAGCAACTTCGGTATATCTTGTTGATAGAGTAATTCCTATGCTGCCAGAGGTGTTGTCCAACCAGGTTTGTTCACTCAGGCCCGAAGAAGAAAAGTTAACCTTTTCTGCTGTTTTTACCATGAACGATAAGGCAGAGGTTACGAATCAGTGGTTTGGAAAAACTGTAATTAATTCCGACCGACGATTTACTTACGAGGAAGCCCAAGAGATTATAGAAACAGGCGAAGGTGAATATCATGAAGAGATTAGTGTTTTGCATGCCATCGCAAAAATACTTCGAAAGAAAAGGTTTGGGAAGGGAGCCATAAATTTCCATTCCGAGGAGGTAAAGTTTAAATTAGACGAAACTGGGAAGCCTATTGAGACATATATTAAAGAACAAAAAGAAGCAAACTTTCTAATTGAAGAGTTTATGCTATTGGCAAATAAAAAGGTTGCTGAATTTATAGGCAAGGTTTCTGCGGGAAAAACTCCAAGAACCTTTGTTTACAGGGTGCATGATGAGCCAAATCCCGAGAAACTAAATACTTTTGTGCAGTTTCTTAAAAAACTTGGTTATACTCTAAATGTTAGCTCCAGACAAAGCCTTGCCACATCTTATAATAGCCTTTTTGAAAAAATACACGGTAAGGGAGAAGAAAACATGATCGAAACAATTGCCGTTAGAACAATGGCAAAAGCTGAGTATTCAACAGAAAATATTGGGCATTATGGGCTCGCATTCCCCTTTTATTCCCACTTTACTTCTCCCATAAGAAGATATCCGGATTTAATGACACATAGACTTCTTTTTCAGTATTTAAATGGGGGGAAATCTGCCGATAAGAATGTATATGAAGAGATGTGCAAGCATAGCTCAGAAATGGAGCGCAATGCTCAGAAGGCCGAGCGTGATTCAATAAAATATAAACAGGTTGAGTTTTTGCTTGATAAAAAAGGCAAGGTGTTCGATGGGGTAATCTCTGGGGTAAGCAAATGGGGAATATTTGTACAGCTAAATATTTCCAAAAGCGAGGGGCTGATTAGATTTAGTGATCTAAAGGATGACTATTATTATTTAGACGAAGATAACTACCGAATAATTGGACGACAATATGGTAATGCTTACAGGCTGGGAGACAAGGTTAGTGTGCTTGTTAAGGATGTTGATATGGAGAAAAGGCAGCTAGATCTTAAAATCCTTGATTAAGATTCTTTGGTATTAATAGTCCATGAATTGCTGAAATAACACTTGTAAGTATGATTTTCCATCCATTATGACTGAATCTTTTATTTGATTATTTAGTGTTATTTCCATAAGGTCTCCTGTTCTGTTGCTATACACAAAATATCCATCGGGAGTAATCCACCCAACACCATCATCACTTTCATAAAATGCAAACTCTGGTGTTGTGGGATTAAAAAGATTCCTGCTCCATGTAAATTCCAACGCGTTTAATCCCAGCTGCTGTAGTAGGGTAACGGGTATGTCTGTTTGAGATGAAATTCTATCCATTTGAGTACCGCGAAATTCTTCTTTTAAAACATCTCCAAATAATAACATTGGCACCCTACGGTATTCCTTTTTATGAACTGGCCAATGATTATATGTGTCGTGACTGTGGTCGGCAACAATTAAAAAAAGAGTGTTTTTATACCATCTCATTTTTTTTGCTTCACTAAAATAATTTCCCAGGCTTTTGTCAGTATAATATGCAGAATTCAAATAATTATTCTGAGTCTTAGTATCAGCCCATCCTATAACATCTTCCATTGGCTGGTCATATGGTGAGTGTGTGCTTAGCGTAAATACCACCGATAAAAAGGGTTGTGATTCAGAATTAAGCTCTTTTAGCTGTTCGTTAAATAAGTATTCATCGTGAAGGCCTAATTTTCCGCGTGGCAAACCCGCGTCAAAGTCCTTTTCCTCTTTTATCCTTTCAAAACCATTAACAGATATGAAAGAGTTAATCCCACCATACATAAGTTCTCCACCAAAATAATATGATGTGCTATAGCCCTCATTTATCATCTGTTTTGTGAAGCTAGGTAGATATATTATTTTATCCAGGTTATGAGAGATGGCTGTTATTGGTGTGGATGGGAATCCCGCAAAAATAGATGTCATTGATTGCTCAGAACGATTTCCGCTAACATAAAAGTTAGTAAAAAGAAGCCCCTCATTTTCAAGCTTAGCAAATTCTGGTGTTATACCAGCTCTTCCTCCAAGAGATTCTATTAAGTCTGCTGACCAGCTTTCTAAGATCAGAATAACAATATTGGGCTGTTCCTTACTTAGAATATTAATGGTTGTATCCTTATCCACCCTATGAAGCCTTTTCACCCTAGCATTTGCAGAGCTTAAGCTGTAAAAGTCAAACGGGTTTTTATTTCTAAACTTATAATTTTCTATTGTGCTTATTAACAAGCTGTAGCCCGAGTTTACAGATGTTAGGTTTATAAAGTTGTGTTTTGAAAAGTATGACTTGCTTTGGGTTATGGGTATCTCAGAAATACCACCTCTAATCCCCACAAATAATAATCCAGAGCCTATGATTAAATAAAACAATCCAAAAACTAATTTCTTTTTTTGAGATGAAATTGGTTGATAAATAATTCTATTGTATATCCAGATGAAGAAGATGCTTTCTGTAATAATTAAGGCCAGCATAATAAAAAAAGTGCTGGTTTCTGCGGAATTGTAAATCTCTGCAGGATGTGATAAATAGTTTAACGCCTTGAACTGCAGTTTGGTTTTCCACTCTTCATATATCCCTATCTCTGTGGTTGAAATCAACACATAAATAACAATAACAATTATGTTGTAATAAAAAGAAGTTCTATTTAACCACTTTGAGACATAAAAATTCTGAATGACAGAAAGTACGAAGGGAAAAGCTAATATGTAACATGCTGTTGAAATATCAAGGGGTATGGCGTACCAAAATGATAGTAGCATTTCGCTTATAGGAATACCATCCTGGTTTAAAATGCCCCAATAGTAAACATAAAAGATTAAACGCGTAGTCGCGAACAGAAACATCCAGAAAAAAAACTGTTTTAGAAGGGCGCTGATAAATTTCATTTAAATTTTACTGAATTTTGAAAGCAAAGGTAAACAATCATATTGTGCTTAAGTTGCTTAATGACATTGTGTAAGCATGGATTATTTAATCCTAATAAAATACTACCTCAACATTTGCCTTTTGACGTTTATATTCATTTATCTTAGATGGTTTTATTAAAGTATTATAGCACTGAAGATAGTTAAGGTTTGAAAGTTGCACGAGAGGCTTAATGCTTTTTATCCTTGTATTATTTATATACAATTCCTCAAGTTTAGTAAGGTGGGTTATATATTTTAGGGATTTTATTTTTGTGCCACCCATATCAAGTTTTAATAAGCCCGAGATAAGAGATATGGGCTCAAGGTCATCCACAGAGGTGTTTCTTATCATAAGCTCTTTAATATGTTTAAGCTCAGAGATTGTATTTACCTGTGATATTGGGTTTTTTGATATGTCTAATTTTTCTATGGTTACAAGAGAAATAATAGGGCTAATGTCGGTTATGGAGGTAGAATTAATAACAAGTTCTTTTAATCGTAAAAACTTATGTAACGGATTTAGATTTAGTATGGATGGATTATCTGTAACTTGAATTGATTCGGAATCCACTAAACTTTGTAACTCTATATTAGATGGGTTTAAGGGTAGTTTCAATATTGCTATAAACTCCCGTTTCCAACTGTCATCTAGGTTATTCCACCACATTCGTAAATTATCACTTTGGTATATGACAACGGTTTTGGGGTGGGCATTTTTAAACCTAAGGGCCTCTTCCTCTCTCACCAGTGTATTATCACAATATATTAGTTTGGGGGCGGCAGACTCCAGCGGTAAAAGGTTGTCAATCCTTGTGTTTTCAAGTTTTATAACACTAATTCGTCTCAATGAAGAAAGTGATTCAAGCGAAGATATTTCTGTGTTACTAATATTTATTTCTTCAATGTTTGATAATCCAGATAAGGGTGTTAAATCAGATATACTCGTCCCCTGAAGGTATACCTCGCTGAGTCGATGCATGATGCTTAATGGCTTAATATCATAAATCTGCTCATTGAATGCTGCTGATATTTTACGCTCTTGGATTACTTCATGAAGTTTTTCCACAGAAACGCTATCACTAATATTATACTCCTGTCTAAATATATTTCTCCATCCTATTGATAGATCTTGCCACCACTTCTCAAGTTCTCGAGAGTTATAAATCACCAAACACCCAGGGTTTTCGTCCATAAATTTATTGGCTTCATTTATGTCTACTTTACTATTATCACAGTAAATAATTTTAAGTTTCTTTTTGTTTTCTAATGGTTTTAGAGATGAAATATTTGTGTTGTTTGCCTGCAAAACAGTCATGTTTTCAAAGTTCGATAATGGTATCAGGCTATAAATTGATGTGCTGTCAATATTAAGATGCTGGACACTAGTTAGGCTAGATATTTTTTCCAGGCTTTTCACGCTCGTTGAGGAAATATTAACATCCGAAAGGTTATTTAGCTCACAAATTGGTGATAAATTACCTATGAGTGTGTGGCTAATGTCAAGTTGGTTAAGCGAATAAATTGTTTCTAAAGGTGTAATGTCTTCAACTTGAGAGTTGGATATATTTAGTTTGGTTATGTTTTCGAGCCCACCTAGCGTAGTTAAGTCTTGCACTTTAGTGTTTGAAAGATTTAGGTTTATAAGAGATGATAAATATCTAAGGGATGATAAGCCTACAACCTCCGAGCCGCTGCAGTTTAAAATTTCTATGTTTTTCAGGTTGCGAATGGGTTCGAGATCATTAATATTAGTATTTGTTATATTGATTTCTTTTAGTTGTGACAACTCGGATATGGGCTTTAAATCCTTTATTATTCGATTATTAGACATGTCCAATGATTTAACGCTTCTGAATGTTTTTAGAAGGTTAAATACAATAGAAGTGTTTACCCTTATGGTATCTTGAACTTCTAAAAAGGTGGTGTCATAATATACCATTAAGCTATCTTCCGGTAAAAAAGGATCCGTTTGTGGGTCTTCATCAATAATTAATGTGTCCGAAGTGTATTCTTTTACCCATTTTGATACTACCACAGAAGAGTCAGAAAACCATAATATATTTCTAAACGGAAGGGTGTCATAAACAATTACGGATTTTCCAAAATAGTTTTTCCACTCATTTGACATATCATTCCACCAATTTCGTATTTCTTCTTTTTCTTGAATTTTAGTTGTGTAAATGCTTGCTATTTTGAGGTCCTTTTGATTTGGATCAAGATTAACCTCAATATATCTAAGTTGATTATTGTTTATGGTATCATCCTCCACGGTGATGCCCTGTAAGTTTCTATTTAGGGTGATTTTAAATACTATTTTATTACTATCTGTTATTATACTCTCCGTATCTTCAATTTCAAAGTTAAACTTTGCCTCTTTGAAAAAGAAATCGATATCCTTTAGATAGGCCTGAATATCCTTGTTAAGGGGCAGGTCTCTATTTTCATCTAAATCATCTTCTACCTGAACCTTATCGCTAGCAAATAGTTTCAGATAACTCTCATTAAATATAATATCCTTATCAGAAGGTTGTTCATTTGGGTCGCCGATAAAATTTAAAGTGCCCTGAAGGTAATTTATCAATTGTTTGGTTTGATTTTCATACTTATTAATTTCCCTAATACTGATGACGCTATCAGGCTGGCCCAATAAGAATAGCGGTAGTAAAATAACCGTGCTGAGAATTACTGGTATTAGTTTGCGCATAATCTGTAAGTTCTTATTAATTCCTGCTTTTCCTCCTCTTTTAAATAGACGAGGTTAGAAATAAGCCAGCCAGAATTCATATCGTCTCTATTAAAAAATGAAAGTTCAAAATACCAGTTATTGATTTGAAAAAAATGAAATTTTACGGATTCTATGCTCACAAATTTCATTTGGTTAGTTTTCATCATATAAAAAAACAATGTTAGATAATCTGGTTTATAATTTGAAGAGGCATATAGCTCAATATATTCTTGATTGGTTAGGGCTTTTTTTAGATTCATAAAATCTAATTCATGGCTCTGGGGATGCAGAAAATATGTGGTTTGCTCAATGGAGTCTGTCTCTGGAAAAATTCTATTAAAGTTTTTAAAATAAACATTGCTCATAATCCATTTAGAGCCCAGGTTTTCTTCCTCAAGCGTTAAAAACAATATAATGTTCTCTTTTTTACCATTAACCTCAAATGTTGCTGCTACTTCAGCATACCAGTCGGGGTCCAAAAAATTTAGATGCGTCGGGTTTTCATCATTTGTAACATCTGCAATAAAGTATTTTTTCAAATTACCAGATGTTCGTGGGTTATATCCATCAAACATTCCTGGTAGCAGCTTTCTCCTCATATCATTACTTCGGTATGATTTATCGTCAGTTAAAAGAGGTTTTCCGAAACTGTCTTCTTCCATATTAAACCTTTTAACAAACTGACCAACCTGTTTGTTCATAGCATAAAGAGTGGTTTCATCAGTAGTATAATTCCCTAGTGACTGTGAGTTAACCATATTAGCAATGCCAACGCTTATTATTATCAGTAAAAAATATCTGTTCATTTAATCGTAGTTTAGCAGAAGTTAGGAATCATTATTGCTGACGCGCAAATTTAGTTTTTTATTAAAAACGTTTTAATCGCGCCTCTATTATCAATTTACAAAAAGCCTTTTCTGATGTTGATAATATTATGATTTATAATCTTAGATTATTTAATAAATTTGATTTAAATTAAAAACCCTTTCCCGTCATGAAAAAAACAATATTTCTCATATCTGCCATAATGATACTATGTATTTTGGGTCATGCTCAAAAAACTGAATCTGATGATCTTTTAAAAGGAGTTTCGCTGAAAGCATTCGAGTATAGAAACATTGGGCCTGCGCTAAAATCTGGAAGAATTTCTGATATAGCAGTACATCCAGAAAATCAAAATATATGGTATGTTACAGTTGGCTCTGGTGGTGTGTGGAAAACAGAAAATTCGGGTATAACATGGGCTCCTATATTTGATAACCAAAAGGTTTTTTCAACAGGATGTGTAACTATCGATCCCAATAACCCTCATGTTATTTGGGTTGGTACCGGTGAAAATGTGGGTGGAAGACATGTTAGTTATGGTGATGGTATATACAAGAGTGAAGATGATGGCCAGTCATGGAAAAATATGGGTCTTAAAGAATCACAACACATCTCTAAAATTGTTATTCATCCTAATAATTCGGATATAATGTGGGTGGCTGTTCAGGGTCCATTATGGTCACCGGGTGGTGATCGAGGGCTTTACATAACAAAAGATGGTGGAAAAACTTGGGGCAAAACATTGGGTGATGATGAATGGACAGGTGTAACGGATATTGTCATTGATCCTCGGAATCCAGATGTAATTTATTGCGCATCATGGCAGAGGGGCAGAACTGTTGCCGCCTATATGGGTGGTGGACCAGGATCAGGAATACATAAATCAACGGACGGAGGAAATACATGGACAAAGCTTAAAACAGGTTTGCCCAAATCGGATATGGGAAAAATTGGTCTTGCCATTAGCCCGCAAAATCCTGATGTAATATATGCCGCAATTGAGCTTGATAGGCGTAAGGGTGGGGTATATAAATCTGAAAACCGGGGAGCATCATGGAAAAAACAATCAGATGCGGTTTCAGGAGCTACTGGTCCTCATTACTATCAGGAGTTGTATGCAAGTCCTCATGAATTTGACAAAATATACCTTGCAGATGTTAGAATTCAGATCAGTAAAGATGGTGGTAAAACATTTAAACGGCTTAATGAAAAAAATAAACATTCCGATAATCACATAATTGCTTTCAGGGAAAATGACCCTAATTACCTACTGGTTGGAACAGATGGTGGGGTTTATGAAAGCTTTGATAATGCAAAAAACTGGCGTTATATGGCTAACTTACCAATAACCCAGTTTTATAAGCTGGCTGTAGACGACTCAAAACCATTCTATAAGATTTACGGAGGTACACAGGATAATGGAACCCTGGGGGGTGCTTCTAGAACTATTTATAGGAGAGGTATTTCCAATGCTGATTGGTTTATTAACCTTTTTGCCGATGGACATCAGCCGGCTACAGAACCAGGAAACCCAAATATTGTTTATTCTGAAACTCAGGAAGGAAACCTTTTCCGGGTGGATCAAAAAACGGGGGAGGCTATTAACATTAAACCCCAAGCTAATCCTGGAGATAAATATGAACGCTTCAATTGGGACTCCCCAATTTTAATAAGCCCCCATAACCCAACTACAATTTACTTTGCATCCCAAAGGGTGTGGAAGTCCACAAACCGGGGAGACAGCTGGAAAACGATTTCAGATGACCTTACCAAAAATCAAGAACGGTTTAGCCTGCCCATTATGGATAAAACATGGGGGTGGGACTCCCCGTGGGACGTTTATGCAATGTCCGATTATAATACAATTACTTCGCTATCTGAATCGCCGCTAAAAGAGGGGCTTATTTATGCAGGAACTGATGATGGGTCAATTAGCGTAACAGATAATGGCGGAGACACATGGAATAAAATCGAAGTTGGCTCTTTACCAGGAGTTCCTAAGAATGCATTTGTAAATGATATTAAAGCTGATCTATATGACGAAAATACAGTGTTTGTTGTTCTTGATGATCACAAAAACGGGGATTTCAACCCCTATATTCTAAAAAGCACCAACAGGGGAGAGAACTGGAAACAAATTACCAATAACCTCCCTGAAAATTTAATTGTTTGGAGGCTTGTTCAAGACCATATTAAGCCAGGAATCTTGTTTATTGGTACTGAGTTTGGTATTTATATGTCAATTAATGGTGGACAAAGCTGGTCTAAAATGACAGGGGGAGTACCTACAATTTCTTTTCGAGATCTTGCAATCCAAAAAAGAGAAAATGATCTTGTGGGCGCTTCATTTGGTCGTAGCTTTTTCGTCCTAGATGATTATTCTCCTTTACGTGAAATAGATGAGAACACTTTTGATCAGGAGGCAACTCTTTTTGGGTTGAGAGATGCGCTTTTATATTCTCCAAGAGCCTCTCAAACATTTGGAGGTAAAGGCTCAATGGGCGCATCATATTTTATTTCTCCAAACCCTCCATATGGTGCTGTTTTCACATATTACTTGTCTAAAAATTATACAACATTAAAAGAGGCCCGAAAAAAGGAAGAAAAGAAGTCTAAAAAAAATGGTGAAGACATTACGTTTCCTGGCTGGAACAATTTGGATAAAGAGCTTTACGAGGCTAGCCCAGTTGTTATCCTTACAATAATGGATAGTTTGGGTAATAGCATAAGGAAAATTAAAGCTAAAAAAGGAAAGGGATTTCATAGAATATCGTGGGATTTGAGATACCCAGCATTTAATGGTATTGATACTGATGGACTTGGTGTATTTGATGAGTTTTCTTCGCGGGGAGGTCTAATGGTAATCCCTGGTAGATATTATGCATCGCTATCCAAAAGAATTGATGGTATTAACAAACCGATTTCAGATACGGTTATGTTTAATGTGGTTAGTATTCAGGATGGATCCATAAAAGGGTCTTCTCCGGAGGATATTTTAGCCTTTGGCCGGGATGTTGAAAGACTAAAAATAGCAAATTATGCACTAAACACTGTTGTAGATAATACGAAAAGAAAATTAGCCGCCATGAATAAGGCTATGGGATCAATTGGCGTTTCAAATGACAGTATCTATGATGGTATATTCGCATTAAACGCTCAGCTTGACGATATCCAGCAAAAACTTTATGGTAGTAAGTCTAAAAAAGAGGTGGGACAGAAAACGGATCCAACTTTTTCGGAAAGAATTTGGAATGCTGCAGGTGGAACTCAAAATATTTCTTACGGACCCACTAAAACACAAAGACAGAGCCTGAAAATAGCAACCGTCGAGTTTGAAACTATTAGATTAGAGGTGGAAGAAATGGTAAATATTAAAATACCCCTGTTGGAAGATAGATTAGTAGAAATTGGAGCTCCCTGGATTGAGGGGCAGCCCATTCCAAAAGCTAATGATTAATGTTATGTAAAATAAATATGTAGAGGGGTTTTCACCCCCTTATAAATAAGGCCTTTATGATTTCCTGTGCCATTTTTGGATTCTCCTTTAGCCTTCTTGTTGAATAAGCGAACCATTGTTTACCAAAGGGGGTATAAATGCGCATTTTATATCCTTTATTGATTATGGATTTACGAAGCGCGGGGGTTACACCATAAAGCATCTGAAATTCAAACATGTCATTTGGCACATTGTATTTTTTAATTAGTTCATATGCGCCAATAACAAGCTTTTCATCATGGGTAGCAATTCCTGGATATATGCCTTTTTTGAACATCTGCTCCAAGGCTAATAGGAAGTTTTGATTTATTTTTTCGTATTTCTTGAAAGCAATTGTTTCTGGCTCCACATATATTCCTTTACATAATCTGAAATTCAGAGGATTTTCATTGGAATGCATATCCATCATTTCATCTATGTCATTCATGGTGCGGTGTAAATATGCCTGTAGGACTAGGCCTACATTCTTTGGAAATTCCTTTTTCAGCTTTCTAAAAAGTTCGATTTCCAGGTCAACACACTGTGAATCTTCCATATCTATCCTCACAAAATTATCATGTTCAACAGCTTTTGCAACAATCTCTCTGATTAGCTTATAACAAGTATCCTTATTTATTAGCAGCCCAAACATTGTGGGCTTTAGTGAATAATTACCAATCACATTGCTTTTCTCAACGGCTTCAATTATCTCGATGTATTCATCTCTATTCTTTTTTGCCTGATCTAGCTCTGAGATAAACTCTCCCAGCAGGTCAATGGTGGTAACATTTCCCTCTGAATTTAGCTTTTCTGCTATTTTGATTGCGGCGCCAAGAGACCGTCCTGCGATATATCTTTTGGAAAAAATCCAAACCAATTTTTGTGGCATCAATGGTAAAATAGCCGCAACTATCTTATTTAGGATCATCATTACTGCTCAGGTTTTATATTGTTATATTTTGGTGCAAATTTAGAGAGAATAGTTCAAATCATAACAAATTAATAGTATTTTTTTACCCTTTCTCTTAAGCTTTAAAGCGTTGTTTATCATTGTTTTACGAGTCGTGATAGAAAAATATTTTCCGCTTAACAATGAACAATATCAAAATTCTTGTTAAAAATTTAACACTGATTTGGTAATTGTAAAAGCCATCACGTCAAATCATTCTTAATAATATGTTTGTAATTAAAAATAAATAGCCGTAATTTTGCCGCCCGATTTTTGTATAGAATAGGCTATGGTGGAATTTAAAATACCCATTAAGGGTCTTTCGTTAGATAAGCATGAATATGCATATAAAATCGACAAGTCGTTCTTTGATAACTATGAGTTTCTGGAAATTGAAGATGGGGTTTTAGATTTACGCTTGGATTTGATAAAAGAATCCACGCTTTTGAACCTAAGCTTTAGCTTTGATGGAAACATAACATTGAAATGTGACAGGTGTTTAGACCTTTTCGATTTACACCTAAAAAACAGTTACAGACTGATAGTAAAATATGCCAATGATTTTGAGGAAATAAGTGATGAAATAATTACAGTCCCATCATCTGAAAGCAACTTAGATATAAGTCAGTTTGTTTTTGAATACATTAATCTTATGTTGCCATTAAAAAAGGTTCATCCCGATGAAGGTGGTAATAAGACATGTAATAAAGACATGGTAAAAAGAATTGACAGTTACTCTGAACAAAAAAATGATCCCAGGTGGGACGCATTAAAGAATATAAATTTAGATTAGAACTTAATAAATAAAGAAATAATAAAATGGCACATCCGAAGCGCAAAATATCAAAAACAAGAAGAGATAAAAGAAGAACTCATTATAAAGCAGAGGCTCCTCAGCTCGCTACTTGTCCTACAACTGGTACGGTACATGTCTATCACCGCGCATATTATGTTGATGGTGACATGTATTACAAAGGAAAGCTTGTGGTTGAGAATGCAAAGGCTGAATAAACAGCTGTTTTTCTGATTGCTTTTTTTAAGCATCCCCATAGATAATAAACTCTTGAACACTTTTGTTTTCAGGAGTTTTGTTTTTAAACCCTTCTAGGCGTCTGTATGCCGCACAAATATTTGTATTTTTGCGGCAAAATAAACTGAAAAATACTTAGTATGTCAAAAATTAATGCAGCAATAACCGGAATCCATGGCTGGGTGCCTGAATATGTTTTGACCAACGAGGAGCTTGAAACTTTTCTAGATACAACAGACGAGTGGATAATGACGCGTACTGGCATTAGAGAAAGGCATATTTTAAAGGGAGAAAATATGGGCACGTCTGTTATTGGAACAGAGGCCGTAAAAGGTTTATTAGAAAAAACAAATACTGCTCCCGATGAAGTTGACCTAGTTATATGTGCAACTGTCACCCCAGACATGCTTTTTCCAGCAACCTCAACAATAATTTGTGACAAAGTAGGTATTAAAAATGCATTTAGTTTTGATTTAAACGCAGCATGTACCGGATTTTTATACGCCTTGGATACCGCAAGAAGATATGTTGAATCCGGATCCTATAAAAAAGTTATTGTCGTAGGTGCTGATAAAATGTCTTCAATTGTTGACTACACAGACCGAACAACTTGTGTTTTATTTGGTGACGCAGGTGGTGCTGTTCTTTTAGAGCCAACTAGTGATGGTTTGGGAATAATAGATTCGGTACTAAAGAGTGATGGCATGGGTAGAGACCACCTTTATCAAAAGGCAGGAGGGTCAAGCTACCCCCCAACCCACGAAACCATTGATGCTCGACAACATTATATCTATCAGGAGGGTCAGGCGGTATTCAAATTTGCTGTTACAAAAATGGCGGATGTGAGTGCTGAAATAATGGAGCGAAATAACCTTGGTGCTGAAGACATATCATACCTTGTGCCACATCAGGCTAATATGAGAATAATTGATGCAACAGCTCGTCGCATGGGGATTGAAAGAGACAAGGTTATGATAAACATTGAGCGCTACGGAAACACAACAAACGCAACAATTCCCATGTGTTTACATGAGTGGTCTCCAAAACTACAAAAGGGTGACATCCTTGTTCTAGCTGCCTTTGGTGGAGGTTTTACCTGGGGTTCCATGTACATAAAGTGGGCTGTTAATGGAAGCTCTAAATAAATAATTTGAGAATTGTAGCTGCGTAAAAAGGTAGCCTATATCCTATCTGATTTTTAAAAACGTTTTTGTCATCACCCCCTTGGTATTTCTATATTTTACAAAATATATGCCGGGTAAATAGCCCTCAACATTTAGCTTGTATATTTGTTGTGGTAGTATTTTTAACCCATCAACCCTAAGTCCCCGAGTATTGAATACGTGAACATTCATTGCCTCAGAATCATTATTCTTGAGTAAGATGTTGATTTGGGCAGGGTTAGGGTATAATGAAAGGAGGGGTTGTTGATGTTCATAAATCCCAACTGTGATTGAAATTATAGCTGATGTAGTGTCCCAGCTATTAAGGTTATTTGAAACAAACTGTACCACATTGTATGGTCCTGAATTGGAATAAGTGTGGCTGGGGTTTTGCTCCGTACTATAATTACCATCACCAAAATCCCAATACCAGCTATTTGCTTTTTGACTTTGATCATAAAAGTATGCGTTATTTTCGATCTGCTCGTGATAAAATCCTGCATATGGCATATGGATAGAATGAGAAAAAGACACTGTTTTATTAAAAACCGTATCCCAATAAGCATTTGGGCCAACCGGCCAGTTGCCATTATTGGTTCCATAAAACTCATGTCCTTCGCCTACTACAAAATATTTTTCTGGTTTATATCCCAAGTTTTCAATTCTTTCGGCTATCAATTCACTTCCATAAGAAGCTGGAAACGCAGGATTTCCAAATGCCGCTCCATAGCCAAATGGAACCACACCATCATCGGTTCCATGAACTAATAAAACGGGAATTGTATCGGTCTCAACAATAAGAGTAGTATCTTGTAACGATCCCCACAAACCAACCAGTCCGTTTGATTTTCCCAGGTGAGAATAATTATTTCCAGAACAATCCAAGCATCCCAAATCAGGGTTCGAATATGTTTCAGGGGGCCTTTCATCCTCGGTATCTAAAAATATATTATGTAGCCCAACAAAAGAACCTGCGCTACTACCAAGCATGTATATGTTATTAGTGTCTATGTTGTATACATTTCTATTTTCCTTGAGAAACCTAATCGCCGTGCGTCCGTCTTGTAGGCCCCTGTATACCGCTCTTATTGAACTCGCTGAGCTCAGGGGATTCATTCCTAAACGATAGTCTATGCTTGCTGTAACATAACCCCTGTGTGCCATTGAATCACAAAAAGCCACCATGTCTTCAGCCAGCTTTGATCCCGTAAGAAAAGCACCTGAGTGCATGCACAACAATACTGGTCGTTTGGACAGGGTATCGCCCACCGGTAGATAAATGTCCATTAACAAGTCTTCATCCATGGTTAGGCTTTCCAGTATATATGGGAATAAAAGAGCAGGCGCATTGCCATATATAACATTTGTATTAATTTCGATTTCGGAGAAAACAGGAGAGGTATATCGATTATTATAGGGTATTTGACCCATTAAATTAATGGATGCCAACAAAAAAGCAAACGTAACCAGTTTGTATTTCATTTTTAAAATAACCACAGGCAAATTTAGAAAAAAACTATTCAAAAATATTACTTATAAAACAACTCGGGTTGCAATATAAAACGAGAAAATAATTTAGCTTAATTTAGACCTCTTATTGTTAATATTACTAAAGCTTTTATTTAATTATTTAGTATGAACTCAAAAATGCTTTTGTTTGTGTTTGTTACACTATTCCTATCGGTTCAAAAAACACATTCATGCACAAATATTCTTGTAACAAAGGGCGCTTCTGTTGATAGCGCAACTTATTTGGTATATTTAAATGATGGTGAATGGCTTTACAAGTTAAATCAAACCCCCGCTAAAAATCATTCTAAGGGAGACTCTTTGGTATATACAAGTATGACCGGTATTAAGTCTATGGTACATCAAGTTCCTCATACACATGCAATAATTGGTTTTCAAATGAATGAGTACCAGCTTGCAATTGGAGAAACAACCTTTCTTGGTAGAGAAGAGCTCTGGGATAAGAACAAACCATTAAAATACTGGGAACTAATGGAATTGGCTCTGTTAAGGGCTAAAACAGCCCGGGAGGCTATTGGTGTAATAACAAGCCTGGTAGAACAATATGGCTATGGAAGTGAGGGTGAGTCTTTCTCGATAGCAGACCCCAATGAGGCCTGGATACTTGAAATGACAGGTGCTGGTGGTGCTGGTGGCGCCATTTGGGTAGCAATGAAAGTGCCCAACGGCATGATTGCCGCACACGCAAACCGTTCTCGCATCGGTGAATTTCCACTGGATGACCCTGAAAATTGTATCTATTCTGATAATGTTATTTCATTTGCAGTCGAGAAAGGCTATTATAACCCTGATGGTGACGAGCCTTTTAGATTTAATAACGCTTATGACCCACCTACACCAAAGCACATAAGATATTCTGAATCTAGAGTCTGGAGTGTTTATAATAGAGCTGCTCCATCGGCCGGTTTAACACATAAATATAGCCGGGGAGAGGGCGGTGAAAAAGAGTATCCTTTGTTTATTAGCCCTGATAAAAAGCTAACATTAGCCGATGTGTTTTCTTTGGTTAGAGATCATTACGAAGATACTGAAATTGATATGACCACAGGTTTAGCAGCAGGTCCATTTGGAAACCCTAATAGGATAAGACCATTATCCTGGGAAGCTGACTCTATTGTATATTCCTTTGAAAGACCTATTTCTACTTACAATACCGCATTTTCATTTATAGCACAATTACGAGGCTATCTTCCAGATGAAATTGGAGGAATCGCTTGGTTTGGTGTTGACGATACTTACACTTCCTGTTATTTTCCAATATACTGCTGTGTAACAGAAATATCTAAGCCCTTTTCAACAGGTGACATAAATAGTTACTCTCGGGAGTCAGCTTGGTGGTCGTTCAACTTTGTGTCAAATTTTGCGAATATAAGATACTCATATATGATAGAGGATATAAGGGCGGTACAGATGGAGGTTGAAAATATTATTATTTCACAGCAAGACTCTATTGAAACAGAGGCCTTGAGCATGGGTGAGCATGAGCGCATAGAATTTCTAACAGCCCACTCATTTAAAATGGGTGAGATGGTTCATAATCGGTGGGTTGAATTAGGAGATAAGTTAATTACCAAATACAATGATGGTTATATAAAAAGTGATAATAATCAAATTGAAGAGAGGGGATATTCCTCTGAATGGTTAAATATAATCTCCAAAAAGGATGGTGAAAGATATCGTATTCCTTAATAATAAAACAGGTTAACCTGGGTGTGCAAAAGCGTTTTTAAAATTGAATTTATTTAAAATTACCTACCTTAGCACAACACATAAATTAAAAACCATGAATAATATTTCTTACTCAAAAAACTGGTGGGCGCTTGCTTTTAATGGTATCATAGCTCTTTTGTTCGGTTTATTGGCAATCTTTGCTCCGCGTGAAACTCTAGAGGTCGTTATAAAGTACTTCGGTATTGTTATGCTTATTGTTGGTGTTGCCATGCTCTTTGGGGCATACTCAAGTATGAAAAACAAACTAAACTACGGTACAGATTTAATAAGCGCAATTATTACGGTTGCCCTGGGGGTGGTACTTTCTTTTTTCACCGAAAAAACCCTTGAAGTTATTGTTGTAGTAATCGGGATCTGGGCTATTGTTCTGGGAATAGGGCAACTTATAATAATGTCTGCTCTTACTTCAAAGCCCGATAAAAATTATATGTTGTATTGTGGTCTATTTACTTTGGTTTTTGGAGTCCTGATGTTTTTTAACCCTTTTACTATGGCGTCAGTGATGACTGTGGTGGTTGGTATTATGGCGGTGGTTATTGGTGTTGTTTTGATTTCGTTTGCTTTCAAGCTTAAAAACTTATAAATCATCCCCTTGGATGTTTTAATCATGAAATTTAATGTCCAAAACTCTCAGCTGAAGCGTTGTATTTCCAAGCCAGAAATTTTCTTCGATATGATAACATATGTCGAAAATTTTACCCTCTTTCATCTTTTTAAAATGCCTTGCTTGATTAAATGCTATTGAGGGGACAGGGTTACCCGTTCTATCAGGGTGGACTGCTGAAAACTTTAGGTGCTTGCTCTCATCATTCTTACCTACAAGTTTAACATATCCCGTGTCGATAACGTTTTTGGTTAAAAATACCGGAGACATATTACCTGGACCAAACGGCGCAAATTGCCTTAGTATTTTATAGAACTTGTAGTTTATGTCGCTTATAAAAAGTTCGGTATCAATTTCTATTTCTGGAATAAGCATCTCTTGTGTAATGTTTTCTTCGGTATACTTATTAAACTCTGTGATAAAGCTTTCGAGATTTTCAGGTTTCAGTGACATTCCCGCAGCATAAGTATGGCCACCAAAGTTTTCTAGAAGATGAGATGTTGATTCAATTGCATTATAAACATCAAATCCTTTAACCGAGCGCGCAGAGCCCGTGATTAAACCATCTGCCCTGGTCAATACAACGGTGGGCCTATAATAGTTATCTATAAGCCTTGATGCAACTATACCAACAACACCCTTATGCCAATTAGCATTATAAACAATAGATGCTTTTTTACTAACTCCATTACCGCTCTCTCTGTTAGCAAGCATTTGTAAGGCCTCTCTGGTTATGTTGGTATCCAGTTTGCGTCGCGTTAAATTTAGTTCGTTTATTTGGTTGCCAAGTCTTATGGTGTGACCTTTATTATTGCTGATAAGAAGTCTTACAGAATCTGTTGCACTGTCTATCCTGCCTGCAGCATTTATTTTTGGGCCTATTAGGAACACAAGATCTGTTATTGTTATTTTCCTATCGAAATAATGCGTGGGGCCCAGTGAGGTTCTTTTTTTTATTCCAGCGGAGTTTAAAAGATATGTTATTCCTATACGGGGAGACATGTTAAGATTTTCTAATCCAAAATATGATAGAGTTCTATTTTCTCCTACAATTGCAACCATATCAGCGGCAATACTTATGGCAACAAGGTCAAGAAAAGCATAGGTGGTTTCTGGTGGCATTTCAAACCTAGCGGCAAGAGCTTGTATGAGTTTAAAACCAACTCCAGCTCCAGACAGCTCCTTAAAAGGATAATTACAATCATTTTGTTTGGGGTCTAAAACAGCGATCGCCTCTGGAATCTTATCTCCTGGGCGATGATGGTCGCAAATAATTATGTCTAGCCCTTTTTTATTTGCATATTCAACCTTTTCAACCGCCTTAATTCCACAGTCAAGTGATATCATCAACGTGTGGCCTTCAGAAACAGCATAATCTATCCCCTTAAAAGAAATTCCATAGCCCTCGTTGTAACGATCTGGTATATAAAAATCGACTAATTTGTGGGTGCCTTTCAGGAAAGAATAAACAATACTAACAGCAGTGGTTCCGTCCACATCATAATCACCATATACTAGTATTTTTTCTCCATTTTCTCTGGCTTTTTCCAGGCGGTTAATTGCTTTATCCATTCCCTTCATTAGAAAAGGATCATGCAATTTGCTTATTTCTGGACGAAAAAAAGACTTGGCTGTTTGATAGCTTTTAATACCTCTCTGAGCCAAGAGGTTGGCGAGTTTGTGGTTGATATTAAGCGCCTTTGAAAGCGGCTCAATAATCTTATTATCAGCCACTTTTTTTATCACCCACCTCTTTTCCATGCTTAAAATTTTATTCTGTAAATATATGTATTTATGCCATAAAATACGGGATGTTTGTGTATATTATAAGAAAGCGTCTATTCTTAAGAGTATTAGAATAAACTCTTAGTTATTTACTAAACCTCTCCTGTTTTGTTACTCTGTTTTTTTAGTTTCAGCACTAGTGGTTTGATGACGCAATGACTATTTGGTTATCACTAAAAGCTTGACCTCATCGCTTCCACCGGATCAAGCCGAGATGCTGACCATGCTGGTATAAATCCCGACACGAATCCTATCATGGCAGAAACTAATATTCCCAATGTAATATTTCCAAGTGTAAGTATTAGTTCAAAGTTGAAAATCGAGCTTACCATAAAGGTTAGGGCGTATACTATTACCAAGCCTACTATACCGCCAATTATTGCAAGGAATACCGCTTCGAATAAAAATTGCAATAATATAAAGTAGTTTTTGGCGCCGAGAGCCTTCTGTATTCCAATTTGATTTGTGCGTTCTTTAACACTAACAAACATTATGTTTGCAACACCAAAGCCACCAACTAGTAATGAAAAACCACCAATTATCCACCCAACGGTTGCTATAACCGCAAAAAGCTGATCAAATCCTTTGTTTATTATGTCTGTTTCATTTAAAGCAAAGCTGTCGTCTGCTGAAGGGGGTAGCTTCCTTATGGAGCGCATTATTCCTGTTAGCTCATCAATCATTTGATCGTTGGACACATCCGATCTTGCCTTTACAATAATCGTTGTACCAGTTCGTCTAAAATCCAATAGTTTTTGACCATATTTTGCCGGTATTATAATCCAATTGTCTTTAGAGTTGCCAAAAATATCTTCTCCTTGTTTCTTGGTTACCCCTATCACATCTGTTTTCCGTCCAAACACCTTTATTTTTCTGCCTATAGCATCTTTTCCCTTGAATAAGCTTTCGGCAATATCTGCGCCTATGATCGCAATGTTTCGGCCACTATGAGATTCTGCTGGAGTGAAATACCTTCCTTCCTGAAGGTCAAACGGCATAACCTTGGTGTAATCTTGGGATACAGGTACTATTGGCACATTCTCAACCCTGTCTGCTCCATAATAAACATCGCGATTCACGCTTACCATAAATGCAGAAGCGGCAGCGGTATTAGACCTTTTCATAATTTCTCCCATTTCCTTTAGCGTAGGCTCGGGTCTCTGATAGTATTTCCACCACGGGTATTCAGAACCCACCTTCCATGGCCACTTCTGGATAAATATAACATTGCTTCCAAGTGAGCTTATTTCACTTTTTATGGCGCTTTCTAGGCTATCAAAAACGGTGAATACCGAAATAATTGAGAATATTCCAATGGTAATACCTAGTAACGAAAGCACACTTCTTATTTTGTTTATGGCCAGCGCGTGGGTGGCGAAAAGTATACTTTCTGATATTAATTTGAGTATTTTCATGTTTATCAGTGATAAATTGGAAGTAATGTTCAGTATTAGATTACTACTGACTACTGTAAATTTCTAAATTTTCAAAAATCGTTAAAATATATGAGAAAAAGTCTCGTGTAAGTTAATTAAAACGTGTTATTTTGTAATAAATTTTATTTTACAATAATTTCCAAAAACTTTCTTCTTAAATGAAAAAAATAGAAACAGCATTAATTTCCGTATTTAATAAAGATGGTCTTGATTTGCTTCTTGAAAAATTAAATGGCTTGGGTATAAATTTTATATCAACTGGTGGTACTCATAGCTATATTAAAAAGATGGGTTATGAGGCAACTAAGGTAGAGGCCTTAACAACATACCCTTCTATTTTAGGCGGAAGGGTTAAAACACTACACCCAAAAGTAATGGGGGGAATACTTGCTCGCGGAGATAATGATGGTGATAAGAAAGAATTGGATGAATATGATATTATTCCAATAGACCTGGTTATTGTGGACCTTTATCCATTTGAAGAAACCCTTAAAACGGCAAGTGAGGAGGGTGAAATTATTGAAAAAATAGACATTGGCGGAATAACCCTAATTAGAGCTGCTGCAAAGAATTTTAAAGACGTAATGGTGGTTCCGTCTTCGTGTCTTTATGAAGACTTTTTGTCTCTTCTTGATTCAAAAAACGGAAGTACAGAAATGGAAGATAGAAAATTCTACGCCGCCCAAGCATTTAACATTAGCTCACATTATGACACTGCAATATTTAATTGGTTTAATCCTGGTAAAATTAACACTTTCAAGGTTAGTGATAATAAAGGAAATACCCTAAGATATGGTGAAAACCCTCATCAAAAAGGTATTTTTTACGGTGATCTGGTAGAGGTTTTTGATCAGGTTCACGGAAAGGCAGTTTCATACAATAACCTGCTTGACCTTGATGCTGCCATTGGCCTAATCAAAGACTTTGAGGAAACAACATTTGCCGTTATCAAGCATAATAATGCCTGTGGTCTAGCATCAAGAGAAAACCTCACAGAGGCATGGAATGCGGCGCTAGCAGGAGATCCTGTTTCTGCATTTGGTGGGGTATTAACAACAAACAAAAATATAGACGCGGAAACCGCTAAAGAAATAAATAAAATTTTCTTTGAAATAGTTATTGCACCATCATACGATGATGATGCTCTTGAGATACTAAAAAGCAAGAAAAATAGGATTATTTTAATACTAAAAAGTACAGGCTTTAATAGCCTTCAGTATAGATCTTTATTAAATGGCGTTCTTGTTCAAGATAAAGATCTTAAAACTGAAATCTCAGAAGACCTTGTTAAAGCAACAAAAAGAAAACCCTCCGAAAGAGAGGTGGAAGATCTGTTGTTTGCTAACAAACTGGTTAAGCACACAAAGTCCAATACCATTGTTCTGGCAAATAATAAACAGCTTGTTGGCTCGGGAACTGGTCAAACTTCAAGAGTAGACGCCCTTAAACAGGCGATCGAAAAGGCTAAAAATTTTAAGCTTCCCCTAGAAGGAGCTGTTATGGCATCTGATGCATTTTTTCCTTTTCCTGACTGTGTAGAGATTGCAGAAAAGGCTGGTATAAAATCAGTTATACAACCAGGAGGCTCCATTCGTGATAAGGATTCCGTTGATTATTGTGACAATAACGGTATGTCAATGGTAATGACAGGAAACAGACATTTTAAGCATTAAATTGCGCCATGAAACATCTTTTTATGAATCAAGTAAAAAAACTGTTGTTAACATCATAAAATTTCAATATTTTTACAAGCCACTAAGCGTAGTGTGGTTCGGATTGAATTACTAACAATTATTACTATTATATGGGACTGTTTTCATTTTTAACAAAGGAGATTGCCATTGACCTCGGCACTGCCAACACCATTATCATTTATAATGACAAGGTTATTGTTGACGAGCCTTCCATAGTTGCTTTAGAGCGGAACACTGGAAGGATTATAGCTGTGGGGAAAAAGGCGATGATGATGCACGGAAAAACACATGAAAACATAAAAACAATACGGCCCTTGCGCGATGGTGTAATCGCAGATTTTCAGAGTGCTGAATATATGATCCGTGAAATGATCAAAATGATCGGAATGAAAAACACCATCTTCCCTCCTGCCCTAAGAATGGTTATATGTATCCCGTCGGGTATCACCGAGGTTGAAGAAAGAGCTGTAAAAGACTCTGCTGAGCAGGCTGGTGCAAAAGAAATTAGGCTTATTCACGAGCCTATGGCTGCTGCAATAGGTATTGGTATTGATGTTCTAGAGCCAACCGGAAATATGATAATAGACATTGGTGGTGGTACTAGTGAAATTGCTGTTATAGCTCTTGGTGGAATTGTTAATAATACCTCAATTCGTATTGCGGGTGATGACTTTAATTCCGATATAGAAGAGTATATGCGAAAGCAGCATAACATTATAGTGGGTGAAAGAACGGCAGAAAGAATAAAAATTGAAGTTGGTGCCGCAATTACAGAACTTGAAAATCCTCCGGATGAATATGCTGTACATGGACGGGATATGCTAACGGGAATACCGAAAGAAATTAAAGTAAATTATAAAGAAATCGCAAGCTGTTTAGATAAATCCATATCAAAAATTGAAGCGGCTGTGCTAAACGCCCTTGAAAAAACACCCCCAGAGCTAAGTGCTGATATCTATCGTACAGGAATATATGTTGCTGGTGGAGGCTCTATGCTAAGGGGCCTGGATGAAAGGCTACATCATAAAACAAAGCTTTCTGTTCATGTTGCTGAAGACCCATTGAGGGCTGTGGCGAGAGGAACCGGTATTGCTTTGAAAAATTTTGATAAGTTCACTTTCCTTATCAAATAATTTAAAAGACTTTAAATGAGCTAGAATGCGCAATCTTTTTGCATTATTATGGAGAAATCAGTTTTTTGTTCTGTTCATTCTACTTGAAACCACATCGATATTTCTGTTAACCCGAAGTTATTCTTACCACGGCTCATTGGCTTATAGCACAACCAGCGATATTAGTGGTAGTGTTTTTAACTCTTACAACAACCTTACAAGATACCTTGCGCTTAACGAGGAAAATAATGCCCTGGCTGAAGAGAATGCAAGGCTTAGAAACCTGGTTCCGTCTTCATTACTATTGCATGATAGTATTTATTTAAACAACGACACATCCTACAGGTATATTCCTGCCAGGGTAGTTCAAAATACAGTTAACAAAAGTAATAACTTCATTATTATCAATAAGGGTAATAATGATGGAATAATGAAGGAAATGGGTGTGATATCTCGAAATGGCGTTGTGGGTGTTGTTGTGGGTGTTTCTGACAATTACTCTACAATAATGTCGATGCTACATTCAAGGGTGCGAATTAGCGCAAGAGTTAAAAAAAGTGGGCAGTTGGTAAATGTTATTTGGGGACAAAAAAACCATCTGTTTGGAACTGTAATTGATATCCCCTCCCATATTTCTCTTGGGGAGGGAGATTCTGTAATAACCAGTGGAAACTCCATGATATTTCCAGAAAACATTTTGATTGGAGTTATTGAGTCACACGAAACGGATTTGAATAAAAATCTGAGCTCGGCGAAAATACGGCTGGGTGCTGATTTCAATGGCCTATACCACGTTTATTTAATTGATAATGTTATGAAACCTGAGCAGGATTCTTTAAACCGATTAACAACACAATAATATGAATAATGTGGTCGTGTTAAATATCGTTAGGTTTTTGTCTCTGGGGCTTGCACAGATTCTTATTTTCAACAACATGAGTCTTGGAAGCTATATAAACCCCTCCGTATATGTCCTTTTTATAATCCTTCTTCCCGCAAGAATTAACGGCAGCCTTTTGCTTATTGTTTCTTTTATGGCTGGCCTAACAATGGATTATTTTACCAACTCTATGGGGCTTCACGCATCCGTGTGTGTTGCTATTGCATTCATGAGACCATCTATAATCAGCCTTTTCTTCAGGAACTACGAGTTTGTGTCCAACGAAGAGGTGGCTCCATTTTCAGTAGGTTGGCAGGGGTTTATTAAATTTTCTATTGTTGTTGTGCTGTTACATCAAGTTTTGATGTTTTATTTAGAGGTGATGAGCCTTAATAACTTCTTCTTTACGCTTTCAAAATCATTACTAAGTTCTGCTGTAACGCTAATAATTATAGTAATAGTTATGTTGATTTTTGGTAAAAGAAGACGAAGAATTTAATATTAATTCTTATTTGAGTAATTCAGCCAGCTTATTCTGTAGGTCATCTCCGTGAAGGTTTTTATCAATGATAATTCCATCTGGATTAATAAGCACGTTTTGGGGGATGCTCTTTATACCATATAGTTTACCAGCTTGACTATCCCAACCTATTAAATCGCTTATGTGTGCCCAGGATAGATTATCTGATTGGATTGCTTCAGTCCATTTATCATGGTTATTGTCAAAGGAAACACCAACAATATCAAAGCCCTTATCGTGAAATTTTTCAAACGCCGCAACAAGGCTCGGGTTTTCTATACGACATGGCCCACACCAAGATGCCCAGAAATCAACAAGAACATAGTTGCCGTTTAATAATGAAGAAAGGGGTGTTGGCTTGCCTTGGGGATTATCGAGTGTAAAATCTATAAATGGCTGGCCTATTGAAGATTTTTTTAATGTACCAACATAATCCTTAAGTTTTATAACGTATTCGCTGGTATAAATTGAGGGGTCAAAGTTGTTTAATATAGAGTCAAGCTCATTTAGCTCTAACTTATAAGAGTTGTTTAAAACAATAAAGGCCGTAACCGTGCTGCTGTTATTTACCATTGCATAATCAATAAGATGCTCTGTTTTTTTTGTGTCAACCAGAGCGTACTCATCCTCTATTACAAACATGCGGGCGGTGTCATTGTTTCCTTTTGCTTCTGAGTACTGTTTACCTAGCTCCCTGGCTTGATTATCATATACCGCAATTGAGCCCGTGTATGCGTCATAGATACTCTGGGTTTTTGAGCCAACAATAAGGGGCTCGGATATATTATTCATATCTACATCCACGCTTATGTTTCCTGGCTCAGCAAACAAAGGAATATAATCTCCAGAACCTTTGAAAAATATATAATAAAACTCTGGCTGAACAATATTGGTCCTCAAAACGGCCTTGTTATTAATCAGTTTTGCAGAGTCATAAAGTGTTCGCTCTCCACCCTCAAATTTGCTCAGGTATACAGTAGTGGTGTCTCCATTTGTAACTGTAAGGTTTACGTTAAGGTTGGTTGTGTTTTTATTGTTATCACAGGATATTACTACTGCCATGAACAATGTAAGACAAAAAAGTATTGTGGAAACTTTATACATATTATTGATTTTTATTTGATGGCAAAGTTAACAATTGGCACTTTCTTTTATGCATGTTTAACATTATTTTGCAACTATTGTCATATTTTTGCGTGCAAATAAAATTGAAATGAAGCTTTTAATTTTGTGTACCGGAAATAGTTGTCGTAGCCAAATGGCGGAGGGTTTTTTAAGGTCCTTTGATAATAAAATGGAGGTGTATTCTGCCGGAACGTCTCCTGCTGAAAACACAAGCCCTAATGCTATTTTAGTAATGAAAGAGTTGGGTCTAGATATAACCAACAGTAAGCCTGAAAATATAAACAGGTATATAAACGATGATTTTGACTATGTAATAACTGTTTGTGGTGGCGCCAATGAAAGCTGCCCAACATTTATAGGAAATGTTAGTAATAGGATTCACATTGGTTTTGATGACCCTGCTGATGCCATAGGAAGCAGAGAAGATATTATTAAGGAGTTTCGACGCATAAGAGATGAAATAAGGTATGGCTTTGCTGATTTTTATAATGATAAAATTAAGCCCTTCCTATAATGCCCAAAACAAACAAACGCCTCTCCTTCTTAGATAGATATTTAACCCTCTGGATTTTTGTGACAATGCTAATTGGTGTGGCGTCTGGGTATATGTTTCCTGCAATTAGTGGGTTTTGGAACAGGTTTAACGTGGGCGCTACAAATATTCCAATTGCCATTGGCTTAATCGTAATGATGTTTCCCCCGCTTGCTAAGGTTAAATATGAGGAGTTAAGGGGGGTGTTTAAAAACAGAAAGGTTCTTCTTCTCTCCTTGGTTCAAAACTGGATAATAGGGCCTCTATTAATGTTTTTTCTTGCCATTATATTCCTGCATGATTACCCGCAATACATGACTGGTCTGATTTTAATTGGTCTTGCCCGATGTATTGCAATGGTAATTGTATGGAATGACCTTGCGCGGGGTGATAGTGAGTACGCTGCTGGATTGGTCGCTTTTAATAGTCTTTTTCAGGTGATTTTCTTCTCTGCATATGCCTATTTTTTTATTACTATTTTACCGGTAAAGTTTGGCTTGGAGAGTTCTGAAATTGATATTACCATTTATCAAATAGCAGAAAGCGTGTTGATATACTTAGGTATTCCTTTTCTTGCGGGTATAATTACACGGTATTCTTTAATTAGAGTTAAAAGCAAGGCCTGGTATCAAGATAGCTTTATCCCTAAAATAAGCCCCCTTACGCTTGCGGCGCTACTCTTTACAATTTATGTAATGTTTTCTCTTAAGGGAGACTATATAGTTAGGCTCCCTATTGATGTAATACGCATCTCGATTCCTCTTGTTATTTATTTTGTGGTAATGTTTTTTGTTTCTTTTTATATCAGCAGAAAAATGGGAACTGATTACAAAAAAACAACAACACTTTCTTTTACTGCTGCAAGTAATAACTTTGAGCTTGCCATAGCGGTTGCAATAGCTGTCTTCGGTATAAATTCCGGTGAAGCATTCGCGGCAGTAATAGGACCCCTTATTGAGGTTCCTGTGTTAATATTACTAGTGAATGTTTCTTTGAAAATGAAAAATAAGTATTTCTAGGGCTATTCTTCGTGTGGATTAGCTCTACTGGGCTCCGTTGTTTTTTTCTTTCCAGAGCTGATTAAATGATTTGGGAGCAATTTCTGGCATATCACGTCTTGGGCCCCAGGTTTTTGAAACCGCCATGTTTAATACCTTGTTTTTTGTTTTGCCAGACAGAAGATCAAGCATTCTTCTTGACTTCAGGGCTTGTGTTGAAATATTTATTGTTTGTTTTTCAAAAAAAGTATAAAAACCTTTTTTTACCGCATCATTACGATTAACCAACAGTAATTCATGAAGAGGTATTTTTACTGGACATACAGTTGTACATTTTCCACATAGCGATGAAGCAAAACTAAGGTGTTTATATTTTTTTTCGCCAGATAAATATGGTGTAATAACGGCTCCTATGGGTCCACTATATGTTGTTTTATAGGCATGCCCTCCTATGTTTTTATATACTGGACATGAGTTTAAACAAGCTCCACACCTTATGCACGAGAGTGCTTGCCGTTGACGCTCCTGTTTTAAAAGCGCTGATCTTCCATTATCAATTAGAACGATATACATTTGCTCGGGGCCATCGGTTTCGCCATTTCTTTTTGGTCCGCTTATAATAGAATTGTATACAGTCATTGGCTGGCCAGTTCCATTAACAGCGAGCAACGGCCAATATAGGTCTAAATCCTCAAGCTTTGGAATTAGCTTTTCTATTCCCGCTATTGCAATATGGACCTTTGGGAATGACATTGATAACATGCCATTACCTTCGTTTTCTGTTATTGCAATTGAGCCTGTGTCTGATATTAAAAAGTTAGCGCCTGTGATTCCAAGGTCTGCAGAAGTAAACCTTTCCCTTAGTAGGTTACGTGTATAAAGGGTAAGCTCCTCTGGCGACATGTCTTCTGGAGTATTAAACTTTTCATTGTATAATTTAGCAACATCCTCCTTTGACATATGCATCGCTGGTGTTACTATATGATATGGTTTTTGATTGGCTTGCTGAACTATAAACTCTCCCAGATCAGTTTCAAAAATTTCAATGTTGTTTTTAGATAATGAGTCGTTGAGGTTTATTTCCTCAGTTGTCATTGACTTGGATTTAACTGCAGACTGAACGTTATGTTCCTTGGCTATTTTTAAAATTTCTATTAATGCCTCATCCGCATTTTGAGCCCAAATTACTTTCCCTCCATTTGCAGTAAAGTTATCTTCAAATTCAATTAAAAACCTATCGAGTTCGTTTATAACCTTATACTTTAAAAAGCCCGCCCTGTCTCTAGCTATATCCATATTGGAATATAGGCGTTGGCCTTTTTCAACAGAACTACTATAACGAGACATGTTAAATTTAATTTTTTCACGATGCTCATTATCAAACGCAATCTTTTCAGATGCTGCTAAAAATGATTTATTTTCAATGCTGCTCTTCATTTAGGGCCCTAAGAATTTATTGCTATTTTATCTACTCTTTTTGTGTGTCTACCACCTTCAAAATCTGTTGTGAGAAATATTCTTGTTATTTTCCAAGCTTGTTCAAGGGGAATAAACCTACCCGGTAGTGCTAAAATATTAGCGTTATTATGAAGACGTGTAAGCATTGCCTGCTCTTCATTCCAACATAGTCCAGCTCTAATTCCAGAATATTTATTTGCTGTCATTTGCGCCCCATTTCCGCTACCGCAAATAATTATTCCTATTTCAAAATCTCCATTATTAATGGATTCGGCCAATGGGTGTATCATGTCTGGATAGTCTACACTACTATCTGAGTGTGTTCCAAAATCTTTAGTACGATATCCAGCAGTTTCTAACTTTGTTTTTATAAATTCTTTCATCTCAAATCCTCCGTGGTCTGAAGCAATTGCTATAATCGTACTACTGTCTATCATTGTTAATAATTTTACGTCACAAAAGTAGGGAAATTTTGTTGCTAAATTTAAAAGTGCCTGACAATCATATTATTTAATAACTGTAATAATTAGTATTAAAATCATAAATTATTATTTATCAAATTTTTAAGGTTTTTCAACACTCTTATTGTTAATATCTGTGAAATTGTGTTAATTAAATATTAATAAGTCAATGGTTATTAACAACAATAAAGTGGGTTTCTCAGGGTTACGTTTTTTATTGTGTTTTTTTAAAATATTATTATTAGATATTAACACGTGATTTATATATTATTAAAGACAAGTTATTAAACTTATCTATGAAAACATCCATCAACAATACTATTAAGTTGTTGGTATACAGTGTTTGTTGTTGTAATAAAATGTATAAAACATGTTAATAAGTTGATCTTTTTGAATAAAGCAAGTTTTTGTATAAATATTATTCATGGATACTAACAGCATATTATTATTATTAAATATAATTAACATATAAATATATAATAAGAGAAATAGTTTATAAATATTCTTATTCCTATATTTGAGTTTTAGAAACAAATTAAATTGTATTTTGAATAATAAATATATTTATAATTTTTGATATTGGTATAATTATAGATTTGTATTTAAATTATGATAGATAAAAAACATATATACATAGTACTTATAATATTCTTTAGCCCTAATCTATTTGGTCAGAATAAAACAGAAATTAATCCAAATGGTTATAATGTGTTTTATGGCTCAGATAGTTCAGTGATTAGTGAAGGAGTAATGAAAAATGGTAAACCAGAAGGTTATTGGAAAAATTATTATAATTCTGGAGTTATTAAATCCGAAGGTAATAGGAAGGATTATGAACTTGATAGTTTATGGAAATTTTATAATGAAGAAGGAAAAAATATTCTTGAAATAAATTATAAAGTAGGCAAGAAAAATGGTTTTAGAATAACCCATCAAGGAGAGGAAATAACAAAAGAAAATTTTATTGATGATATCAAGCAGGGTAATACGTATGTTTTATATGCTAACGGCAAAATAAGGAGTAAAACCCCGTTTATTAATGGGTTAGAAGATGGGATTTATAGAGAATATAATGAAGATGGGGATATAATTCAATTGGTTACTTATAAAAAGGGGTATGTAACAGACAGATCTAGAATTAATAGATATGATCTTGAAAATATGCCAAATGGTAAGTGGTTATGGTTTAGTGATGATGAATTAGTAATTTTAAAAGAAGGGTCATACAAGCATGGTTTAAAACATGGCTATTTTAAAGAATATGATATGGATGGAAATCTAATTTCAGCCACAAAGTATATAGATGGTGAAATATTTGAAAAAGCAGAGGAACTTCAGAAGTTAGATGTAAGAACAGATTATTATCCAAGTGGAGTTGTTAAGGTTGTTGGTACTTATACAAAAGATGGAGTGCCAGAAGGTGTTAGAAGAGAGTACAATGAAAAAGGTAATTTAGAGAAATCTTTCATTTTCAAGTATGGAAAAATAATAGGAGAAGGAATATTTACTGATGCAGGACAAAAACAGGGCTTTTGGAAAGAATATTATGATGATGGCACATTGAAAGCTGAGGGGAAATATATGGATGATAAAAAGAATGGTTATTGGAAATATTTTTATAAAAATGGCAACTTAGAAGAGAGAGGTAAATACATACTAGGAAATCCAGATAGTACATGGTTTTGGTATTATAGTGATGGTAAATTGTTAAGAAAAGAAGATTTTTATAATGGACTATCAGATGGTTTGTTAACAGAGTTTGATAAGGAGGGAAATATAATTACGCAAGGAGATTATATTGAGGGAAAAAAAGAAGGTAAATGGATTTATCAGGTTGGTGATTCTAGAGATGAGATAGACTTTATTGATGATATGCGAAATGGCTGGTATAAATCATTTTATTCTGATGGTGAGTTACGATACGAAGGTAAATTTATTGATGATAATCCAAATGGAGAACATTCCTGGTATTGGGATAATGGAAAATTAAAGAAACAGGGAAGGTATGTGATGGGACGTAAAAATGGAGATTGGAAAAAATTTGATAATAATTCTTTACCGCTTATTGTTATTTCTTATACCGGTGGCAGAGAAGTTAAATATGATGGTATAAGTATCTCAACGGAACAATAATATTCATCAATTATCAGAGATTAGTATTATCTTCGCGAGAACCAAAATAAACTATTGTAAAATGAAAAACTATCCACTATTTATCCTATCAATGGTTTTGATTTTATCATCTTGTGAAAATCAAAATAAAATAGAATCAGAAAAAACACCTACAGCTGTTATTGTAGAAGAGGCTACGCCGTTAATTATTTCAGAATTTGAAGAAAAAGCTGGTAATTTAGTAGGAAAATTAATTGAAGTCAACGGAACGGTTGAGCACATATGTAGGCATGGAGGCCAAACAATGTTTTTGGTAAGTGAAGACTCAGATGAAAGAATAAAAGTTGTTCCGGATGAAGAGATTGCGGCATTTAACCTAGACATGGAGGGCAGCAGCATTCTACTAACAGGTGTTGTTGAGGAGCAGAGGGTTGATGAAAATTATCTAAGAGAGTGGGAAGAAGAGATTAAGGCCGGAAGCGATGCTGTCAGCGATAAAGGAGAAGGCGATCATTTAGGAGGAAAGGTTGAGGATGCGCTGGACATTAGTGAAGACATGGAAAAAATTAATAATCTACGCGCAATGATTGTAGAATCTGATACGAACTACATTTCTTTTTTCTCATTAGTGTGCACTGATTACACAATTGTTGATAATACAGAAAACCAGGATCATTACCATGACTCTGATCAAGATAGTGAATAGCATTATAATGAAAACTGTTAATTAATGGCTTTTAAATGGCGTAAGTGGAATCGTGCTGTTCACAGAGATTTCGGATATTTATTTTCAGGAATGGTTTTAATATATGCTATATCAGGAATAGCAATTAACCATGTTAATGATTGGAACCCTAACTTTGTCGTTCTTACCGAAGAATTTTCAATCAGCCCACCCCCATCAAAGCCGAGTAAAGCTGAGCTGATTGAAATAATCAAAATTATCGGTGAAGAGGAAGGTTATAAAAGTCATTATTTTCCAGAAGATGATTTTGTAAAAATTTTCATCAAGGATGGAACCGTTTTTATAAACCTTGAGAACGGTAACGGACTAGTGGAGAAAACAAAACGACGACCAATATTCAGAGAGGTAAATTATTTACACTACAACCCAATAAAATATTGGACATGGTTTTCTGACATATTTGCTGGCGCCCTTATTCTTTTATCACTAACAGGAATATTTATACCCAGAGGAGATAATGGTATATCCGTTAGGGGAGCCTGGATGGTTACTCTGGGAATATTGATTCCAATTATATACCTAGTTGTATATTTTTATTGAAAAACTAACGAATTATTTAAAAGGTAAGAATGAACGAATATTTTGTAATACTAATATTCATTGCGTGGTATACGCTTAGCCTTATTGTTTCCGAAAGGATAGGTAAGCGTCGTAAAATGGGAGTACAGTGGTCATTTTTTATCTGTATACTATTATCTCCACTCATTGGATATGTGATAACGTATTTTAGTTCTAGGCGCTTAAATGTCAAAAAATAATGTTGACGCTATTCCGTCGGCAAATAACTTACCAGCATTAGTCAGAGTATAAACACTCCCCCTTTTTAATATTTTACCACTTTCGATGAATGGTATAATGGTTTTGTGGAAATGTTCAGAATAACCATCACCAAACACATTGTAAATGTGTTCTAGATCACATCCCCACGATGTTCTCAGGGAAGTTAGAATATATTCGTTATACATTTGACTTTCTGATAAGACCTCTTTCTCCTTTATTAAATTTGACGAATCGCTATTACAATATTTTTTCATATTCATAACATTCCATTGCCTTGACAGTCCATTATAGGAATGAGCTGAAGGCCCGAAACCAATATAATGGCCTCCTAGCCAGTAAATACTATTATGTTTAGAGTAGAAACCCTTTTTTGCAAAGTTGGATATTTCATAGTTAACGTATGAGTTCTTATCTGTTTGTTCGATTAGGGTATTAAAATGCTTTATACTCTGCTTTTCGTCAATATTAGCAAACCGTTGTTTTCTTATCAATACATCCAGGGCTGTTTTTGGCTCAACGGTTAGTGAATATGAAGATAGGTGGGGGATATTATAATCAAAAAAGAGCTTAAGGTTTTCGGTCCACTTATCATTTGTTAAAGTGGGTATGCCATATATTAAATCGATGGTAAGGTTTTCAAAACCCACCTTTAGAGTATTTTCAATGCATTTCTTAGCTCTTTTGGAGTCGTGTACCCTGTGTAGGTACTTTAAATCATCATCAAAAAAGCTCTGAATACCAATACTTAATCTGTTAATGGGAGAATGTTTTTTTAAATCAGCTAAATACTCAAAATCAATATCATCAGGATTTGATTCAAGAGTAATTTCAGAATTTGGCTCAACATCGTATACCCCATAAATAGTCTCCAGAATTTCATTTAATTCTTCAACTGATAACATTGATGGGGTTCCTCCACCAAAGTATATTGTGGTAATTTTATTAGATCCTAGATAATCCTTTCTTGATTGTATCTCGAGCTTTATAGCCTTAACGAAATCATCTCTATACTTCAGGCTTCCGGTTGTATAAAAATTACAATAATGACACTTCTGTTTACAAAATGGAATATGTAAATATATACCTGCCAACGATTAAAGATTTAATGATTTATAATAATGTTTAAATATACAATTACCCCTAGTTTTTTTCTGGAGAATAATCCCTAGACCATCCGTAATACACAAAAAAGATAAATACAACAAAAAGAATGGACGCAAGTGGATAGTAGTAAGCCGAGATACTACTTTTTATGGCAACGGACACGGCATAAACCACCATCGCAAAAACGGTGTATGAGAATATAATTCTTAGATTGTAGCTTATCTTATAATGTTTCTTGCCCCAGTAATATGACACCAGCATTATTACAAGGTAGCTAACGAAGTTTGCCCACGCTGATCCAACATATCCATACTTTGGAATAAGCAGAACGTTAAGTAAGATTGTTAATAGACCACCAACGGTGGCAACCACCGCTCCGTAAAGTGTTTTATTTGTTAGTTTATACCAGACTGACAGATTATAAAACACTCCCAAAAATAACTTTGCAGACAACACTATCGGAACAATTTGTAATCCTGGCCAAAAAGCCTCCCCGATGAAATATTTAAAAACATCTATATACAAAGTTACCATCAGAAAAATGGACCACGTAAAGCCCACAAACAAGCTCATTACCTTACTGTATGTTTCCTTTGCGTCCTTTTTTTTGGCCTCTGCAAAAAAGAATGGCTCTGCTGCGTACCTGAACATCTGAACGAAAAGCATCATGATAATAGCAAGCTTGTAGCATGCCGCGTATATACCCAGCTGGGCGTCAGCGTCTACATCGCTTGGTAACATGTATTTGAGCAATATCTTATCAGCAACCTCGGTAATCATAAACATTAAGGATATTACAAGCATAGGCATACCATATTGTAACATCTTTTTGAACAAAGAGGAGTCTATTTTAAATGAAAAAGACACAAACTCTGTGGCAAGCATAACAAGGGTTGAGCATGAGCCCACCAGGTTAGCAATAAACACAAACCCCACAAGGCTAGTGCTTCTGTATACAGGAAGGTTAACATAATCATCACCAAAATAATTCGGGATTACCACCAGAAAAATCAAGTTTAATGATATCGTAATGGCAACACTTATAATCCTGATTACCGAAAACTTTAACGCTTTGTTTTTGTATCTTAAATAAGCAAAGGGAATTGCTGTTAAAGCATCAATTGCAATTATTAATGCCACCACCCTCACATATTCTTTATTATGCGGATATTGAATTAATACCGCAATTTCATCTACGAAATAAAAAACCAGCAAAAGAAAAATAACTGAAACGATTAATATCGACGAGGTTGCTGTATTAAAAACCTTTTTAGGGCTCTTACTCAAATTAGCGTACCTGAAAAAAGCGGTTTCCATACCAAAGGTTAGTATTACCAAAAGAATTGCAACGTATGAATACAATAGGGTAACTTGGCCGTATTGGGCCTGAGTAAAAACATAAATTGTGTACAGGGGTACAAGTAGATAGTTTAGAAATCTGGGCACCATCGTACCAAGACCATAAACCGCTGTGTCGCTCACAAGTTTTTTAACCGCCCCCGTTGGTTCGTTCATGAATTCAAAAATAGATAATACTAGCTAATAACGGTTAAATAATTACTTAGACCCATGATTTATGAATTTAAGGCGAAAAGTAGTGCCTTTATTTGGACCTGAGTCAAACCCAACCTCTCCACCAATCTCATTAATGATATTTTTAACAATAGCCAGGCCCAGACCCGTACCGCTAGACCTTGTTGTAAAATAAGGCTGAAAAATCTTAGACTTTAGGCTGGTGTCAATACCCTTGCCGTTATCATTAATCAAAACCTCTGTAAAGCGAGAGCTCTTCGATACGGATATTGTGATTATACCGGAGCTTATGCCTACCGTTGCTTGAGCCGCATTGTTAATAATATTGTTTATGGCCCTAAGAATATCTTTCTCAAAGCCGTTCACAATAAACTTTTCGCTTTTATTATATTCAACAATTATCTTCAGGTTATCTTGTTTGTTGAATAATAATGTTGCCGACTTAATTACCTTTATAAGGTCTGTTTTTTGATTCTCATGCTTACTATTTCTGGCAAAATCAGAAAACATTTCTGCAACATTGTTAAGGGTGTCTATTTGTGATATTAATGATTCACCCACGGACTTTATTTTTTGAGCAAAGTTAGGATCATTATCCTTAAAAGCCTTTTCCAGATATTGAACGTTCAGCTTCATTGGGGTCAGTGGGTTTTTTATTTCGTGAGCAATTTGTTTTGCCACCTCTCTCCAGGCGCTTTCTCTTTCTGACTGAACTAATAACTCAGCGCTCTGCTCGAGCTTGTCAACCATGAGATTGTATTCACTTATAAGAAGTCCAATTTCATCATCACTCGTCCAATTTATATGTTCGTTGGAAGAACCAATTCTAATCTTTGCCAAGCTTTCCTGTAGAGTAACCAAAGGACGCGTAAGATATCTAGAAATTATAATTGCCATTAACGCCCCAATAACACCTACAATTACATAGATGTTTATCAAGAAAGATAGCATAATATAATATGAGCGGTTATATTCGGCTTGTCTTGCAAAATAAGGCAGACTAACTATCCCAATGGGGTCGTAGCTATTGAGGTTAATCGGAACATATGAAGAATAATATTTTAATGAACCAATATTTTCTTTGGTAATATAATTTAGCTGTTTTTCTATAAAAATGGCACGATATGCACCAGGGTTAATGTATTCAGAAAGCAATCCATTATCAAATATTTCAGGTCTTGATGACGCAACAAGCTTACCAGACCTATCATAAAGGTTGATGTCAGAAAAGAAGACCAGTGAAAATTTTCTAAGTAGCTGGTGAAGTAAGACCCTATCTTCACCATCAAGACTCGAAACAGATGACAGTTTATGCTGAAGCTCAATTAGAACAGAGCTTGTTTTTTCCCTGAGCTGGTTCTCCATTTCTTCACGGGAATTATTTTGCATGAAATAAAGAGTAGACGTTGCTATTAGAATAAACGTTATGGTAAGGGTTGCTATCACAAAGGTCTGAAGCCTTGTTTTAAAGTTCATCCTAAACAGGTCTAACGCCTTTTTAGCAGAGGTAATTAGATACCCTATTATTGAAATTATGGAAAAAAGGATAAATATTATGGAAAAAATCACAACACGAATGGTAAAGGGTGTTTTTTCTCTAGTTACAATAAGGCGGCGCCCACTTTTGGTATTTGTAATAAAATGCTTGTGATTATTCAGGGTGTAGAAACGGCCACCCCCATGTACATTTTCATTAAGATCTAAACTACTATACGGGTACTCTCCGAACTTATAAACTAAAATATCATCATTGTATCTCGCAAATGAAAAACCTGACAAGTTTAATGATAGAAATTTATTATCAACCAATAACTCAGGATAACCCAGCCCCTCCGGAACATGGGAGTATATGAACTCTATATAAAGATTAAGGGTGCTATTATTCAGCGCATCATATAAAGAGAACCTGGCAATGTAATAATAACCCTCTGAAAAATCATTAAATCGGTACAAGCTTGGGCAATTTGTCTTAGATGCCTGGTTAAGTATAAGTGATCCGAAATATTCGTTACAGTTATAAATATTCTTTTCAGGCTGTATTTCGATAAGCTCTCCACTATCACAAAGGGTTACCTGGATGTTATAATTGCTATAGTTCTGCGAAAAATACCTTTGAATAAGATATTTTTCTATCATATCTCCAGCCGTATCACTCTTTATAACGCTTATAATAGTTTCGTCATTTGAGATAAGGCTGTCTGCATCCATAAACCGGTTTTCAAAGTCTGCATCCTTCTCTGTGCTCAATACATTAGCAATGTGTTCTTGGTAAGCGTTTGTCTTTGATGATAATGAAAGGTTTATTAAAATAGCAGATAAACCAGACAATATTAAGGTTAACAATAGCTTCTTAACCAAACCATCGTGAATGTGGCTCCAAAAAAACCTCTCAATCAGGTCAAGCATAACAATTAAGAAAAGCGCAAGAGTAAAGATGATATATGGCTGTGGATATATTAAGTAGACCAGTGCCAGGACCAATATTGAAATTAGAACGTCCAGTATGAGGGGTATTCTTTTTCCGAATTTCCCATCCATAACTGAAGTTATTACCAAGTATGATCCTGCACAAACCATAATTATACTTAATAAGAACGAGTAAGCCGACATATCAAAATATAAACCCCCGCCGAAAGATGCCTCATCTAAAATCATAGACGACCTGTATATTAAGTAAACAGCTGCTATAAAATAAAACGAAGTAAACGCTCTTTCAACCACCTTAGTAACAACCCCCTGGCTTTTTGTGTCGCTGCTCGTTTGAATGGTTATAATTATCGAAAGCATTAGAAATAGAAACGAATCTACCAACAAAGCTAGGCTTTGGCTGCTCCACATAGCAAAATCTGATGAGCTCATAAACAGACGCTGGAAAGCCCACAGTATTATAATAAATAATATAAATAGTGGTTTTTTAAATTGTCTTAATCTGTTTTTTTGTGCACCCAACAAACCATTTACCCCAATTATCAAGAAAATAAGCCAGGAGAAATAAAGAGCAACTACCAGTAAATTAATGTGGGGCTCTTCATCTTTTACAAAACCATAATTTAAACCAAATAAAAACGAACCATCTTTTTTATTAATTATATACTCAGAATTATTTTCATCCATCGACAGAGAAAGGTTGGATGATGCTAAATAATCTGCATCAAAATCCGATTTTAAAAGGTGATTGTTAAGGTTGTATTTAGATTTAATTTTATCAAAAATGTAAACATTTAGATTATGAACTGTGTCGCACTTTATCAAAAACCACCCCGACGGCATTTTAACACAATCGGTGAACACAGCATCTTTCACAAAATCAATGGCATAGGGCCCAATCTCGCTATTGTTCCAATAAATAAGAGAGTCCGAATTCCCAATTAAGCAGAACAGCTTATTTGGAGACAGCACACTATCAATTTTATTGTAGTCGATTCTAAGAGGGTGTATTTTAAGGATATTTTTAATCTGAATCATGGCCTTATCCATCTTAACAACCTCATTATCAACAGAATGAGTCACCGACAGAAACTCTCGGTTTTTCGTATGATAGTTTTTGTGAGCTTGATGTGAAAAATAGAATATGGAGAGAAAAATTAAAGAAAGCACAAAATAAGTCCAATAATTATTTTTGGATAACAAATTAGATATATTTCTGTTGCCAATCAATTTCATCACGTTTAAGACATCATTAAAATACTTAAATATTCCTTACAACAAAAATCATGCTTGAATAGTTGTTATTTTTTCTAGCCTTAATATTAGAGATTGCGCCATTTAGAAATGCGGCTGGGATATTTAAAGTGTTGCCCATATATTTTTCACTTAGCATGCTTACATAATAAGAGTCGAGCTTCATGGGAATTGCTGAGGTTAATTTTAGACCATGTTTGTTTACAAGCTTTTTGAAGGAGCTTTCGTTGAAATGATAAAGGTGTCGCGGAACATCTAGTCCCGCCCAGAACTGGCCATATTTTACTGCATCGGGAGAGCTGATGTTAGGCAGCGCGAATATTATAGCTCCCCCACTCTTTAATAACCCTTTTAACTCCACCATTCTTTTGTTTAGATCTTCAACATGCTCCAGAACATGCCATAATGTTATAATATCAAATGAATGTGGTGTTAATTTATCTATATAGCTCTCTTCATATACACTACCTCCGCTGTTCTTGATCGCAAGGTTTCTGGCTTTCTCATTTGGCTCTATGCCCGTGGTTGTCCATCCTTTTTCTTTAAAGTAACGTAGCAACTCTCCTGTTCCACAGCCCACGTCTAAAATGGTTTTCCCGGATGAGTTTTGACTTACGAGCTTGTACTTTCGTGCAATGTTTATCTTTCGTAGTAGTGAATAAACTTTTGAGATTAAACCACCAGAGCTTGTGTTGTGTGATAAATATTCGTCTGTCTCATAATACTTACCTGCGTTTAATGGTATTGGGTTTGTGTATAGAAACCCACACTCCTGGCATTTGGATATGGAAAACGCGTCTTTCGAGTAAAAATAATCCCTTGTATTAATGTGCAACGAGGATTGTTCACTTGAGCAAATGGGACACACCTCAACTTTTTTTGTCATAGCTTTTTGCTTCACGTGAAACGTTTTATCTGCCCAAAAATACGGCAATTACATTTATATCAGATGGCGAAACCCCACTAATACGAGAGGCTTGACCAATTGTACGCGGTCTGATTTTTGATAATTTCTCTCTAGCTTCGGTCGATAAAGACTTTAATCTATTATAATCAAAATCTTCCTTAAGTGGTGTTCCTTCAAGCTTAAGCAACCTGGAAACCATATCTTTTTCCTTTTCTATGTAACCCTCATATTTTATAAGAATTTCTGCTGACTCAAGATGCTCATCATCAGGCTTAATCTCCTCTATTCTTGCGTTAAATGGCTCGGATGTTTTTATAAGGTCTGTTATATTAATCTGTGGTCGCAGTAAAACATCAGAGATTTTCACTTTCTGCCTAAGTGGTGATGTGCCTCTTTCTTTCATTAAACTGTTAGCCTCCTCAGGGCTTATGCTCTGTGATTTAGTAAATGTTTCAATATCTCTAATTTTGTTGATCTTGTTTTTTACTAAAGCGTATCTTTCTTCAGATGCCAGCCCTAAGTCATAACCCCGCTTTGTAAGCCTAAGGTCTGCGTTGTCTTGCCTCAATAAAATTCTATACTCTGCCCTTGATGTAAACATTCTATAGGGCTCGTCTACACCTTTGGTAATAAGATCATCAATCAAAACACCTATATAAGCCTCATGACGTCCTAGAATAAATGGTTGTTTATTATTTATTTTTAAATGCGAATTTATACCCGCTATGAGGCCTTGTGCCGCGGCTTCTTCATAGCCGGTTGTTCCGTTTATCTGACCAGCAAAATACAGACCGGCTACCGTTTTTGTTTCTAGCGTATACTGAAGCTGTGTTGGCGGAAAGTAGTCGTACTCAATTGCATAGCCCGGGGTAAATATTTTTGATTTCTCAAACCCAGGAACTCTTCTAAGAGCCTCAAGCTGTACATGATCTGGTAGGGAAGAAGAGAAACCATTTATGTAATACTCAACCGTGTCCCAGCCCTCTGGCTCCACGAATAACTGGTGCCTATCTCTGTCAGAAAAACGTTCAATTTTATCCTCAATGGAAGGACAATATCGGGGCCCAGTGCCCTCTATTCTACCTGCAAACATTGGCGATTCATCGAATCCCGTTTTAAGTATATCATGAACATCTTGCGATGTGTAGGTTATCCAGCAGCTCCTTTGGGTTTTGAGCCTGTTTTGTTTTAGAAAACTAAAGCCACCTGGAAGCTCGTCTCCTTTTTGCTCTTCCATTTTTGTGAAGTCAATGGTTCTGCCATCGACCCTAACGGGTGTACCCGTCTTCATTCTATCGCTTTCAAAGCCCAAAGACCTAAGCTGTTCGGTTATACCGCCAGAAGAAGGGTCTCCAATTCTTCCTCCGCCAAAGTTTTTCTTACCAATGTGTATTTTCCCGTTTAAGAATGTTCCATTGGTTAGTATTATAGCTTTTCCGTAAATGTCTTGACCCATCTGTGTTCTAACACCAACGGCGACCTCATTTTTTAAAATAATATTAGTTACGGTATCCTGCCAAAAATCGAGGTTAGGTATTTTTTCTAATATTTCTCTCCATCTTATGGCAAACTGAACTCTGTCATTTTGAGTTCTAGGACTCCACATTGCTGGCCCCTTTGATTTGTTCAGCATTCTAAACTGAATCATTGTTGCGTCGCTTACCAAACCAGAATATCCTCCCAAAGCATCAATCTCTCTAACGATCTGACCCTTGGCCACGCCGCCCATGGCAGGATTACATGACATTTGTGCTATTTTCTGTAGGCTCATTGTGATCAACAACACCTTTGACCCAAGGTTTGCCGCAGCAGCAGCAGCTTCTGCACCAGAATGACCACCACCAACAACAATAACATCATACCGCTCGAACATATTCATTTGTTTCACGTGGAACAATTAGTAGGTTTATGGCTGCAAATTTAAATAATAATCTTCTTTTGATCGCATTTTTGCCCTATCTTCAGGCGTACCATCTCCATAACCAACGAAGTGAAGAACACCATGAACCATGACACGATACAGCTCGTTTATAAACTTAACGCCATACATCATAGCATTTTCTCTAACCCTATCGATGCTTATGTATATTTCACCACTTATAATATTTGTTGAATTTGATTCTGGAAAAGAGATTATATCTGTTAGGGTGTCGTGGTTTAAATATTGCTTGTTTATTTCAAGTAGCTCATCATCCGAACAAAATATATAATAAATGTCCCCAACTATTTTATGTTCTGATACGACTACATCACTAATCCAATTACCCGCCGCCTTTAGGTCCAGAGTTAATTTTGGTTTAATGCCATGATTAGAAAAATTAATCATTTTGTTGCTTAACTTTTTCTCCCACCTCTTGCTTGGAGAAGTAGTCTTTTAATAATGATTTACGGCTCTGGTAAATCTCATTGTGTAAAGCGCTTATGTCGAACTCGAGAGATAATATTTCATTTTCAGAAACATGAACCGTATCAACAAGAGAGTGTATTAAAAAAAGGTTTTTATGATTTTCTTCATCCACAACATTATCAATATCTATTTTTTGGCCAAAGGACTCAAGTATCTGATTGTCAACAGGATAAAAAGAAATAATGATATTTTCATAGTTGGAATTATAGGTAATTTCCAGCTTTTTGACAGAATTGTGTCCTAACAAATAGTTGAACATTTCTGTAAGCGACATTAGTATGTTTCCGTAATAAGTATCATTAATGAACAACTGATCACAAACCCTATCAACGAATGCTTCAATTTCCCTAATGTTTTCCGGAATAAGTTTTACAGTAACCGTTTGATCATTGTTCACCATTATTATTATCTTTTTCTAGTTTATAAAGATACTCTTTCAGCAACCTCCTATAATAAGGCCTAACCTCAATGGGAGCTGTAATGAGAATTTCTTCCTGATTTTCTTTTTCAATCTTATACTCTAATTCGCCATTTTGGTTACCAGAATTGCGATTTTTTCCCTCCTTTGATTCTCTTTTCTTTTCTTTCTCTCTTTGCTGCATAGCCTTATCGGATTTTAAAAGCCTTGTTTCAATGTTTTTTTGCCTATTATAGGTTTCTTGTGTAACCCTACGATTTACTATATCATCCTCTGTTTTTTTCATTTCATCTACAACTTTGTTTAGAGAACTTCCATTACCACCCTGAGACTCAAGCTCGTCTATTACCTCTTGAAGCATTCTTCGTATTTCTCCCTGAACAGCTGCCATTCTTGCCAATTCTTCACTTTTTTTATTTAAACCACCCTTACCATTTAACCCATTTTTCTTCATCTTTCCTTTCATTCCTTGATTCAATCCCTGTTGCTGTTTCATAATCTCTGACATGGATGGAGACTTACCCTTTCCGGGGGATTTACAATTCTTACTACCCTTATTGTTTCCAGACATCTGCATGGACTGCTCCATTTGTTCCAAAGACTCAGCAAGCATCAGAGACAAATTATTCATTGACGTCATAGCATATTGCTGTTGAGCGGCCGCCTGCCCCATATTTTGCTCTTGCATATTTTGCAGCGCCTTATCTATATGCTCATTTATTTTTCCCGATTCTTTAACAACAAATGGCTGTATTGCAACTTGTCGTTTACTCATAGCCATCAATGAATCATTAATAATTACAAAGTCATCTTTAATGTTTTTTTGAGTATCTCTAATGACTGAGTTCTTAGGGTCATTTTTTGTAATCCTGGTTAATTCTTTCATAAGACTCTCTTGGGCAAAACTTAAATCAAGCAAGTTATCAAGCATATTTCGAATCTGGTCAATATCTTCACCCATCCTCTCTTCCATTGCCGCGTTCATCATGGCTGATAGCGCATCTGCCATTTCTTTCATTTTCTTTCCGGCATTCTTTTGGTTTTCCGAAGCCTTATTCTTTTTATTTTTTTCTAAATTTTCCTGAGCCTCATCCATTTGTTGGTTAATTTCATCAGCCGATGAATCATCAACGTCCATATTAAATGGCTCTTCTAGCTCACTGTTAAGCTTTTCAGCCTTTTCGAGGTTTTCCATTAATTCTGAAAAATTCTCCTGTATATCCTCTTGCTTTTTAATTCCCTCTTGCTTCGTGTTCTTTTTGTTTGCGGTTTCTTTACTGAGATTATCTTCTTTTTTAGATAAATTCTCCATATCCTCAATGGTTTTTTCCATGAGTTGCTCTACCTCCATTTGCTTATACAGTTCAAGGCTTTGCTCAAGGTCATTTTTTAAATCATTGTTTTCTTCCTTCATCCGCTCCAGAAACTCATCTAGATTCTCTTTTTTAAGCTCCTCCTTGAGCTTTTCTAGCTCTTCTTGTAGCTCTTTATCAAAAAGGTCGTTAAATAAATCCTCAAGCTGCTTTAGTTTTTCAATAAGCTCAGGGCTCATGTTCTTTTTAAGCATTTCTTCCAACTCTTTAATTTCCTCCTTGAGTTTTTGCATGTCCTCCATCTGCTTTTTCAGGCCCTCTTCCTTTTTAATAAGCTCCTCTAATTGTTTTTTGTCTGCCCAACTAAGTTCTTTTTTCTCAAACAAATTAAGCCGAGTGTTCTCTATTTGCTTATTAAGGTTGTCTAGTTCTTTAATCGATTCCGATAGTTGTGCCTTAAGTTGATCCGAAGCTTCTTCAGCCTTCTCTTCAAGCTCATCGGAATCGGGCATACTAAATGTATATATTTCTGACTTAGTTTTTTTATAACCATTAAAAGCATCATTATCCCTAACCTCAAAGAAATATTTTAATGATTCTCCAGGGGCAAGGTTAAATTCCTGAAACAATATCATATAATCGAAACTTTGGCGAGAGATGTTTTTGTCTATTAGCAGCGATTTGTATTCCCAGGTCTTTTCTGGCACAGAATCCTTTCTATGAAAGAACCGTAACGAATAAAACCCATGATCGTCACTTATAATCCCGCTGAAATTAACCAGCCCATAGCTTTGCCCATCCATGTATTCATTGGTAGTTATTAATGGAAACTCGTCTTTTATTACTTGAACACTAAACCCCATTGAATCAGGGCTCGTCATAAACTCATTAGATGCCACAACCGAATAATCGAAATTTTTACGCGCTATAGCGTTGTGAGTAAACACATTGGACTTATCCTTTTCAAGAACAAAAGTGCTATCAGGCACTATAAAATCAATGTTACGAGTGTCTCTGGTAAAGATATGCCATGTTAATTTTGTTCCTTCTGGGACAATCAAATCTCCTGTGTTTTCAATTTTATCATCTGAAATTTGAAGATGTGGTTGATACGATAACCCCACATCAAAACTGAAAATAACAGGACGCGGAAATATTGAAACCTTATATTTTTTACTCTGATAATCATCGGTAATTACCGAAAAGTATATGTGATTTAAAACATCCTTAAAAACATATTCAAATACACCTGGCTCAACCTCTATGGCTCTATACTTAAATCCATCATTACCAACCCATATTTTTGACGGTATTTCGTCTCCATTTACTGCAACTCTTACCGAGTAATCAGAGTGTTGAGCAGATTCAAACGTCTTATTTAATAACTCAATAGTATATGGTAGAGGTCTGATAAAATTTTGTTTGTGTTTAATTAGCCTTTCTGCAGGTTCTAAGATAAGCGATGGCGCAGTCAAAACAAGCAAGGCTATAAGCAGAATCGGCGGAACTACAAATTTTAAATATTTTACATTAGCACTATACGAAACAGCCCTTCTGAAGGGGATAGGATTTAGTTCGGATGCTTTTTGATCAATCGAAGCAATTAACAATTCTTGGCTTTGAGATTCACCTATGTCATTTAACTGAATAGCATTAAGTAATTTATCGCTAACATCAGGAAAATAGGATCCAATAATCTTTGCTGCGTCTTCATAAGAAAGAACAGGACCAAGTCTCAGTAATTTCAGTGTTGGAATAATTATCCAATAAATAATAACTAAACCAGCCGAAACTAAAAATGAATAAAACACAATAGTTCTTGTTAGTGAATTATTCCATGATAAATATTCGAATAGTGATATTATAATAAATAACAGAACAATAATACCCAGGCTTAATATAGAGCCCTTGATAATAAGGTTTTTATAATATTTCTTTATGAATCCATTAAGTTTGGATGTCAATATGTTATATGACGAATTTAACAAGGCAACGGTTTCTATTAATATTATAAACTTTAGATAAAAATGAATATTGTCAGAAAACAATACTCATAAATTATAGCAATCTGCTTATTTTTACATAAAATATAATACAATCTAAATAATTAGCAAAGATATAAATTCAAATCTTTAACATAATGAGATATCTGTGTCATTTTAAAACTCAATTAAGGACATCAGTAATAATTCAAACATAAATCAACAAGAACCCATGAAGCATATCATAACAGTAGTTATAGTTTTTATAACCATTAGCCTTAATGGCCAGTGGTCTCATACATATAGCAATGACATTAAATGTGCGCATGCTAAAACGGAAAATAACAACCTCCTTTTTAATCCAGAATATAACTGGCAGAGCAAGTTTCTTTTCGATTATGATGTTACTTCCTATGTTTTGGATTTGCATGTTAGCGATACCTCTACTTTTGTGAGCGGAAATGTTTCAATAAACGCAGTTGCTCTAATCGATATTGACACATTCGCGTTTGAGCTTGTTCCCGAACAGCAAATAAGTAACATTCTTGTTAACGGAGATTTGGTGACGAACTTTTATAGAGAAAATGACAATGTAATAATGCCAATACCATTAATTGAAGCGGGTGGTGCTATTGTGGCGAAAATCTATTATGAGGGAAAGCCTCCCGGGGGTGGGTTTTTTACGGGAGTCACAACAGACTATTCTACTGCCTGGGACAAGCACGTTACCTGGACTTTGTCAGAACCATTTTCTGCAAAACAGTGGTTTCCCGTAAAGCAGGACCTCCAGGACAAGGCAGACTCTGCAATTTTGAACTTCACAACATCATCCACAAACATGGTTGGGTCAGAAGGGCTGCTTAAAAAGGTAGTAGATTTAGGTAATGGTAGAACGAGATATGAATGGAAAACACACTACCCCATAGACTATTACCTAATATCATTTGCCGTAGCGGATTATGCGGACTACAGCATCTATGCACACCCACAACAAATGAATGGAGACTCTTTACTCATTCAGTCTTTTCTTTACAATAATCCAGACAACATTGATGCTAAAAAAGAATCAATATCTAAAACCTCTGATATTATGGATGTATTTTGTGACCTTTTTAATTTGTATCCATTTTTTAATGAAAAATATGGTCATTGTGAAACTCAGTTAGGCGGGGGGATGGAGCATCAAACCATGTCAACTATGGGCAATTTTAGCTTTCATTTAATAGCTCATGAGCTTGGCCATATGTGGTTTGGTGATCATGTTACATGTGCTACATGGAGTGATATTTGGATTAATGAAGGTTTTGCAACCTATTCGGACTATTTAGCACACGAATTTATTTTAGGCAATGAATCTGCAAAAGCTTTTATTACCAAAGCTCAGGATCATGCCATGAATGACAATGCGGGAAGCGTATACGTTCCAGAATCGGAGATTTATCCAGGAAATGAGTGGAGAATATTTAATGGTAGATTATCATATGACAAGGGGGCTTCAATTATTCACATGTTGCGACATGAAATACAAAATGATCAAATATTTTTTGACATATTAAAGGCCTTTATGAACGAATATGGTGGCGGAACAGCGACTGGAGAAGATTTTAAAACGGTTGCTGAGGAAATATCAGGGATTGATCTATACGCCTTTTTTAATCAATGGTATTATGGTCAGGGCTTCCCCATATACTCATATAAATATTGGCAAAATGAGGAAAAAGCCCTATTTATAAGCTCAACACAAACAACAAGCTCCAGCCATACTTCGCTTTTTGAAATGTTAATGGATTATAGAATTAATTTTAGCGACGGCACTGACACTTTGGTTAGGCTAAAACAAACAGACAATCTTAATATTTATTCATTAAACTTTGCAAAGGATGTTAGTAATATAATTGTTGATCCAGATGCCTGGACCCTGGAGCAGGTTTCAGAAATTTCATCGGTGCAAGAAACGGATCCAAACAAGACTTTTTTCACAATTGGCCCCAACCCTACTACAGATGAAATAAATGTTTATTTTTCGAATAATAATCATAAAACGAAACTTGAGGTTTATTCAGTTAAAGGCAATGTTCTAATCAAAGAAAAGGCGTCAGGGAGGAATAAAACACTAAACACATCTAACCTAAAACCAGGAATATATACCATTGTAGGCAGGTCCGAAACCGGTATTTTCAAAAGAGCTTTTGTTAAAATATAATCTTCTGTAGTAAGATGATTTAATCCTAGAGAAATAATAGGAGAAAAATCTTATTTCTTCAAAAGCTGCTTGTTTAGGAAGCTTTCCATTGCGCGGTAAAAATCAAAACGGTTTTCTTCGTTACTAAAACCATGACCCTCATTATCCTTTACCATATACTCAACCGTAACACCACGTTTTTTCATCGCCTCAACAATCTGATCTGATTCGTCAATATTTACACGTGGGTCGTTTGCCCCCTGAGCAATGAACAGTGGAGATGTTATTTTATCAACATGATAAACAGGGCTAACCTTTCTTAACAAAACACTATCAGAAGTTGGGTTTCCTACCATTTCATACATCATATCCAACATCGGCTCCCAATATGGAGGAATTGTTTTCATAAAGGTGAACATATTTGATACGCCCACATAATCAACCCCTGCAGTATATAATTCAGGCTCTTTAACAAGCCCCATTAAAGTAGCATATCCACCATAACTTGCCCCATAAATAGCTATTCTGTTTGGATCAGCAATACCCTTTTTAATTAGCCAATTAGTTCCATCAGTAATGTCGTCTTGCATTTCTAGCCCCCATTTTTTAAAGGAGGCTTCCCAAAACTTTTTACCATAACCAGTTGATCCTCTAAAGTTCATTTGAAAAACCGCATAACCACGGTTAGCCAAGAACTGTATTTCAGGATTAAACCCCCAGCCATCTCGGGCCCATGGTCCACCATGAGGATTAATTACTGTGGGTAGGTTTTTTGCTGTTTCGGGTGTATACCCTTTTGGTAGTGTTAGATAAGCATGAATGGTTAACCCATCTCTTGAGTTATATGTAACAGGAAACACATTAGCCATTTCATTTTCATCTATCCAGGGGCTAACATCTGTTATTTTTTCAAGCTTATCAGAATTTAAATCATAAATATAATATGCTCCTAGAGAGCGGTCGCTATATGTACGGATTATGTATACATCTTCGTTTTTATTGGCATCAGTAATTGCAATCTCGTAATCACCAAGCTCTTTTTCAAGTCTTTTGTATAAGTCTTCGTGTTGTTTGTCGAAAAAGTGCTTTTCTGCTTTTGAGGATGTGTAGTTAGCGCTGGTAATTACCTTCCTTTTTTCGGAATATCCAACACTAGAAACATCATAATTTTCATTTTCATACAGTAATTTTATTTCCTTACCATTAGCAATGTCAAATTCAACAACAGCACTTTTGTCGCGATTTAAATTTGATGTTGCAATAACGTTTTTGTTGTCAAATGTGAAAAACTCGGGACTAAGGTTGTCTTTAAAGCTGGTAGTAAGAACACTCTCCCATTCATCAGCTTCAGTTTCACGGTATAATAAACTAACGTTTACACCATCAACAATAGCAAGGGCAATTCTTAATTTACCATCATGATCAAACATCCAGCCTTGAATATTTCCAGGATTTTCAGCCAACATTTCCATTTCTCCTGTTTCAAGGTTCAGCCTATACGGGTCAAAAACCTGAGGATTACGTTTATTTAACCCTATAATAACCTCATTTGGGATGTCAGGAAGACCATCAATAATTTGAGTGCGTACACCATCAAACTCAGTATAAGCAATTGCATTGGTACTATCAATATTAATACCATACAGCTTATAGTTTTCATCGCCACCTGTATCTTTTAGGTAAAGGATGCGCTCACTGTTTGGCCAGAAATAGCCAGCAACACTCCTGTCTGTTTCAGCTGTTAGCTGGATTATTTCATCACTACCCTTTTCTTGTACAAAAACATTCATACGGTTTTCGTATGGTGCCATATAAGAGTAGTATTTCCCGTCTGGTGAAATTTGGTAACTTGTCTTTTCAGGATTCTTAAAAAAATCCTCCAATGGAATTTGTTTAGCGGTCATTTGATTTTTATCTGCGTGATTACAACATGATGCCAGTAAAAAGATGCTGACAATTGTAATAATGGTTGAATTTTTAATGCTCATGATAGTATGTTTTAGGAATGGCTAATTAAGAAATGAATTTGCGATTCTGCCCGCAAATCTATACAATTTTAGGCTATTAAGTAAAACCCTGATCATTTTTGAGGAGAATTTTTAGGGGATCTATAATTATATTTGATGTTTTTCATTGTTGATTGCCACAAAGGCTCAAAACAAAAAATTGATAATTAATAAAACGCACATAAGCAAAATAAATTATTATAAAAACTTTCTAGCAGAAGACCGAACATTAAAGTTTCAACTTAACTATCTTTGCTGCCCAATAAACTAGTAATAATGAGCAACAACGATGTAAGAGTGAGGTTTGCCCCCAGCCCAACAGGACCACTACATATTGGTGGCGTAAGAACAGCATTGTACAACTACTTATTTGCAAAGAAGAATGGGGGAAAACTAATCCTTCGTATAGAGGACACAGATCAAAATAGGTTTGTGCCAGGTGCTGAACAATATATTATTGATTCTTTTAAGTGGTGCGGAATCGAATTTGACGAAGGGGTTACGGCTGGAGGAGATTATGGGCCATACAAACAATCGGAGAGAAAAAACTATTATCGTGAACATGCAATTAAACTGATAAAATCGGGGCATGCATATTATGCATTTGATACCCCCGAAGAACTAAATAAAGTTAGATCAGATTATGAGGCGGAAAAAAGAACTTTTATATACAATGCAGATGAGCGCAAGCGATTAAAAAACTCTCTTACACTTACAGATGAAGAAACAAAAGCTTTACTATTAAAGGGAGATCCCCATGTTATACGGTTTAAAATACCCGAGAACGAAAAGGTTATTATGGATGACCTCATAAGAGGCAGGGTAGAGGTTAACTCCTCAGTATTAGATGATAAAATATTATTCAAATCAGATGGAATGCCAACATATCATCTTGCAAACATTGTTGATGATCATCTAATGAAAATAAGCCACGTTATTAGGGGAGAAGAGTGGCTACCATCACTTCCTTTGCATGTTCTTTTATATGATGCATTTAAATGGGAAAAACCAAAGTTTGCCCACTTACCCCTTATTTTAAAACCAGATGGAAATGGAAAGCTAAGTAAACGAGATGGTGATAGGCTTGGGTTTCCTGTTTTTCCTCTACAATGGACTGATCCGAAGACGGGTTCGGTATCTTCGGGCTTTCGTGAGGATGGTTATATAGCACAGGCATTTATGAACATGCTAGCTCTTTTGGGGTGGAATCCGGGAGATGATAGAGAAATATTTTCAATGGATGAGTTGGCAGAAGAGTTTACAATCGAAAGGGTAGGAAAATCAGGATCAAAATTTGATCCCTCAAAAGCTATATGGTTTAACCATCAATACTTAATAAAAGAAAATAATAATAAGCTTGCCGACATGCTTTTGCCCATAGCTGAAAGCAATGGGGTATTAGTGGAAAAAGATAAAATGTCCAAAGTTATCGGCATTGTTAAAGAAAGGGCCAATTTTGCAAAGGATATTTGGAATCAGCTTGACTTTTTCTTCGTTCGACCACAAGAGTTTGATGCTAAAGCAGTCAAGAAAAGGTGGAAACACGATTCCTATGATCAGATGAACGAGCTAAAAGACATTTTATACAATATCAACAGCTTTAAATCAGAACATACGGAAGAGGTTGTTAAAACTTGGATAGAAAATAAAGAATATGGAATGGGAATGGTTATGAATGCCTTAAGGCTTCTAATCGTTGGAGCTCTAAAGGGACCCCATTTATTTGATATAATAGCCATTTTAGGAAAAGATGAGACCTTAAAAAGGATGGACCAGGGGCTAAATAAATTAGGAAGAAAGGAATAATATGTCTGTTGTATCTGTTGAAGGAATGGAGTTTTTTGCCTATCATGGTTGTTTTAAAGAAGAGCAGCTCACAGGCACTAAATTTATAGTTGATATCTTCTTGACTGTTGACACTAACAGAGCAGAATCCTCGGATAATTTAGAAGATACTGTTAATTACCAAGAGGTATTTAGGTTGGTAAAGGCTGAAATGCTAATAACCTCAAAGTTATTGGAGCATGTTGGAAGAAGAATACTAGATTCGGTAACGACAAAATTTCCACAAGTTGAAAGCGCTACTTTGAAAATTAGAAAAATGAACCCTCCTCTAGGTGGAAAGATGGATTTTGTAAGCCTAACGCTAAAGCACTAGAATGAAACTCATTGAGGATGAAATATGCCCACGTTGCGGGAAGCCTTTTGATTGCAGTAAGTCTGGCAAGTGTTGGTGTTATGAAATTAGTTTACCACAAAGCCTTCAAGACGCCATCGGTCAAAAATATAGCACATGCTTGTGCCCCAGTTGTCTAAAAGCTTTAACCATGAGTAATGAGGTAATTATTTAAGAGGGAGGGTTAATTTTTAATAAAGCGAATACTTATAAGCTTGTGGTTAATACTAACAATAGTAAAGTAAACACCTGGCTCAAGAATACTAATATCTATTCTCTCGGTTCCGTTCCCCAAATTATCCAAAATGGTTTTTCCCTCCATGCTCACAATTTGTACAATTTCAGCCTTTTGTCCCGAAGAAATTTCAAAGTAATCCTTTGCTGGGTTTGGATATAGAATTATTTTGTTGTGCGTATCTTCATTAATTCCTGTTATTAATTTAAACACAACTGTATATGTTTCTTCTGTAATTCCGTCCTGAGCCAAAACAACGATTATCCCTTCACCCGGAACAGTTGTTGCTTGCGTTATGGTGGTGGTTGCCAGCGAATCATTTGGAATACCGTGAATAATTGGCACGGGACTCCCCTCTGGAATATTCATCTCATAATTAAAAATTAAAGGCTCAAAACCATTAACTGTTAAGCCATCAACCGTAAGGTCAGAAAGGGTAGCGTCAGACCCAAGAGTGTAGAAATAAACAGTGTAAGTCATCTCAGTAACACCATCTTCAGCAATTACCAGTAGTGTTGCCTCGCCCGGTATTTGTTGACATTGAGTTATGGTAATGGTTGCCTCAGGATCATTTGTAATGCCATCAACAACAGGTATTGATGATGTGTCCGCAACCACATATTCATAATATGTTATTTGAGGATCAAATCCAGCTATGGTAATTCCATCAACAGTAAGGTCAGAAAGAGTTGCGTCATACCCTAGATAATAAAAACCAACCGTGTAAGTAAGTTGTGTAACACCATCCTCGGCAGTAACTTCAATAGTTGCATCACCAGGGATATTAACACATTGGTTATCAGCTACAGTTGCAAGAGAGTCGCTGGCTATTCCTTGTACATAAGGAGCAGCAGCAGGATACAACACAGCGTATGTATAATTAAATATATTAGGATCAAAACCCTCAATTGTAACCCCAGAAACAAGCAAGTCTGCCAATGTAGCATCCGAGCCTGCAGTATATAAAAAATTAATGGTGTAGGTATTCGTTGTTAGACCGTCTTCAGATGTTACCTCTACCATTGCCGAACCTGGTAGCGCAGTTGCTTGAGTAATTATGGTAATTGCATTGGAATCTGCTGGCGTAGCTCCAACAATTGGAATGGGCATCCCGGTTGCAACTGGGTAGTCGTAATTGAACACATCAGGTGCAAATCCTGTAATTGTTGTGCCATCAACGGTTAAATCAATTAGGGTAGCATCTGTTCCAGCGATATGAAAATCAATGATATATGTTAATTGAGTTACCCCGTCTTCTGCTGTGACAAGCACGTTAGATGTACCCGGAACGGAAGTTGTTTGTGAAATATTAACAGTAGCATTTAGGTCATTTGCCGTTGCGCCAGTGATTGGCAAAGGATTACCGGCAGGTATACCCACTTGATAATAAAATATACCTGGACTAAACCCGTCTACTGTTACACCATCTATGGTGAGGTCGCTTAGGGTTGCATCAGTGCTTAATGGAGGGTCTCCAATTGTACCATCAGTATAGATGTTTTGCATGTATATATCCGAAGAACTACCCTCCTCCCATACTGCAATTAACATATCATTATGCATGTCTGAGTTTACAATATGTACTTTTTCGGTTGTTCTACCTGCCATAAGAGTTGATGCAGGACTCCATATAATAGATCCGGCATCATCTACGCCAATTCCTTTTATGTGTGAATAAATGGATGATCCAGACACCCATTCATCATAAACGATCAGCGCACTAGTACCACTAAAAATACTACCACCAACAACACCAGAAACATCGGAGCTCATGGCAATAAACTCAATGCCATCATTACCCCAAAGCAAAGCGCCCGTATCTGAAAATTTTTGTCCAGCAATTGCTGTTTGTGTTTGGCCACTATTTTTTTTACTCCAACTAACAAGTGTTTCATTATTACCGTTTACCCCAAGTAATTGAGGGTTTTGATTGCTATTTGATGTCGAAGTCATGCAGCTTGACCCATTTGATGGCCATGTGATACTTCCATCACTAAGCACCCTTTGTACGGAGGCATTTATATTATTATCTCCATTCCTATCATCCATCCAAGCAAGTATAATACCGTTTGAATTATCTGAAGCAATCGTAAAGTTTGTAAATGCCGAGATACCGTTGGCGTTGCTTACTAATACATCTGATGTCCATATGGTATTCCCTGAGCCATTAAATTTTTGAACATATATATGACGAGTTAAGGCAGGAAAATTACCCGTTTCCTTATAAAACCCCATTATGTAATTGTCGCCATCTACACCCAGAACTCTTGCGCCCGTGTAGCTCTGTGAGCCACTTTGAAATGTAATACCAGCGCTACCCCAAGCCAAAGTACCAGAAGGAGTTATCTTTTGCATAACTATTTCACTCTCTGATGAAGTTGGCCTTGACCAGGCAACAATTGCATTATTTGATGAGGTAACAGAAATGCTTGGTACATATTCATCTTGTGGGTCTGATGTTAACTGAATACCATCAGCACCCCATCTGAAGCTTCCCGATGGGGATATTGAATATGCGTATATATTTGCATTTCCATCCCTGACATCATTAAATGCAATGACACAATTACCATTATTATCAACACCAAGATCCCACTCTGTTATCCAGGTGTTTTGAGTCTTATCACTGATTAAAATTCCATTATTGGCCCATTGGGCAATACCACTAAAATTATAATACTGTAGCCTTACATCATAGTTACCAGCATCATTTGAATAGAATCCCACATAGAAATTACCATTATTGTCATAGGCAATATGTGGTACGGCTTGTTCGCCACCAAGATCACAAACAACACTATTTACAACAGGATCATCCACCCACTGTGCAAATGATGTAAAATTAGCGCTCATTGAAATTAGAACAATTAAAATGTATTTCTTCATTGTGTTATGGATATTTATTTTCAAATATAGTGAGTTTAATATTTTAACCTTAAAATACCGACAGGATTAATCATAGGAGCTATCAACAACAAACCTCAAGTAATGTCCATAATAGGTGGTGCTGGAAAATACTTAGCCACAAGAGCATCATCTACTATAATTAGTTAATTAAACCAGCATAATAGAAAAGCTAGCCTAGTTGTATTTGCTCATTAAAATTTCTAAAAACCCCTAATAAGTATGGGAAAAATGCTATTTTTGCCATCCAATTTATTTAGGGTACCGTGGCCGAGTGGCTAGGCGCTGGTCTGCAAAACCATGTACAGCGGTTCGAATCCGCTCGGTACCTCGCATAAAATTTTAAACCCGATGTATATCAAGTAGATATGAATCGGGTTTTTTATTAGTGGGTCATGAATTAAGGCGTTGCCCAATAACTTTGATCAGTAATATTTTTGATTCCCTGTGGCTCATCACCAACACCAATGGGCTTTGTTTGGAAATAATATACATCATAACCATCAAGAGTGTTTGATGTTGAGGTGGTTGCCATATTCAATAAAGCGACCTTTTCATCTATTGGATCATCATTTCCAATTAATGCTTCCCACAAGTTAAGTACAGGTTCGCCTGCCTCATTAAGCTTTCGTTCCCAAACATGTATAAAAAGTGCATTTGAACCAAGTGTCATATCCCAAATAGCTCCAACCTCCCAGCCTTTGGAATAGTCTGTAGAGGTTTCATAAACTCCCCAGCCAATGCAGCACTCAACAGTTATCATTCCAGAATTGATATTTGGAGCTTCATTTTCATTCCAATTAATCATTGTAGTGCCATTTGGCGTACCTATAATTTCATTAAGTGATCCCACCTTGCTTGTTTGTTGGCCATTTTCCCATTTGTAAAGATCACAACTACCAAAAGACCCATATAGCTGCGCTGGAAGAGGCACCCCTCCCACATAAGCACCCGGAGAAACATTCCAATTTAAATCTCCACACGGAGGGCAGTCAGCTATATTTACTGGCTCAACAATTGTAGGAGAATTTTCCCACGAATCTATTAAATCATTCAAGGACTTAATATCTAGGGTTTCAATTGGCGCAGGAAGGTTGTCAGATTTGCACCCCGACAATATTAATGTCGATATTATCATTATTGAAATAAGGTAAGCGTTTAGTTGTCTCATGTTTTAAAAGGGGTTAAAATTTATAATAATGTTTTATGTATTTTTTGCTAAAAATAACGCTCTCTGATATAATGGCCAAAAACACTTAACATTTCTGGCATGTTTTTTCTACCAAAACCTATTCTTGCATGACATTTTCCATATTCAAAGGTTTCAGATGGCAGCAGCATAATACCAGTACTTTTGACAAGTTTTTCAGCAAAAACAGATGCAGGCTCATTTATTTTTAGTCTTATGAAAGCTGTAGATCCAGATAGAGGTTCTTCGAAGTCAATCAACCTACTATTAATCTTATGAAATTCTGAAAATAGTGAAATATTAAATCTTATCTTATCCATATTTGGAATCACAAACTTATCCATATTATTTAAGGCAATTGTTCCTAAAACTTCACTTGGAGCGCTGTTACAGATTGATAAATAGTCTTTGAATTTTTCTACCTTTTTAAGCAGGCCTTTGTTTTTAGAGGTTAACCAACCAAGCCTTAGGCCAGCTAGTCCAAATGTTTTTGCAGTACCCCAGAGGCTAATACTGTTTTCATATAAATCACACATGGATGGCAGGCCTGTTTCCTTATTATGGTTTAAATAACGATACATCTCATCTGAGAAAATGGTTATTCCACGCTCTCGCGCGAGCTCAATAATTTTATGGTGCTCTTCAATGGTGGGACTAAAACCTGTTGGATTGTGTGGAAAATTAACAACAATTAGTTTGGTTTTTGATGAGATTAGCTTTTTTAGATCGGTTATGTCATAATGCCAACCCCCAGTATTTTCATGAGGTTTCCAAAATGAAATGGAGCAACCTAGGTCCTTAGAGACCTGATAAAGAGACTGGTACATCGGGGACATGCATATAACATTGTCCCCTTTATTTAATAATACATTCATTAATATGAAGTTAGCCTCGCCTGGAGATGAAACTACAATTTCATCCATCTGGATTGTTTTATAGTGGCCTTTTATTGCCTTACGTAGAAACTCACTACCAACAGTCTCGGTATATCCAAGTTTTAGGCTTTCCCATAAGTTCTTTTCATCAGCCGATGCCACACTTAAAACATAATCCATACTATAGCCATCGCAGTCAGAGCTAGAAAGCATATATTGTGCACTAAACTCATATTTGGCAAAATACCTTTCAACTGCAAAATCTTTAATCTTCATAATTATCGTTAAAATACACAAGTTTTATTTTCAATTCTTATCTACTGGTTTTTTTATTGCCATAGCACAAAAGATTATCCATATAGCAAATGCCGATTCTACCATTCTTTGATATAGCCCAATGTATTCAGAAGCCGAATTTGTAACTAATATAGATACAAGAAAAATACTGACCGCACCAAATACAATTGATTGCAAAGAAAACGGATTGTTATTGGGTGATCTTTTTAACCCCAATCCAATTAATATCATAAAAACAGGAATAAATAAATAAGTTAGTAATCCCATAAAATTATGCGGTTCACGCACTTACAAAGAGGCTGACAATTTTCTATAAATAGAAAAAAAAATTATTATAATTGTCAAATAAATTAATCTCGAAGGCAACGGACACTAAATCCATATTGCTTACTGTAGTAGTTCTCGTACACGAAGCCATTGTCGTAACTTAGGCCGCGGAACCAGGCACTGGTCGCCGAACTCTCTGTAGAGGTCCACCAACTACCGTAGACACCAATGGAGTCGAAATGACCATCGAAGCTACGGTAGCCATCCGGAAGGCCTGAAAAACCACTTGAGTTAGTGGCATCTGTATTTGGACTATTCCACAAATTACTGATATCTTTCATCATGCCTCCAACTACACTTGCTCCTCCCAAATAAGTTGTTAAGATACTCCATTCAGCATCTGTTGGAACATGCCAGCCTGTGGGGCAGAGTCCGCGGGGGTCATCCACAGCATACCAGTTATAAAGGGCTCCGTACTTTTCATTAGCAGTCTTATCATTATCATACCAGCAATAGGCACCTGTAGTAAGTTCAGACCATAGACCTTGATCGGTTACATTATTTATTGGATCGCCATTCCTGTAATGCGTTACCTCTAAATTTTCAACCATCCACTCCTGGGTCCCAATGGTAATACTACTACCATTATTTCCATCAATTAAATCATCATCACGCTTACAAGTAACTATTAATAATGTAAGGAATAACAGACTTAAAATTTTTAAT
>JABJIE010000041.1 GCA_018661505.1 Lentimicrobiaceae bacterium
ACAGAGAAGTTAAGCCTGCCAGCGCCAATGATACTGCCATACCAGGTGGGAAAGTAGGTCATCGCCAGAGATTTATAAAAGCCTTCTTGATAATATCAGGAAGGCTTTTTTTTTATCCCTAAAGTCATTATACATTATATCAATATTCTAATGCAGAATTTGACTTATACTAATCTTTTGCTTTAAAAATTAAAATATTTGTCATAAAGCATCGGTCATTCTAATAATTTATTTTGTCATTTTATTATCTATGGATATGGATTAATCTCCTAAATTATTACATATTATACTTGATAATTGACATAATAGAGATTAATACTAACCTTGAATGATTGTATAATATGCAGATATTGAGTTAGTTTAAGATTTTAAAGCTATAGTAAATGATGATTTTGACGAATAGTTTGTTATTTTTTTTAAATATTATAAATCATTTTAACAAAAAGCTGTAAATTGTGCCTTCGAAATTAGGATCCATAATTATGAGCATAATAAAGTTATAAAGTATGAAACGAAAATTTTTACCCTTAAGCTTAACATTGATTACCATAGTATTAGGAGTATTAATATTAGGCTTTTCAACCAACCAGAGCAACGCTAAATATACACCCCGGTTATCAGATGAAGCCTCATTGGTATACGGAATTAAACCATCTGTAGAGTATCTAGCAGGTATTCGTAATAATCAAACTACTGGTGTAATTGCTCCCGAAGATCTGGACAAGGTGCAAAATCAGCTAAAGAAATTTGAAAGCACAAGATCAACTGAAAATTTATCTTGGAGACAACTAGGCCCTGATAACTTTGGTGGTAGAACTAGGGCCATCATGTTTGACAATCAGGATGCTGGTGCATCAACAGTTTATGCTGCTGGTGTGACAGGTGGAATATGGAAGTCAAATAACGTAGGAACAACCTGGCAAAAGGTTAATAGCTCAACATATAATTTGTTTGTGACTTGTATGAAGCAAGATGCAAATGGTACAATATATGCTGGAACTGGTGAAAGCTTTGCTGCCGAAACTTTATCTGGAATCAGTTCATTCGGCTTGGATGGTTTTATGGGTAATGGAATTTATAAGTCAACAGATGGAGATAACTTCACACCCATACTATCAACACAGCCAAACTTTAATGATAACAATAGTGATTGGGCATTCATAAATGAAATTGCTGTGAACATGGATAATGGAAATCTTTATGCTGCTACAAATTCAGGCTTAATGTTTTCTGCTGATGGAGGTGATTCATGGTCGATTGCCAAAGATACTTCCGGTGCCGAACTAAACATGAATACAATGGACGTACAAGTTTCTTCCGATGGATCTTTAGTAGCTTGTATTGATAATAAATGTTTCATTTCTGTTTCAGGAGATGAAAATGCATTTGTGAATAGATCAACAGGAGATTCAATAAGTCTTCCTGACAATAACTATGTGAGCAGAATTGAATTTGCATTTGCTCCCAGCGATGCAAATGTTCTTTATGCAAGTGTTGTGGATGGGCAAGGTTCCCTAAATGGTATTTTCCTTTCTGAAGATAAAGGTGAAACTTGGAGAGTGATTCTTCCTGGATCACCAGCGATGTCTATATTTATGGGACAAGGAGTTTATGATAATGCCATTACTGTTTTTCCTGAGAATCCATACAGAGTGCTATTAGGTGGTGTAAATGCTTGGGAAGGTATTAAACTTCAGGAAACAGGACTTTACTCCTGGAATAGCATATCTTCATCTTTTGGGTCAGGTTTTTCTTCCTCCTATCTTCACGCTGATCATCATACATACGTTTTCCGACCAGGTACAACTAATTCATTTATGATTGGAACTGACGGTGGTGTTGCCATTGGTGTTGCCGAGAGTGATGGATTTACATTCCAACAAAGCAACAGGAGCTATTTTACTACACAGTTTTATAGCATAGGAACATCCGGATCTTTAAATTATGTTACTGGTGGTTCACAAGATAACGGAACAATACTTGTTTCAGGTGATGGCAATACAAGTAAACAGGGAGAAGAGATATTAAGAGGAGATGGTGTAGGAACAGTAGTTTCAGTAATAAACAAAGATGTACTTGTGGTTAGTGAACCAGGTAATGAGTTTGATTTTATTTTTAGATCAGAAGATGGAGGGGTTAATTATTCTAATCAATTTATGGGACCATTAAGCCTGTCAGTAAACTTCTTTTATACGCCAATGGCACTTTGGGAAAGTTTTGATAATGCCAATAGTCGTGATTCTGTAATGTACTATGCCAAAGAGACCAAACCTGCAGGAACAAGTGTTCAGGTTATTTCAACCAATAGCAATCAGCCTTTTTATTATACAGTTCAAGAAACTTTAAATGAAGGTGATTCTATTATGGTGCAGGATATTGTATCGTCAAGGTATTTTGTTGCTTCTTTTAACAAAGTATACATGACAAAAGAATTGCATGATTTTGGTAAAATGCCAGAGTGGTTTGAAATTTCAAATAACTCTGTTGGTTTCACAGGCGCTCCACAATGTATTGGGTACTCCAATGATGCAAATCATATTTTTGTTGGTACAAGAGATGGGAGATTGTATAGGATTTCTAATTTGGCTCTTGCCTATAACTATGAGCGAGCAGATGTTAATAGCTCACAATGTATTGTTTCAACTCAGGAGATACCATTGACTATACCTGGTACATCAGACCCAATAACACAAGTTGTAACATCTGTTGCGGTTGATCCAGGTAATCCTCAAAATGTTCTTATTACCTTAGGTAATTATGGAAATGATGCCTATGTATTATATAGTGAGAATGCATTGGATCAGACACCAGTATTTGAATCTAGACAAGGTAATCTGCCAGATATGCCTGTTTACTCATCAGTAATCGAAATGACAGATACTGACATGGGTATAATCGGTACAGAACATGGTATATTTGTTACTGAGAATATTCATGATGAATCAACAGAGTGGACACAACAAGATAGTCTTATGGGTGCTGTTCCAGTATTCCAATTAACTCAGCAAAGGGTTTCAAAAACAGTAGATACTGTAACTCTTGTCAACGGCGAAGAAGTGATCAAAATAATATATCCAGGAACAAATAATTACGGAGTTATTTATGCTGCCACATTTGGAAGAGGGTTATTACGTTGTAATGGATTCCAAAAACCTGTCGGCATAGAGGATAACGTATTAAATGATGAATATGAAACAATGAGCATGGTTGTTTACCCTAATCCCGTGGGTAGTAATACAACATTTGATTTTGAGGCAAATTCATCGAACATGGCAGAAATATCTGTTTTTGACCTTTCTGGAAGAAAAGTGATGTTCCTTAAACGAAAAGTACTCAAAGGTAATAACGAAATTGGGCTCAACTTAAGTGAGCTTAAAGCAGGTTCTTATGTTATACAAATGACTATCGGGACAGATATTTACACGCACAAAATCATTGCTAACTAATTTAGAAAAATTAAAAACCTACGAATATGAAAAATATTTATTCAATTCTTAGTTTAAGTCTTGTATTGATATCCGTATCGGTATTTGGACAATCAAAGATATATGCTCCAAATCTGCGATCTCCTGAAAATATGGAAATTGACCAAATGCCAGATGTTCTTTTGGATTGGGATGCAGTAACAGGTGTTTCACCAGTAATTCTATATGAGGTACAGTTGGCTGACAATATGAATTTCACAAATCCAGTTACTTTTGTTCCAACTGACCTAACAGCGTTGTCAATGTCTGGTTTGCTTTTTGGAGGAGATTATTATTGGCGTGTAAGAGCCTATGATGGTAACGAAGTTTCAGGTTGGTCAGAATCATGGGGCTTTAGTGTTTTATGGAACGTTACAATGGATAAGCCGAACAATAATTCAGAAGTTTTTGCAAATCCAGAAGTTAGCTGGGATGAGATTACAGGAATAGATGGATATATAATGCAATTGGATACCGTTTATGAATGGTCAAATGCAAGTTCAGGTGTTACAGAAAACTTAAATGCCAGTGCAGTGGTTTCAAACGGAGAAATGTGGGCTATTGGAGATGATGGTACTGTATTATTTAACGATGGGAATGGTTGGTTAGTAATTGATGTTGGTACTACAGAAGACCTTAATGCCATTTATTTCGTAGATGCTAACAATGGTTATATTGTTGGTAATGGAGGAACTTTGTTGTTTTTTGACGGAGCTTCATGGACTCAAGCTGACCCAGGAACAACTTCTGACTTAACAGGCGTTAGTTTTGCTGATAGCGACAATGGAGTAGTTGTAGGTTCAAGTGGAACTGTAGTTGTTTACAGCTCTGGAGTTTGGACCGAAGCAGAAACAGGAGATGATAATGATCTGCGTTCAGTTTCAATGCTTGATGCTTCAAGTATATGGGCATGTGGAGAAGGAAAAATAGTAGTTTCTTTTGATGGTACTGAATGGTCATCTGAAGTTGTAGGTTCAAAAGATCACTATAGTATTTCTATGTTAAATTCAAATACTGGATGGACTGTTGGTAAAAGTGGTAGAATATATAGGTGGAATGGTTCTGAATGGTTTGAAGAAACCTCAGGAACAACCAAAGATTTATATAGTGTTAGTTTCAATGGTATGGAGGGCTATGCAGTTGGTAAATCTGGCACTATGGTTAAGTTTAGTGGTAACTGGAATCCAGTTACATCAGGCCTAAGTGAATTACTCAGCTGTGTTTATGTTTCTAATGAAGGAGGCTTAGTAGTTGGAGAAGATGGCGTTATGTTAAACCGTTCAAATAGTGGTTTTAATAGCCCATACCTTAAGAATGTTCAAATATCGCCTGATTCAAGTGCTTTAAATTTAACAAATCTATTTTTTGGAGCTACTTTTTACTACAGACTTAAAGCATTCCATGATATGGATACTTCAATGTGGTCAGGTGTTAAGTCTTTTACAACTTATGCCTCTCCCACACTAGACAAACCAAGTAATGGAGATGAAACAGATCTCTTGATTAAATTCTCTTGGGATCAATATGAAGGCACAACCAACTATATTTTCCAAATTGATAATGATGAAAATTTCACAATGCCAAGATCATTTGCTCCTGATCCAGATACTTTATGGGTAAACGATCTTGTTTTTGGAGAACAATATTTTTGGAGAGTTGCTGCTCAGCATGCTGAGGATATAAGCGACTGGTCTGAAGTTTGGACACTTAATACTGTAAATTCAATTATGCTAACAAGTCCAGAAAATGCTTCTGAGGAAGTAAATACTTGCCCTTTATTCACATGGGAAGAAGTAGCGGGCACCTCTGGCTATGAAATGTGGTTAGATAGTGATGAATCATTTAGCAACCCTACTAAATACATGGGTGAAGATCCAAAGTATCAATGTCAGGTTAACTTGAATCAGAATACTGTATACTATTGGAAAGTTAAGGGTAAATCTGGCGCACTAACATCTAACTGGAGTGAAACATGGTCATTTACCACAGAGGAAGGGATAGGTATTCAAGAGACCATAGATGATGAGTCGATTAGCCTTTATCCAAATCCTTCAAATGGTAACTTTAGTTTAAGTATGATTGCCAATGAATCTTCCAGTTATTCTATTAGAGTAATTGATCTTAGTGGCAAAGTAGTTTATGACAACATCATTGATTTAAAAATTGGTAATAACTCTATTTCTATAACAATTGATAATATCAGTAGTGGATCTTATAACCTTGTTATTACTGACAACGATTATACTATTACTAGACGTTTATTAATAAAATAGATATTTAAAAATCATATTCATTCAAAGGTGTTTCCTATTTGGAAGCACCTTTTTTTTGTATTACTGTTTAGCACCTTTTTAACAACCACCATTGAATGTTAGGTGTGAGATATGATGTAATTAATTGTAATATTTATGAAAGTAAGTTATTACACTAAATAGAGCGGGGATACGATGTTAATTTGGATTAGTATCTATTAAACCTTTTCCCAAAGGATATGGAAATATAAAAGGTTGGAAATACTATTTGATTCGCGCTGTAGTACATTATGGTCATACCAGTAGGCAGAATATCAACTGCTGCTCCTATTTCTAAGGATTTAATTTTTGTGTTTTGTGTGCCAAATTCAAAATTAAGGCCACTTTTTAATTGTAAGCCAGGATGAATGGAAATTTCGTTGAACCCTTTTGAGAATGGTGCTCGCCCAAATATATCTGTATTTGAGTGTTTTGTTGGGTCGTATTTTTCTGGAACAATTGTAAATGTATCGCCTGAGCCAGAAATATCCTTAATTATATATAAGTAATATGGTTTTGCAAGTCCTATGCTAACTCCACCACCATAGACAAATCGCAGTTCAACCCCTCCCCAGTAAGGTTTACGATTTAGCAGTTTTTTCCATACAAAGCCTCCCCTTAAGAAAAATACATCATTTGATTTACCATACACGTATCTTTTGGAATTGATAACGTATGGATTAACCATTTTAACTTGCTTGTATGATTTCATATAAGCAAATTCTAATTCAAACATTCGTGTGTTGAAGATGGACAGTCTTTTTCCAGATCTATAGTTAATTCCCAGCCCAAGGTTGTGTAGAATCACTCCATAAGTTTTCTGCCTATTGTAGAGAATCATATTCTCCAAGGTGTCCTCAACGGGGTTATTGTCAAACTGTGAAAAAACAGGTATACTGGTTAGACACAGTAAGAAAAGAATCAGTATGTTTTTGAATCTTTTCATACTCATGGTAGGAAAACTTCTTGTTGGAAGCTAAAAAATGAGTGAAAAGCCGCAACGGCCAGCAAAATTAATATTTGCTTTCCTTTTGAAACTTATGATTTTCGCCGTAAGCAGCACATTTGCTGGATGACTTACACGAAGTTGTCATCGCTATCACCAATGCTATTGCCGATATGAGACTTATTACTTTTTTCATAGTTTATACTTTATTTTTCGGTCGTGCGAAACTTATAAATAACAAGGATCATTCCTTTTTTGTTAAAATAACGCTCTAATTTGCAAGCTTCAGTATTTTTAGATATATCTTTATATGACAAAGAAAAGCAGATTTTAAATAAATAACAAGAATTTTTTACTTTTATTGTTACAAAACCAAATAATAACATTGATGGCAGATTTGAAACCGAAATTGGAGGAAAGCTGGCGTATTGCATTACAAGACGAATTTAATGCACGCTATTTTATTAACCTAAAAGAGTTTCTTGCTGATGAAAAAAGAATTTATTCAATTTACCCAAAAGGAGAACACATTTTTGCAGCACTTAATTATACACCATTACCATCAGTAAAGGTTGTTATTATTGGTCAGGACCCATATCATGGACCAGGTCAAGCACATGGTTTAAGTTTCTCCGTTCCTGAGGGAGTTAAATTACCACCGTCACTACAAAATATATTTAAGGAACTGTACAGCGATATAGGATCTAAAATACCTAAATCGGGGAATTTAATTAAATGGACACAAGAAGGCGTTTTATTGCTTAATGCTACTCTAACTGTTCGAAAGGGTGAACCAGGATCGCATCAAGGAAAAGGATGGGAGCTTTTTACGGACAAGATTATTAGCACCATATCAGATTTGAGAGCTGGGGTTGTATTCATATTATGGGGCAGATATGCACAGGACAAAGAAAAATTAATAGATACATCCAAACACTTTATTATTTCATCTCCTCATCCATCACCATTTTCTGCGCATAAAGGCTTTTTTGGGCATAAACATTTTTCTAAAACCAATAGTATTTTAACCGACATTGGTCTCGAGCCAATTAATTGGAATTTAGATTAATAAAAAAGCCTTACCTAATAATATATCATCAAATAATGAATTTTAAAAAGATGATAGAATATAAAATTTCTAATTTTTCATTAAAAATTTCTAAATTGCCAACTCAAAACTAGGAAATCAACTAAGTACATGAAATTAAATTTTACTTATAAACTAAATTACTTTTTATTGATTCTGCTCATAACGTTTGGGTCATCCAGCGTTTTTTCCCAAGAAAATGTTGTAAAGGGAAAAATAATTGATAAAGAAACGGGCGAAGAATTAATTGGAGCAAGTGTTGTTATAAAAGGAACTACTAATGGAGTAGTAACTGATTTGGATGGAAATTTTGAATTAAAAGCAAACCAAACGCCCCCTTTTACTATTGTTATAAACTTTTTAGGATACACAACCATTGAAACTCAGATTGACGATTTTAGCACTCCGCTAAAAATTAAACTGGAACCTGACTACGTTTTGATGGACGAAGTGCAGATTATAGGTAGTCGAATTAGTGAAAAACAAAAAATGTCACCCCTAACAACTGAATCCATGGATTTAATGGCCATAAAGGAAGCTTCTTCAGGTGATTTTTATGAAAGCCTAGGAAACCTTAAAGGAGTTGATGTTACATCGGCAAGTATGGGGTTTAAAGTGGTTAATACTCGTGGGTTTAACTCCACATCTCCTGTTCGTTCACTTCAGTTAATCGATGGTATAGATAATCAATCGCCGGGTTTAAATTTTTCACTTGGTAATTTTTTAGGGTCACCCGACTTGGATGTAATGAAGGTGGAAATAGTGGCTGGTGCTAGTTCTGCATTTTACGGTCCTGGTGCTTTTAATGGTGTCATCAATATGACTAGTAAATCACCCATGCAATTTCCTGGGTTATCTGCAGAAATTAAAGTTGGTGAGCGTAACCTAACTCAGTTTAGTGTAAGGTGGGCCCAGGTGATAAAGAATAAATCTGGAGAGGATAAATTTGGCTATAAATTCAATATTATGGGTATGCAAGCAAATGATTGGGAAGCAGGAAATCTCGATGCAAGTACAACTTCGGATGACCCGCCTTCAAATTTTGCAGGATATGATGCAGTAAACCGATATGGTGATGAAGTGCTTGCAGGTGGTAATGATTTTAGTTCCGATCCGATTAATTATCCTGGTTTGGGAAGAATATACAGAACCGGATATATGGAAAAGGATATTGTTGATTATGATACTAGAAATGTTAAAACAAATATTGGACTATATTATAATATCACTGATAAAATAGAGATTAACTATGGCTTTAATTATAGTTTTGGAACCACAGTTTATCAAGGTGATAATAGATATAGTCTAAAAAATATTCAATTTTATCAAAACAAACTCGAAATAAGTCAGCCAGATAAATTTTTCATAAGGGCATACACTACTAATGAAGATGCTGGTGATTCATATGACGCTGTTGTTACAGCATTTGAGATGGAAAAAGTGTCCAAAGAAGAAGCCGTTTTTTATAGAGATTATTCCTCCTATTATCAAACCTTTATTGTTCCGCGTATGTACGATGCTGGTTTACCTACTAATAACGAAAATAGGCCCAATCTAGAAGATATACTTAACACTTGCGGATGTACCATCAATGAAGCTTTAATAATTTTTGGAGAAGCAAATCTTGCATGGCAATCAGAAACTGTTATTCTTCAAGATAATTGGATTAACCAACATAAAGATAGCATGGAGGTTTGGCATGGCGAAACTCGCGAATTTACAGATAACACCATAGCTTCTGAATCTGAGCATCCTTTTTATAAACCTGGAACCAAACGTTATGATTCATTGCTGAATGATATTACATCTCGTCTACTAAATGATGGGGGATCGAGGTTTTATGATAAGTCCTCACTCTACAATATTGATGGGCAATACCAATTTAATTTGGGGTCTGTAGGATTTACAGTGGGTGGTAATTATCGCCTTTATAAACCTAACTCAAAAGGAACCATATTTGCGGATACTGCAGGTACAAAAATAACTAACTGGAATTATGGAGCTTACTTGGGTGCTGAATATAAAATTTTAGATGATAGAATGGTTTTCCTTGGAACAGTGAGGGTTGATAAAAATGAAAATTTTGATCCTGTTGTATCACCTGCATTCTCGGTTGTATATAATTCTGTTAAGGACCATATATTTCGATTATCATATTCCACAGCTGTACGAAATCCAACCATGGCCGATCAATTTCTATATTATAATGTTGGTCGAGCAATTTTAATTGGAAACTTAAATGGCATGGATTCATTGGTAACACTCGATTCTTTTAGAGATGCCATAAACTCAAGCCCTACTTTTGGTTGGGATAAGCTTGATTTTTTTAATGTTGCACCGATTCAACCAGAACAGGTTCAAACTGTTGAAATTGGCTACCGTGGCATGTTCAGAGATAAATTATATATAGACTTTACATATTATCACAGTTGGTACGAACATTTTATAGGATATAATATTGGTGTTGACATTGATTATAATCCTTCAAACCCTTTACCTTCAATTTTTCAAGCATATCGTATTGCCGCTAATGCAACTGACAGAGTTACAACACAAGGCGCAACTATTGGAATCAATTATTACATTGGGCCCAAATGGGTTGTTAATGGAAACTATTCATGGAATAAATTAGACCTTCATGGATCCAGTGACCCTATTATTCCTGCTTTTAATACTCCTGAAAATAAATTTAACTTAGGACTTAGTGGTCGTGATCTTGTATTATTTGGGGCTAGATATTTTGGATTTGGCATTAATTATAAATGGATCCAGGGTTTTGAGTTTGAAGGTTCACCTCAATTTACAGGATTTATTAATTCTTATTCAACTGTTGATGCGCAAGTTAATTACGCGCTTCAGAAAATTAATATGACATTTAAACTAGGTGCTTCTAATGTTCTGAATAATCAGGTTTATCAGGTATATGGTGGTCCTCTGGTTGGTCGTTTAGTTTATTTTTCCATTTCATACGACTGGATTAATAGATAAGATTAAAAAAAACATTACTTTTAACCACAAATCAACAAAATTTATAATCTATGAAAAATTTTTTACAAAGTTTAATTATTTTACTTGCTGTGACATTTACTACGCAAGTGAATGGCCAGCGCTACATGACCGAAATTTTCGATTCGTTTGTTTTAATCGAAGATGTTACTTATGGAGTTAATGTATCTCCATTGATATCAACATTTCCGAATCCGACAGATCCTGCGCAAATGGCACAATGGGAAGCTGAGATGATATTCTTAAACGGGCTAATTGCGGCTTCAGTTACCAATCCGGATACTTTGTTATCCTACATGAATTTCTTTGCGCCTAACTCTATGATCCCTGATTCTGCGTATTGGACTATGGTAAAAATAACACCATTGGAAATGGATATTTATACTCCACCTGCAAGTGATGATGTTACGGATCGCCCTGTTTGGATTAATGTGCATACTGGAAATTTTTTACCACCATTATTTAATGGTGCAATAACCGGTAATAAGACTGACAGTGTTGGTGTTAATATCTGCAAGCAAATGGCAAAGAGAGGATATGTTGCTATTAATGTTAATTATAGATTAGGGTGGAACCCAATATCTACTGATCCAAACGTTAGACGAGGAACTCTTTTACAGGCTGTTTATCGTGCTCTTCACGATGTGCAAACCGCAGTAAGGTTTATGCGTTCGCCTGTTGGAGCTCAGTTTGGAATTAACCCTGACAAAATTGCCCTTATAGGTCAGGGATCTGGAGGGTATGTAACACAGGCTTATACCACTTTAAGTGATTATAACACTGAAATTGCAGGACTCGCTAAATTTATTAATACTGAAACGGGACTACCATTTGTTCTAGAAGCTGTTGACGGTACTATAGATGGAGGTGCAGGTTTTCTTAGATTGAACGATCCCCTTTATATGTTAGGTTTACCTAAAGATGTAAGTATGTCGGTTAATTTGGGTGGTTCATTGGCTGATTCTTCATGGCTAAATCAAGGTGAAGTTGCAATGGTTGCTTTCCATTGTGTTCGTGATCCTTATGCTCCTTTTGATCATGGGATGGTTGTTGTGCCTACTACAAATGAAAATGTTGTACCAGTATCTGGAGGAAATGTATTTATCCGTAAAGCAAATGAATTTGGTAACAATGATGCATTCTCATCAATAGCAGATGGTGATGCATATACCGATGCTGCTCGCGCTACTTATGGTCAAACTTATGAATATATTTACGCTTCACAGCCTGAGATTACTGTAAGTGCACATCCAGAAGGATTATATCCTTTTGTTTTACCTCTTAATGGTGATGGACCTGCAGGTGTATTTGGAAATCAAGGATCACCGTGGGATTGGTGGGATTATGCAACTCTAGAAGCTGTTGTAGCTGCAACTAATGCTACTATGGGAACTGATTTTGATGCCGCTTTGCTAAATGGTTCTGGTTTACTTTCTAACCCTGATATGAGTCAGGAAAAAGGATTAACTTATTTGGATACAGTACAAGGATATCTACAACCACGAGCAATTCTTCAATTGGAGCTTGCTACTGGTATTGGCGAATCCATAGAAGTTAGAGATGCAATGAAAATTTATCCTAACCCTTCCGTTGGTTATGTTGTTATTGAAAATGATAAGGCTGATATGAGTGAGATTGTTTTTATGGATGGCATAGGACGAGTTGTTTTCACTACTGAAGTTGAAGGATCTCAATACACATTGAATCACAGTGGATGGAAAACAGGAATATACTTCGTAACAGTAATGTTTGAAGAAGGAGGTCAGTTGACTAAAAAATTGATAATAAAATAGAGTAAACGCTCAATATTTATAAAATACCTCTTGTTATCAAGGGGTATTTTTTTTGTCTATAATTCTCTTCAAATATAATTATAGACCCTTCTTTGTCGTAATAATAAAACAAAATGTTGTTGATATTTCAAATTAAGATGGGGCCAAACATTTCTGCTTAATTTATTATTATGGTTTATACAGGTTAGTACTAACCAATAAAATATATCGGACTATGGTATTAGAATAGCAATAAGAAATTAAATTGACAAGAGAAATTAATCAAATACTTAGATGGGGTTCAAGAAGTCGATTTAGAGTTACCAGGTGTAATCACAGGATTCCCATAATTTTCTTTCCTCCTCTGCTGTTATGCTAGCTGCTTGTTCTGGAGAATATTTCTCAGAAGTTTTTTTAAGCATACAATCACAAAAGTCAGTTGCATTTCTTTCTTCAGTACCGTTTGATTCCATAAATTTCATGCATTTGTTTGTCCATTCTGACTTTTGTTCTTCACTCCATAAACTTTCGTTTGTTTTTGCAGATTGGTTACATGCAACTGTTATTGATACTAGTATAAGGGATGCAAATATTAAATTGAAAATCTTCATTTTATATGGTTTAAACGATGAATAAACTTTTAATCTTAAATACCAAAATTACACATTATTCCTTTAATCTGATTAATTTTGTAATAATAGGGTACTTTACAATAACATATATATATGCTACAAATTGTATTTGCTACAAATAATTATAATAAGCTAAAAGAGATAAGGCATATTTTACCACCCACCATAAGTGTATTAGGATTATCTGATATTGGTTTTGATACTGATATTCCTGAGAATGGTCTTACACTTAAGGAAAACGCCACCATAAAGTCTAGTACTATATATGAAAGATTTAATATTGATTGTTTTTCGGATGATACAGGGTTAATGGTGGATGATTTAAATGACGCCCCTGGTGTATATTCAGCTCGATATGCAGGTGAGAATGCTTCCTATGATGATAATGTTGAGAAATTACTTAAAGATTTAGAAGGTTCCACAAATAGAAGTGCCCATTTTAGTACTGTTATATCCTTGTTTTTAGGAGGAATTGAGTATTTTTTTGAAGGTAGAATAGATGGCATTATTTCTCATAAAAAAAGTGGTCATTCAGGATTTGGTTATGATCCCATATTTATACCAGATGGTTATGATATAACTTTCTCTGAGATGAGTTCTAAGTTGAAGAATAGCATTAGTCATAGAGGACTAGCAACAAGTAAATTAGTTAAGTTTTTGAAAGATAAAATTTAATATTCTGGGTTATTTATATGCTATTTTCAAACATATTTTCAACACATAAGCCAAATAAATCTGAAATATTTATACCCATTGCTTTTGCTTGTTTGGGAACAATACTAGCTTCTGACATTCCAGGAACAGTATTTATTTCAATAAAATAAAGACCTGTTTTTGCTAGTATAAAGTCAATCCTTACAATTCCTTTGCACCCTAGCTTGTTATAAATTAGAGAAGACGTTGCCTTTAATTCTATTTCATGGTTAAAATCAAGGTTCTCTGGCGGAGTTATTTCATATGCTTTTCCGGCGGTATATTTTGCCTCATAGTCGAAAAACTCATTTTCTGATTTAATTTCAGTGAGTGGAAGAATAATTAATTCATTATTATGCCTGTATAATCCACAATCTATTTCTCGTCCTTCGATAAATTCTTCGATAATTATTCTGTCACCACTTTTAAATGCATGAATGATTGATTCATTAAGTTCATCGGCAGTCTTTACCTTTGACACTCCTACACTTGAACCGCTGCAGGCTGGTTTAACAAATAGAGGTAATCCTAAAATTTCAATAATTTCCTGTATGGAATATTGCTCTGAATTTGTGAATGAAATAGATCGAGCAGTATTAACACCTATGGAATCAATAAACTTATTACATAAATACTTATTAAATGTTAGTGCCGAGACATCTGCAGAGGATGATGTATATGGAATGTTTAACATGTCAAAGTAACCCAATAGCTTTCCATCTTCGCCAGGTTCACCATGAATTGCATTGAATACGCCATCAAAATAGATGTCAAATTCCCCATTATTAAAACTAAAGTCCTTCCTGTTAATTGGAAAAATAGATCCTATTTCATCCTTGTGATACCACTCACCTTTTTCTATGAATATTATATATGAATTGTATTTCTTGGAGTCGAGGTTTTCTTTTACCATTTGTGCACTTTGAATAGAAATATCGTATTCACCAGAAAAGCCGCCACAAACTATTGCAATGTTCTTCATGATTAGAAGTTTATGTATGCAAAAATAAGCTGTTTTACTTATTATCCTTTGTTTTTATTCAAACATCAAATATTTTTACCTTTGCACCCTAAAAACAAGGCAATAATTTTATCAACGTTGAGTTATGATTTTGTTGACTTATAACATATAAACAACCATGGGGTTTTTTCATTTTCTTGGTAAAAAGAGATTTTATGTTCACCTTATAATAATTATAGCCATATCGTTATTTATGCTTTGGGCTGTCTTAAAATCAATGGATGTTTTTACCCAACATGGAGATGTTTATATAGTTCCGGATTTTAATGGTTACACACTAGATCAGCTCCTTGAGAAGGGTTATAATGATTATTTCCAATTCAAGATAATTGATTCAGTCTATTTTAAATCAAAAGAGAAGGGTACCGTAGTTCAGCAACACCCATTATCAGGATCAAGGGTAAAACAAGGTCGTCATTTGTATCTTACAATAGTTGCGCAATCTCCCGAAAAGGTGTACATGCCAAATCTAAAGAATTTGTCTCTGAGGCAGGCTTTAGTTACGCTGGAGTCAAATGAATTAATGGTGGGAAAACTTGATTATGTTCAGTATTTTGCAAAAAACGCTGTTGTTGACCAACTTATGAACGATGAACCAATTGAGCCACAAACAGAGCTAAGTAAGGGTTCTTTCATAGACTTAGTTTTAGGTAAAGGTGAAAGAACTATAATGGTTCCAATGCCTTTTCTTATTGCTCTTAAACAAGAAGAGGTAAGAAGAAAACTTCATCATAATTCGCTAAATATAGGAAGAGAGTATTTTATGGACGATGCGGACACATTACATGCAAGAGTTTATAAAACAGATCCCAAAACATTAACCGAGGAAATGCTATATTTGGGTCAGCCAGTAAATATATGGTATAGATCCGATGAACTAATTGATTTTCAGGGTTACTTATTACAATTTGATCCAGATACCATTGCAGCACGAGAAGCTAGAATGTTAATTAATAATGTGGAAGATGAATAGTAGGCTGTGTTTAATATTTTTATTCTTACAAATTTCAGGACTTATTGTTGGTCAGGAATATACAACAGGTTTGCATTTTAATGAGGCTGTGAAAATGGAAGCTGAAAGACTTGAACTTGAGGATAAAGATACAAGGTCATTATCCAAAGAGAGAGCGGAGAAGATATTATTGCCATTTTTTGATGATTTTACATCTTCAAATATTTTCCCCAATCAGAAATTATGGGATGGTTACTCCGTTTTTGTTAATAAGGATTTTCCCTTTATGCCCATTAATACAGGATCTGCAACACTTGATGCCATTGATAGCACAGGAAGTGTATATTCGGATGCTTCATGGATACCATTTATGGCTGATGAACTAAGAACTCAGTACATAAGACTTGACTCCATTTTTAATCCGGTTCCAAGGCAATTAAGCCCAGCAGACTCTGTTTATCTAAGTTTTTTCTATCAACCTCAGGGGGTGGGAGATGCGCCTCAATTGAATGATTCCTTATTGTTAGAGTTCTCAAGAGAAACAGGGCAGATAATATTCTCTCATGTCGATTCTGTTCAGGTTCCTGCAGAAATTTATTTACAATCTTCAAGTGATACTATTTGGCCTCTTGATACACTTTGGGCTCCACTAGGATGTAATCCCGAAGTGTTCACAATTAATTACAAAATTATAGTTTGGGGAGATATTATCGACGTTGCATGCGATTCAATATTTGTACCAGAAGTTATCTGGGATCCAATTTGGTATTCAGAAGGAGAAACATTTGATGAGTTCAGAGAGGAGTGGGGTCAAAATATGAAACAGATAAGTATACCAATATTAGATAGTGCTTACTACAACGATAAATTTAGGTTTAGATTTAGAAATTACGCCTCCGTAAGTAATAATAATTATCCACCGTCATGGAAAAGTAATGGTGACCAATGGAATATTGATTATGTGTACTTAAACTATAACCGGTCAGTTTCAGATACAACATACCGTGTTTTAACATTTTCTCAGAGAGCACCATCTTTCCTCAAGGACTACGAAGTAATGCCTTACAGTCAATACAGATATTCTCCATTAACTAACACGAAGCCAGAGCTTAAGATGTATATCTCTAATCTAGACGATATAGAGCATAACACTCAATATTCTTATGAGGTAAGTCAGGTAAATGGAAATTTCGGATTTCAATACGATGGTGGTAGTTGTAACCTTAAACCTTTTTATGAAATTGGTTTCCAAGAGTGTATAGGTTGTGGTGCAGCTCATTCTTGCCCTCCTGTCAATTCCTTATTTTCACTTGATTATGATAGAGATACTACTTCATATATCATAAAGCATTTTATTAGTGATTCATCGGATCAAAATTCGATAGTGGACTCAATTATATACCGTCAAGGTTTTTACAATTATTATGCATATGATGATGGAACGCCTGAACTTGGATGGGGAGTTGATGGTGCAGGTGGCGCAATGGTTGCCTATCAATTTTCATTAAATATGCCAGATACATTACAGGGCGTGCAGATATATTTTAATAAAACTCTTAATGATGTAAACGAGTTTTATTTTGATTTACTAGTTTGGAATGATAACAACGGTAGGCCAGGAGAGATTATTCATAGAATGGAAGGTCAAAAGGTATCGTGGGAAGAAGGATTATACTCATTTTATCCATATTTATTGGATGAGCCACTAATACTCTCAGGAACAATTTATGTTGGCTGGGAAAAACAGCAGAAAGATAATATGAATGTAGGAATGGATGCCAACAATGATAGACATAACAGAATCTTCTATAAAACAGATATTGATTGGCAAACTTCCAATGTTTCTGGAGCCTTATTAATAAGGCCAATAATAGGTTCCAACCTTATTTTATCAACCGAAGACCAATTATCAACACTAAAAAATTCCAAACTTATTATTTTTCCTAATCCTACTTCAAATGGATTCACCATTGGTAATTCTGAATTGTTAACGGATAATAATCTTGAGCTTACAATTCATAATATTTTTGGGCAATTAGTTTATTCAGAAAAAGGGAAAATAAATCAAATTGACGTTTCAAGTCTTGTTAATGGTATATATATTATCAAGGCTAAGAGCAATAATAACTACTATTCTGCTAAATTATTAGTCAACTGATGACAGACAATAATACAAAGGATTCTTCGGATGATAATTTTGAGTTATATGAACATCATAACATTGTGGTTGATGATGGTCAGTCACCAGTAAGAATTGATAAGTTCTTATTTGGTAAAATAATAAATGTTAGCAGAAATAAGGTTCAGCAGGCTGCAAAGGCTGGTAATATATTGGTTAACGGAAATTCTGTTAAGTCAAATTATAAAGTCAGACCAGCCGATGAGATTTCTGTAGTAATGTCCTATCCACCTCGAGATGTTGAAATATTTCCTGAGGATATAGAATTGAATATTATTTATGAAGATGATGACATAATCGTTATCAATAAACAGCCGGGTTTGGTTGTACATCCAGGACATGCTAATTATTCTGGAACCATGCTAAATGGTTTGATGTTCCATTTCAATAAAACAGGGAAAACCAGTGTTGAAAATGGTTTTGGTTATATGGTTCATAGAATCGATAAAGACACATCGGGCCTTATACTTGTTGCAAAAAATGAAATGGCACAGACGAAACTTGCAAAGCAATTTTTTGATCATTCTGTTGATAGAGCCTACGAAGCATTGGTATGGGGAGATGTTGTTAGTGATGCTGGCACCATAACAGGTCATATAGGCAGAAGTTTGAAAGATAGAAGGGTGATGACTGTATTTCCAGATGGTGAATATGGAAAGGAGGCTGTTTCACATTATAAAGTTCTGCAGAGGTATGGCTATATAACCCATGTTGAATGTAAATTAGAAACTGGAAGAACGCATCAGATAAGAGCACATTTTAGCTACTTGGGTCACCCATTGTTTAATGATGCCCGTTACGGTGGAGATGGGATTCTGAAGGGCACTACTTTTACAAAGTATAAGCAATTTATACAAAATTGTTTTAAAATAATACCACGTCAATCTTTGCATGCAAGGTCTCTTGGGTTTATTCATCCAACAACTGGAAATAAAATGCAATTCGAATCCGAACTTAATGCTGATATGCATGAAGTAATATCAAAATGGGATGGATATGTTTCTTCGCGTAAGGAAGATGATTTTTTAAGTTAAAACACCATTGCCTTATAACTGGCATTTACTTCATCTGAAGAAAACCTTATTAGATAGCAGCCAGCTTCCAAGTAATTCATATTTATCATTAAATAGCTTGTTCCTTCTTCCTTAATTTTAAAACTGACTTCTTTTCCGTTTAGTCCAAATATTCTTAGGGAATAGGAATCTGGGATCTCTTTTCCGAATGCAAGCCTAAATAATCCATCACTAGGGTTTGGGGATATGTTAGGAACAACTCTTATGTAATCGGGAATTATCAGTGTATCAGAGCCTTCAGGTGAGGAAACAATTAACCTCACATCGAATTCTCCTACCTGCTTATATCTGATGTCCCCAGGAAATTCCAATTCTGAATACGAGGGTTCGCCTCCTTCAAAAAACCAGTTATAGCTTGTAATATTTCCAATGGAGGTATTTGTAAATGATACATTATCACCAATTAGAACTGTTCTTAAATTCGATACAAACCCTGCTAATATATTTGTTGAATCCAGATTGGTACCATTTAAATACACAACTCCACTACCAATGGGGTCAAGCCAATAAGCCAGTTGTGATGCAGAATCAGATGTTATAGGGTCCCATGAATAACTTAACTTTCCATAAAAATCTGGCTGTTCAAGGTATGTGCATGATGCTAGACCTCCTGTTAGAGAGCCAATTATTAACCCCTCTTCATTAAATAGTGGACTTCCAGATGACCCACCTTCAGTTACTCCAAAGCCATTTTCTGTCTGGGCCCACACAACTCTCCAATACATACCATTTGGATCAACCTGATCATTATCATATTTTGTTGATGTTAATGGCTCATGGTATGTAGATATCATTTTAAGGTCACCTTCTGGATGATGAATAGTTACACCATTAGGCGATGCTATAGTGCTTCTATCCCAACCATTAAAATATGGATTGAATAGAAGACTTGGGTTCTCAGATAATCTAAGAAGTTTAAAATCCGAACCACCTCCAGTGCCAAACTTACTATTCGAAAGAAGTGTTGAGCCAGTCAATAAGTTATAATCTGGCTCTTCCAATGGTTGAATACAATTATCTGATTCAAAATTGAAATAAAACATCCATTCTGCGTAATCAATGGAGTCAGAGTTTATTCCGCAATGATTTGCTGTGAGAAAAAGCGGTTCACCATTATTCCTTGTGTTATTTATCAATGATCCAGAACACCAAAAGGTTGTATTACCTTCCTTTACTAGTATCCGGGCAATTCCATTTTTTTGAAATTGCCAATCGTTACCTTCACTACAATTTACATGAACTTCACAATTACCTGCATCACCAAAACCTCGTTGGTGGTCAAAAAGAATCCCTACTTCTCTAACCTGAAAGGGGATTTTAGTTATTTCTGATTTTGAATTTAGTTCTACAATTATTTTATCTCCATCAATGAAATCGGTGGAGATATTATTATACTCGCCAGAGGTATATTCATATATATGTTTCTTCTCTTGAGAGTATAAAAATAAACTCTGATCGCCTTTGAGGTTCACATTGCTGAGATAAAAATTGGTTGAGGTAGAGTTTTTGATTTCTATGGATATCCTCCAGATATAACCAGAAAAGGTTGAATCTATAATACCATCAACCAAACTTATTTTAATGGGAAATGTGTAGCCAGCTTGCGGAGGGTAGTTTTTACCTTTATTATCAACTATTATAGGGGTGTTTATAAAACTTTTTATTGGTATAATAGAACTTAGTTCGTATTGAGATGATAATGGCTTTGATATTTTGTTCTGTGCATCAAGATTAATGAACAGTGCTGATAATAGGATAATCAAAAATAGATTTTTACTCATACGATTTTTTATAGCCTTATCTGAATAACGCTATTTTTTGAGTAATATTAGATGTGCCATCATAAATATTAATCAAATAAATTCCGTTAGGGCTATCATTCATATCTACGCTAAATGATTCAGAAGCATTTATTTTTTTGTGAACTTGGATACTTTTTCCAGATGCTGTTTTAATTTCAATTTCTACATCACTGATAAATACATTATTAAATTCTATTGTGAAAAGCCCATTACTGGGGTTAGGATATATTGAAGGCTTCTTATCTGACATATTTTCTCCAATATCAACAATTGCTACGTGTATATAATCTTCTTTTAAAAGGGAATCTGATCCACCCAAGTTTGAAGTTACCAAGGATATATTGTAAATGCCCGGTGTATTAAATCTAACCGTTGGGTTTTGGTATGTAGAAGTGGAGGGAGAACCTCCATCAAAACTCCATGACCATTGATCTGGGTTATTGAGAGTGAGGTCCGTAAAAGAAACCACTCCTCCTGGAGAAACTGATGTCTTATTAGCTTCAAAGTCAGTTATTGGAAGTTGCATTTGCTCAACATATACAAAGTCTGATTTTATTTCTGTGTCAGTTCCATCTGCATTTGTTACTGTTAGGGAAACATTAAAATAACCTGTATCTGCATAAAATACATTTGGGTTCATGAGATCTGATGTTGATGGTTCACCGCCCTCAAATGTCCATGACCATTCTAAGATACCCGGTCCAGATAAATCACTAAAGTAAACGGTATCACCTTGGGTAATATTTGTTGAAACGGCATCAAAATTAGCATTTGGGGGTATAATCTCCCATGATACTCCGG
>JABJIE010000042.1 GCA_018661505.1 Lentimicrobiaceae bacterium
CAAAAATACAAATAACACCAATTTGATAGAGAAAGTATTTTGAATTAAAAAATTATTGTTTGCTTATCGTGGGTTCTCTCTATATACACGAAATCATTTTCGTGAACTGAAATAAAAAAAGCTGACCGTAATAGATCAGCTTTTTTATTAAGATTAGATCTTCTAGGCAAGTGCAAGGCGTTTAAAACCTGTTATGGTTAAATCACCTTCTACATTGCTTAAATATTGACTAACACTCATCTTATTATCCTTTATGAAGGATTGGTTCAATAAAGTGTTCTCTTTATAAAATTTATTTAGTTTACCAGTTGCTATTTTTTCAAGCATTTCTTCTGGTTTACCTTCCTGACGTGCCTGATCCATACCTATTTCTATTTCACGCTTGATAACATCTTCGCTTACATCATCTTTGCTAAGTGATACTGGATCCATGGCTGCAATTTGCATTACTATATCTTTACCTGCATCTGCAAGGTTATCTCCAGATTTATTGAATCCCGCAATGGTAGCAATACGATTACCAGGGTGTATATATGAATAAACACTTTCTGCTTCAATTATTTCAAAATGGCCCAGTTGGATTTTTTCACCAATTACGCCGGTTTGATCAAGAATTAATTCTTCAACTTTACGTCCATTTAGGTCCATATTATTCAAGTCGTCAGCAGTTTTTGCTTTGTTGGAAATGGCAACATCTAATATGCTTTGAGTAAATCCAATGAAATCGCTGTTTTTGGCAACAAAATCAGTTTCACAGTTTACCATTACAACTGCAGCGTATGTTTTATCTGCACTAACTTTTGAAAGAACAACACCTTCAGTGGCATCTCTATCAGCACGTTTGGCAGCAACTTTTTGACCTTTTTTTCTAAGTACATCAATTGCTTTCTCCATATCGCCTTCGGTTTCAACCAAAGCCTTTTTACAATCCATCATGCCAGCACCGGTACTTTTTCTCAATTCATTTACTTGTTGGGCAGTAATCTTCATTTTAATTTCTTTTACTAAGTTAATACTAGTCTTCTTGTTTCTTTACAATTGGCTTTCTCTTGCGCTTAGGTTTTGCATCTGAGGTTTTATTATCATCTGCTTCAGCTACTTCAATTGCTTCTGATTCTGACTTAATATCATCATTTTTGGCAGCTGCTTCTGCTTCGGAACTATCTTGCTTTTCTTTTGCAAGTTTACGTTCATTTAACCCTTCCTTAATTGCTTCAACTGCTGCATTAACGATCAGGTAAATGGACTTTGAAGCATCGTCATTTGCGGGTATTCCAAAATCAACCAAATTAGGATCAGTATTTGTATCTACCATTGCAAATATTGGAATATTTAGTTTCCTTGCTTCGGCAACAGCTATCTTCTCTTTGTTGATGTCAACAATGAACAATGCTGCAGGCAGCCTGCTCATATCAGATATACTACCAAGGTTTTTCTCAAGTTTAGCTCTTTCGCGTGTAATTTGAAGCCTTTCCCTTTTGGAGAGGTTGGTCCATGAACTGGTGGTAGCCATTTTGTCGATATTGGACATCTTACGAATAGCTTTGCGAATGGTCGCAAAGTTTGTAAGCATGCCGCCAGGCCAACGCTCAGTAACATAAGGCATATTAACATTTTTAACTAGATCGCTAACTAACGTTTTTGCTTGTTTTTTGGTTGCAACAAACAATACTCTTCGACCAGATTTGGCTATCTGTTTGATAGCTTTTTGTGCTTCTTCAAGCTTAGCCTGTGTTTTGTACAGGTCTATAATGTGGATTCCATTGCGTTCCATAAATATGTATGGTGCCATATTAGGATTCCATTTCCTGCGCAAATGACCAAAATGTACACCTGCGTCAAGCAATTCGTCAAAACTAACTTTTGCCATTTTTTTTAATTTTAAATTGTTTACATTCTCTTTAACAATTACTGAATAGCTCTTTAATATCGAGGTTACAGCAATTTGGATACTAAACTCATTCCAATGATTGTGAAAACTATCGTTTACTGAACTGGAATTTCTTACGAGCCTTTGGTTGTCCTGGTTTCTTACGTTCAACCATACGTGGGTCTCTTCTCATTAATCCTTTTTCCTTTAGAGCAGGACGGAACTCTGGATCTACTTTAACAAGGGCACGAGCAATACCTAAACGTAATGCTTCAGCCTGTCCTGTATAACCACCTCCTTTAAGATTAGCTTTGATGTCGTATTTACCAGTTGTCTCTGTTAGATCAAATGCTTGTTCAACAACAAAATGAAGTATGCCAGTTGGAAAATAATCTTTATAATCACGATTATTAATCATTATCTTGCCACTACCTTCTTGAAGATAAACCCTGGCTACGGCAGTTTTTCTTCTGCCAAGTGCGTTAACTACTTCCATGGTATATTATCTGATATTATTTAAATTTATTTTCTTTGGTTTTTGAGCTTTATGATCGTGCTCACTACCCTCATAAACGTATAGGTTACGAAACAAATCGGCACCAAGCTTGTTTTTTGGAAGCATACCTTTGATGGCTTTTTCAACCATTCTTGTGGGTTTCTTGTCCATCATCTGTTTGGCTGTGATTGTTGTTTGGCCACCAGGATAACCACTGTGACGAACATATTCCTTAGCTTCCCATTTGTTGCCTGTAAGCCTTATCTTATCTGCATTAATAATGATAATATTATCACCACAGTCTACATGCGGTGTATAGTTTGGCTTGTGTTTTCCACGAAGAAGTACAGCAGCTTTTGATGCCATTCTTCCTAAAATCTCGTTCTCAGCATCAATTAACAACCATTCCTTATTAACGGTGTTGCGGTTTGCGCTAACTGTTTTATAACTCAATGTATCCATCTATCTTATTGTTTCTTAAGCTCTTTACTATTACGCCTTTAAAATCGGGCTGCAAAAATAGAAACATTTTCCATAACAACCAAATTTGTAAACAACTAATTGTGAATAAAGTTTGGTCCATTCGATTTTGCGTGTTTAAAAGGAATCATGGCATATTTAGATTATTCAAATTTGTATTATCTTGCCACAAATTGACCTTAAACAAATAAAGCAAAACATCATGCAAAAAATTAAACTCTTTCTAACTCTTGTGCTTCTCATATTTGCATTCACATCTATTGGTCAGGTAACTAAAAATATTCTAACCATGGATGATTTCAGCATCGAATCCAATGGAAAAACTATAGTTGTAGAAAATCCAATTATTGTGCAACTGCAGCAGAATGTTTTAAAGGATGTTTTTATTTGCAAAACAGACTTTGTTAGTTACCACGCTGAGTTTACCTACAAATTTGAAGGGCGAAGAGTTAAGCTAGTTAGAAGAACATATGCAAAACTATCCAATGGAAAAAGGATATACAGTAAAAAGAAAAAAGACATGCAGGAGCTAAAGGTTTCAGTTCCTGGCATGATCAAAGGAAGATCTTCCGAGAGTATACTGTATTCAAAAAAAACCATGGGCAGCATATTTGTGAGCTTCAAATATAATTTCAATTACAAGTAGAATTATTAATCAAAAACAACATAATATTATGAACAAAAAATTTTACTACCCTATTTTAATTGCCATAATGCTCATGGGTATTTTAACAACTTATGGTTTTAAACAAGATGAGGAGCCTGTAAACGCTAGATGGCTTCAGATTACTGCAGTAGAATCAGTTGTGCCGGGAGGAATTGGTAGATCTAGAATGATCTCCATAGATGATAAAGGTATGATGGAAGAAACTAAAATGAAAAATTTCTTTAGCATGGCGGGTATAAACTTTGGAAACATTCGTGAGAATGACCTTAGTATAACTACTAAAATTCAGGAACTGAGCTCTGAAGGTTGGGAATTGTATGACGTAACATCGGGTGTATTCTCGGGCAACGAAAATAATTCAACTGGAATTTTTATCACAAGATATTTATTTAAAAAGTAATGCTTGCCAAAGTGTTAATTCTAAATACATGTAATGATCAAAAGCAATTGCTGTATTTTGTGTAAATATTTGACTATTTTTGCAAAAAAATAATTGCTACCCTGACCCAATAATAGGGTCCTAATCAAATAACAAATCAGATGGAATACAACACCGCACGAGACCATTTAATCATACCTGAATATGGTAGAAACATTCAGAAAATGGTTGATTATGCAATTACCATTGAAAACAGAGAAAAACGCACAGAAGCTGCACGTGCAATAATTGTGTCAATGTCTAAGATGAATCCTGCAATAAAAGACACTAGTGATTTTGACCATGTACTATGGGATCATTTGCACATTGTATCAAAATTTAAGCTGGATGTTGATGGACCTTATCCTGCACCCTCAATGGAAAAACTTAATAAAAATCCAGAGAGATTGCAATATAGCGACAAGAAGATTGTTTTACGTCATTATGGTAAGCACCTCATTAATATCATAAATAAAGCCAATGATTATGAGGATGGTGATGAAAAAAATGCATTGGTATTTGCTATTGCAAACCAGATGAAGAAGTCATATTTAAGATGGAATAGGGAATCAGTAAATGATGCTACTATTGCTAAGCATCTCTTAGAGTTATCGGGAGGAAAACTTGTATTACCTGAGAATACTCAGTTGATAGCTATAAGTGATGTGGTTCAAAGGCCTAAGAATCAAAAGAAAAAAGTTTCTCAAAAAGCTGGTGCTTATAGTAATGGTTACAACAAAAGAAAGAAAAGAAGAAAATAGTTACAAGAGCTAGATTTTCGATTTTCCTGTTGGAAAATTTTAGTAAAATTATAAGAAAAACAACCATTTTTTGGTTGTTTTTTTGTTTATTTACCTAAGCATAAACAGAAACAATGGGAACTTTCAAAATTACTGGTGGCAATTCCCTTGGTGGTGAAATAATCCCCCAAGGAGCAAAAAATGAGGCTTTGCAGATTATATGTGCTGTTCTGCTTACCAATGAAAAGGTCATACTCAACAATGTCCCTAACATTAGAGATGTAAATAAATTAATTGATTTATTGCGCGGTTTAGGCGTAGAGGTCATTAAAATTAATGAAAATAAATATTCATTCGACGCTTCTGCTATTAACCTCAAATATCTTGAGACGGAAGATTTTTATGCTAAAGCCACCAGCATTAGAGGTAGCGTAATGATATTAGGACCATTATTGGCTCGCTTTGGAAAGGGGACTCTACCTCAGCCTGGAGGAGATAAGATAGGAAGAAGGAGATTAGATACCCATTTCATAGGATTACAGAAATTAGGTGCCGAATTTAAATATGACCCTGATAAAAAAAGCTTTAAGGTTGTGGGTAAGAACCTCAATGGTAATTATATGCTTCTTGAGGAAGCTTCTGTAACGGGAACAGCTAATATACTCATGGCTTCTGTGCTTGCTAAAGGAATCACAACTATTTTTAATGCCGCGTGCGAACCATATCTTATTCAGTTGTGTAAGATGCTTGTTAGAATGGGAGCTAAGATCACTGGAATTGGATCTAATCTTTTGACAATTGAAGGAGTTAAATCATTAACAGGAACTGAGCATACAATGCTTGCAGATATGATAGAGGTTGGCAGTTTCATAGGACTAGCTGCCATGACGCAGTCTGAAATAATAATAAAAAATGTTTCACTTGAAGACTTGGGGCTAATTCCGACTGTATTCAAAAGACTCGGTATTGAAGTTGTTCAGAATGGAGATGATATTTTAGTTCCCAAATATGAAAATTATAATATTGAAACATTTATAGATGGTTCTATTATGAATATTTCTGATGCTCCTTGGCCAGGATTTACTCCCGATTTGATAAGTATTATTTTGGTTACTGCCATACAAGCAAATGGTAGTGTTCTAATACATCAGAAAATGTTTGAAAGTCGTTTGTTTTTTGTTGACAAACTAATTGATATGGGCGCCAAAATTATATTATGTGATCCACACAGAGCAACAGTTATTGGTATGAATCATAAAACTCCTCTTCGAGGTATAAAGATGAGTTCGCCTGACATTAGGGCAGGTGTTGCACTTCTAACGGCTGCCCTTTCTGCCCAAGGGACAAGTATTATTGAGAATATTGAACAGATAGACCGGGGATACCAAAATATTGATCTAAGGCTGCAGAAATTAGGTGCTGATATAGAAAGATTAGATTAATATTTGATAATTCTTATTATGAACTAATAATATCTATTTATTTTTCCTTTGATAATTTTCCAAACCTACTTCTAGAAAATTTACAAATTCGCTTATATCTAAATCATATGCTCTTGGCTTGGCTATAAGTTCTCCATCAGAATTAAGCAGTACATAATATGGTTGAGCATTAACTCCAAACATCGCTTTCTGAAGATCTGCATATTTCTTACCTATTGTTTTTTTAAGCTTACCATCAAATTCACTTATATACCAGTCTTCTTCGGGTAAAGTTGTTTTATCATCCACATAAAGAGCAGTTATAATGTAGTCGTTTCGTAATAGGCTAAGAACCTTTGGATCAGACCATACATTAGATTCCATTTCACGACAGTTTACACATCCGTGGCCTGTGAAATCAATGAATATGGGTTTATTTTGTTCCTTGGAGCAAGCCAAAGCCTGCTCGTAGTCAAAGTATCCTTCAAGGCCATGGGGAAGGTGAAGGAACTCAGAATACTTTGGGGTTTCGCATAAGTCTTGGTTAAAATCGTCACTTCCAGTGATAGCATAGGATTGAACATTATCCCGGATAACCTTATTTAGATCAAAATCATGAGTAGTCTGTGGTGGTAAGTACCCAGATAAAGCTTTTAAAGGAGCTCCAACCATTCCTGGTATTAGGTATGCAACAAATGTAAATACCACAATGGAAAGCATAAGTCTTGGAACAGAAACAAACTTAAGATCATCGTCATGAGCGAATTTTATCTTGCCGAGAAGGTATAAACCAAGGAGAAAAAATATAACTATCCAAGCTCCTAAATAAATCTCTCTATCTAATATACCCCAATGGTATGTTTGATCAGCAATACTTAGAAATTTTAATCCCAATGCCAATTCCAAGAATCCTAAGACTACCTTAACAGAATTGAGCCACCCGCCGGATTTTGGGAGTCCCTGAAGTAAAGTTGGAAAAAATGCAAATAGTGTAAATGGAAATGCAAAAGCAAGAGAGAAGCCCAACATACCAATAATTGGTTTGATTACTTGGCCCCCTGCTGATTCAACTAGAATAGTTCCGACTATTGGTCCTGTGCAACTAAATGAAACCAGCACTAAAGTTAGGGCCATAAATATTGATCCTAAAAATCCTCCTTTGTCGGCACCCTTATCAGAACTGTTAATAATCCAATGTGGTAGAGTAATTTCGAACATTCCAAAAAATGAAGCTGCAAATATCACGAATATGAGAAAGAATAATATATTGGGAAGCCAGTGTGTGCTTAGCCAGTTTGCAATATCAGGTCCTGCAATAACAGCTAAAATGGAACCTATGAATACATAAATTGCTATTATACTGAGTCCATAAACTATGGCCTGAACCTTGCCTTTGGACTTGTCTTCACCATCTTTCATGAAAAATGATACCGTCATTGGTATCATTGGAAAAACGCAAGGAGTAATGATTGCTGCAAGTCCTCCAAGAAAAGATAGTATGAAAAATCCAATTAAGGATGCTCGTTTACCTGTGATATCATCTTCGTATTCATTTTGTTCTGATTCTGATATACTGGGGTTTTCTGAAGTTATATTACCAGTTTTGGAGTCAATAATAAGATCAAAATCTTCATACAGGGCAACACAACCTACGTCGTTACAAACCATATATGAAATCTCACCAACCAGAGGTATGGATTGACCTATATCTTCAAGAGAGATAATTTGTTTAAAGGATGCATTTTCCTCAAAAAATTTAATGTCCATTTCAAAAACATCATCATATTCTTCTTTTGGGGTTTTAGCTTCTAGTATTTGACCTTCTAGATTATAATACTCACTATTTTCAAATGTAAACACAGTTGGCAATGGACCATCTTCCGGAATTGTTAAAGAATATAAGTGGTACCCTTTGTCAATTTCTGCTTCAAAAGTTAGCTCAATGGATTCACTATTAAGACGTTTGGAAGAAATATTCCAATTAACAGGCTCAAGTATTTTAGTTGGTGTGGAATTTTTGTTTGTTGTAGATCCCAGTGTAAAACTAAAATCTATTTCCGTTGGAGGTATGCACTTGGTATCATCACAGCACATAAATTCAATAAAGCCGGTAACTTTAGCACTTTGACTGTTAAGCTTGACTATCTGTTTAAATACTGCTTCATTAGAAAAATATTTGAGTACCATCTCAAAATTAGGGTCATAGTCTTCTATTACTGTGCTTTCTTCGGAAACATCTCCAACCAGACTATAATCAAGATTTTCATTAAAATTAAATCCGGTTGCCGGAGGAGAAGTAGGGATATCCTGAGAATATAAATGCCAATGAAGATCTATGTCAGCCTTGAAAATAAGTTCATACTCTAGGTCTGAGATTTTGTTCGATGAAAAATTCCATTTAACAGGTTCCAATATCTGAGCCGATAAACCAAAATTTAGTATTATCAGTAACAAAAATAAATTTAAGCTACGTTTCATGTTCATAAAATTACTTGAAAATAATTTTTCCAAAGTTAAACAATAATCGTTGGTTGCCATTTTTGACACCACTTCTTTAATAGAAGTTGCTTAATCAAAAATCATGCCTAGATATATCGCTTCAATATCACTAGTAAAAACTTTTAACAATTTACAAAATCTTCTTTTATATACTCCATTGTCAGTACATTAGAAGTGTTACCTTCCACTTTAAACTCTTCGGAAGATTGAATACCAACAAGCCAAATTATTTTGTCACCTGAAGTTATAACATAAGTATTATCTTTTTCAAATGAATCAACCTTATTATCAATGAGCATATCACTCACCAATTTCTTGCCATTCATGCCCAAAGGTTTCATTCGGTCACCAGATTTCCATTTTCTAAGATTCAATGGATATTGCAGTTGATCTAAATCAAAATAAGCAACTCTATGATCACTGTCAAATTTCAATTCTGAACTCTTACTCTGAATTTTAAAATTTAGTCTGATAGGATAAGCTATATTTTTACTTGACTTATCAATTTTAACTTCGATGTTCTTCTCTGTGTCCTTAACCTTCCTGATTAACAGCTGTTCTCTATCAATTAATAATTCAAACATACTTGATCTAAATCTCAAGCCAGTACTACTTCTATCCGTAATGGCTTCGCAAATGGAGTCAGTAGTATTTCTTGCAAATCCATATTGTTTAAGTAAAAAATAGATCCAAATATTGAGTGGTTTTAAGGTCATCAAGTTATTGAGGTTAACCTTTAACACACCATTAGCTTTCTTAATGAATAGCTGTGATGTTTTTTCTGTAATAACAGACTCGATAAGTTGATTTGCATCACTTAAGTTGGAAATACTCTTAATTATGGAGTTTGAAAATCCGGGTAAAATATTCTCAAGTTGTGGTATGAGATTATGCCTAATGTTATTTCTCCAATAAACACTATCTTCATTTGAACTATCTTCTCTAAACTCCAGATTATTAGCTGTGGCATATTCTTCAATATCAAACTTTTTTGCGAACATCAAAGGTCTGATTATATTTTGTCGAAAGACAGGTATTCCTTTTAAGCCATTGATGCCTGCACCCCTGGATAGATTAATAAAAAAAGTTTCTATGTTATCATCCAAGTGATGAGCAATGGCAACCTTTTCATAATTATATTGATTTGATATTTCATCAAACCATGCATATCTTAATTCTCTGGCAGCCTCTTGGATGGATATTTTATTTTCTTCTGCATACTTTTTAGTTTTGCATGATTTTATATGAATATCCACCTTGTATTTGGAAGCCAATCGTTTTACCAATAATTCGTCATCATCAGACTCTTTCAATCTTAAATTAAAATTGCAATGAGCAATTGCAAATTTCACTTTGTTTTTGTGGAAAATATCCATCATAACAACAGAGTCTATACCACCGCTAATAGCTAACAATACTATATCACCGTCAGTAATAAGATTATTTTCATGTATGTATGTGCCGAATTCCTTTACCACTAGTAAATTACTTGATATTAGTTATTTGCAATATGCTTTCTACCCGAAAGAATAAGGTCGATGATTTTAAAACTCATATCGGAATACATTATACCAGCATGTGCATTTCTTTCAATATGGTATATTGCTTCATTAAAAAGTTTATACATATCCCTCTGGTTGGCCTCATTGATAAATTTGGAAAAATTTTTAGTAAAGTTTAGCTCATCACCAGCCTTTTTAATATTCTCACTTTGATTATGATTGCTAAGAATGGAGTTGTGAATTATTTCCAAACCATAATTTAGGAAGCTTTTTTGCTTTTCGCGACCAAGCTTTGATATTTCCTGATTAAACTTAAGAAGTTCATCATAATCTTTAGGTTGATAGCACAGTCGCAACCACTTTCTAAAGTTAATGAAGTTACTATTTTCATCTTCGGACTCCTCAGTAATTTCACTGGCATTGTTCCAACTTCCATTTGCGAGAGAGGCAGATTTGTGTGCATGTTCATTATCAATACCAACTTCAATTAGTTTTTGCGTAATCTCATCAATAGATAGTTTTTGCACTTTCACCAGTTGGGCTCTTGACCTCACAGTTGGTAATAATTGCTCATACTTTTCTGTTATTAGTATTATTATGGTATTTTCTGGAGGTTCTTCAAATGTCTTAAGTAATTTGTTTGCAGTTGGTTCATTCATTTTATCTGCCATCCATATGATAAATACCTTGTGACTTCCCTCAAAAGCTTTTAGAGCTACTTTTCCGATTATTTCATTTGCATCGTCTTTTCTTAAATATCCCTGTTTGTTTCCAACACCCAATTTATCAAGCCAACCATTGAGAGTTATGTAAGCATTATTTTCAATTAAATAATTTCTCCAAACATCCAATGCAAGGCTGGATTTGGGATTTTTTTTTATTGTTTGATTTGTTGCTGTTGGAAAATAAAAATGCAAATCTGGATGAGCATACTTATCAAATTTTTTACACGATGGGCACACGCCACAACTATCATCAGATTGTTTATTGGTGCATAGAAGAAATTGAGAGTATGCAATTGCCAATGGTAATGCTCCATATCCCTCGTCTCCTAAGAAAAGCTGGGTGTGAGCCACTCTATTTTCCTTGAATGAAGTTGTGAGATTGGAAATTAGTTCCTTCTGACCAATTATGGATTTAAACTGCATTATAATCTATTAAACCGTTTCAAAATTAAAGAAATATAACTAATCGGGATGAAGCTTTATTCTTAATATAAAAAATTAAAAGGTGACCATCATTTGATAGCCACCTTTTAGAATTTAAAAAATCTATATGTTATGTGACCTTTGCGCATAAAAATTCACGATTCATACGAGCGATATTGGCTACGCTTATGTCTTTTGGACATTCAGCTTCACAAGCATATGTGTTAGTACAATTTCCGAATCCCAAATCATCCATTTTAGCTACCATACTTTCCACACGCCTTTTTGCTTCAACTTTTCCTTGCGGTAGCAGAGCTAGCTGACTAACCTTTGCAGATACAAAAAGCATTGCAGACGCATTTTTACATGCAGCAACACATGCTCCACAGCCTATACATGCAGCCGCATCCATTGCAAGGTCAGCATTTTCCTTGTTAATTGGAATTGTGTTTGCATCTGGCACTCCGCCTGTGTTTACTGAAACATAACCTCCAGATCTGATAATTTCATCAAATGGGCTACGGTCAACCTTTAGGTCCTTGATTACAGGAAATGGTTTTGCACGCCACGGTTCTATAACTACGGTTTCACCATCCTTGAATTTACGCATGTGCAATTGACATGTGGTTACAGAATCATCAGGTCCATGAGGACGGCCATTAATGAATAAACTACACATTCCACAAATTCCTTCTCGGCAATCGTGGTCAAATGCAACAGGCTCTTTGCCATTGGTTACAAGTTCTTCATTCAGAACGTCCAACATTTCTAAAAATGATGCATCCTGGGATATGTTGTGAACCGGATATGTTACAAATTTGCCCTCTGCATTTGCATCGGCTTGCCTCCATATTTTTAGTTTTAAATCCATTGTTCCGATTTTTACGTTTAAGTTTAAGCTGTTTTGTAGTTTCTTTGTTTGACCTCTATATTTTCATAGTTAAGAGGTTCTTTATGCAAAACGGGCTCCTCATCAACACCTTTATATTCCCATGCTGAAACGAACATAAAATTTTCATCATCTCGCATGGCTTCGCCCTCTTCTGTTTGGTATTCTTCACGAAAATGACCTCCGCAAGATTCGTTGCGGCTGAGAGCATCCCGTGCCATTAGTTCGCCTAGTTCTATGAAATCGGAAACTCTCACGGCCTTCTCCAACTCAACATTCATTCCTGTATTATCACCTGGGATGTTTACATTTGACCAAAAATCTTTACGTAAAGATTTTAAATCTTCTATGGCTTTTTCTAGGCCTTCCTTACTGCGGCCCATTCCAACATAATCCCACATAATTAGCCCAACTTTACGATGAAATGAGTCAACAGTTTTGCTTCCCTTTATTGCAAGTAATTTGTCTAAATTACCTTGAACATATTTTTCTGATTTTTCGAATTCAGGAGAATCAGTATCTAAATGGGGCACATTAATCTGGTCTGCAAGATAGTTTTGCATGGTATATGGAAGAACAAAATAACCATCTGATAGGCCTTGCATTAGAGCAGATGCTCCAAGCCTATTGGCACCATGATCAGAGAAATTTGCTTCACCACCTACGAACAGTCCTGGAATAGTACTTTGAAGCTCATAATCAACCCAAATACCACCCATCGTGTAATGAATTGCAGGGTATATCATCATTGGGGTTTCGTAAGGATTTTCATCAACTATTTTATCATACATCTGAAAAAGATTACCATACCTGGCTTCTATAACACTTTTACCCAATCTATTAATAGCATCCTTAAAATCTAAATATACAGCCAAGCCTGTATTTCCTACACCATAACCTTCATCACATCTTTCTTTTGCTGCTCTACTGGCAACATCACGTGGCACGAGATTGCCAAATGCAGGATATCTTCTTTCAAGATAATAATCTCTATCTTCTTCGGGAATGTTTACTGGAGATAATTCACCCTTCTGGATTTTCTGAGCATCTTCCTTTTTCTTTGGAACCCATATTCTACCATCGTTTCTCAAACTCTCACTCATTAATGTTAGTTTGCTTTGATAATTTCCGTGCACTGGAATACAAGTAGGGTGTATTTGAACGAAACTTGGATGCCCAAAAAATGCTCCACGTTTATAGGCTTTCCATGCAGCACTGGCATTTGAGTTCATAGCATTGGTAGATAAGAAAAATACATTCCCATAACCTCCTGATGCAAGCAGAACGGCATGAGCTCCATACCTTTCGAGTTTTCCTGTGACAAGATTTCTAACTAAAATTCCGCGTGCCTTGCCATCCTTTAAAACAACATCCATCATTTCGCGTCGGGTATACATTTTTACAGACCCTTTTTTAATCTCTTTACTCAAAGCACCATAAGCACCTAATAATAATTGCTGCCCTGTTTGTCCTCTTGCATAAAAAGTTCTGCTAACCAATGCTCCACCAAAGGACCTATTGTCAAGCATACCACCATATTCTCTGGCAAAGGGTACTCCCTGAGCCACGCATTGATCAATTATATTGTTACTTACCTCTGCAAGTCTATAAACATTAGCCTCACGAGCCCTATAGTCACCGCCTTTTACTGTGTCATAGAACAGCCTGTAAACACTATCACCGTCGTTAGGATAATTTTTTGCAGCATTAATGCCACCTTGAGCTGCAATACTGTGTGCTCTTCGCGGACTATCCTGAATACAAAATACTTTTACATTAAAACCTAGTTCTGACAGACTTGCAGCAGCAGATCCACCGGCAAGGCCTGTGCCAACGACAATGATATCAATTTTACGCTTGTTTGCAGGATTAACAAGATTTTGATGAGCCTTAAAGTTTGTCCATTTTTCGGCCAATGGGCCTTCTGGAATTTTTGAGTCTAACTTTGTCATAACTTTTAAGTTGTTAGGTAAATAACCAATGGAATAGCAATATAACCAAGTGGAATAAAAATGGCATAAAGGTGCCCAAACCCTTTTATGAATGGAGTATATTTACTATTATTAACACCTATTGATTGCCATGCTGATTGGAAACCATGATCTAGGTGGAACCCCAGTATGATTAGCGCAATAACATAACCAATAACGTATGATGGACTTTGAAATAATTTAACAACTACAATACCCATATCTTCCATTCCGGTATTTACCCCATTTAGGATATAATCAGGTACAGTGTGAAATATTTTCACTCTAAAAAAGAAATTTACGAAGTGAATTCCTAAGAATATAAGTATAATTATTCCCGTGTGGATCATGTACTTTGAAAAGAATGACTCTTCAGATTTTGCCTTTATTTTGTATCCTTTTGGTCTTGCAATCCAGTTTTGAATTTGTAAAACAAATCCCAAAATGATGTGAATTGTGAAACCGAGAAATAAAACCCACTGAAAAGTTTGTATAAATGGATTAGTTCCCATGAAATGGGCCGCAGTATTGTACAATTCACGACTTGGATCTACAAGTAGTAGAAGATTAATACTTAAGTGCACCACCAGAAATACCATTAGGAATAAACCCATTAATGACATCCATATTTTTTTTGTGATTGAGGAATACTTAACGCTCATGATATCAATGTTTTATGCATTCAAAATTTTGCTAAAAAATAAGACCAAAATTAACTTGGTCCATATGCTACAAATATAGAAAAGTATTGTTTGTTTTCTTGCATTATTTATTTCAAATCAAACATTTTTAAAAAAAAAGTTGAATTATTTTGAGTAGTCAATTAAAATTTATCTTTAAGTATTAAATAACTATTTAATATCTAGGTAACTACAAAATTCACTAATTATTATGCAACCAAATTAACGTATTTTGAAATCTAAAAGGAAGATACCATCATTAAAACTTTAATATTAACTTTGCTTCGGCTTTAAACGAAATATCAGTAATATGAAATTCATTGTATTTACATTAAGCATAATATTTGGAGTGAATCTTATGGCTCAGGAAAAGGCTGATTTATTTATCCCGGTTGATGAAGAAACGAATAGAATAAAATTTCAAGGAGTTGTGGAGGAGGAAGGTAGTAAATATGAACTTTTCAAGCGCAGTATTTACTGGTTAAATGGAACATACAAGGACCCAGTAAGGGTAACTTCTGTACGGGATAAAGAAACTGGGAAGATTGTTGGAAGACATAGATTTAGAATTTACTTTTGGGATGATGACAGCATCAGGCACATAGGAGGTATGATAAACTATACGTTTACCGTTGAACTTAAAGACAATAGGTATAGATATACCATTGATGAGATTGTTATGAAATCAGCTACAAATATTCCAGCTGAAAAATGGCTAGATAAGAATGACCCTGCTTATGATCCAAGGTGGGATAGTTACCTTATCCAAATAAGAGATTTTGTGAATAGTTGGAGTGAAAATCTTGAAGAAAAGATGAAGCCTGAGCCTGAGAAAGTGAAAGATGATTGGTAGACCAAAACCTGTTTAAATGCCAAAAAAAAGAAAACGTGATTATCTCATTAGAGGTTTTTCAAAGCTCCTCAAAGAAGATAAACTAATGATTGTGTCTGAGCTGATGGATAATCAGGTCGAGACAGTTGAATTGCTTAAGAGCTTTTGGCATTCAGATAATTCAAAGCAGAAGATATTTGATGAATTTAGTGAAAATACCATTTCAAATTTTTACATTCCTTATGGCATAGCCCCAAACGTTGTTGTCAACGGTCATACATATCATGTTCCAGTTGTTATTGAAGAAAGCTCGGTTGTAGCTGCAGCATCTTCTAGCTCCAAGTTTTGGTCTGAAAGAGGCGGTTTTAATGCTGAGATAATAGGAGTTGAAAAAGTTGGTCAGGTACATTTTATTTGGAGTGGTGATAAGGTGAAACTTCAAAAAGTATTTGATGAACTTAAATACTATCTAAGGGGAGCAACAAAAGATATTACCAAGAATATGGAATCCAGGGGTGGGGGAATTTTGGATTTCGAATTAATAGACTTTACCCAAGAAATTGATAATTACTATCAACTTAAAGCTACATTTGACACTGTTGACTCAATGGGAGCTAATTTTATTAATAGTTGCCTAGAGGAATTCGCGTCAGCACTCCAGGAATTCTTTCGAACTCACAAAGCTTTTTCTAAGGATGAAAAGGAATGTGAGGTTGTAATGTCAATTTTATCCAACTATACCCCTGAATGTTTAGTTAGGGTATGGGTGGAATGTGATTTTAAGGACCTTGAAGGAATATTCAAAGATATGACGGGAGAGCAATTTGCGCGTAAATTTGAAACTGCTGTGAAAATATCAGAAATTGATATTTACAGAGCAACAACCCATAACAAGGGCGTTTTCAACGGTGTTGATGCTGTTGCCATTGCCACCGGTAATGATTTTAGAGCTATTGAAGCTGCTGGACATGCTTATGCTGCACGAGATGGTAAATATAAAAGTCTGACAAGTGTTACCATAACAGGCACTACATTTCACTATGAACTAAAAATACCAATTGCATTGGGAACTGTCGGTGGACTTACATCTTTACATCCACTTGCAAAGCATTCATTGGAGATGTTAGGTAATCCATCTGCTGAGGAACTAATGAAAATAGTAGCATCAGTGGGCATGGCTAATAATTTTGCTGCAGTAAGGTCATTGGTTACCAAAGGAATTCAAATAGGCCATATGAAAATGCACCTATATAATATCTTAAATCATATTGAGGCTACTAAAAGTGAAAAAGAAAAAGCAGTTGAATATTTTGTAACAAACAAAGTATCTCATGGTGCAGTTCAGAATTTTATTGATAACCTCCGAAAGAAGTGAGTTCTTTAAATAATAAATGGTATTCCAATGGAAAGTTGCTAATAACAGGTGAATATCTTGTTATGTATGGTGCTAAGGCATTGGCGATTCCCCTTAACAAGGGTCAATCATTCGAAATAAGTCCAATAAAGTGTCATGAAATAGTTTGGACTGCATATACACCGAATGGTATATGGTTTAGAGCTATTATTGAATTAAATGGGTTTAAGGTAATCCAAACAAATAATAAAACCCTAGCAAAAAATCTAGTTGAGGTATTAAAAGCCCTAAACTTGATGTCTGGAGTATTTAAACATAATGGGTTTAATATTGTAACCAAGTTAGATTTTAATCCCGAATTTGGTTTTGGAACAAGCTCTACTCTTATCTCAAACCTTGCATCATGGGCAGATGTTGATCCCTATGAGTTATTGGATAAAACCTTTGGTGGATCTGGTTACGACATTGCATGCGCAAGAAACAAATATCCTATTAAGTATCAACTAAAAGATGATAATAGATTCATTGAAAATGTTGATTTTAATCCATCATTTAGTGATAATCTATACTTTGTTTATCTCGGAAAAAAACAAAATTCAGCAGATAGCATAAAACATTTCAATAAAAAAATGAATTTTAGAGATGCTGATATTGAAGATATATCTCAAATCACAAACAAAATTATTCTTTGCGAAAAACAAACGGAATTCGATGATTTATTAACTGATCATGAGGAGGTAATGTCTCGAATTTTGGAAATACCAAAGATAGAAACAAAATGCTTTGAAGGTCTGCCTTTTAAAGTAAAATCACTGGGGGCTTGGGGTGGTGATTTTGTTTTACTATCTAGTAATGATTCATATGCCGAAACTTTAAAAGCTATTTATGGCGCTGGCTATACTGAAGTATTTAGATATGATGATCTCATCATAGATTCCTTGTAAATTTATAATTATTCATATTACTTTTGGCTATTATAAGAGGGCTATTGACAACTATTAAACCGTGTTTAATACTGCTCTTTATAGTATTATATTGATTCCTAGTAAAATCCCCACTTTTAGGTATTTCATGTTACAAAATGATTAATGAATTTCACCAGAAATAAATAAATCAAATACATTAAACCATTCGACTGATTTATTATACAGGAAAATTTTGTGAAGGGTCATTATAATTAATACATCCTCAAATTTATTAACAAGGAGTTTATTGCTTTGTTAACTATTGAACAATTACTTTGGTTTCTATTTTTTGACCATTTATTTCAAACATGATAATATACAAACCAGGTTTTACAATTTGACCAAATTTATCGGTTAGTTGTAAATCTAATTTTTTATATCCTATGTTATCTGATTGATCATATAGGGTTTTGATATTTTCCCCTAATATACTATAAAGAGTAATTCTCGAAGGTGTATTTTCAGATAAATGATATTCAACTGATATGTTTCCGCTATTTGGATTGGGGTATATGGAAAATAAATCTTTATTCTCCAGATCATTTGTGGGTACCAAAGTACTAATATCATAAACCTGTACCATTCCTGTAACTGATCCGTTAGGGCCTCCACTAGCAGTCATTGCTCCTACAGCAACCATAGTTCCTGCTCTATTGATGTCAGTATCCCATCCCATGTAATCGTCTGGTCCTGGCCCATTAATTGGAAGTCCTATTTGAACCCAACTGCCTCCTGTTAGTTCATAAACTCTAGCCTGTCCAGAATAAATACCATTGGTATTATTGTGAATGGCACCAAGAATTAATACACTTCCATCTCCACTTAAACTTACATCTCTTCCTGCATTTTCAGAATTCATTAAACCATCTATATCTTGACCTACTTGAATCCAATCAGTTCCATCATATTTGTGAACTCTAACATGTCCTGCAGCAAGTGTAATGGGGTTAAAATTCCTATTTGCTCCTATTGCTACAGTATTACCATCAGAACTTATACTGTTTGAAACCCCTGATTGATCATACGTTCCTTCTCCATCAATGTCCTGACCTTTTTGAGTCCAAATATTTAGAGTATCATCATATATGTAAACTCTGACATGTCCTGCCTCATAGCCAGCATCAGAATTATGGCCAGCACCAACAGACAAAGTATATCCGTCAGAGCTTAAGCTTACTGAATGTCCACAATGATCATCTGGGCTTTCTCCAACAATATCCTGCCCCAATTGTACCCAGGTGTTTCCTGAGAGCTGATAAACCCTAGCACTTCCTGCATCATTCCCTGCGTCATTATTTCCAACTGCTCCTCCCGCAATAATGTTCCCAGCACTATTGATACTGCATGAATATCCGAACCAATCTCCTGCATTTTCTCCATCAATATCAGGTCCCATTTGTACCCAATTACCAGCTGTCTGAAACCATTCATAAACTCTTAACTGACCAGTAAAGTTGTCGTGGTAATCACTACCTATAACAACTATTTGTCCATCATCATTTAAATCAATTGATCTTCCAAACTCGTCTCCTGCACTTTCGCCCAGAATATCATTTCCCATTTGATTCCATGAGGTTCCATCGAATAGAAAAATTCTTGCTAATCCTGATGATGCCCCATTAATATCAGCATATGGTGCTCCTACGGCTAAAGTTCCATCACTATTTCCTAACGCTACTGACCATCCAAATCGATCATGTTGGGCATCTCCCCATAAAGTTTGCCCAAGCTGAGTTTGAGCTTCTGAGTTAAAGATGAAAAAAACAAGAAAAATTGTAAGATAAATTTGTCGCATAATGAGTATATTTTATTTATAGCTGTACCTAAAGTTAAACATAAAATACACATATGCAAATCCACTATGGTGGAGCATGCAGGAATCGAACCGGTAACCTCTTGACTGCCAGTCAAATATTTTAGCCAACTGAGATAATTTCAAGTGCCCTGAATGTTTTCAGTTTCGTTGCAGGTTTTGCATGATGAACTAAATCCTTATGATGTGGGTGCGATATAGGTTAATCTATTCTTTTGCCATCTTTATAATCCCATTCACATTTTAATTTATTAGTTTAACCACAAATATGGTGATAATATTTTAATTACTCAAGGATAATTTATGTAATCAAACGTTATAGCATATTATATATCAATACATAAAATACGAACTCAAATAACTAAACATGTTATAAATGATTATTTAGCCTGCTTATAGGGCCTATAAATTTCTTAGCAAACACAGAATTTGGGTTACCTACCTATTATAAACACATATCCCCTCAAAAGAAATCAGATTTTTCTTGTGCATTAAGAAAATGATATAAAATAAAAAGATAATATTATTATGAGAGTTCTTTTTTTGTAGATTATTTACCAAATGTAATTGTTTTAATAATTTATATAAAAAAAACCTAAATAGATTAATGCAGGGTTTCCATTTTTGATAATATTGCATCAAAGAATGTAAACTAAAAAATAAAACACTGAAATAATGACTGAAAACAAAAATCACAATCAAGCCTTATTTACTTTAACCACGGTTTTCTTTTTTTGGGGATTTATTGCTGCAGGGAATTCGATATTTCTTGGATTCTGTAAAGATTACTTTAATTTGGATCAATTTCAAAGCCAATTGATAGAATTTGCATTTTATGGAGCCTATTTTATTGGTGCAATGATGCTTTTTATTTTTTCAAGTATTTCTAGAACTGATATAATGAATAGGTGGGGGCTAAAAAATGGGATTATATATGGCTTAATTTTATCCTCTTTTGGAGCTGGAGCCATGATTATGTCTGTTACTGGAGCTGAATCGGGAGATTCTTCTGCTTTTGGTTTTGTTTTAGGGTCTCTTTTTATAGTAGGTCTTGGATTTTCTTTACAGCAGACGGCTGCAAATCCATTTGCACTTCTTCTTGGAGATTCAGAAAAAGGGTCTCACCGATTGAATCTAGCTGGAGGTGTCAATTCTTTAGGTACAACTATTGGACCAATTATTGTTACATTAATTTTATTTGGAACAGCGGCCAAAGCTGATATCGATTTAAAAGAAGAAATAGCAAAAGGTAATCTGACTCTTGCTAAAGTTCAATATCTATATATGGCTGTAGGTGGATTGTTCCTAGCGGCATCAGCTCTATTCTTCTTTTCAAAAAAATTACCATCAGGAAAATCTAATTCAGAATTTCTTGGAGCGAAGAAAGCTTTAAGAACTTTATTAATTATGACTGTATTAATTGGAGTGACTTATACTCCTGTATTAAATAGTTATAATACTAATGATCAGAGAAAAATTGAGCACCTTACAAATGCAAATAATGAACTAGAAATAGATATTAATATTAAATATAAATCAAATTCATTAGCAAAATATGCAACAATTAAAAATAGTGAACTATCTGTTGCTCAGAGAGTAGATAAAGAAGATGAGATTAAACAATTATACCCTTTAGAATATAATATTATAGAAGTTAATAATAAATCTATTAACGAATTAAAAGAACCATTAGAGAACAAGAGAATGTTTTGGTTGTTAATTTGCTTATTTGCTGTTATTACTCCATTATTAATATCGAATTTCTATTCTAGAAAAAACACTAGTCATTGGGGAGCAATGCAATACCCTCAATTGGTATTAGGTATGATTGCAATATTTGTATATGTTGGTGTTGAAGTTTCTATTCAAAGTAATTTGATAGCGTTGCTAAAATTACCAGATTTTGGATTAATGACTGATAAAGAAATCGCCCCATTTATCTCCATGTATTGGGGTGGTCTAATGATTGGTAGGTGGACAGGGTCGATAGCAGTTTTTAACCCTTCGAACAGGGTAAAGAAAATACTTATGATAATTGTACCATATATAGCTTTTGGAGTTGTGCTAAGCCTTAATTTTATTTCTGGATTTGAGGTTAGACATCTTTTTGTATTTGCATTATGTGTTGCAATACAGATTGCAGGATTCTTCTTAGGGAAAGACAAACCAACATCCACCCTGAAAATATTCGGGGTATTTGGTGTTCTTGCTATGTTGATAGGATTGTTTTCTAGCGGATATATTGCATTATTTTCATTTCTTAGTGGAGGATTGTTCTGTTCTATTATGTGGCCTTGTATTTTTGATTTAAGTATTAAGGGATTAGGAAAATACACTTCACAAGGTTCTTCTTTTTTAATAATGATGATTTTGGGGGGAGCAATTATCCCACCATTACAAGGTAAATTAGCAGATATTATTGGAATTCACGAGTCTTATTGGGTAACTGTTTTCTGCTTCGTGTACTTAATAATCTTTGCAGAAAAGACAAAGAAAATATTTCAAAAATCTTAGAATATAATAAATAAAAATCCACTCAAATGAGCGGGCTTATTTTTGGTGGAGCATACCGGAATCGAACCGGTGACCTCTTGACTGCCAGTGGATAGAGCATTTTTGTAATACTTTATATATCAATTAGTTGAAAAATGCAGAGATCGCAAAACAGCGCATTTTGCAGCATTTTAGCACGTAAAAAGGGCACTCCAGAGAGATTGGAAGTTATTGTGAGTATTTTTCGTATAATTTTAGCAATATTTCCTCTATTTCCAAAAATAGAGAGCCAGTATGATCGTACTCTAAAGCATAACAAACTCATTAGCGACTACTTGAAAAATGCGTGATAATTGGGAGATAAAAACATATTATCTTTACACCCACTTTGACAAACATTTAATCGATGACACATTACTTTGAAATATGAGGAGAACTCTAAATATTCTACTCTTTTATATTCTCTTTTTCATCATTACTATTACTGGTTCATTCGCACAAGAGGGTAATAAAGTTCATCACTATGGAGAATTGACCCCTGAAGAAAGGAGGGATCAAGAACTTCATGCAAGGAAAACAAAACTTGAAGCAGAATATGATCAACTTATTAAGGAAAATAACATAATTATTCCAGGTATAAGAGGTTTTGGAATGACTGATAAAAACGTAATAAAAAGAATAATATCTGAAAACGAAGCATTAATAAATAAAATAGGTTCTATTCCAAACTTGAAGGCTTTAGATACACAAATAAAAACGATATATACTGAAATCGGGGCAAAACAAAGAGAAACCATAGTTACAATAGTCGAGAGAAATGCTGGAAAG
>JABJIE010000043.1 GCA_018661505.1 Lentimicrobiaceae bacterium
GTTTGGTCGAATTATAACTTTAAAATCGAAGAACGTATTGAGTTTACTATGGTTATTACCATAAATGAAGTTCAAGGTAGTGATATATTTAAAGGCAGTATAAACCTTGTCCTACAACGACCTATTTATGGTTCGGATTATAATTCTGTTGTTATTAACCTTGTTGATCAAGATCTTAGATTTGACTTTATTCCCTATCAATCTATGATATATAGTGATGGAACTTATAGTAGTAACCTTACTTCTATTCTTGCTTATTATGCATACCTTATGTTAGGTTTGGATTTTGATACATACTCCTTGGAAGGAGGTACACAGTTCTACGAGAAGGCAATGGCGGTTGTAACATCTGCTCAAAATTCAAATGAAAAGGGTTGGCAGGCATTTGAAGGACCAAGAAATAGATATCAACTAATTGAGAACATACTCAACCCAAGTTACAGCGACTTACGTAAATTACTATACGAATATCACCGCAAGGGTTTGGATATAATGTCCAATGATTTAATAGGCGGACGGGCAGTGGTAGGTAAAAGCCTCAAATATCTTCAAAATGTTTACAATAAACGCTCAGGATTATATTTTTTGCAAGTAATTACCGAAGCTAAAAGAGATGAGATTATTAATATTTTCACAAAGGCTTCTCCAGCTGAGAAAACAGACATGATCAATATTATGAAAGAGGTTGATCCACCTAATGGTAATCGTTACGAAGGTGTAAACAAATAATTTTCACAAAACATCATAAAAAGAGCCCCTCTATAGCTAAAGGGGCTTCTTTGAACAAAATTATACGTTTTAGCTATGCGCAGTGTCCAGAAGGCCATTTCGTTTAGGTTTTGTTGCTTATATCAGAATAAAACAGATATATACGATTAACTATAAATTAATTCTAATTATTAAATATTTAGGACTGGGTATACTTATAATAACCCTGTAAACATAAATCAATCTCCAATAAAATGTGTTAAATTAGCTATTCATTAATTCATTGGATAATTATTTATAATGAATATTACTGAAGCTAAAAAAGTATTAACAAATTATTGGGGCTTTGTCAAATTTAGACCCATGCAGGAGGATATCATTAATTCCATTCTGGAGGGTGTAGATACTTTAGCATTGCTACCAACAGGTGGGGGTAAGTCCATCTGTTTTCAGGTACCAGCGCTGGTTATGGAGGGAACATGTGTTATAATTACTCCTCTTATAGCTCTTATGAAAGATCAGGTAAGTAATCTAAAAAAGAAAAATATAAAGGCTGCTGCAATATACACTGGAATGCATGCAGATGAGATAGAAGCCGTATATTCCAATGCTCTTTATGGCAAACTTAAGTTCTTGTATATTTCGCCAGAAAGACTTTCCAATGAAGTTGCAAGAAGTGTTATTAGTAGGATGAAGATGAGTGTATTAGCTGTTGATGAAGCTCATTGTGTTTCACAATGGGGATATGATTTTAGACCTTCATATTTAAAAATAGCCGATATCAGAGAACTCATTCCAGATATTCCTGTACTTGCTCTTACCGCTACTGCAACTCCAGATGTTGCTAAAGATATTATGGATAAGCTAAATTTCAAGACAACTAATGAAATTAAAGCAAGCTTTGAAAGGCGAAATCTTTCATATAATATTGTAAGGGAGTTTGACAAAACAGGTGTGCTAATTCGAAAAATAAAAGAAAGCAAGGGAAGTGCGATTGTTTACGTGAGAAGTAGACGTAAAACAAGAGATTTGGCAGATGTATTAGTGAAGAATGAAATTAGCGCCACCTATTACCATGCAGGGCTAAATGCAAAAACAAGAGATGTTAGGCAAAAGGAATGGACATTAGGAAGAACTGACGTAATAGTAGCTACCAATGCATTTGGTATGGGCATTGACAAATCTAATGTTAGGTTAGTAATTCATTATGATTTACCCGATTCAATTGAGTCATATTTTCAGGAAGCAGGAAGGGCTGGAAGAGACCAGCAACAATCCATGGCACTATTATTATTTAATAGTGATGATATTAGTAGGTCCAAAGAAATGTTTAAGTCCTCTTTCCCTACTATGCAAACCATAAAAGATGTTTATACCGCATTGGGTAATTTTTTCCAAATTCCAGAGGGAAGTGGTAAGGATACAGCATATGACTTTGATATTTCATATTTTGCTTCAAATTATGGGTTTGATGTATTGGAAGTATATAATTCAATTAAGTTTCTTGAGAAAGAGGGGTTTCTGACATATATTCAAGCTGCTGGTCAATTCTCAAAACTTTTTGTTCCAATATCTAAGGAAGAATTGTACAGGTTTATGGTGGAACATCCTGGTTCAGATAGGCTGTTAAAGGAAATAATGAGATCTTATTCAGGAATATTTAGTGATTATGTTAATATCAATGAATCCCTTCTTGCAAATAGGGCTGATTTAAAAAAAGATGATGTTGTACAAAAATTAAAATTCTTCAGTAAAAATAAAATCATCAGTTATATCCCAATAAAAACTAAACCCCAAATTATCTATGCATATGAAAGGTTGAGTTCAAAACATATAATGCTTTCAGATTCAAATTATAAGAATCAAAAAAATGCTGCAGAGAAAAGACTAAATTCCTTATTTGAGTACGTAAATAATGGTATTGATTGTCGGAGTAAAACATTACTTGAATATTTTGGAGAGAAAAAAGTAAGGCGATGTGGCATTTGTGATGTTTGTATCTCGGATAACAAATTGGATTTAAATGAAGTAGAGTTTTATGCCATAGAGAATCAGTTAAAGGAAAACTTAAAAATTGACTCAAAACGATTTTATGAATTAGTTCCGCTAATCAAAGGTTACCAAGAGGATGACATTATACAGGTTTTAAGATGGCTTATTGATAATAATAGAATAATTAGGCATAAAGATGAGTCGCTTACATGGCACAGTCAGTTAGATATTGGATTTGATGATGGATAACAAATAATTATTTGATAGATTTTCGTTAGATTTGAAGATTATGATTAATCTAATTCAACCTTAGTACTATGAAAAAACTAATAGTTCTATTCATACTTATTGCACAAATTGCAATTGGACAAGGAGTAAACAGACAAAATGTGGGCTTATCCATTGGTGCTTCGATGCCCTTATCAGATTTTAGAAAAGATATTTTAAATGATTCCACCTCTGGGTTTGCAAAAACAGGTGTAGCTCTATCCTTTAACTACATGTATAGGCTAACACATAATTTTGGATTGCAATTAATCATTAATTACAGCAGTAATGCCATAGATAATATTAAATATCGTAATGCGTTAGAGGCTCAGCATCCTGATTACGGCGTAAGTGTTGAAAGTTCAAGGAATTGGTCTAGTGGTGGACTTTATCTTGGTCCCTATCTTAGACTACCAATTGGTGAGAAACTCTCATGGGATATAAGAGCTTTGTTCGGTGCTATGGGTGCTTATTCTCCTAGTATTACCATAAGGACAACCAACAAAGAAAATCCAAACGATAAGGGAGAATATTATATGGTTAGCTCCAGAGCCACCAATTTCAGCTATTCAATTGGTACGGGATTTAAATATAGAATAAGATCTAACTATTACCTATTACTTTTTGGAGATTATGTAAAGTCCTCGATGGATTTTAAAGATTCATCCGGTTGGGATTGGGATAGTGAACCATATATTAAACCTTTTAGTCGCGAAATTAACTATATCACAATTACTGGTGGCATAAGCTATATCTTCTAGAAATAATATTACTATCAATTATTTATTGTAGAGATAATTTTTATCCTTTTTTTAAATCAAATAATATCTTATAGTTTACTTCAAGTTATTTAATCATTAATACCATAAGTATTATAATGCATAATTTGATGGAATATGTATTCACTTGTTTGGGTAGGTTTATTTCCAAAAAAAAAACGCCCTGATTGCTCAGAGCGTTCCTTTTTTCTTTGCTGATTGTTATTTTACTGTATTTGATAAATCAGCGCCAGCTTTAAACTTAACTACTTTCTTTGCAGCTATGTTTATTTCTTTGCCAGTTTGAGGATTACGTCCTTTGCGAGCAGCTCTTGTAGTAACTGAGAAAGATCCAAATCCAACTAGAGCAACACGATCACCATTTCTTAAAGCACTTCCTGTTGCACCGATAAAAGCTTCTAGAGCTTTTTTTGCATCACTTTTGCTGAGTCCAGCTCCTGATGCCATTGCGTCAATTAATTCCGCTTTGTTCATTGTGTAAATGTTTAATTAAAATTAAGGTTGAACTGATAACAAATTTAAAGCATATAAGTGAAAAACCAAATAGAATAGGGCTTTTAGAAGGGTTTTGTTAATAAAACAGGTAAATTGTTAATAAAACTGCCGTTTTTTGGTCATTTCTACACAAAAAAATAGCTTTAAATATCTTAAAAGGCCTGCAATTACTAAGTTTTAGTAGTTTAAGGTGCGTAAAAATGATATGATTTTTAATGTATTTGGATGTAAAGTGGTTACAAAAGAGTATAATCTTGAATATTTGAGAAGCCTCTCAACAGCTCTTCTATTTTCATTCTGCGCTTTCCCTCAATCTGTATTTCGCATATATTAAGAGTACCCGATGTTGTTGCCACACTCATATATGTTTTGTCATCTGAAAATATTGTCCCAGGCGTTGCCTCTTGAGGTACCTTTTTTGCAATTTCCACCTTATATATTTTAACACTCATCTCATTTGATGATAAATTTGATTTAAGGATAGAATGTGCAGCTGGATATGGAGATAGTCCACGAATGAAGTTCCTAATTATATGGGAGGGGTTATGCCAGTTTATTTTACAATCTTCCTTTGATATTTTATGAGCATTTTTTAAGGTAACATTATTAACCATTTGAGATACCGGTTTTAATGAATTTGTTGAAATCCCTTCAATTGTATCTAGAATAACTGAGCAACCTTCTTTCATTAATCTATCATGGAGATCTCCTGCATCATCGTTATCATTAATTTTAACTTTCTTCTGAAGTAATATCTCACCCGTATCTATTTTATCATCGATTAAAAAGGTGGTAAGGCCCGTTTCATTTTCTCCATTGATAATTGCATAGTTAATTGGGGCTGCGCCTCTGTATTGGGGCAATAGAGAAGCATGTAGATTAAAAGTTCCTAAGGTGGGTATATTCCATACTATTTTTGGAAGCATCCTAAATGCAACAACCACCTGTAGATTTGGCTTTAGATCTTTTAAATCTTGTATAAAAATATCATCTTTAAGATTTGTTGGTTGAAGAATGTTTAAATTCCTTGATTGCGCATAAGCCTTTACAGCAGACATTTTCATTTTTCTTCCCCTACCAGCCTTTCTATCTGGGGATGTTACAACTCCAACCACATTATAACCTGAATCAATAATTGCTTCCAATTGAGCCACAGCAAACTCGGGAGTACCCATAAAAACAATACGCAAGTCTTTTTTGTCCATGGTAACTCTTTTTTACAAAATTAATAAATATGAAAGGTGGCAAAAAAAAACCTGACATTTATGCCAGGTTTTTCTTGAATATTGTTAACCTTACTATTGATTTTTCATAATTTCTTCTACTCTGGAGATATTCTTTTGTACAAAACGGCCTTCATTACTTTTGTAGTAATTATCCTTTACTCGGGTATATGTATTTATTGCTTTATCATATTTGCCTTGTAATTCATATACTTGTCCAGCTTTGTATAGAAATAATGGTGCAGTAAAATCATTGTCGTCCATGTTTGCTGCCTCCAAATAGTATGCAGCTGCTTTATCCTTATCCCCAAGCTCCATGTAGGCATCCCCAATTGCACCAGTAGCCATTGGAGAAACTAGATGATCATCAGCACTAAAGCTTTCCAAATAGTCAATGGCTTGCTCAAAGTCGTTCTTCCTTAAAAATGAAATACCAGCGTAGTAATTTGCCAGGTTGCCAGGTTTTGTCATACTGTACTCTTTACTAATATCAACAAAGCCTAAACTATTTCCGTCTCCGTAAAGAGCTTTGTCTAAAGAATCAGATTCAAAGAATAACTGTGCCTGATACATCTGAGCTAATGCTTCCTCTGTCTTTGGTTCAATGTAATATCTATTAAAACCAAAATATCCAAGAATCGCAACAATTATAATTACAATAACAATTCCTAATACTTTTTGGTTATTAAATATGAATTCTTCAGTTTTACTCAGTGTTTCTCCGATATTTTCTAATCTTTGATCACCGGTTATTTCTGTGTGTTTTTTCTTCGCCATGATTTATAAAATTGAGCATGCAAAAGTAATTTATTCTTTGCAATTTTGAAAACAGAAGCTATATTTTTTACTTTTGCCTTACAAATATATGTAATCTTTTGTAAGTAAGGTATTTATATGTGTAAAATGCATGATTATAAGTCATTTCTTGTTGTTCTAACCATTCTTTTTTTTAATATTACAGCTCAGGGTGGATGGATTATTACTGAAGTAAGTAAAGATAATAGTGGAAATAATAATGTTCAAACAACATTTATACAGGATAACTTCATAAGACATGAAACTCTGTCATCCATGGCAATTATCGATTTGGACAGTAAAACAATTACCATAATTTTTTCTCAATTTAAAGTTTATTGGTCGGGAACAATAGAAGACCTTAAAAGGAGTAGTATAGAGGCCTACGATATGCAGATGGAAGAATTCTTAGTTGGATTGACAGATTCATCTGCCAAGGAACTTAAAACCATTTATGCTGAAACTCGTCAAAAACTTTTTGATACATCAATTAATAATAGGGTTTCAAATATTGATATCTATAATACAAGAGAATATACACGTATCCTTGATTTTAATTGCCTTAAATACAATATTATAGTTGATAATATTCTTAGGGAGTCTGTATGGCATACTGATGAGGTTAAGCCTTATAATGACATTAACATTGAAAATATGATATCGTTAATGAACCAGATGGAGTCAATCAGTGGAAATAACTTTTCTCAAACACCTGATTATAGAAGTCTTTTGGCTACCGGCATGCTTCTTCGTACCTCAGAGTATCAAGGAGACATTGTTGTTAACGAGAAAGAAGTGACTAATATTAGTGAAGTAGGAATACCATTAAATTTCTTTTATCCTCCCGATGGATATACTGAAGCTACCTTTTATGAAATACTAAATCTAATGTCTGCATTAGAAAAGTAGATGGCTTTTTTGGAGTACATCAATATTTAATAATTACTTTACATAAAAATCCATCATCATCTCGTTACCGATGTAGGCTTCAAAATGATCATCAATACTGACCGGACCAACACCCTCAGGTGTTCCTGTAAATATAAGATCTCCGGGCTTCAATGTTACTATTTTTGATGTATAAGCAATGATTTCATTGAATGAGAATATCATATCTTGAGTATTCCCAACTTGTTTGCGTTTACCATTAATGGATAAGCTGAAACTGATATTATTTGGAGGTGGTAAATCTGTTTTTTTTATGAATTTACTTACTGGTGCCGACTGGTCAAATGCTTTGGCAATCTCCCATGGATGACCCTTTTTCTTGCATTGATCCTGAATGTCTCTGGCTGTAAAGTCTATTCCAATTCCTATTTCATCGTAATAATTTGACGCGAATTTTTCGCTGATAAACTTACCTTTTTTATTAATCTTTAGCACAATTTCCACTTCGTAATGCATATTCTTGGTATGCTCAGGATAGTAAACAGGGTTATTATTAAATACTATTGAAGTATCAGGCTTCATGAAGAACATGGGGGTTTTTGGAACAGGATTGTTTAATTCCTTAGCGTGTTCAATATAATTTCTTCCTATGCAAATAACTTTCATGTCATTAATTTGACTAGAATACATTAAATCATTTTCAATTTGATGGTTGTCAGGAGCTTCTTTGTGAATTGTGGAAAATCAGCTTTCATCATCCATGAGTAATAAGATGGATCTTTTTTAAAAATATCTACAACGGTTTGACCTTTATATTTACCAAAGTTAAATGTTTCCATCCCTTCTTTATTGTAAATGATTTGTCCTGATAAGTCAGCATTCTTATTATGCATTGAAAACTCGTGTAATTCCTGCATATCATTCACCACAGGGATAGATTTTTCACCTTGTCTATCTGTATATTCTACTTCTGCATACCTATCCAACTGAGATTTTAGTATCTCATAAGTTGCAATGGTATCTGCTTCAGCAGAATGGGCATTATCCAATGTTTTACCCAAATAGAATTTGTAGGCAGCAGTTAATGTTCTTTGTTCCATTTTCATGAATATATTTTGAACATCTATTAGCTTTCTTTTCTTTATTTCAAAATCAATATCTACCCTTAGAAATTCCTCAACAAGTATTGGTATATCATATTTTAAGGAGTTGTATCCAGCAATATCACAACCCTTAAAATATTCATAAATCTCTTTTGCTTTATGCTTAAAGGTAGGCTTGTCTAATAAATCCTCATTGGTATAGCCGTGAACTTGAGTAGCTTCCTCACTAATGGGGTAGTCTGGATTCAATAACCAAGTTTTTGCTTCCTCCATGCCATTTGGACTGATTTTGAGAACACAAATCTCAATAATTCTATCCTTATTGGTGGATAATCCCGTTGCCTCAATATCGAAAAAGGCAAGGGGTTTTTTTAGGTTTAGATTCATTATTAAATACTGGTATCATGGTTGAAGTTCTCTAGAAGTTCTTTCATTCTTTTTAGATACATACCTCCAAGAGCACCATCTACTATACGATGGTCATATGCTAATGAAAGTATCATAATATGTCTTATGCCAATGAAATCACCTTGTGGTGTTTCGATAACTGCAGGTTTCTTTCTAATTGCCCCAACTCCTAATATAGCAACCTGAGGTTGGTTTATTATTGGTGTGCCAGTTAAGCTATCAAAGGATCCAAAGTTTGTCATGGTAAACGTACCATCCTGAATTTCATCAGGTTGTAGTTTGTTTGACTTAGCTCTATTTGCTAGATCATTTACTGATTTAACAACACCGAGTAAGCTTTTCTCATCAGCATTTTTTATAACTGGAACTATAAGATTACCATTTGGCAAGGCCGTTGCCATTCCTATGTTTATATTCTTTCTATAAATGATTTTGTACCCGTCTAGCGAAACATTAATTTGTGGATAGTCCTTTAATGCTTGGGCTGCAGCTTGTATGAATATGGGAGTAAAGGTTACCTTTTCTCCCTCTCTAGCAAGGAATTTATCCTTAATTCCATTTCTCCAATTAACGATGTTTGTAACATCAACATCTATAAAGGAAGTAACGTGAGGACTAACTTGCTTTGACATTACCATATGATCAGAGATTATTCTTCTCATACGATCCATTTCTTCAACCCTGTCACTGGCCATACTTTGAACAGGTGGCGCTGATATAGTAGTGGGAGCTTTTGCAGGAGTAGCTGATGATTTTGATGCCCCTCTGTTAGCTAGGAAATTCTGAACATCATTTTTTGTTACTCTACCATTTTTACCGCTTCCTTTTATTCCATCAAGTTCTTGAATGGAAATATGTTCTTGTTTTGCAATACTTTTAACCAAAGGTGAGTAAAATCTATCCGAACCACTGAAATCAGGTACTTTTGTTTCAGAAGGCACACTAGCTTCCACTTTGGTAGTCTTTGGTGCGGTTTCTTCTACTATTTCAGGATTATTTTCTGCTTCCTTAACTGGTTCATCGCTTTTAGTGGTATCTTCACTATCCTCTCCATCCATATCTACAACCGCAATAACTGTTCCTACTGCTACGATATCACCCTCTTCAAAAAGAACTTCAACAAGCTTTCCTTCAATGGGACTAGGTATCTCTGAATCTACTTTATCGGTCGCAATTTCTACAATAGAATCATCTTCTTCTAATTGGTCACCAACATTCTTAACCCATCGTGTAATGGTTGCCTCTATAATACTCTCACCCAACTTGGGCATTATAATTTCAAATTTTGCCATTTATCATATATAATTAGGATCTTAAAACTAGTAAGTAGGGTAGGACCTTCTTACCTTTAAAAACAGTGACAAAAATAATACATTATTTAAAATGGTTTTAAAGAAGATGTCATTCATTCAATAAAGATATTAATTAGCTAAGTTTTTGGGTAATTTATAATTGTAGAATTTACAAAAAAGAAAAGGTTACAATTGTAAATTAATTCAGTGCGTTTACAAATGTAATCTTAATTAATTTAATTAAATTAGCTATAACACAACATATATAGGCGCTAAGAGTGGTTAGTATACAGTTGTAAAAAACCTTGTTTATGCTACAAGTGTAAATTCAAATTTAATAATGGCAATAATCACTCTAAAAACATCTTAAATAGCATTAAATCAGTGTTAAAATATATGGTATCTATAATATACATTAAATATAACTTATGGTGGCCACTGTTTGCATAAAGGTTATTAAGTATCTGTAAAATGCTTATAAAGAGATATAATAAAGCCTAAAGCTATAATATACTTTAATAAAGTGCTATAGTTTACTAGTGTAATCTATCTGGTTATGTTAGTTTACCCTAATTACTTGACAAATGTAAAATATCGTTTAACTTTGTAAATAAAAATGATTGATAGAATTAAAGCTTTAATGAAGTTCGAAAACCTAAGTTCTTCACAATTTGCTGATGAAATTAATATTCAGAGATCATCATTATCTCATGTTTTGTCAGGTCGTAATAAACCTAGTCTGGATTTTGTTATGAAAATTAAGCATTGTTTTAATGACGTCAGCCTTGATTGGATATTGCTTGGGGAAGGGGAAATGCTTGTAGATGGCGTAAATAAAGTATTAGCTAGTCCAAATGAAAATCAAATTCATGATAAATCCTTTTTAGAAGCTGTAAGCATTAAAAGTGTTGATAATGATGATGATAACTCTGCTGAGACAGATAATGTGACTGGGTCTAACAATTTAGCTTCGGGGGATAACTATAAACATAGCGTAAGTGGCGTTCATAAAATCCTTGTTTTCTTTTCTGACGGGACTTATAAGGAATTCAAACAGATATAAAAAAAGCTGTCATTTTTAGATAAATGACAGCTTTAAAATCTTTAGAGTACTAAATTAGGCTCTTTCGAACTCTGAAAAGAAGAAATTACCTTCTATGATTGCATTATCATCGCTATCTGAGCCATGAACAGCATTTTTTTCAAGAGATGTAGCATACAAAGCTCTTATTGTACCTGGTTCTGCATCAGCAGGATTAGTTGAACCTATGTATTTTCTATAGGCAGCTACTGCGTCATCTTTTTCTAAGATTGCTGCAACAATAGGGCCTGAAGTCATAAAGTCTACCAAACTACCATAAAAAGGTCTTTCCTTGTGAACAGCATAAAACTTCATTGCTTGTTCCTTTGACAACCGTGTATACTTGAGCGCTTTTATTTTAAACCCACCTTCAATTATCTTATCAATAATCTTACCCATTTTACCATCAGCTACTGCCTGAGGCTTTATCATTGTAAAAGTTACGTTACCTGACATATTATTCTAATATTAAATTCGGCGCAAAATTATAAATATTAACCAAAATAACAAATCGAATTTCTCGGTATATATTCAATATTAATCCATTACAACATCAAAGTTAATTTATTTACAAAGTTTTCAACATTCGAATAAGTAATGGATGAAATTAATAATTTTGTTTTTAAAATAGGCATTTCCCATAATGCTTTAATAATCAGCTTTATAGCATATTATTGGTGGGTTTTTCTTACTTTTTTTGTTAATTAACATACCGACGAGTTGTATGCCATATCGTTGGGGCAATAATTATATTTATTTAAGATTTTTATGTATTTAATTTTTGATACTGAAACAACAGGCCTACCAGCAAGCTGGACAGCACCATTAGATGATTTTGATAACTGGCCTAGAATGATTCAGATTGCGTGGCAGATTCACGATGTGGAAGGTAAGTTATTGGATGTGCAAAATTTTCTAATAAAACCTGATGGCTTCATTATTCCAAGAGGGTCAGAGAAGATCCATGGAATCTCCACAGAAAGAGCTACAAGGGAAGGCCAACCCCTCGAGGATGTGCTTAATCAGTTTTTAAGTGCAATTTCCAATATTTCTTGTATCATAGGTCATAACATTGAATTTGATAATAATATAGTTGGCTCGGAACTATTGCGTGCAGGTAAATCTACTGATCTTTTGTTTTCGATTAATGCTTTGGATACAAAAGTGTTAAGTACTAATTATTGTGCATTGCCAGGTGGTAAGGGAGGAAACTTTAAGTGGCCTACTCTTGAAGAATTACACTTTAAACTTTTCGAAGAAAAATTTGATGCTGCACACAACGCAATGGCAGATGTGCAAGCAACAGCAAGATGTTTTCTCGAGTTAATAAGACTCAGAATCATTAAGCCCATGAAGCTAAAGGTTGCTGAGGAAGTAATAGAAAACTTCATACATAATAATCCGGAGCAAATTCAATCGGAAGGTATGGAGCTTGAACCATTCCATGAAAAGGACGAAGTTGATGAAGATGAGAGTGACATGTCTGTTGAAGAGCAGAGTATCGTAAATGATGATATCCCATTTATACCATTGCATGTTCATACGCAATTTTCTGTATTGGATGGCTTATCAGATATAGATCTGATGTTGGATAAGGCCAAAAAGGATAAGATGGAGGCCGTTGCAATAACAGATCATGGCTATATGTACGGAACAAAGAAGTTTCATGATGCAGCCTTAAAAAGAGAAATTAAACCCATCATAGGCTGTGAAGTATATGTTGCAAGGAGAGGTCTTAATAAAAAGGAAAATAAAATTGATGGAAAGGGTTGGCATCTAGTATTGTTAGCCAAAAATATCAAGGGGTATCAGAATCTGATAAAGATGGTTTCCATTGCATCCGTTGAAGGTTTCTATTATCGACCGAGGATAGATAAGGATTTATTGAGTAAATACAAAGATGGAATAATTGCTTTAACTGCTTGCCTTGCAGGTGAGCTTCCTGATAAGCTCATAAATGAAGGAGAAGAAAAAGCAGAGGAAGCTCTGCTGGAATACAAGGAAATGTTTGGTGATGATTTTTATCTGGAGTTGCAACGGCACCCAACTGGTAATCCTGAAATGGATAAGAAGGTATATGATGATCAGGTATTCGTGAATAAATCACTAATTCAATTAGCAAAAAAACATAACCTAAAACTAGTTGCCACAAACGATTCCCATTTTATTGATGCGGATGATGCTAGCGCTCATGATAGGCTCATATGTATAGGAACTGCCAAGGATCTTGATGATCCAAAAAGAATGCGATATACCCAGCAAGAATGGTTCAAAACTCAATCAGAGATGAGAAAATTATTTGCTGATTTACCAGAAGCCATTTCAAATACTAAAGAAGTTGCTGATAAAATTGAAATTTATGAGCTAAATAAGGCTCCCATTATGCCGGAATTCATAATTCCGGAAGAGTTTAATGATGCTGATGCTTATCTAAAGCACATCACTTATATTGGTGCTGAAAAAAGATATGAATCTCTAACAGAAGAAATTAAGGAAAGATTAGATTTTGAATTGAACACCATAGCTAAAATGGGATTTCCAGATTACTTTCTAATTGTTTGGGATTTTCTTGAAGCAGCCAGAGAAATGGGGGTTGTAATAGGCCCTGGAAGAGGCAGTGCTGCCGGTTCGGTAGTTTCATACGCTCTGAGGATAACAGATATAGAACCACTTAAATATGATCTTCTTTTCGAGCGGTTTTTAAACCCTGACCGAATATCTATGCCTGATATTGATATAGATTTTGATGATGATGGTCGTGAAAAAATACTTAAATGGGTACGTGATAAATATGGTCAGGATAGAGTTGCTCATTTAATTACATTTGGTACTATGGCCGCAAAAATGGCCATAAGAGATGTGGCACGTGTTCAGCGATTACCCTTAAGTGAGGCAGATAGGTTAGCAAAGATGGTACCCGAAACGCCTGGTATTTCTCTTAATGCAGCAATTAAGGAGAACCCAGAGTTAAAAGCTGAACTAGACAATGGTAAACCCGAGATAAGCTCCGTTTTAAAGAATGCGATTACTCTTGAGGGCTCCATAAGAAACACAGGTACTCATGCTTGTGGAATCATCATAAGCAAAGAGGATCTAAATAATTATATACCTGTAACTTCCGTAAAGGACTCCGTATTAACTTTTGCAACTCAAATAGATGGGAAGCACATAGAGTCGGTTGGCCTTTTAAAAATGGACTTTTTAGGGCTTAAAACACTATCCATAATAAAGGATACAATTGAAAATATAAAAAAATCAAAGGGAATAGAAATTGACATTGAATCAATACCTTTTGATGATAGTAAAACATATGAGCTTTTTGGCAGGGGAGATACAATTGCTTTATTCCAATTTGAATCAGATGGAATGAGAAATTACTTGAAGGATTTAAAACCATCTCGTTTTGAAGACCTAATAGCAATGGTGGCATTATATAGACCAGGACCAATGGCATATCTGCCAAACTTTATTAGCAGAAAGCATGGTAGAGAAAAGATTGAGTACGATCTACCAGAGATGGAGGAATATCTTGAGGAAACATACGGTATAACTGTCTATCAGGAGCAGGTTATGTTACTATCTAGAAAGCTTGGTGGTTTTACCAGAGGTCAATCAGATTCTCTAAGAAAAGCCATGGGTAAGAAGAAGATTGAGGAGATGGAAAAGATGAAGGTAAAATTCATTGAGGGCTGCTCTGGAAATAATATACCAAAAGAAAAAGTAGAAAAAATTTGGAAAGATTGGGAAGCGTTTGCCAGATATGCATTTAATAAATCGCATGCAACATGCTATGCATTTGTTGCATATCAAACTGCTTATTTAAAAGCGCATTATCCCGCTGAGTTTATGGCGGCTAATCTTGGGCGAAACTTACATGATATAAAAAAAATTACCCATCTCATTTCAGAGACAAAGAGAATGGGCATAGATGTTTTAAGACCAGATATAAATGAGAGTTCAGCCAGTTTTACTGTAACTACAGATGGAATAATTAGATTTGGGTTAGCTGCCATAAAAGGTGTTGGAGATGCGGCTGTTGAACAACTGGTTAGTGAGCGTGAGAAAAATAAATTTTACACAAGCGTATTTAACATGGCAAAGCGTGTTAATTTGAAATCTCTTAATAAGAGAAGTTTTGAAGCGCTTACAAAAGCAGGTGCTTTTGATGGATTTGGTGAAATACATAGAGCTCAATATTTTCATAATGAAGAAAATGAAAATACCATCTTCCTTGAAAAAATTATAAGGCATGGCTCCGCGTATCAGGAGCAACAGCAATCTCAGCAAGTATCTTTGTTCGGCGACACTGAGGTTTTTGAGATACGAGACCCCGAACTTCCAGAATGTAAACCATGGTCAATGCCAATGCAATTGAGCTATGAAAAGGAAATAACAGGCTTCTATATTTCAGGTCATCCATTGGATGATTATAATCAAACTATGGATAGGTTTTGTAATATCAAAATTGATGAGCTTAGAAATAATATGTCAAAGTATAAAGATCATCAGGTTAAGTTTGCCGGAATGATAACAGAATCGGCTCAAAAGACTTCCAAAAGGGGGGATCCATTCGGTACATTTATGATAGAGGACTTTTCTGGGAATTTATCCTTAACATTATTTTCAGAGAACTATCTTAAACGAAAGCACATGCTTGATCAAGGCAACAATATTTTTATAACTGGAAGGGTAGAAGAACGCCGACATCAGCCTGGTATTTTTCAGATAAATATTACTGATATTTATTTGCTTTCGGAAACCATGGAAAGGTTATCCAAATCAATTATCATAGAATTAAAAGCTTCGGATATAACAGAAAGTCTATCGGATGACATTATAGCCCTCTGTCAGACTCATACTGGTTCTACGCCACTAAAGGTCAGACTTTATGACTCTGAAAGCAAGCTGGACGTAACACTTAAATCAGGTAATGCAAAGGTAGATCCTCGGATGTTTTATAAGGCTATTTCAGAAAATGAAAAATTAAAATGTAAAATTTCATGATTTTTTTTAAATAGCTATTGACTTAATACATTTCTTTTTACCTTTGGCGATCATCGTAAAATATCAAATAAAATTATGGCTTTAGAATTAACAGACGCTAATTTTGAGGAACTTGCGTTAAAATCAGACAAACCTGTAATTGTTGACTTTTGGGCAGTTTGGTGTGGACCATGCCGAATTGTAGGACCAGTTGTAGAAGAAATTGGAGAAGAATTTGCCGAAAAAGCGGTTGTTGGAAAACTAGATGTTGATCACAACCCAGAAATAGCAAGAAAATACGGAATCAGAAATATCCCAACGATATTATTTTTCAAAGATGGTGAAGTTGTTGATAAACAAGTAGGATCAGTTCCAAAACAAGTTTTGGTTAACAAGCTTGAATCTTTAATGTAGCAATTTACTTGTTTGCGATAAGATTTTCATTTTTTAATACAATTATCTGTTTATTGGTAGTTAAATAAATTACACTTTAGTAAGTGTTATTTTTGCTTTATTGCAAACCGAATATTCAAAACTCAATTATAACCCTATTTTTGTGGCTACTTATCAGCTTATCATAATTTTGAATTATGGCCCGTAATTTAGATCATAGTAGGATTCAGCAAATGAGTTCCTTTGAGATGCTCGCTAATCAGGTGGTTGAGGGCACAATAACCGGGCTTCATAAAAGTCCATTTCATGGTTTTTCAGTAGAGTTTGCTGAGCATAGGCAGTATAATTCAGGTGAGTCCACTAGACATATTGACTGGAAATTATTTGGTAGAACAGATAAAATGTTTGTTAAGAGGTTTGAGGAAGAAACAAATCTTCGTTGTCGATTAATATTAGATTGCTCCTCATCAATGTATTTTCCAAAAATGAATGAGCCCTCTTTTGATAACCCTAACAAAATAGTATTTTCAATATATGCGGCTGCAGCATTGATGTCATTGATGAAAAAGCAAAGAGACGCAACAGGTTTAAGTCTATTTACAGATAAGATAAATCTTCACAGCCATGCCAAGTCAAACTCTGTTCATATCAAATATTTATTTGGAGAACTTGAAAAAATACTTGATCAAAAACTCCTTAATGAGGATCAAAAAACAGATATTCCCAATTCACTGCATCAAATTGCGGAAATGATACATAAAAGATCTTTGGTTATTATTTTCAGCGATATGTTTGATGACTATGATAGAGCCGACAAGCTTTTTCAGTCTTTACAACATTTTAGACATTATAATCACGAGGTAATTTTATTTCATGTTGTGGATAAAAAGCTTGAGGAAGATCTACATCTAGAGGATAGACCATATAAATTAGTAGATATGGAAAGTGGCGAACAGCTTCGGATAAATCCCAGTGAGATTCGAGAAAGGTATGCCGAGATGTCTGCCAAAATTCAACATGATCTTGAAATGAAATGTGGTAGGTATAATATAGATTATGTAAGAGCAGATATCAATAAGGGGTTCGATGGTATAATACTTCCATATTTATTGAAGCGCAAGAAACTCCACTAGATCTACCATTAAGATTAAAGTATCTATTATATATTGAGCTAAATTTTAATCTTAATTTCAATTTTTGCCTCTGACGAAGTATTTCCATTAATTCTTTCATTACTCGTTCCGATTGTTTCTTTGTTAAAATAGATTGTTCTTGCAATTCTAATCCACAGGGAAAGGCTTTTGTTTATATCATAACGAAACATTAAGTACCATCTCTGACCACTGCCAAAAAATGAAGGAATAGAAAATGCATATGGAACATCATTCTCATATGTGTATACTCTTGTGTTATAGTCTTGAGTTGAAAATAACATATATCTAAGAGTAATATTATACTTACTATTAATTGGTTTGTATAAAATATCCTGATAAAGCATATATCCGAATACTTTATTACGATGATTATCATCTGACAAAATAAAATCTACCCTATTTCTGAAATTGAGGTAGTTAAGTGGGAAATAAGATATAAACCCTTTTAATTCATGCTTATATACATCATAAACTTCAGGTAAGTATATCATGGTGGAATTTAGGTTTTCTTCTTTATTACTATACCTGTATTTTATGTAGCATGAATATTTGGAGTTTAATATATAATTGAGCTTCAGCACATAATTTTTTGATGTGGAAAGTGTCTTAGATAACCCATATCTCAGCCACTTAAATCTTGCAAACTCAATATATCCATATATGTTTAATCCCCGCATAATAAAAGCTTTGACCCCAATGTGTATACCTCTTTGATTTGATGATGTGCCATTAAATGAATATGGATTAGAATAGAGGTTATGATAGTTTGCTCCATAATTGAAATATGATGCCGACATAAAGAACCTACTATCAAGATATGCATTTATGCCCACTAGGCCAGCAATTGAGCCGTTTGAGGACATAGACAGCTCTCCAAATATTCCAAGTTTTTCTGATGAATAGGCGAAATCAGCACCAGCATTGATTAGGTTGTCGCCATTTACATCAAATTTTTTATGTAAATATTCAGATGGTAAAATAGGATTATCAAGTTTGGTTTTGAAAGCCGTAAAGCCTGCTCGAAAATATGTAGTTCTAATTTGCATATTTGCGCCAAGCAATTGAACCTCAAGAGCATTTTTGTCCAATAACTCATTTATTGTTCTGTGATACCCCGATTCAAGTATACTTGATATACCAATTTCATTGCTATATGGTTGGATTAAGTTAGCGTCTATAAGGTTTCGTGAGTAAAATGGTGTGAGTGATATATTTTTATGTTGGAATGTTGCTGCTATGCCCCTGAGATAGTAATTCTCATTTGCTGATGTATTAGGCCTGATACCTCTTTGGTATTTTTCTATTTGAGTACCTTCGGATGTTCTATTAAATGATAGACCAGTCCATAGCGTTAATCCCTGTCCAAATTCTAAATGGTAATCACCAATAATTACACTTTTAAATTTCCATACATTTTTTAGAGAAATAAACGCAGAAAGGAAGTCGTAACCATTGTTTAATTTGCTGTGAATTAATTCATTAATTGTATCGGAAATATTCTTTTTAAAAATAAGTTCCCCAGCATCCTTATCCAGAGTAAGTCCTCCAATAATTTTATTATCCAAATTAATCTTATATCTAAGGTAGAGTCCATATGGGTCTCCCAAATAAACGGATCCTTTATGACCTGCGGCAGAATCACGTGGTAGACTATAGCCATCCTTTTTTTCAAGAATTCTACTAGATCTCAATAAAATTTCATGCCTTAGATATTTAATTTTTTTAAGATTAACTTGCTTATTTACTCTTTCTTGATTCAAACATATAAAAGGTTCCAATTGTTTAATCGTTATTTCATCAAAACCCTCAATAAACATTAACTCTTGAATGCTAAGTATTTTGCCATAATTTGTAAGGTATGATCTTAGATTGTTTAGTTGTACATTATTAATCAGATATATATCTCGTAGAATATGTACATCGTTACCATTAATATTAATGGGGTTCTTCAAGTAAATAACATAGTCACTTACTAAATCGCTGTAATCAAATTGGGCATTATGATTTTCTGCAATATTCTCCAATTGTATGGATATAGCATCAAAATCATAAAGCTTTGTTGAGTCGTTTATTTGGGCAATTAGTAGGTTAGATAACAAATTAATAGTAATTATTGATATACAACTAAGATTTATCTTCATGGCCATTAATTATTCAATTACTAGGACTGAAAACTAAAGATGTTTGTGGATAAAATCCCATCGACTCATGCATTATCGAACTCATGTTGAATGAGAACTTTTTAATTATAATGCCAATACCAAAACTGAATATCTCTTTGTGTGTTGAAAATCCTGCACGAAAAAAATACTGCTCACTAATGTTATACTCAAATCCAGTCTTAATTATTAATTGATGAATACGTGTGTTTTTCTCTGTTTCCATAACTAATAATATATCATCGGACAATTTCCATGATATACCAACTCTAATAATTGTAACTAAACGTTCTTTATTTTGTTTTGATAGGAAACTATTTATAGGATTATATACCCATGCCCCAACTTTAATAGTTTTGTTCAGTGATGATTGAATCCCAGCTTCAAATGTTATGGCATTACTGGAGCCATAATTATTGCCAATATTTGTGGAAATATAATCAAGTTGTAATCCAAAGCTAAGATGTTCTCCAAAGCCCTTTGCGATGACCAGTCCAATTTTTTGCCTGTTATACATTTCATAACCAAAATGTTCATATGAAGCTCCTACAACGATATGTTTTATTGGTATGAAACCTGCCACACATTTACTGCTAATGTCACTCATAAAAAACCTTGGTTCATAATAGATGCCAACGGATGGTTTATTGAGATTGGCAATACCAGATTGATTGTTTACAATTGACCAAAAGTCGCTTATTGCAACAGAAGATCTTCCCATTGCTGCTGACCTACTTCCAGTGGTTTCCTGAGAGTATATCCTACCATTTGATAGAACACTAACAATACAGAATATTGTTAAAATATTCCCAATTTTGAAGTGCATTAGAATTATAAATTAATTTTGAAGAAGAGGTTATTTAGGTTAACTCTTAGCGTAAAATTAATAAATTAGTAATACCTATAGCAATGAGCGTCAAAATAATAGCATTCTTAAAGCAACTAAATGAAAACAACAATAGAGAATGGTTCCAAAACAATAAAAGTAAGTACATAGATGCTAAGGAGGAATTTGCTGAGATAATAAACAAAGTAATACAATCACTGGCATTATATGATATTAAATTGAGCAGACTACAGGCAAAAGACTCAATATTTAGAATCTATAGAGATATAAGATTTTCAAAGGATAAGAGTCCTTATAAAACTCATATGGGAGCGTACATAGCCCCTGGAGGAAGAAAATCAAACTATGCCGGTTATTATATTCATATTGAACCAAACAATACAATCTTGGCTGGAGGGTCCTATCGTCCTCCTGCTAATATCTTGAAAGACATAAGATCTGAGATATATTATAATGCCAATGAGTATAAGGCTATTATTAACGATAAGGACTTTTTAAAATTATTTGAAGAGGTGAGGGGAAATAAACTCATTAGACCACCTGTTGGTTTTTCAAAGGATTTTAAAGATTTAGACCTACTTAAATTCAAAGACTATAATATAGTGCATAAGGTTTCCGATGATTTTTTTGAAGATGATGATTATATTAATAACTCAATGGTTGTTTTTTCCAAGATGAAACCATTTAATGATTTCCTAAACCGGACAATTGATTAAAGAGTAATTATTATTTTAACAATTTGAAAGCAGGTGTTTCCTTGCACAAAATTTCTCTTATCTTATCATATTCCAAAAAAATAAATGTCTGTCCATATGAATATGGGGCTATTTCATAGCTATTATAGACGAATCCCACACCGCTATTATTTATAAATAAATTGTGATTTGGTTTTATCTGATCCACAAAATAACCAGCATCAGAAAGTTTTATGTCAGTCGGAATACCTTTGTCCATATATAATTGTGTAGTTAGTAAATCAGAGATTATACTGTCCGAGTTGTCAACGAAAATATCTTTATAATCATATCGTATTCCATTCTCTGTGTTGATATTGTCAAAAGATATATTTGTCATACCATGTGCACCTCCAGAATATGCATATTTAACATATTCTAAGCATAAAATACCATTTGAGTTATTTAAGACAGACATGCTAATACTTTTTTGCCAATTAAATGAGGAACCACTTAGATAACGGCTTGTGTTTTGATCTTTATAGTTATTGTAATATTCACCCTCAAACATTGTAAGCATTGAATCTGGCATGAGGGAATGTGAATTAATGCCAAAAAACCCAGCGGAAATAAATTTGGATATTGAGTCATGAACATTACTGCCATTTGATTTCTGTGGGTATATTAGTGTTAGCTCTAGCTCAGCTGTTGGACTGTTTGTTGAGTCTTTGACAAGTCTTTCCTCAGAGTGAAGGTAGTGAACGTCAAGCTCCATACTTCCAGGGGGGTATTCTTCATTAAGATTGAAGGATATATGGTTATCATTTAATATCCATTCTCCATTAAATTTTTCTTCACTTAAGCTTCCTTCCAGGAAAAAATTATTTTTTCCATACTCTTTTAGTTTTGCAATACTATTTGTTAGACTTCCCACAACGGGAAGACTTTTTGACTTATTTTTCTCATTTAGTCTGTTAACATAACTATAGTTATAGGTACCCGACAAGGCATCATTCAATACTATAAGATTAGCAGTAACATATATATTACTATCTACAGTACCATAATACCTACTATAAAAATTATTATAAATATCGGTGCTTTGGGAGAGAGCATTAAAATTAATTACCGATGTAAGGACTAATAGTGGCCATATTTTCATTAGTAGTGGCATTAAATAATATGTATAATTATGGAAAAAATTTGATGTTACAAATCTAGTACTTATATGGATTGGTTAAATATATAACAAGTTAATTTATTTCGCTTTGTGGAATTCGTTTTTATACTTATTCAATTCCCTTGCACAGTTAGAATAAGATAAATAATTCAAAAATTAGGATATTAATATTGTTATTTTTGAAAATAATTATCACTACTGATATAAAATGGATGAAGTAACCGAGTATTTGACAGTAACATTAAAAAGTGAGGGTATATTCAAAGACAAGGGGAGTAAGTTTATTGCCAAAGCCTGTCATGTGGAAAACCTTGAAGATGTTAAGAAGGAAATGGATTCCATTCGGAAAGAATACTACGATGCACGACACCATTGCTATGCATACAGATTTAACCCTGAGGATGAGGTTTCCAGAAGTAGTGATGATGGTGAGCCCTCAGGAACAGCAGGTAAACCAATAATGAATCAGCTTTTATCCTATGGTATTACCAACACCCTATTGGTTGTAGTAAGATATTTTGGAGGAACAAAACTTGGTGTAAGTGGATTAATTAAGGCTTATAAGTCTGCTGCTAAAGATGCTTTAGAAAAAAATAAAATAATAAAAAAATATATTTCCAGTGAAGTTATTTTATCATTTGAATATCCTCTGATGAATTCTGTTATGCGAATAATTAAGGAAGAAAAATTAAGAATCCTAAAACAAGATTTTGATTCAAATTGTAAAATTTACATCGAACTGAAAAAAAATCAAGAAAAAATCACAAGAAAAAAAATTGATAAAATAAGAGGGGTTATAATAAAATAGCTGATTAACAGTAATATAGCAATATTTAACGTTTGTACACAGATAACACAATATTTTTAAAAAGTCAAGTAATATTTATGTTTTTTATTAAATATTTTTAACCCATATTTGTTAACGCAAATGTAAGTCAATAATACTTGTGGGAGTAAGCTGATTTACAGCGAATTAAATTATTACTAGCCAATTGTTTTTGTTATTCGAGAAAATTCTACCTCCAAATGAAGAATAAGTGCGTTGAAATCTGGGACAAATGCCTTTCTATTATTGAAGACAATATTCCTCCTCAAAGTTACAATACGTGGTTTGCTCCAATAAACCCTATTAATTTTGATAATGATGTTTTAACAATTCAAGTGCCAAGTCAGTTCTTCTATGAATGGCTAGAAGAGCACTATATTACTCTTCTCAGAAAAACAATTAGAATGGTGATTGGGTCAGGTGCTTCGCTAGAATATAGCGTTATTGTAGATAACAATAGTACAGATAAATCTAAGTCTTATGCAGTTAAGTATCCTGCCACAGATAAAAAAGCAACTCAAAACAACCAAGTATCTATGCCACTTGACTTAAACAAAGGAAAAACAAGAGATATACCTAATCCTTTTATTATACCAGGATTAAAGAAGTTAAAAGTTGAATCTCAATTGGTAGATACATATTCATTTGATAATTTTATTGAGGGCGAATGTAATAGGTTAGCTAGATCTGCCGGCTGGGCTATATCTGAAAATCCTGGCAAAACAGCCTTTAACCCCTTGCTTGTATATAGTAGTGTTGGCTTAGGAAAAACACACCTTGCCCATGCAATAGGTTTACAGGTAAAAAAGAATTTTCCAGAAAAGATTGTATTATATGTAAAAACAGACCAGTTTATCAATCAATATATTGACTCTGTTCGTAATAACAATCAAAATGATTTTGTTCATTTTTATCAGATGATAGATGTTCTAATCATAGATGATATCCAGTTTATTGCTGGAAAGGAAAAAACTCAGGATGTGTTTTTTCATATATTCAACCATTTACATCAAAATAATAAGCAACTTGTTTTAACTTCAGATAAGCCACCTGTTGAGCTAAAGGGAATGGAACCAAGATTGCTTTCAAGATTTAAATGGGGATTGGCAGCTGATTTGCAAATGCCAGATTTAGAAACACGTATCTCTATCTTACGTAAAAAACTTTATAAGGATGGTATTGAAATGCCATATGAGGTTGTTGAATACCTCGCATACAGCATTACCACGAATATACGTGAGATGGAAGGTGCACTGATCTCAATTTTGGCTCAATCAACTCTAAACAAGAAATCTATAACTCTTGATCTAGCAAGACAAATGATTGATAAGTTTGTGAAAAGTACCACTAGAGAGATATCCATAGATTATATCCAAAAAGTTGTTTGCGACTACTTTAGTGTTCCATTGGATGTTTTAAACTCAAAAACTAGAAAGCGTGAGATTGTACAGGCTCGTCAATTGGCAATGTACTTTTCTAAGATGCATACAAAAAATTCATTGGCAACAATTGGTTTACATTGTGGCAATAAGGATCACGCAACTGTCCTACACGCATGCAGAACTGTAAATAATCTAATCGAAACAGATAAGCAGTTTAGGGTCTATGTAGATGATATTGATAAAAAGCTAAAACTTTAAGTTTTAAAATACCTAAATGGGCTTAATAGAGTGAGTTAGGCTCGAAATGTTTTATAACCAAATTATAATTTATTAATTATGAATGTACTTTTTGTATGCACAGGAAATGTATGCCGCTCACCAATTGCTGAAGCATTAATGAGGAAAAAGTTTGAGAAATATGATCTGGATGGAATTGTGGATTCAGCAGGTTTTTCACCGACAACTATAAACGATGCTCCGGATTACAGAGCAGTCGAGGCAGCAAAAGGTTTTAATGTAGAGTTAACGGGAAATTCAAGAATATTTTTGAAAAACGATTTTGATAGGTTTGATAAAATATATGTAATGGATACAAAAAACTTACGCGAAGTAAAAGATTTAACCAGAAATAAAAATGATGAAGCAAAGGTTGATTATATAATGAATGTTATTGAACCGGGTAGTAATAAAGTTTTACCCGATCCGATTTACAGCGGAACTTTAGGTTTTAATGAATTTATGACAATAATTGATAAGGTTACCGCAAAAATCGCTGAGGATAACAGGAAGTAAAAAATTATTGCGTGTCAGAGAGAATACCATCCAAAACGGATATATTAGAGGCTCATAAAGTAATAAAGCCCTTCATAAAACATACTCCAGTGTTAACTTCCAAGTTATTGGACGAAATGTTCAATAATAACCTTTATTTTAAATGTGAGAATTTTCAAAATGCAGGATCATTCAAGTCTAGAGGGGCTGTTAATGCAATTATGAATCTATCCAATGAAGAGACAAAATACGGCGTAGCTACACATTCTTCTGGAAATTTTGCCCAATCATTGGCAAGAGCTGCAAAAATATTAAACATTGAAGCATATATTGTAATGCCTAAAAATGCGCCAAAAGTTAAGGTTAATGCCGTTAAAGAATACGGAGGGAAAATAACTTTTTGTGAACCCAATCTAAAAGCCAGAGAGGAAACATTAGCAATGCTAATTAGTAATACTGGTGCCACAGAATTACATCCCTACGATGACTATGCTATTATAGCAGGGCAGGGGACTGCCACATTAGAATTATGTCGGGATGTCCCTGAACTTGATATGATATTGTGCCCTGTTGGTGGTGGTGGGCTAATATCAGGAGCTGCCCTTTCTGCTGATTATTTTGGTCATAATATTCAAGTAATAGGTTGCGAACCTGATGGTGCCGATGATGCATATAAATCATATTTAGCAGGAGAAATTATTCCAAGTATTAATCCAAATACAATTGCTGATGGTTTGCTTACATCTCTTGGTAAAAGGAACTTCCCAATAATTATGAGTTATGTAAAAGAAATTGTAACGGTTTCCGAGGATTCCATAATAAAGGCAATGAAACTTATATATGAACGAATGAAAATTATTATAGAACCTTCATCGGCAGTAACACTCGCAGCTTTGATAGAAAATAAGGTTAAAGCAAAGGGTTCTAATATTGGCTTAATTATTTCCGGAGGAAATGTTGATCTATCAAAACTACCATTTTAACTATGAAAGGTAAATTATATTTAATACCTACACCACTGGGACCTTTGGAATCAATTGAAAAAGTTCAACCGAGTTATAATAGTAGTATTATTATTCATACTATAGACACATTTATTGTAGAACAGGTTCGTACTGCAAGGAGATTTCTAAGTGGGATAAACCATCCAATTCCAATCGATCATATTAGTTTTTTAGAGCTTAATAAACATACGGACCAAAGTGAGGTGTATTCATATCTAGATTCAGCCATGAAAGGAGGCAATATTGGTCTATTGTCAGAAGCTGGAACACCTTGTATAGCTGATCCGGGTTCTGTTGTGGTTAAATTGGCCCATATTAAAGGTATTCAAGTTATACCTCTTGTTGGTCCAAATTCAATTTTATTGGCATTGATGGCATCAGGATTAAATGGCCAAAACTTTCTTTTTCATGGTTACCTTCCAATCGAGAGGAATATTCTTGCTAAATATTTAAAAGATATTGAGTCAAATTCAAAGAGAAAGAGCCAAACACAAATATTCATAGAAACTCCATATCGTAATAATCAAATGTTAAAATCAATTATTAGTGTATGTTCTATAGACACCAACCTATGCATTGCAACCGATTTAACACTTTCAACCGAATCAATAAAAACTAAAACAGTGGGAGAGTGGAAAAAATCACTGCCTGATATGAATAAAAAACCAACTGTATTTCTCCTTTGCAGGGACTAGTTAACTAGTATTATACTAATTATCCTTCGTTAGTTTCCACCTTTTGTGAGACCATAACCAATTCTCAGGTCTTATTCTTATGATCTCTTCAAGTTTATTTGCATATAGTTTAGTCAACTCCCCTGGTGGTAGTTCTGAGGGGTTATCAGCTAATGTGGTTAATTCAAGCTCATAGTAACCCTTCCTCACCCTTTGAATATCAACAAATACAGCAGGATAGTTGTATTTTTTTGAGTAAAATTCAGGTCCATGTAAAAACGCGGTTTCAATTCCCATAAACTTTACCCATATTGATTTTGCTTTATTTGATGGGCTTTGATCAGAAGCCATTACATATATTTTATGTTTGTCTTTGTTATTTACAAAGCACCTTGCGGTTTCAAATATTGAAACCAATTCAGTTCCAATCCTAGATCTATTATTTTTTATGTATTTATCAAGATAGATATTAGATAATGGCTTATAAAATGCAATTGGGTCCCAGGCCAAATGCCTGCATGACATTGCTCCCCACTCCCAGTTTCCATAGTGACAGGGTAATGCAATAATACCGCCATATTTATCATCATATAAATCACTTACATCATCTAGATTTATAATCTTATGCCTTTTTAGTATTTGTTTTTTAGACATGGTAAATGCCTTTAGGCTCTCAACCATAATCTGAGAAAGGTTTTGATAAAACAATTTCTCTATTCTTTTTATTTCTTTTTCTGACTTTTCAGGAAATGATTTATGTAGATTGGATCTTACTACAGTTAATCTATATCTAAATACCCTGTGTAAAATAAAGCAAAGAATATCTGCAATAATATATAGTAACCAGAAAGGTATTAACGCAAAAAATAAGACAAACAATCGAGTAATAATTGCCAATATAAGGTTCATGGGGGCAAACTTAATGCTTCTTTTCTAATTTGTATGAGTTTGTAAACTAAATTTGCCGGAATTTTAAAATATAATTTAGGCAAATGAGATTGGTTAAAAGGTTCTATAATCTTACCTTTAATGAGAGAAGAACATTTAGACTTCACACCATATATATGGTGATAGAAGGTTTTGTACTTGGTATTCTTGCGTTAAATGAGTTTGTCTTTATTAAAAGCCTACATGGAACAAATTATCAATTGAGTTTTCTTTTTCAGTTTAGTGCTTTGGTATTCTTGTTTCTGATAGTAATAAACGAATTTCTACGAAGAGTTAAGAATAGAAAAAAATTATTGAGAACAGTCGCCATTGCTACCAGATTACCATTGTTTGCTCTTCTTTTGTTTCCATCTACCAATGAACAGATGTTAGCTAAACCCTATTATCATTATATTTTCTTGTTTCTTTTTTTAATTTATTTTTTTGGTAATATTTTCATAAAACCAAGCATAAACTTGCTGCTTAAATTGAATTACAGGCACAATAATTTTGGTAAATTATATAGTTACTCTACTAGTGTCAATAAAATAGTAATGTTAGTTGTAACCTTTGCCTATGGATATATATTAGACTTTAACAATTTTGCATTTATATATATTATTCCTTTTGCGGGTTTATTGGGAATCATTTCTGTTTTTGTTTTATCACTTATTAGATATCAGGAAGAGAATGATGTAATAATTAGACATTCAATAAGTGAGTCGGTTAAGGCATCCATTAAGCAAATGTATACCATACTTAAAACCAATAAGCCTTATAGGCATTTTGAGATGGGGTTTATGTATTATGGTTTCTCATTTATGATATCTGTTACGGTTATTACAATTTATTTCTATGAGGCTTTGAATCTAAATTATTCAAGTGTTGCATTTTATCGTAACTCATACAACCTATTGGCAATTATGCTGTTGCCATATTTTGGTAAGCTGATCGGAAATATTGATCCACGAAAATTTGCTGCAATTACCTATTTGTCAATTGCTATTTATATTGCAGCATTGAGTCTAACAACATATATTCCATTTCACTTCAAGTTCTTGGATATTACCATTTACTACACCCTAATTGTATACATTATTTTTCATGGGATATTTGCTGCGACGATGGTACTTCTGTGGAATATAGGTTCTGCATATTTTTGTAAACCTGATGAATCCGGAACATATCAATCTCTACACTTATCATTGACTGGAGTTAGATCAATATTTGCACCCATAACGGGTGTTATTTTTTATGAATTATTTGGATTTACGATAACTTTTGCCATCGCAATATTTTCTTTGCTATGCGGGATAATGTTAATGCTATGGTCCTATAAAAGGGAACAACGATGACATCTAAGTTATTATCTTCTCACGGCAAATGTATCACCAAATATTAAAGTTCCATTTCTATTAAATTCATAAGGAAAGTAATATAAGGGTAATTCAGTATCATTTGGATTTACAATATCAATTGCAATTGTTTCGATTGGAGATTCATCTTCGGATAAGCTAACAGAAGCCTCATAGGTTAAACCATAGGCGAGCATTCTTCCCAATTTAGTCTCCTCCTCACAATACTTCGTAAGGGCATCTCTTACTGTCTCATTATTAGGGATGTTTCTTTTATCTTCAATTTCAAACTCCAGCGGATGAACCTGACCTTTTCTATCTATAAATGCTCCAAACGGGTAACATTGCTTGGTATCATTAAGCAGCTCAGATGCATATTCCAATGAATGGTCAATAATATTTTGTGTTATCTTATCCATGTTTTGTAAATTTTCAATATTTATATTTCTTACCCCATCTTTTCTTGATAATTTCCTTCTCACTATGTTCTCGACTATTATTACCAGGCTGATAAAATATTGTCCCACTTATGTCTTCAGGTAAGAACTCTTGATCCGAAAAGTTGCCTTCGAAATTATGTGAATACATATATTCTTTGCCATAACCAATATCTTTCATGAGTTTGGTGGGTGCATTTCTCAATTGAATAGGGACTGGTAAGTTCCCAGTTTTATGAATAAACTGCTGAGCATCATTGATCGCAGTATATGATGAGTTACTTTTAGCAGAATTTGCAAGGTAGATGGCAGTTTGTGATAGTAATATTCTACTTTCTGGCCATCCTATTTTATTTACTGCATCCATACAAGTGTTTGCCAATAATAAAGCATTGGGATTAGCATTGCCAATATCTTCAGATGCAAGTATTAACATTCTGCGAGCTATAAATTTAGGGTCCTCACCACCCTCCACCATTCGTGCTAGCCAATATACGGCTGCATTTGGGTCGCTACCTCTGATGGATTTAATAAACGCACTTATAATATCGTAATGCATCTCTCCTTGCTTATCATATATTGCAAGGTTTTCTTGTATACAATTTAATACAATATCATTGGTAATTATTATTTCAGACTTATTTGTTTTCTCCTGATAAACAACTAACTCAAGGGCGTTGTAAATTTTCCGTGCATCACCACCTGAGATTCTAAGTAAGGCTTCATGCTCTTTCAACTCAATTGATAAATCAAATTTATTGGCTAATAATTTGATTCCATTCTTTAAAAGTTTTATTAAATCTTCCGCCTCTAGATTTTTAAGTATGTATACCTGACACCTTGAGAGTAGGGGACTTATTACTTCAAATGATGGGTTTTCTGTGGTGGCACCTATTAAACTTATTATCCCTTTTTCCACAGCATTTAACAATGAATCTTGTTGAGACTTACTAAACCTGTGTATTTCGTCAATAAATAATATTGCATTACCATCGAAAATTGCTGCCTGCTTAATTACATTCCTAACTTCCTTTACTCCGGAACTTACTGCGCTTAGGGTATAGAATTCTTTATTTAATGTCTTTGATATTATATTGGCAAGAGTTGTTTTTCCCACCCCAGGAGGTCCCCAAAGAATCATCGAAGGTATATTACCCGACTTAATACTTTTATAAAGTATAGCATCCTTTCCCACAAGGTGTTTCTGTCCAATATAGTCATCAAGCTTTTCTGGACGCAATAATTCTGCCAACGGTGCTGCCATAAGATTTTTTTGTCATTACAAAATTAAGTTATTTTGTACTTGTTTCATATGGTGATTACAATTGATTAATTTTGACCTATGAACGAAAGGTTGATAAATGAATTAGTATTCAAGTTTATCAGAAGTAGCGGTTCTGGTGGACAAAATGTAAATAAAGTGTCAACAAAGGTTGAACTGCGATTCAATATTATTTCATCCCAAGTTCTAGATAATCGAGAGAAATCAATTTTGATTGATAGACTAGGAAATAGGCTTAATTTGAAATATGATTTGATACTGACTAGCGATGATACACGAAGTCAGTTAAAGAACAAGGAGATAGTGACAAAAAGATTCATCGAATTACTAAAGGACGCATTAGTGGTAACAAAGCCAAGAATAAAAACAAAACCTACCAAATCCTCTGTTGTCAGAAGACTTGAATCCAAAAGAAAGGTTGGCATGAAAAAGAAAGATCGTCGCAAATTCGATTAGTCATACTAGAATATTTTAAAAGTTTTTGACCTATTTATTAGACTAAGGATATTATTGATAGTAAATTTGCCATTATATAAATTAACCACGTTACAACATGAAAAGTATAATAAGGTTATTAATCTTGATTACAATTTTCCCAATTGTAAATTTAAATTCTCAATCAATTATTACTGACAGGCCTGACCAAACTGAAAGTGCTACTACAGTGCCAATAGGAAGTTTTCAGATTGAAACAGGATTCTCTCTGGAATATATAAAATCAGATGGCATGCACTATCAAAATTGGTATGGACCATCAAACCTTTTTAGAATTGGTTTAACTGATTTTATTGAACTACGTGTAGTAACAAACCTTGTGAATCTAAAAAACATAGGGAAGGGATATTCAACCACAGGGATTTCAGATTTGGAAGTGGGAGGTAAGGTAAATATATACACCAGTACTAATGGTAAATTTATACTAGGATTTCTTTCACACTTGATTATTCCAACAGGATCTTATGACCTCACAAATACTAAATATGGAACAATTAATAAATTCGCTTTATCTTATAGTTTATCAGATAAAGTAGGATTAGCTTGCAATTTAGGATATGATTATTTTGGATATGAAAATGGAAACTTGGTTTATACTTTTGTAGCTGGCTATTCAATTACAGATAAATTGGGACTGTATGCAGAAGTGTATGGGGATGTAGACAATTTCAAAGACAACTACTCTAGTTTTGATGGTGGTTTTACATATCTGATTCGTAATAACCTTCAATATGATTTTTCCTTTGGTACAGGTATTAATCACAGAATGAACTATGTGTCAACAGGTATCAGTTGGAATATAGGAGGATATAATTAAAAAGGAGTTATAAACTCTGACCTTACCACTTATAGTAAGTAATTAGGCTCCAATAACGTACTAAATCAAATCAATTAGCGTTAGTATTTCTAAAATTAGTATTTCTGCGTATTATTGCGAATTAATATTTCTTATAACAAACATTATTAAAAATTTTGAGCTAAATACAAGTATGTTTATTTGTGTAAAAGCTTGAAGACCAGGCGCCAATGAAGAAAGAATTAATACTGCTAACAATAATTATTTTATTTACGTGTTCACTCAAATCTCAAAATGGAGAGATTCAAGGGACAATAACAGACATAACAAATAATGAACCAATTCCATTCGCTAATGTTGTTATAGCAGGAACGCAAATTGGTACAACTAGTGATTTCGATGGGAATTTTTCAATAACAGGTATAGATCCAGGTTATATTAAACTTCAGGTTTCATATGTAGGATATGAACCTGCATTTAGTGCTGATGTTCTGGTTAGTAACAATAACATACCATTTGTTGAAATTAATCTCGAACCGAATGAGCAATTATTGAACGAGGTAGTAGTAAAGGCAGACCCTTTTGAGAAGGTATTGGAGGCACCCCTTTCGATGCAATCTATTAGGGTAAAAGAAATAGAAAGTAACCCAGGAAGTAATAGAGATATTAGCAGGGTAATACAATCTTTCCCAGGAGTAGGTAGTACTCCAGCATTTCGTAATGATGTTATAATAAGAGGTGGAGGTCCAAGTGAGAATAGGTTCTTTTTAGATGGGATTGAAATTCCAGTATTAAATCATTTTTCAACTCAAGGAGCATCAGGGGGGCCAGTGGGTATAATCAATGCAGACTTTATTCAGTCAGTTGATTTTTACTCTGGATCATTCCAAGCCGATAAATATAATGCACTTAGTGGTATTCTGGATTTTAAACAAAAGGAGGGAAGTAAGGATAAGACGAATTTACAAATAGCTATAGGCGCAAGTGAAGCAGCGCTCACCTTAGATGGTCCAATGGGTAATAAGTCAAGTTATATATTTTCAGTTCGAAGATCTTATCTTCAATTCCTATTTTCAGCCATAGGGTTACCATTTTTACCAACGTTTAATGATTATCAATTTAAGCTACGAACTGATTTTAATGAAAGAAATAAACTAACTGTTATAAGTATTGGGTCGTTGGATAATTTAAAGCTAAATACTGATATTAAGGATCCCGATGAGAGTCAGGAATATATCCTAAGTCAGATCCCTGTAAATAACCAGTGGAGTTACACCTTTGGAGTTGTTTACAATAACTTCTTCAAAAATGGTTTCCATACTTTGGTAGTGAGCAGAAATATGCTAAGCAACGAGCTTTACAAGTATCCTGATAACAACGAATACCAACCTAAAAATTTTGAATATAACTCAACAGAAGCAGAGAACAAGTTTAGATATGAGCTTACAATGAGGAATAGAGGTGTTAAATATAATTTCAGTATCAATGCTGAGTACGGTGATTACTACAATTCAACATTTCAAACAATATTCTTAAATGATAGCTTGGATTATATCAACTATACAACAGATATTGACATTATTAAATATGGTTTCTCAGCTCAGGCAACTAAAACTATTTTAAAGGGCCGATTACTAGTTTCATTTGGTATTAGAGCAGATGGTAATGATTACAATTCTGCAATGTCTAATCCTTTTAACCAGTTATCTCCCAGATTGTTGATGTCTTATGCAGTGACAGATAAAGCTTCATTAAATGCTGGTTATGGTAGATATTTCCAACAACCTGCCTATACAACTCTAGGTTATAGTGATAATAATGATAATTTATTGAACGAAGATATATCTAAGTACATTGGAGTTAATCAATACACTATTGGAGCCGAATATCGTTTTTCAGATAAGGTTTTATTATCATTAGAAGGTTTTTACAAGGATTATTTCCAGTATCCCATTGATTTGATGACAGGTGCTAGTTTAGCAAATCAGGGTGCTGATTATAGCGTGGCAGGAGCTGCTCCTGTGACATTTACTGGAAAGGGTAGGGCATCTGGGTTGGAAGTTTTAAATAGAGTTAATTTGGATGGTTTTACCATGCTTGCAGCCTATACCTATGTTAGAAGCTTATTTACTGATCTCCAGGGAGAGTATATCGCTTCTTCTTGGGATAGTAGACATATTCTGACTTTAACTGCCTACAAAGATTTTAAGAAAACATGGCGTGCGGGTATTAAGTGGAGGTTTGTTGGGGGCCTACCATATACACCTTATGATTTACAAACTTCAGAAAATGTTGAAGCTTGGAATGCACAGGGATCAGCTTACTTCGATTATTCGCAACTAAATACATTGAGATTTGAACCTTTTCATCAGCTAGATGTGAGAGTAGATAAAAACTTTTTCTTTGATAAATGGACACTCATGGTATACATTGACATTCAAAATTTATATAACTTTAAATTCAAAGGTCAAGACTACATAGTTCGTGAGAAAAATCCTGATGGAACTTATGAAACAATAAATAATGGTAAGGATTATGTTTTAAAATCTGTAGCCAATACATCTGGTACAGTTTTACCTACTCTTGGTATAATGGTTAAATTATAAAACAGGCCATCCACTTTTCTTAAAAACTTTCATAATAAATAACCCAATTAATAGTGTTACCAACTTCAATCAATTACTTGATATAATAATACATATTGGCAATTTATTTTTGGATATCTTAAATTGAGATGATGATGTGCATTGGATTAGGCTAAATTATCCTTGTCAATACCTCTATTCTTTATGATTTTTGAAACACTATCTGGCACATATTTTTTCCATTCCTCATTTCCACTCTTTAACATACTATTTACTTCTCTTGTGGAAATATGAAGCTGATCTTTCATATCACTTATAATATCGAGGATAAATCGTCTTTCCTTCAAGTAGTTAAATATTAATTTTATATCATGATCTATTTCAAGATTATTTGTGGTTATTATGTCATCACCTTTGTATCTCTTTGTGGGATAAATGTATAATTTCATATTTGAAGGAAACATTTTACTAACTGCTTCAAGAATACCACCTCTTAGATTTTTATAATATTTTTTGCTTAGAACCTTTTCAAATGTGGGTATACCCATTACTATACGAAGTTTATTTAATTTAAATTGTGAAAAGAAATCCACAAGCTTATAGTATTCAGGTAAATCGGAAATCATCACATTTTGACCAATGCTAACTAGCATATCGACCCTATTTAGAAAATCCTGTTCATCAACTTCGCCTTTAGACAGAATATTATTAAGCGACAACTCACAAAATGATAATGTGTTATCAGGTTCATAATCTTCATCATTCGCAAAAAGTTCCATGCTTTTGTTTAATATATCCTGTGCAATAAACGTAACGGGCATAAAACTTCCTCGGAACGCAAGTACATTTTTTTTATAAAGCATATCATATGGTTGTTGCACATTTCCTAGTTTATCAAACATTATGCTTCTGGTCATTTTGTTTTTTACAAGCTGAACAGCGAGAAGTTTATTATCAATATAATCTAGGTCTGGGCCGCTCATGCGCATCATCGTAATTCTAAACCTATCCATACTCAAGTTATCGGTTAAAGACTTTAAAAAAGTAGTAGGACTATCATAGTAGAATTTACACGCAAATAACAGATTTACACCAATAGTGCCAATGGTTGCTTGTTGCAGGAGTGCATCATTCTCAAGAAGTTTTATATGAATTATTACAATATTTGGTTTGCTTTTTGGAGTTAGTTGATATTTAACACCCATCCACCCATGACTATTATTTGTTTTGTTATAATTAATAATCTCCATGGTATTGGCAAGAGCAAAGAATGTGGTATCCTTATGGCTATCTTCCAATAACTTATGTACTTCCTTGTATTCGTAATCTAACATTTTAACTAGCCTTTGCTCGCTAACATGTCTTCCAATTTTATTTTGGTTGTAGAATGAATCACTAAACTTCTTATCATATGCTGAAATTGTTTTGGCGATGGTCTCCGATGAACCTCCAGCCTGAAAAAAGTGCCTTGCAACTTCCTGGCCTCCACCAATTTCAGCAAAGGTTCCAAAAAGTTTTGTGTCAATATTAATAATTAGAGCTTTTCTATTTGTTGGAATTATATCGTGTGCCATAGTAACTTTTTATGAATCTTTAGTTTGTAGTAGTTCTTCCAATGCTTTGTTTTCATCTCTTAACCTTGCAGCTTCAATAAAGTCAAGAATTTTGACAGCATCTTGCATTAATTTTTTATTCTTTTCTATGGACATCGTTATCTCTTTGGAGCTCATGTACTTTACCACAGGATCTGCTGCTATTCCAGACTTTACATTAGCTTTATAATCTTTATCCTCAATGTGTGTGGAAGCAACTGCGGTTTGACCCATAATTGCATCTATACTTTTAATTATTTGCTTTGGAGTAATCCCATTATCTGCGTTATATTTTAATTGCTTTTCCCTTCTTCTGTTTGTTTCATCAATTGTTAGAGCCATTGATTTTGTTATCTTATCTGCATACATTATAACCTTACTTTCAAGGTTCCTTGCTGCTCTACCTGCGGTTTGTGTTAGTGATTTTGTTGATCTCAAGAAACCTTCTTTATCTGCATCTAATATTGCTACTAAAGCAACCTCGGGTAAATCAAGCCCCTCTCTCAGGAGATTTACACCAACCAAAACACTAAAGTTACCAAGGCGAAGGTCGCGTAGTATTTCAACTCTATCCAAGGTATCAACATCCGAATGTATATACCTTGTTCCAATGTTGAGATTTAATAGATATTTGGTGAGTTCCTCTGCCATTCTCTTGGTAAGTGTTGTAACAAGGACTCTATGTTGCTCCTTAACTGTTTTTGCTATTTCATCAAGTAGATCATCTATCTGATTATTACTAGGCCTGACCTCTATTGGTGGGTCCAATAAACCTGTAGGCCTTATTAACTGTTCAATTATAACTCCTCCTGATTGTTCCAGTTCATAGTCAGATGGTGTTGCACTAACATATACAGTTTGCCTTGTTAACTGCTCAAATTCCTCAAATTTTAATGGTCTGTTGTCCATTGCGGCTGGCAATCTAAAGCCATATTCAACCAAATTATGTTTTCTGGACCTATCTCCTCCATACATTGCTCTTAATTGCGGAAGAGTAACATGACTTTCATCAATTATGGTGATGTAATTTTCGGGAAAATAATCCAAAAGGCAAAAAGGTCTGGTCCCAGGATTTCTCCCATCAAAATACCTAGAGTAATTTTCTATACCCGAACAATATCCAAGTTCACGCATCATTTCCACATCGTAAGATACTCTATCCTGAAGTCTTTTTGCCTCTAAATGCTTCCCAATCTCCTTGAAATAATCCACTTGTTTTGCCATATCCATTTGAATCTCCATTAATGATGATTTCATTTTATCTGGAGATGTTACAAAAATATTGGCAGGATAAATTATTAAATCCTTCATTGCTTCTACACGCTTACCTGCGAGAGGGTCAATCGATTCTATGGCTTCAATTTCATCACCCCATAAAATTATTCTATATGCCCAATCCAAATAGGCAGGATAAATATCAATTGTATCGCCTTTTACTCTGAAGTTACCACGATTAAGTTCTATATCGTTCCTAGAGTATAATGCATTAACTAATTCCCTAAGAAATTTGTTTCTACTTAATTTCTGACCAATTTTAAGCTTTATTACATTACTATTGAAATCGTCGGGGTTTCCCATACCATAAATGCAGGATACGGAAGATACAACTATGACATCCTTTCGTCCCGAGAGTAATGTGGAGGAAGTGCTTAACCTAAGTTTTTCAATTTCTTCATTTATACTTAAATCTTTTTCAATGTAAGTATTGGTAACTGGAATAAATGCCTCTGGTTGGTAATAATCATAATAGGAAACAAAGTACTCAACAGCATTATTAGGAAAAAACTGTTTGAACTCTCCGTAAAGTTGTGCAGCCAGAGTTTTATTATGGCTTAACACCAGAGCGGGACGGTTTAGCCTTTCCAACATGTTGGCCACAGTAAATGTCTTACCAGATCCCGTAACTCCTAGTAAAGTTTGTGCTTTTTCGTCTCGCTCAATTCCTTCAACAAGCTGATTAATAGCATTGGGCTGGTCACCCGTTGGTTTGAAATCTGATTTTAGATTAAGTTTCATTATAATGTTAATCGCGAGAGTAATTACTTATAGAGGTGGCAAAAATACAAATCGTTTAGCAAACTACCGATTTATCAGTACCTTTGGTTTAAATATTTTAGTTAAAAGATTATTTTCTATGCCGATACATAAGCCAGTTAACCCACTTGATTTTGGATTGAATTCTCGTATAAAAATTGTTAGTCTCTCTGGTAAGGATTTCGGAATAGTAAAAAAAAGAAAATCTAGAATTATCATGAAGGATGGTATTCAAATAGTTACAATTGCCAATAGTATCCGTGATAGATTTCCTGAAAGCGAAATTACCCTGATATATTCAGGTCCAATATGTAGTAAGACCATTGAGTTTTTAATGAAACAAAACATTAAATTGAATCATGAATAAGGAGTATATACTAAGTCTTGATCAAGGTACCACAAGTAGTCGTGCTATAATATTTAACAGAAAGGGAGAGATATGTGCAATTGCTCAGAAAGAATTTGAGCAAATTTTTCCTAATCATGGCTGGGTTGAACATGATCCCATTGAAATATGGTCAACTCAACTTTCCGTCGCCTCAGAGGCAATCGCAAAGCTGGGTATACAGGCTGATGAAATAGCAGGTATCGGTATTGCTAATCAAAGAGAAACAACTATTTTATGGAATAAAAAAACAGGTTTACCAATCCATAATGCCATAGTTTGGCAAGATCACCGAACATCGCACATGTGCGATACTTTAAAGCAAGCAGGGTTTGCTACCATAATAAAGAATAAAACTGGTTTAGAACTAGATGCCTATTTTTCAGCAACAAAGATTAAGTGGATTTTGGAAAATGTAAGAGGTGCAAGGAAAGCTTTGAGAAATGGTGAACTTGCTTTTGGAACAGTGGATAGTTGGTTAATATGGAATCTTACGGAAGGTAAAAAACATGTTACCGATGTAACAAATGCTTCACGTACATTATTGTTCAATATAAAAACCTTGGAGTGGGATAAGGAATTACTGGATATATTTGAAATACCGGCTTCAATACTACCTGATGTTATCTCAAACTCAGAAATTGCAGGATATACAAGTGGTAATATTCTAAGTTCTAAAATACCCATTAGCGGAGTTGCCGGAGATCAGCAAGCTGCAATGTTTGGACAACTATGTATTAATAAGGGTATGGTGAAAAACACCTATGGTACTGGATGTTTTCTCATGGTAAATATCGGAGACAAACTTGTGCTTTCAGAGAATAAACTTATTACCACAATTGCATGGCAGTTTGATAATAAGATAACTTATGCTCTTGAAGGTAGTGTTTTTGTTGCCGGAGCCGTTGTTCAATGGCTTAGAGATAAATTGGGTGTAATCAAGAGGTCTTCGGATATTGAGCTTGCAGCTGCCAAGGTTAAATCCAATGCTGGTGTTTACTTTATACCTGCATTCACGGGTTTGGGAGCACCATATTGGAATCAAAATGCAAAAGGTATAATAACAGGTTTAACAAGAGATACATCGGTTGAACACATTGCAAGAGCTGCATTGGAATCCATAGCATATCAAAGCTACGATGTAATAAAAGCCATGGAAATGGACATTGGACACAAAATAAATAATTTACGTGCTGATGGTGGTGCATCTGCAAATGGGTTGTTAATGCAATTTCAATCTGGAATATTACAAATACCAGTTGAAAGACCCGCAATTCTTGAAACAACCGCTCTTGGTGTTGCATACATGGCAGGATTAAATATTGGTTATTGGTCAGGAATAGACGAATTGAAGGTTAATTGGCAAGCAAGTAAAATATTTAAGCCTGAAATGAGAAAAGCACATGCAACAAACCTTATTAATGGTTGGAAGAAGGCAATATCAAAAGCTCTCTAATGGCTAATGATTGTCATTTATAAACCTTGGGTGGGTTTATTCTTTTATGATTTAAAATTGACAATTCACTCCATAATATTGAATTGTGATTAGGCCTATGAATAGTTAAGGTTTCTTTAAAAATTTTCTTGGTAATTAACAATAAATATTCTTACTATTGTAAAAAATTAAAGGTGAAAGGGAAAGTTGTTATAATTACTGGCGCCTCTTCAGGTATTGGTGAAGCTTTGGCTTATGAGTTTGCTTTGGCCGGCTCTAAAATAGTTTTGGGAGCAAGGAATCAAGAAAAACTCATATCCATTGCAGAGGACATAAGGAATAGAGGAGGAGAAGCTGTTTATTGTCAGTCTGATGTAAGTAATGAAAATGATTGCAGGAATTTGGTTTTAACTGCAATGGATAACTATGGTCAAGTTGATATATTAATTAACAATGCAGGTATTTCAATGAGAGCGCTATTTAAAGATGTTGATCTTAGTGTCATAAAAAGATTAATGGACGTTAATTTTTGGGGTACAGTTTATAGCACAAAATATGCTCTTCCTTATATACTTAAACAAAAGGGTAGTATTGTTGGTATTTCATCAATAGCAGGTATAGTAGGACTTCCAGCGCGAATTGGGTATTCTGCCTCCAAGTTTGCATTGAATGGTTTTTTAGAATCACTTAGAACTGAAAATATAAAAAATGGACTTCATGTTCTTATAGCTTATCCTGGATTTACATCATCTAATATTAGAGAAACATCTCTTGGACCATCTGGAAATCCTCAGGGTGAATCACCGAGAAATGAAAATAAAATGATGACTTCAGAACAAGTTGCAAAAAGGACTTATATTGCCATTAAAAATAGAAAGAACAAAATTGTACTTACAACAGAGGGTAAATTAGTTTCAATTATTAGTAAGTTTATGCCAAACATTCTATATAAACTGGTGTATAAAAGTCTTGCTAAAGAGCCTAATTCACCCTTTAAATAGTATAAACTAAATTAAAATAAATTATGATTACAAATTATAAGGTAAATCCAAATGTAGGTTTTGGCGAAGTAAAATTTGGGATTGCGATGGACTCTTTCGTGGAGAAATACGGTGAGCCAGAAGAGGTCGATACCATTGATGAAGATGAAGAACTTGATACGATGATTCTTCACTATTGGAAACAAGGATTTTCATTGTTTTTTGTTGGTCTAGCTGATCCTATCCTTGCAGGTGTGGAAAGTGACCACCCAGATACCGAATTGTATGGTGAAAAGATATTAGGTAAAACCAAGAAGGATATTATTACACTTATGGAAAGTAATGGTCACACAGACTATGATGAGGCCAAAGAGGAAACCATTGGTAAAAACGATAATGATTTGAGAGTCTCATATGATGCTAGTATGATGGATTTCTTTTTTAGGGAAGATAATCTGGTATACATGAATTTTGGCGTTATGGTTGACGATGAAGGTAAAATAGAGAAAGTATAAGTGCTAATATTTAGGCTTATATTGTAAGTCTAGCGATACACTCCTATCCATTACTCCAATAGAATAAACTGTAATAGTGGTAATTAAAGGTAATCATGACAGTCATAAACCTTTTTTTTAACCGACTATAGAGGTTTGTATATTTACCTTAAAATTATCCTGATTTTAAAATATATACAACCGTCTTCACATGGACTTGTAAGAAGATCCCAGAAAAATATTTGTTTTGCTCCACAACATTTGTTATGTTTGCTGAACAAACCTATTACCTATGAACCCGATTTTAGTATTGTACAGAATTATTAGAAGCTGTCGTATATCATATACTAATGATTACACCTTTATAATTGTTCACACAATTGCTAAGTAACTTTTCCGATAGATATGAATGGTTAATCAACAATACTAATAAAGTATTTTCTCCATTGATAAAAATCAAAATTTATGTTCTGAGAAAATAAAATGATTAGAAAAAAATATAAAACATGGAATCATTTAATAAAAAATCAATTTCCCTTGAACTTGCTAATAAACTTGCTAAGGTAGCGATCGAAAAAGCAATTGAATTAAAAATTAATATTGCGATTACGATTGTCGATGAAAGTACAAATCTGGTTCTATTTAATAGAATGGATGCTGCTCCATTAATGGCACATGATGTATCTAGAACAAAGGCCATAACTGCTGCGGGTTTTGGAATCCCAACAGGTAAACCTTGGCATGATTTTATTAAGGATGATCCAATTCTTAATAAAGGAATACCTTTTGTCAAAGATTTCTCACTAATAGGAGGAGGGTCACCAATAATTATCGATGATTCAATAATTGGTGCTATTGGAGTTAGCGGTGGACATTATTCAGAGGATGAGCAATGTGTCAAAGCTGCGTTGGAAGCTATATAATATTTAATTTGTGATGTCAAAACAATTATACCTAAGTAAGATTTTTAAAAGCCTAAACAGGTATGCAGAATATTTTGCTGGTGTTCAAACACAGCATGATCTCGCTATTGGAATAGAAAGAGTTATCGATGAACTCTTTGATCAACAATATTCTGGAATTTATTTATATGATTTTGAAGCAAAGAAATTAAGGCTCCACATTGCAAGAGGATTTACGGAAGAAGAACGGTTGGAAGCAGAAAGAACTGCCATGGATCGTCACCCTGGAGATGTATTCAGAAATAACAAAGTCCTATATATCCCAGATACTGACAAGGATACTAAAAGTTCAACGATTACAAGTAAACGAAGTTTCAATGTAAAATCAAGAATATATGCACCCATACTTAGTGGGGGTAAGCCCGTTGGAGTCATAGGTATTGTTAGTGATAAGCCAAACATGTTCGATGGGCTTGATATGGATTTATTGTTGTTCATATGTAATCTGGCGGGAATATTTTCTACAATTTTAAATCAAATTACTGAGCTAAAGGCCGCCAATGAAGAGATTTCATCTCTGAGTAAGTTTCCCACAGAAAATCCCAACCCCATCATGCGTATTGACTACAAGCATACCCTTGTGTATGCTAATATCGCTAGTCAACCATATTTAAATACACACAAGCTTAGTATCGGCATGAATATTACAGGTGATTTTAGAGCTGCTGTAACCGAATCAATGTTAACAAATGAAGTTGTTGAGCTGGAAGTCCGCGATGTAAACGCCATTTATTTATTTGTTATCACCCCTGTGAAAGAATCACGTCATCTTAATATTTATGGAATAAACATAACTGAAAGAAAGGTTATTGAGAATGAATTGAGAAAATCCTCAATGATTGCGGAGAAAACGGATAATGCCATAATTATAACTGATGAGTTTGGAGCAACTGAGTATGTTAATGAAAGCTTTACCAGAATGTCTGGTTATTCCATTCAGGATATGATTGGATTGAAACCAGGAAAGTTGCTCCAAGGAAAGGATACGGATAAGAAAACCTCAAAAATAATTCGTAAAGCAATTGATGATGGTAAATCAGCTTCTGTTGAGATACTAAATTATACGAAAGATGGGGATCCTTATTGGATCAAAATGGAGCTACAACCGATTTTTAACAATAAAAATGAACTGACTAATTTTACGTCGATTCAAACAGATATTACTCAAGAAAAGAATCTGGAGAAGAACTAATAATAATTGAATATTATTATTTTACCTGTTTCTCGGATGAAATTCCATTATTACCCTACGAAGGTCCTCACGATCCAAATGTGTATAAATCTCAGTAGTATTTATGCTGGCATGACCAAGAAGCTCCTGTATAACCCTGAGATCAGCGCCGTTCTGAACTAAATGCGTTGCATATGAGTGTCTAAATGAATGTGGACTAATATTTTTCCTTATCCCAGCTTTTTGAACATGAGTTTTAACAATATAAAATATCATCTGACGTGTTAGCTTGTTACCCCTTCTATTGAGGAAAAGAATATCATTATCTTTTCTTTCAATTTTATGTTTAGGGCGATCATGTTCTAGATAAATCAGTATATTTCTTTTTGCTTGAGCTCCAATGGGTACGAGTCGCTGTTTATTACCTTTCCCGGTTACAAGTATTATACCCTCATTGAAATGAAGATTGGAAATTTGAAGGTTAATTAATTCACTTACTCTCAGACCACAACTATACAGAGTCTCAAGTATTGCTCTATTCCTCTCACCTTCATTATCACTTAAATCAACAGACATTATAACTTGCTCAATTTCATTAATTGTGAGAATATCAGGAAGTTTACGGCCAAGTTTTGGAGACTCAATTAATTCAGTTGGATCAATTATCACTATTTTTTCTAAAATCAGAAATCCAAAAAAGGACTTTATACCTGAAATAATACGCGCCTGAGTGTAAACACCTAAATCCATATTATCAATTTCAGATATAAATTCTCTTATCACCTCATTAGTGATTTCTTTTAATCCAATGTTTTCATAATTGTCACCAATAAAATTCATTAGCAAGCCAACATCATACATGTAAGCTGCAACAGTATTAGGAGACATACTTCTCTCTAGCTGCAAATAAGATTTAAAACCTTTTAAGTAAGTGTTATGCTTCAAATTATGAATAATAAAAACTCAACTAATATAGGAATAATCAATCAATTAGTTTATTTTTGTTTGGTAACTGAGCAGTATTATTTTAGTGTATTAATAATCAATAAAATATATTCATATGATTGATTTTTCGTTAGAAAAAAACCAAATAGAACTTAAAGAAAAAGTTCGTGATTTTGCAAATACTTACATGAAACCAGAAGCAAGAAAATATGATGACTTGGCTGAGTTTCCATGGCCAATAGTAAAGAAAGCATATGAAGAAGGTATTATGAATGGACCAATGTCGCCTGAGTTTGGAGGTCATGGTCATAGTATTCTTGAAAGTGCTATTGCTTCGGAAGAATTGGGAGCTGGTTGTGTTGGTATCGGTATTTGCTTGGATGCAAATACACTTGCTTTAACACCCTTGTATTTGGGAGCAAATGACGAGCAGAAAAAGAGATTTTTTGGTCAAATTAATGAAGAAAAAAGTGTAGCTGCTTATGCATTAACAGAACCAAATGCAGGCTCTGACGTTGCAGGTATTAAAACACAAGCTATTTTGAATGGAGACAAATACATACTTAATGGTCATAAGAGATATATTACAAATGGAAGCCCATCTTCGTTTATTACAGTTTTTGCATTAACAAATCCTGAAAAGGGGGCAAGAAGTCTTACAGCTTTTGTTGTACCCACTGATAGCCCCGGCATTGAAATTGTTGCTGATATGAGAAAAATGGGACAAAAAGCCTCTGTTCAGACGGAATTTAAGTTTCATGATGTTGAGATACCAGTTGAGAATAGGATAGGACGAGAAGGTCAAGGATTTTTACTTGCCATGAAAACATTTGAAAGAACCCGTACAGGTGTTGCAGCTCTGGCGATAGGAAATGCTCGTGAAGCTTATGAAACATCAAAAGAATGGGCTAAGAAAAGAATTCAGTTTGGGAAACCAATTACAGTAAATCAGGGAGTAAGTTTTATGCTTGCTGATATGGCAACGGAAATTGAAGCTGCGAGGCTATTAACATGGAATGCCGCTTGGGCTTATGATACTGGTCAGAAGTCAGCTAATTTACTTTCTGCTATGAGCAAATTATACGCATCAGATATAGGAATGAAAGTAACTACAGATGCTGTACAGGTAATGGCAGGAGAGGGATATTCCTATGATTTCCTTGTTGAGAAAATGATGCGCGATGCAAAATTATGCCAGATATACGAAGGTACAAATCAGATACAAAGACTGGTAATAGGTAAAGGAATTCTTAAGTAATCTAACATTCGATTACACCTGATTTACAAATAAATCAGAACCTTCAGGTATAGATACATCTTTGTCAAGAAATTCATCTATACGTATAATAGCTTTTTCTATCATCATGTAAACTCATTAATTAATTAGATAGGGAGAAGATATAATTTGATGTAATCAAGTTTAGACCTTAACCTTATCAATAATAATAGTTTAGGCTATTTAGCCTAAACTATATTATATATTAATTACAAGTTATTTAGATTTAGTAGGGGAGGTGAAAGAAATTTTTATATCATCTTTCTTAGTATCGAATCCTACATTAATGACAGTGTCTTTGGATAGCTTGGTTGCTATTATTTCCTCTGCAAGATGGTCTTCTATATACTTTTGAATAGCTCTTTTAAGAGGTCTAGCACCAAATTGCTCATCCCAACCTTTGTCAATGATAAAATCTTTTGCTTTTGCGGAAACTTTTATTTTATAACCCATCTGATGTATTCTATCATATAGATGGGTAAGTTCGATGTCGATTATTTTATGTATTTCTTTTCTCGCAAGTGGATTAAATATTACTACATCATCAATTCTGTTTAGGAACTCGGGTGCGAAGGCACGTTTAAGAGCGGTTTCAATTACACCTTGAGCGTGAGCATATTTTCCAGCTTCCTTTGCCTGGGTTGTAAAACCAACGCCCTGACCGAAATCCTTTAGCTGACGAGATCCAATGTTGGATGTCATTATGATAACAGTATTTTTAAAATCAACTTTACGTCCTAAACCATCCGTTAGTTGACCATCATCAAGCACTTGTAATAGTAGATGGAATATATCAGGATGTGCTTTTTCTATCTCATCCAATAATATAATAGAATATGGTTTTCTGCGAACTTTTTCGGTAAGCTGACCTCCTTCTTCGTATCCAACATATCCCGGAGGAGCACCAACCAGTCTAGAAACTGCAAATTTTTCCATGTATTCACTCATGTCAACCCTAATTAGAGCATCTTGAGAATCAAAAATATATTTTGCAAGCATCTTGGCCAAATATGTCTTACCAACACCTGTGGGGCCTAAGAAAATGAATGAGCCAATTGGCTTATTTGGATCTTTCAAACCAGCTCTGTTACGTCTTATTGCCTTTACAACTTTGCGTATGGCATCATTTTGTCCTATAACTTCCTTGCAAAGTTCTGGCTCCATATTTATGAGTCTATTACCTTCACTTTGAGCAATATTTGTAACAGGAATACCTGTCATCATTGCTATAACCTCTGCCACATTATCTTCTGTAACATCCTCTCTATGGATTGCTGCATCAGCTTCCCATCTTTTTTTAGCCCGTGAAAGTTCCTCGGAGTATCTTCTTTCTATATCTCTGAATTGAGCTGCTTCTTCAAATTTCTGACTCTTTATGGCCCTGGTTTTGTTACCCTTGATTTCCTCAATGGAATTCTCAAGGTTTATTATTTCCGTTGGGACATGTATATTACTAATGTGAACCATTGCACCAGCTTCGTCCAAAGCGTCGATTGCCTTATCTGGCAAATATCTGTCGCTAATATATCTATTGGTAAGTTGAACACATGCGTCAATTGACTCTGGTGAATATTTAACCAAATGATGATCTTCGTATTTTTCCTTAATATTATTGAGTATGTGAACTGTTTCTTCGGGTGATGTAGCATCTACCAGAACCTTTTGAAACCTTCTTTCAAGAGCCCCATCTTTTTCAATATACTGGCGATATTCATCAAGTGTAGTTGCTCCTATGCATTGAAGTTCACCTCTTGCTAAGGCTGGTTTGAACATATTAGATGCATCAAGGGATCCTGATGCGTTACCAGCACCAACAATTGTATGAATTTCATCAATGAATAATATTATGTCAGGATTTTTTGTTAGCTCATTGAGAACAGCTTTCATTCTCTCCTCAAATTGTCCTCTGTATTTTGTTCCAGCTACAATTGATGCGAGGTCCAGAGTTACAATTCTTTTATTAAATAATGCTCTTGATACCTTTCTATCCACAATTCTTAGAGCTAATCCTTCAGCAATAGCTGATTTACCAACTCCTGGTTCGCCAATAAGAATGGGATTATTCTTTTTTCGTCTGCTAAGAATCTGAGCAATTCTTTTTAACTCGTCCGAACGTCCAACAATGGGATCTAGACGTCCTTCTTCAGCATATTTTGTTAGATCACGACCAAAATTGTCAAGCACAGGAGTGGTTGATTTGGGATTGGCTGGTTTTTTCTCAGTGCTTTCCTGATGTCTTTCTGGAGTTTGAGGTTGATCCTCTGTATCACCTGGCATTTCGGATTTTGGTTCTATAAATGTTGGCATATCCTTTTGTTCCTTTACTATGGATGTTAGTTCTTCCTTAACAGAGCCATAGTTTACACCATCATTGCTGAGCATACTAGTTACTAAGTTACTTTTATCCTTTAATATGGCTAATAAAAGATGCTCAGTTCCAATTAACTCTGAATTGAACACCTTTGCCTCTAAATAAGTTATTTTGAGAGCTTTTTCAACTTGCTTTACCAATGGGATATTTTCCATTTTGGTACCATCAGCGTTTGGGTTTTTGATTGAATCTTCAATTTCTCGTTTACATTTGTTAAGATCCACACCAAAATACTTTAGCAATTGTATTGCCATTCCTTCACCATCTCTAATTATACCTAATAGTAGGTGTTCTAAACCAATGTAATTGTTACCCAATCTAACAGCTTCTTCCCGGCTAAATGATAGTACGTCCTTAACCCGTTGAGAAAACTTTGCTTCCATATTATATTCTTTTAATGCAAAATTAACGAAAACCTACTTAATATGTTGTGTTTTCCAACATATCATAAGCACTTTAATAGTTATTATTAAAATATGACTTTGTTATTTTTTACAATGTTATTCATTGTTATCGTAACTCCAATTTTTATGCCAACACTTTATACTAATATAATTATCATTAATACAGGCATTTAGGCTTTGCGACAAAATGACAATTGAATTTAATATTATTTCAATCAGAGCTAAATTAAATCCATTTTCCCAAAATAATTGTTACATATTATTTTGCGATACTCATGTTTTATCAACCAATGCTAGATAATTATCTAAGATATTAGTTATTAACTAATTTCAATCTGAAAATAAAGCGTAAACAGCTTGTATTTAATTAGTTAAGATATACTTAGGATATGATTAGAGCTTTTTGAAACTCAATGATTTACAGTTATCGTCAGGAAAAGCAAATTACCAACAAATAGTTGTTAACATTATGGGATATTTATTTAATATTGAGGGCTATTAATACGTCTGTTTTTCATATTTTTGTATGTTTTTTTTAAAGGAAATTTACAAAGGAGATTACATGGAAAATGTATTGGATGGAGAAAGAATAATTAAGGTTAATATTGAGAACCAGATGAAGTCTGCCTACATTGATTATTCAATGTCGGTTATTGTATCTAGAGCCTTACCAGATGCACGTGATGGTTTAAAGCCTGTTCACAGAAGGGTTCTTTTTGGTATGCACGAAATAGGCGTATTATCAAACAGACCATATAAGAAGTCGGCTAGAATAGTAGGAGAGGTGCTGGGTAAGTATCATCCACATGGTGATACATCAGTTTATGACTCAATGGTAAGGATGGCTCAGGAATGGTCACTTCGATATCCACTGGTACAGGGACAAGGAAACTTTGGATCAATTGATGGTGATAACCCTGCGGCTATGCGTTACACTGAGGTAAGGTTAAGAAAAATTGCCGAAGAAATGCTTGTTGATATTGAAAAGGACACTGTTGATCATCAGTTGAACTTTGATGATAGTCTTAAAGAACCAATAGTTCTTCCCACCCAGTTTCCCAATCTACTCGTAAATGGTGCATCTGGTATTGCGGTTGGTATGGCAACTAACATGGCACCTCACAATCTTACACAGGTAATTGATGGAACTTTAGCATATATAGATAATCGTGAAATAGAGATGGATGATTTGATTAGAATCGTTCAGGCACCTGATTTTCCTACCGGCGGAATTATATATGGATATGAAGGAGTTAAGAGTGCCTTCGAAACCGGTCGCGGTAGAGTCATGATGAGAGGTGATATAACCGTAGAAGAAAGCTCAACAGGAAAAGAAAGACTTGTGGTCTCTTCAATTCCATTTCAAGTTAATAAAGCAGAAATGATTAGAAAAACTGCTGATCTCATCAATGACAAAAGGATAGATGGTATTTCCGATATTAATGACGAATCGGATAGGAACGGGATGAGAATTGTGTATGACTTAAAACGAGATGCAATACCTAATATAGTTATCAATAAACTATATCAGCTTACTGCATTGCAAAGTTCCTTTAGTGTAAACAATGTTGCTCTTGTAAAGGGAAGGCCAAGAACTTTAAACCTAAAGGATTTAATTCATTACTTTGTTGAACATAGACATGAAGTGGTCACAAAGCGAACCGAATATGAATTGAAGGAGGCAGAAAAGAAAGCTCATATTTTGGAAGGATTATTGGTTGCTCTAGATAACCTAGATGAAGTTATAACCTTAATAAGAGCATCACAAACACCTGAAGAGGCCAGAAATGGTCTAATTACCAAATTTGGACTAACTGAATTGCAAGCACGTGCAATTTTGGACATGCGTCTTCAAAAGTTAACGGGACTTGAACGAGGTAAGATTAAAAATGAATATCAAGCATTACAAGAGCTAATAACTAAGTTAAAAGCTATTCTTGATAGTTTTGAGATGAAAATGGATATCGTGAAGGAGGAACTTATCAGAATTAAGGAACTCTATGGTGATGAAAGACGTTCTGAAGTTGTTTACACTGCTGAAGATATTAGTATGGAAGACCTAATTCCTGACGAGCAAGTGGTAATTACTATTTCTCATATGGGATATATAAAAAGAACACCACTTACCGAGTACCGTCAGCAAAGAAGGGGAGGGCGAGGCTCAAAGGGAAGTACCACAAGAAATGAAGATTTTCTAGAGCATCTATTTGTGGCCACAAACCATAATTATATGTTGTTTTTTACTGAGAAAGGAAAGGTCTTCTGGATGCGTGTTTTTGAAATACCAGAAGGAAATAAGGTTTCCAAAGGTAGAGCTATCCAGAATTTAATCAACATAAGTCCAGATGATAAGGTGAAAGCTATTATTAATACCAAAGACCTTAAGGATGAAGATTATATAAATAGTAACTTTATAATGCTAGCAACCAAAAAGGGTGTTATCAAAAAAACCTCATTAGAAGCTTATTCGCGACCAAGACAAAATGGGATAAATGCCATAACAATTAGAGAGGGTGATGAGTTGTTAGAAGCAAGACTAACAAATGGTGAAAATAATGTATTGCTTGCAGTTAAATCTGGCAAAACAATTAGATTCAATGAAGAGAAGGTACGTGCCATGGGGCGGAATGCTGCTGGTGTAAGGGGTATAACTCTAGGACACAAAAAGGATGAGTTGATTGGCATGATATGTGTCGAAAATAATGAAGAAGTTTCCATACTAGTAGTTTCTGAAAAAGGGTACGGAAAACGATCTGAATTAGAAGATTATAGACTTACAAATAGGGGAGGAAAGGGTGTTAAAACTCTTAATATAACCGACAAAACGGGTCAATTAATAGCAATTAAAAGCGTTACTGATAATGATGATCTTATGATTATCAACAAGTCAGGAATAACCATCAGGATGGCTGTTAAAGACCTCCGTGTAATGGGTAGAGCAACACAAGGAGTGAGGCTCATAAGAATTGATGATGGAGATGAAATTGCAGCGGTTGCAAAGGTTGAAGTTGAAGAGGATGAAGATCAGGAATATCTTGATGGAGAAGTAATCGATTCGGATGTTAAACTAGAAGATACTACTGAACAATCTGAGGAAGATAAAGAATAATTGAATAATTTTTAATAATAAATTAAAGTTTGTAGCTAAGGTTTCATTTCCATATATTTACCCTTGGTGCAAAATAAAATGTGTAATCATGAAGAAGTTAATGATTTTAATTGCCTTGGGCTTATTCGTTGCGGGAGGTGCATTTGCTCAAAAGAATAAACGTACAAGTGCTTATATGTACAATAAGAATAAGCAGTATGAAAAGGCAATGGTAGCAATAGATGAAGCTATAACGCATCCCAAGACAGAAATTGATCCAAAAACCTGGTTATATAGAGGCCAAATCTATTTCAATATAGCAAATGATACTTCTGCAGCAGTGAGGTCTTTAGATCCAAATGCGGCGAGTACTGCAGTTTCAGCATTTGAAAAATGCAAAGAGTTGGATGTCAAAGGGTCCTATGATGGTGAAATAGCCCTTTACCTATTGAACCTGACAAATATTTTCTACCAAAGAGGAGCGACAAGCTTCCAGGAGCAGTCATGGGATAATGCCATTGAGAATTTTAAGCAGGCATTTGAAATTTCAGAAATTGATGGAAACTTTGATACTATTGCTGCTTTTAATGTTGGTATGAGTGCTGTGTTATCTGATCAGCCTGCGATAGCAGCTGAATATATGAAGAAATGTGTTGATGTTGGATTTAATGACTCAAGAGTCTATATGTATTATTCTCGTGCAGAAAAGCAGTTAGGAGATACTACCATGGCTTTTGAAATACTTGCGCAGGGTAGGGAGATATTTCCTCAAGATAATACTCTTCAGCTCGAAGAGGCACAACTTTATCTTGAAACAGGTACATTTGATAAGTTAATATTGAGTCTTAAGGAAGCTATAGCAGCAAATCCTTCCAATGTAACACTATACCTAGTACTTGGTCAAACATATGAAAATATTGATGATACAGATAATGCTTTGGAGGTGTATAAGCAAGCCATAGAAATAGATCCAGATTATGCTGATGCTATATTTAACATAGGTGCTATCTATGTAAACAGAGCTTCAGCGCAGTATACAGAAGCTAATAATCTTCCATTCGAAGAGCAAAAGAAATATGAAATAATAAAAGGAGAAGCTGACGCTAACCTAAACAAGGCACTACCATTTCTGGAAAAGTCACATGAAATAGATCCTGATGACCAAGTTATTATTGGTGCTCTTAAGGAGGCTTATGCAAACCTTAAGATGAATGATAAGCTCAAAGAGTTAATGGATAAATAGGATAAAGGTAGGGAAGTAGAGATTTATACTTCCCTATTATTTTACATCTCTATTTAACATAATATATATTATGGGACAATTATATCCCTTAGATGATGTCCATGCGTATTAAAGTATATTATCAATAATATATGATATGAATTGGATGGATAGTTTACTAAGCTTAGCGTATACTAACGATTTATTCCGTAGTTACATCAGCAGGAGACCTTATACTTATAAGTTCAACTTCATATTCAAGAGTTGTGAAAGGATCAATAATACCCTGTCCTTCGGACGATATACCTATCCAGGATGGTATGATAAAACGAGCTTTACCTCCGGGTTTCATCAGTCCAATACCTTCTCTAAAGCCTTTTGTGTCAAAGTCTTGGCCGAATTCAAAATCTAATGGTTTGTCGTTAAAGTTGGAAAATAGAATATTATCACTACCCAATACTTTTACCGACAAATATACCTGACAAATATCTCCTGTATCAGCGGTAGAACCCCTACCCTTTTTTTCTTCTAAAAAATATAGGCCATTTACAGTAGGATCAGTGTATATCTTATTGTTATTCAGGTAAATTTGAAGCGTTGCCATTTCTTGTTTTGCCATTTGGAGGCTTTTTTTGTCTGCCTCTTTCTGCCATTCGGATGATGTTTTATGATCAAGTAATTTTATATCATAATACATTATGCTTCCTGGCGTAACATATTCTGGAAGTTTTTGCATTGCAGCACTTTTTAGGAAGAATGAGTCTGCTACTACCCCTATGGATATTGAGTCTCCAGTTCCCATTAAGGTTAATGCTTCATATAAATCACCCTCAAATATAGGTTTTGTGATTGGAAAAACCATGCTACCATCTTCTATATCATCACTGTTAAATATAATGCTATCATTTAACCTGTATTTCAGTCTGATGGTTACTATTTCTGATTCCTTTGCTTTTGTGCTGTCAGGGCCTTCTGTAATCCTTTTGATTAAAACTCCATTTTTTGTTCGTTTATAGCCATTTTCATTACTATTTGAACAAGAAAAAACTACCGCAGTAAATAATATTACCACGGTAGTTTTTAGAAAATAATATTTCATATTAATTTTCAAATATTCTTTTGTTACTTCTTAATGTCCAGTAATTCAACTTCAAAAACTAATGTTGAATAAGGAGGAATACTTGATCTTCCTTGGGGACCATAAGCTATGTCTGATGGTATAACTAACATTGCTTTACCACCTTTTCTCATCATTTCGATACCTTGATCCCATCCTTTAATTACCTGACCTTGTCCTAAAGTGAATTCAAATGGTTCTCTATCAACTGAGCTATCAAATATGTTTCCATCCAAAAACATTCCAGTATAATTGACTACAACTTTATCACCTTTGGTAGGTTTTTTACCCTTGCCTTTTTTGATATTAATGAAGTATAGACCACTTTCCTCTGCTTTTGCATCTGGGTAATTACTTTGAAGATATTCATTGCGTTTTGATGACTCATCTTCTTCAAGACGCTTTAACTCTACTTCTTGAGCAGCTTTAACTTCAGCCTCTGTTTCTATGTTATTTAGCCTTACATGAAAATATATATTCTCAACAGAATCAAATTGTGGAGGTACTGAAGGCATTCTGAAAAGTTTTAAGAATACAGAATCAGCTGGGCAAATAAATGTCACACTATCTCCAACCTTCATCATGGCTATGCCATCATAGATATCGCCTTTATAGGCAGATTCAGTCATTGGAAGTTTCATAACCTGAGGAAGGTCTTTGCTGTTAAATATGATTGTGTCCTCTGTTGCATAAATCATATCAACGGTAATAAAATCACCGATTTGTGGATTTACTGTTCCCTCACCTTTTAAGTGGAAATTGTAGTATAAACCATCTTCAGTAACCTCAAACCCTTGAAATCCAGAGTTATTACCTGATTCACAGGATACAAAAGCAGTCGATGCGATAAATAAAACTGCCATAAACAAAATTGTTCTTTTCATTTTGATATTAATTAATGTTAGTAATTTCAATTTCATAAATAATTGTTGATCGTTGCGGGATTTTTTTATTGTCTCCAAGCAAACCATAACCAAGGTGCGAAGGTATGATAATTATTGCCTCATCCCCCACTCTAAAGTTTAATATTGCCTCTTCAAGTCCTGATTCAACACCACCATGCCCAATTTCAAAGGAAAGTGGTCCATCTTCACTGGAGGAATATATAATATCACCAGTTATTAATTTTACTCTGTAATTCATTGTCACTATTTTGCCTAATACCGCAGTATCACCCGTTCCGGGCTTTGTAATTTGGTATTTAAGACCAGATCCAGTTTTGGTTACATCAAGATTGTGGCGTCTTATATAATTATCAATTTCAGTGTTTTCAGTATTTACAAGATATTTGTTGACCTTAACGAGTGATTCTTTTTTATCCTTTGAGTTGTCGTTGTTTATTTCTTCATTATAATGCCTTACATTATCACATCCAATAACAAATGTAAGAAGCATAGAAAATATGATTATATTGATATTGGATTGCATTATTTTAAAGTGATATTTTATAGTCAAGGTCGTTTTTATAGTCCTCTAGAATTGACTTTAACTTCTTAATGAAGGCATCAATATTATTTGCCTCTCTACCACCCGCTGCATTTTTATGTCCCCCTCCATTGAAATGTTTCCTACATAAATCATTCACTGAGAAATCTCCTTTGGATCTGAAGGATAAACGCAATAAATTATCCTTTTCACTTATGAGTACTGACATATTTATCTTTTCCATGGATAAAGGATAGTTAACCATTCCCTCTGTATCCCCAACTTGATAGTTAAACTTTAATAAATCCTCTTTTGATAAATATATGAGTGCAGTATGATATTCATCCCAAACCATCATTCTTTCACTTATGGCGTAACCAAGCAGTCTCAATCTATTTTCTGAAAATGTATCGTAAATAAGTTTATGAATTTTTTGAGCATCAACGCCATGGGAAATTAACTTAGAGGTAATATTATAAGTTTCAGGGCGATTACATGAAAAGCTAAAAGAACCAGTATCGGTAACAATACCAGTGTAAATTCCTTCGCTTATATTTTTGTCAATCAGTTTTTCATCTCCTAACATCTCTATAAAGCTATATACCAGCTCGGCTGTTGATGAAACATTTGTTGTTGAGTAGCAGTAATTGAACTTATCAACTTCTGGATCGATGTGATGATCAATTAGAATTCTTGTGCATGATGTTGCTTCTACGATATCAGTTAGAACACCCAACCTGCTTAATGCATTAAAATCCAATGCAAATATTAAATCAGCATTATGTAGTATTTTTTGAGCATGTTTTGGACGATTCTCGTAGATTATAATATCTTCAGATTTGGGCAGCCATTTGTAAAACTCAGGGAACTTGTTAGGCACCATCATAGTAACTGTATTATTTAGCTTCTTTAAATAATTATACATGGCAATAAGAGATCCTATAGCATCACCATCGGGATTAGTATGTGATGTTAGCACAATGTTCTTGCCACTATCAATAAGTTCTTTTATCTCACTTTTATTACCTTTTATCAACATCTTTCTTACTTGAATTTAAATAGATTGCAAAGATAATCTAAATGTTGATTGATAGTTTGTTAAAGATTTTTAATATAGGCGTAATTATAATGGAAAAAACATTTAATATAGTTACTTATTCAATAATTAAATAGCTGATTATATGGGGTGTTGAACTAAAACATTCCAAATGTAAATATTATTGCTTTTTTGTTTTTTTATTCAAAAAATATATCGCATCTTTGCAGCCGTTTTTTAAAATAATTATCAACTTAATTTTTAATTAGTTATGCCAACAATGATTAGATTATCACGTCATGGTAAAACCCACAAGGCTTTTTATCATATCGTTGTAGCTGATGGTCGTGCACCTAGAGATGGAAGATTTATTGAGAAGATTGGCACATACAATCCTATTTCAAACCCAGCAGAGATCGTTTTAGATTTTGATAAGGCTTTGGATTGGATTCAAAAAGGTGCTCAGCCAACTGATACAGCAAGAGCTATTTTATCCTACAAAGGAGTTCTTTACAAGAATCACCTTTTAATAGGAGCTAAAAAAGGTGCTTTTACAGAAGCTGAAGCAGAAGCGAAATTTCAAAAGTGGTTAGAGGATAAGGAAGCTAAGAATGCTGCCTCAAAATCTGGCATTGAAGAAAAGATTCGCGCAGAGCAAAAAGAAAAATTTGAAGCAGAAGTTAAAGTTAAAGAAGAAAGAACAGCTGAAATAGCTAAGAAAAGAGCTGCGGCAGTAGAAGCTCAGGTTAAAGAAGCACAGGATGCGGCAGATGAAACTCCAGCTGAAGAAGCTCCAGCAACAGAGGAAGCTCCAGCAGTAGAGGAAGCTAAAGCTGAAGAAGCTCCAGCAGCAGAGGAAGCTAAAGCTGAAGAAGCTCCAGCAGCAGAGGAAGCTAAAGCTGAAGAAGCTCCAGCTGAAGAAGCTCCAGCTGAAGAAGCTAAAGCTGAAGAAGCTCCAGCAGCAGAGGAAACTCCAGCTGAAGAAGCTCCAGCAGCAGAGGAAACTCCAGCAGAAGAAGCTCCAGCAGCAGAGGAAACTCCAGCTGAAGAAGCTCCAGCAGCAGAGGAAGCTAAAGCTGAAGAAGCTCCAGCAGCAGAGGAAGCTAAAGCTGAAGAAACTCCAGCAGCAGAGGATAAAGCTGAGGATTCAGAAGAAACAAAAACTGAGAAATAGATTCAACTATTTGTCATCACAAAAGGCCTGATAGTTTTCTATCAGGCTTTTTTTATTTCTATATATTTTCTTTTAATTATTATTAATCATTACTGAATGTAATGTTTATGGGGCGTGGTGGGTTATAACTCAATAAACAAGAAGAATTGACAATACCTTTATTTAACTAATATTTCAGTTCTACGGTTTTTTGCTCTGCCCTCTTCAGTGGAATTATCTGCTATTGGTTCTGTTGATCCCTTGGCCATATACTCAAGCCTACTTGGGTTTATTCCTTTGGATATGAGATATTTCCCCACTGAAATAGCTCTCTTTTCCGATAGTTTATTATTATAATCTATGGTACCTATGCCATCTGTATGACCAATGATGTAAATATTTATTTTGGAAGCCTTAAGCAATTTAACTAGCCTATCTAATTCTGTATATGATGATGCTAATAGATCACTACTGTTAAATTCAAAAAAGATATTGTTCATTGTAATTTGACTACCACTTTTTATGGGCGATAATTCAAATGTTTTATTTACGGATGAAACACCAGTTGAGTCGGTGGCTAGATTTATATTTTCACTATAAAACAAGTATCCTGGACTTGAAATATTAAATGCGTAATCTATTCCAGGTAATAAAACTATAAGAAATTCACCGGTAACTGGATCGCTTAATGCAGTATTCAATGTTTCTCCGTTTGTAATGTTTGTTATTTCTATGGTTGACTTAATTGGCTTTTTTGTTTCCTTGTCAATTACAGTTCCTCTAACGTACATTATTTCTTGCGGTTCAACGAGTTTGTAATTGTCAAAATAATAGATGTCATACTTACCCATCCCTCCTTCTCTATCGCTTGAAATCCAACTTCTTTTACCATCAAGGCTGCTAAATATGATTATTTCATTAGCTTTTGTGTTGGTTGGATAACCAATATTTTTTGCTTTGCTCCATATTCCAGTTTCATCTTGTCTGGATACAAATAAATCATATCCTCCCATACCTGGGTGTCCTGTGGATGCAAAATATAATGTTTTACCATCTGCATGTAGGAATGGAGCCATTTCATCCCTATCGGTATTTATACTATCCCCCATATTTATTGGTGGACTCCATTGTCCACTTTGTAACTTTATTGCCATCCAAATGTCAGAACCACCCTTACCTCCCACTCTTTTAGAAGAAAAGTATAACCTTTTGTTATCCGATGAAATAATTGGCTGAGAGTCCCATGTTGCAGTATTGATAGTGCTTCCCATGTTCTGAGGTGGTAGCCACTTACCTCCTACACTACCCGACTTATAGATATCACAGCTACCAAAACCATTGGGCCAGTAACATCCGGTAAAATACATTGTTTTGCCATCTGTACTGAAATTTATTGTTCCCATATTGAGAGTATTGTTTCTCCATGATAGATCTACTAATTTAGGCATGCTCCAGTAATTATCAGATAACTTCGAGTTATATAACTGCTCCACATATCTTTTACTACTGCTTTTAGATGGACTTCGTTTTGTAAACATTATTAGGTCATTATCTACATTTACATAATTAATGTATTCATCATTGGGAGTATTAACCGGATAACCCATACTAATTATATCCACTGGTATTGGGTTTGAGATTAGTTTGAATGCAGTTTTTGCTCTTATGAGCTTATCATTTGCCAAAGCTTTTATTTCACTACTAATATTGTCAGTATTAAGAAAAATCTCAAGGCTTATAATGGAGTTGTAATATTCCGATATTTCGTAATATATACCACCTAGAAAATAATAAACAGCTGGAAAAAATGTGGAGTCAATTCCAATGGCACCATTATAGGCATTGATAGCCTCTTGATATTTTTTTAAATCCGCATTGATATCACCTAGTAAAAGCCATGCCTCGATAAAGTTTTTATCGTAAATAATCGATTTGTTAAGACTATTAATTGCATTCTGATAATCTCCCATTTGATAATAAGAAACAGCAGAGTTATAATTTTTGATCGACTTTTTATTTTGGGAAGTATAAGTGTATTCATCGGAGTAACCAGGGCTACTAAGTACCATTATAAGAAGTAAGGTTAAAATAGCCTTAAGGCCATTTAGAATCAATGATTTATAGTCATTTAGCTTGATCATTTACCTAGTTTTCTGAATGCAAAGAAAATTATATTCAGATCCTTCCATGTATTGTAATCCCTGGCATATAGAAGGTTTAATTGTTCTATGGTATCTAAATCCGAGTTGTTAAACTTAACTGAATCTACGGGATTTAATACCCCTCTTCTAATCTTTGGTAGTTGCATTAGCTGTTTTTCAATTGGGTAATAACCAACCCAGCTCCGAGTTCCAAATATCACTCTAAAAATATTAGAAATAAAGCCAAAAGGCTTTTTCATTAGAAATATTGCAATGGGAGACAAAGCTATTAATACAAGGCTAACGATAATGTCAAGTAACCTCTTATTTCTTCGGTTCTCTATATTGTCCACCGCGTTAATGTTCACAGTGTATAGGTCACCGCGATTATGTATGGAATTACTACCTATTATGGATAAGCTATCTTCGGGTGCTATTTTATAATCAACCTTAGCTACTTGCCAGTCTGTCATTTTATCAATTATGCGCTGATGGCTTATGCTTTTGGAGCAGAAGATAACTTCA
>JABJIE010000044.1 GCA_018661505.1 Lentimicrobiaceae bacterium
ATTGTTGCCACTGACCGAAAACATTTGATGCTAAAAAAGCAAAAAATAGTACAAATATTAATTTTTGAATTCTATGTCCTTTCATTTTTATGTAAATGTATAAAAACTATACAAAAACATACAATAATATACAATCTAGAAATTTTGGGCATAAAAAAAGCCACCTAAAAAGGTGGCTGAAGCGGTCTGGACGGGACTCGAACCCGCGACCCCCTGCGTGACAGGCAGGTATTCTAACCAAGCTGAACTACCAGACCGTAATTTTTAATGAACTCGCCCCAAAAGGGACTGCAAAAATAATTGCTTTTTTAATATCTGCAAACAAATCATTAAAATAATTATTTTTTTTTCGCGATTACCCATAGCATCCAATTACCTGTACAATCCCAATATAATTATTAGCTATTATTCATGATGTTCTAATTAAAATCTAGTCTACTATTCCATATAATATTACAACTCCACTACCAGCGCTCCATCAGTATTTACATTATGGAATGGATAGTTGTTTTCTTTACATAATTGAATTATTCTTTTTCTTTCCCAGGGTGGGATATTATTGTCTATAACCAATTTTTCAAATGATATATTTTTGATCAAAGTCGATATTTCTTTGCTGCTTTTTCCACTTATCACAAGTATATCAACGGAAATGGTATCATATAGGCTTATCTTAGGAAGATCGTTTGTGATGAATATTTTTAAGGAATCAAATAATATGTAGTTACCAGTAATGTTGATACCACTAATACAATCACTGGTATTCATATCTGCCATTAACATATTTTGTGCTATTCCCCAATTGGATCTGCTGTTTTTTATTTGATAATTTATATTTGACGGGTTATTAATTGTATTGCTATCAGATATCATTATCTGTTTATCGCCAGATATAAACTCAATTAAAGAATTTCTTTTTATATGATATATTATCAACCTTTTTTGAGTCTGAATATTTATACTTCTATGTAATGACAATGATGATATCGTTATTAGGAATAATAGAAGTGGGATGAGTGCCCTTATCTTTTTTTCAAAAAGCATAAAATATGCTAATGTGATCGCAAAATATATAGATATAACCATAGCTGAAGAAAAGAAGATGTTTTCCATAACATGCCATGGTAGGTACTGCACAAAATCCACTACTTGATTCAATAAAAAAACAAATAGCAACAAGCATTTACCCACTAAAACTGAAATAATTGGAATCCAACTAACTGCTAGAAAGATAATTCCTGTAACTATTATCAGGAACGAGAGAGGAAATGTTAGAATATTGGTAAGCCAAAACCAAGTAGGAAAAATATGAAAGTAATACACTGCCAAGGGAAAGGTAGATAGCTGCGCAGATATGGAAAGTATAGTTACTGACCATAATTTATCTGCAATGGTATATTTGAAGCTAACTAGCTCATATAATGGCCGATAAAAAATCAAAATTCCAAGTACTGCAGCATAAGATAACTGAAATCCAACATCAAAAAGTGACATGGGATTAATTAATAATATAAAAAATGCAGAAGCTGCCAATGTATTGTATGTGTCACGATCTCTTCTGAATAAATTGCCGATAATAAAAACAGATATCATAAGAGTTGCTCTTGTTATGGAAGCAGAAAGCCCTGTTATTATGGCATATATCCAAACAAATAATATTAAAATAACTGCCTTTTGAATCCTTGATACCATGGTTTGGTTAAAGAAACTAAGAATGAAATTTAAAACAAGATAAATTATACCAACATGTAACCCTGAGACACACAGTATGTGCATGGCTCCGGCGTTTGCAAAATCTTGTTTTAACTCTTTACTCATGGTGTCTCCATACCCTAGTAGAACTGCAGCAGCAACATCATAATTATCACCATGAATACCTATACCTTTTAATGTTTTAAGAAGTTTGTACTGCAATTTATAACCGTATGCTCTTGGAGATAATTGACTGCTATTACCAACTATTTTCCATCCTGTTGAATCAATGTAACATATGTGGTGTATACCATTACCCATTAAATATTTCCCATAATCAAATTCAAATGGGTTCTTTGGACCCTCCGGAGTGAGTAAGGAAGCTTTAAATAGTATTGCGTCTCCATACAATATTTTCTCGCTGTATATATCCCGCCTTATATATGCTATTACCTTAAAGCTAGTACTTGAATTGCAATTGTCATGAATCTTAGCGTCAATGGTTAGCAGGGCTTTGATGAAATTTTTATTAGCTACAGGATTACTTATTACTTCTCCACGATGATACTCCTCTGAACATTTGCAAACTACCTTGTTATTGGATAATCTATTTGTTGTTACAAATATTCCCAAAAGAAATATTGCCATACCAAGTATTATTCCATATATCCATCCATATTTATGTGAAATGTTTGATTTATAAGAAACCACACCCAATACTACTAGGATTAATATAATTATTGGAATAAAATCATGGATTCTGCCAAAGAAAATACTTGTTTTGGTGGTTACTATAATCCCCAGTATAAATATTAATACAATTCTTGTGAAAGGTCTTGCTGACCACATTTTTGGGAGGTTATAATTTTAGGTATTGTAAACCTACTAAAATTATAACGGACTCGAAGTCAAATTAAGGCGATGGGTTAAACAATTTTATTACAACAAGTTACATTTATTGCAGTAATATATTATCTATTATTTTGGCTGCTCTCATTGATGCACCTGAATTTCCAAGCACACCTCTTAACTCTTCATATTCTCCAAGCATGTTTGCCCTATGAACTTTGTCAAATAATATTAAATCAAGTTCATGCTTTAGGTTTTCATGTGTAAGGTCGGCCTGAATTAGTTCTTTTACAACCTCCTTATCCATTATAAGGTTAACCAAACTAATGTATTTAACCTTTACAATTCTTTTAGCTATTTCATAGGAAATTTTACTACCCTGATAGCAAACCACCTCAGGTACTCCAATCAAAGCAGCTTCCAAAGTTGCAGTTCCGGATGTAACAAGTGCTCCATCTGCATTTATTAGTATGTTTTGGGTTTCACCAAAAAGTAACCTTACATCTGTATTGCCTATTATGGCATGGTAAAAACTCTTTTCAAGTGTATTCACACCTGCCACAATAAATTGATGATCAGGATAATCACCCACAAGACTTAACATCTTTGTTAGCATTTTTTTTACCTCCTGTTTTCTGCTTCCAGGCAAAACTGCTATTATGGGTTTGGGAGTTAATTGGTTTCTTTCTCTGAAGTTTTCTTTGGCATTCTCTTCAAGCTGATGGAATGAGTCCAATAATGGGTGACCAACAAAATCAACTTCATAATCATAGTTGGCATAAAAATCTTTCTCAAAAGGTAGTATTACAATCATTTTGTCAACTACCTTTCGAATTTTATGGACTCTGTTCTTTTTCCAAGCCCACACCTGTGGGGATATGTAATAAACCACCCTAATCCCTTTTTTGTGGGCAAATTCTGCCACTCGCAGATTAAAACCAGGATAATCTATTAGTATTAATACATCAGGATTGAATTGTAAAAGATCTTCTTTGCAAAATTTAAGGTTGGACATAATTGTTCCAAGGTTGGCAATAACTTCAGAAAACCCCATAAATGCTAGATCTCGGTAGTGCTTTACAAGCTTCCCACCTACATCCTGCATTTTATCACCACCCCAAAAACGAAAATCAAAACTCGAATCGTTCCTTTGTATTTCCTTCATAAGGTTTGAACCATGGAGGTCACCCGATGCCTCACCTGCAATTATATAGTATTTCAAACTGTTAAATTTTGAAATTTATTTAATACATACAAAATTACACTTTTTGTATTGTAAGATAGTCTCTGAATTAAAGAATTAAATAAATGGGGAATTATTTATTTGGGCTCAAAGAATAAGTAGAAGTATATAATTATGCATGCCAATGTAACTAACAAAACCCCTAAACCTGATTTTTCAAATTTTAACTTCACAAGATAATGTCTAATTGGAAACAGGTTTCCTATGAAACTTAATAGGTAGAGATAATCAAACCTGGAGGTCAGATTTATGCCCGCATATTTCTTCAGCAACATATCCATTAAAAATAGGATTATAAATACAGTTATCGGTAAACATATTCCTATGATAATACCAACCAGCCATGAGTCTTTTTTTAAAATACCTGGGTTCATCGTTTCTAGAAGTTGAATTTGTGATTATTAACGTGATTATGAGAAGTAAAGTCTGTTTGTGATGGAACAACAGAAACATAATTATCTGCCAATGCTTTTTCATCTGTTCCATGTCTTGCATCACCATTTTCAAAATGACCAGCAAGCCAATAGTAGGTTCTTCCAAACGGATCTTTGCGCTCTTCAAACTCCTCAACCCACCTGGCATCTGCCTGCTTGCATACTTTTATACCTTTAATGGGCTTATCGGATTTTTTTGGAATATTTACATTCAAACATACATTGTCAGGAAGACCATTTGCCAGTACATCCTTTGTTATGCTAAGTATTGTATCATCCACATGACTAAATTCTGCATCGTGGCTATAATCAAGCAAGGAAAAGCCAATTGCCGGAACATTATCTATTGCAGCCTCTAGAGCAGCACCCATGGTTCCCGAATAAATTATATTGATGGAGGCATTTGAGCCATGGTTAATACCTGATAATACCACATCTGGTTTTCTATTAGTTAGCTTATGTTTTCCCAGCTTTACATTATCAACAGGAGTTCCAGAGGATACATATTCTCTGTAATCTGGTTCATCAACCAACTGCTTTAATCTTATTGGTGATTCTATTGTTACTGCATGTCCCATGCCCGACATTGTGCCTTCGGATGCAATTACAATAATTTCACCCAAATGCTTAACCACAGATATTAATTTTCTTAATCCAGGTGCATTGATACCATCATCATTGGTAATTAGTATAAGAGGTTTTTTTTCCATTACTGTAATTTCGAATTCCTTGTTAAGAAGTGCAAATATACTTTAGTTTTCAGATAGAAAACAAGATAGCTCGGAGTATAATCGATGAGTGGGTAATCCCATAACATTGAAGTATGATCCATCTATTTTGTCAATGGCAACATGACCTATCCATTCCTGTATGCCATATGCCCCCGCCTTATCAAATGGTTTATAGTTATCAATGTAGTAATTGATTTCATCCTTGCTTAGTGCTTTAAAATACACATCGGTTGATACTGAAAAACTATGAAATTTGAATCGTGTTTTACAGGTTACTCCGGTTATTACCCTATGCTTTTTACCACTCAAAGAAGTAAGCATATTAAAGGCTTCTTCCTTATCTTTTGGCTTTCCCAATATTACGTTCTCTAGTATAACTATTGTGTCAGCAGTTATTATAAGCGAATTATGCCCAAGGTTATCCATATTAAAAGCATCTGCCTTTAACAAACTTAGATATTCTGCTACTTTGTCCTTTGGATAATCGTTGGAGTAACTTTCATTTATTGATTTGGTTACAACTTTAAAGTTAATCCCCATTTCTTCTAACAGCTGTTTCCTCCTTGGCGATCCTGAGGCAAGTATAATATCATATTCGGTAAGTTTATTCAGCAGCATGTATATCTTAAATATTATAATGTAAATAGTATCATCGACAATATTCCCGCAACCATTAATAACTTTAACCTGTTAGAAATGTTTGAATAGTCAGATCTATATTTTGAATTGAAGGTTCTTACTATAACCAAAATCAAAAGTAAATCAATTATAACAAAGTAATATGCTTGTAGCATATAATCGGCATAATAGAAATAGTATTGTGCGAATATGGATGCTGCCAAAGCAATAGATGAGAAAACAATTGCAAGTATCTTTGATGCAGAAATGCCAAAATTTACCGCAAATGTTTTACAGCCAAACCTTTCATCCCCTTTAATATCTTCCATATCTTTTATCACCTCTCTTATGAGTGTTACAAAAAATGCAAAGCCCATATAAATCATTACAATCCGGTTTACAATTGGAAAATTAGTTTGCACCTCAGTAAATAATAGCGGACTACCACTCAACGAGTAAAATTCAAATAGCCAAACAATACCAAATGATAAAGCACTTAAAACAGAAACAACAAGGTTACCAATCAAAGGCTGGCAACTATACTTTTGTGAATAGAACCAGAGCAAACCAGCACTAAATATAAAAATCAGTCCAAAGTTTAGCTGATTTATCCGGTAAGATACATAGGTGCCGACTAATATTCCAACTACTGTTGATAGCCAGTAAAGCTTGTACGCAGCACCAATGGAAATATTCCTATTTACAATGTTTTTGCTTGGTTTGTTGAGGGAGTCGGGGTTTATATCAAAGATATCATTGATTATATACCCTCCAACTGAAATTAGCAATGTTGATAGCACAAGAAGAGCAAAATTTAGAATGTTTAACCCTCCTTCAAATACATTGATGCCGAGTAGGGGAGTAATAACAAATAACTGAATAAAAGTCATTGAAATCACAATAATAATCAGGTTTGGAAGCCTGATTAATGATAAAGCTACCTTAACCTTATTCATCAATTGAATTTTATGATTTATTACCAGTAGTGTGACTCTTCAGTCATCCACTTACCTTGTATCTTTAACACTTGTTCAATAATATCACGCACACAACCTTTTCCTCCATTCTTGTCTGAAATATAAATAGCCACATCCTTAATCTCTTCAACTGCATCCGCAGGGCAAGCAGGTACGCCAACACTTTTCATTACTCTGAGGTCTGGGATATCATCTCCCATATATATTATCTCATCTTTTGTTAGATTATTATCCTTCACATATTTATTATAAACCACAGTTTTATCTTTTACACCAAGATAAACATCCTTGATGTTTAGATCCCCAAATCGATTTTCTACGGATTTTGAGAATCCCCCTGATATTATAACTACTCTATATCCTAACTTAATTGCAAGTTGGAGTATATATCCATCCTTTACATTTGCTGACCTAAGTGGTTGTTCTTCATGCTGTAAAACCAATGTTCCATCTGTCATAACACCATCGTAATCAAATATAAAAGTCGTGATGTTTTTAAGTTTTTCTTTATAATTAGTCATGATATTTCTTAATTAAGTGTTCGGATAATAATATGTATACTTTTTTAAGCTCTGGATGATTTTCCAATAAGCTAAGATGCTTTTGAATTGTATGTTCGTCCTTCCGTTTTGCTGGTCCTGTTTGTGATTCGCTGGGTTTAATATGATGAACCTTTTGCGCCGTTTCCGTAATAAGTGGTAGTAATAGATTAAAATCCATACCTTTTTCTTCAAGTAGTTCATGAGCCATATCGTACAATAAATTTGAGAAATTATTTACAATAACTGCAGTCATATGAAGATATTGTCTTTGATCAGATTCTAGGTTTACAACATTGTTACTTATTTTTTCTCCAAGACTCTTCAGCTGATTACTTGTGCCCGTATCACTTCCTTCAATACATAAAGGGATATTGTCAAATTTAGGAATTCTACTAATTGTCATGCTTTGCAAAGGATAAAAAACCCCGTATCGAAGTTGATTATCCAATACTGACAATGGTTTAGTTCCAGATGTATGAACTACTATACCTTCAAAATTTTTAATTTGATCCGAAATGGACGCAATGGAATCATCAGGTACAGCTATGATACATAAATCTGTATTATTTTTAAGATCCGAGATATTAGTGATTGCAACAGCATTAACTTTGTTTGCAAGGGTTTGAGCATTTTCTTGATTCCGGGAATAAATATTTACTATTTCTGTGCCTGCCGAAAATAATGCACTACCAATCCCAGTAGCAACATTACCAGAACCAATTATGGAAACGGTTCGTATTTTGTCATTAATTTCCAAAGTAATTATGTAAAGTGGTTACGGATTTCGTCTTTTAAGCTCAAAAGGGCCTTATCTATGGGATTATTTAACTTACTGTATTCGATTATTATTTCCTTGGAATAATCGTTGGTTTTATCGTCCTTATTGAATTTTGATGCAGAGGTATTTATTATACTTACTAGTCTCTCTTTGGCATTTCTAACCAAATCCCATGATTGATTAGAAACATAAAGTTGCTGAGACATATTATGTTCATATTCTTCTCGTATTATAGCTAATAATTGGGCGTGTAGTTTTTCAACATTCATTGATGGTTTAAGTACTCTAGGAATAAGGTTTGAGGGAGTTATTCGCTCCAGAAACAACGCCATTCTCTCGTGCGCTTGAAACTTCAGAGGAATAATTATTTTTTGACTGCTTGATCTAAGATCATTGTTAAGTTTGAGTTTTTGCAGTTCTTGCTCATCCCGCAGGAACTTAATCTGTTTTGAGTTATGTTTTGTGAATTCTCTCATCATAAAATAAACGACAATAAGTATAATTACTGCCGGTAACAAAACTTTGAGGAATTCTATGAGTTCATTCATAATATGCGTCTTATGTATCCGATAATGATAATTTATACAAATTAACAACATATTTTCAATATGGGCTTCTTCAGGAAGTTTAGCAAGGTAATAAACACTATAATTTATGTAAACCTTAAAAATAAGTCAACATTATGTACCTTATTATTAACAATTATTCTGCGACTGTTTATTAGTATTATATTTGTTTCTTTTCTAAAATAAGAGTCGTGAATAATAGTATTTTATCCAATAGAATCCTTAGTCTTTCAGAATCCGCAACCCTTGAAATGACAAGGCTAAGCCGCGAATTAAAGAGTGAAGGTAAAGATGTAATAGCACTCAGTATAGGTGAGCCTGATTTTAATACACCTCAAAATGTAAAAGATGCAGGAAAGCTTGCCATAGATAATAATATTACTCACTATCCACCGGTTCCAGGATTTTTGGAATTACGTGAAGCAATTGCAGCCAAACTAAAGAGAGATAATAATTTAGATTATGGTCCTGAAAATATAGTTGTGTCAACGGGTGCAAAACACTCCCTCATCAATGTTTTTATGTGCATTTTAAATGATGGTGATGAAGTAATAATACCTGCTCCATATTGGGTGTCATATCCAGAGATGGTAGGACTTGCTGGAGGGAAGTCGGTGGTTATTAATACTGATATTGATAGCGACTTTAAAATTAAACCCGAAGATATAGAGAAAGCCATCACAACTAATACCAAAGCTTTCCTATTCAATTCACCAAGTAATCCAACAGGATCAGTTTACACTTATGAAGAGCTTTCAGAAATAGCAAAAGTGCTTGTAAAATATCCTGATATTTTAATAATAGCAGATGAAATTTACGAGTATATCACATTCGACTCAGAACATCATAGCCTTGGTTCTTTTCCTGAGCTGAAAGATCAGCTTGTGATTGTAAACGGTGTTTCAAAAGGTATGGCAATGACTGGCTGGAGAGTTGGCTATATTGCAGGCCCTAAATTCATAGCTTCTGCTTGTGGAAAACTCCAGGGACAATATACCTCAGGTACCGGATCAATATCTCAAATGGCAGCATTGGAGGCAGTTAAAACAGATCCAAATAAATCAAAAGAGGTAAGTGATATGGTAAAAGCATTTCGTGAACGTCGTGATTTGCTGATTAGTCTTGTGAAAGAAATACCTGGAATTAAGTCCAATGTGCCCAACGGAGCTTTTTATTTATTTCCTGATGTTAGCTATTATTACGGTAAATCAAATGGAGATACCACCATCAATGGCAGCACAGAATTGTGTATGTATCTGTTAAATGAGGTTTATGTAGCTCTTGTACCCGGAGAAGCTTTTGGGAGCCCCGAGTGCATAAGAATATCCTATGCTGCATCAAAGGAAGTAATAAAAGAGGCTGTTGAAAGGATTAAATTAGCCCTATCAAGGTTAAGTTAAGTAGCCTCCTTTAGCTTGTGTTTTATTAACCTTAGAATTTAAGATTTATTCCAATCATAAAGTTGAACTCTGACTGCGGGAAATATCCGTTTATATTATAATCAGAACCTTCTAGGTAGTACCTGTATACCCATGCATTAGTTTCATACTTCTCATTAAATATATTATTAAACTGAACTAGAAAATCAATTTGCTTAATGAAATTGGTCTCAATGGAATAATATAAATTAATGTTATTTGTAAGATATGGATCTAGGCTTCTATCATTGTTGGAAGTATTGTCTATGTATTGTTTACCAACATATTTTGTAACCAAACTCACCTTAAGTTTATCAATGGGTTCAAAGGAAATATTGCTAGCGGCCACAATATCTGGTGAGAATGAAATGTCTGTGGACCCAATATTTTCAACCACCTGGCCTCCATTTGTCCAGTCATCAACATAAGCCACAAAATCATTAATCTTATTATTGCTATAGGTGGCATTCATATTCCAACTTAAACGCTTGGTAATATTTAAGCCTGCAATTAGTTCAATGCCAGCACGATAACTTTTAGGCACATTGGTCATAATTGCGGCGCCAACATTGTTTATTTTACCAGTATTTACAAATTGATTTTTATAATCCATGTAGAATAAGTTACCTTCAACGTTTACAGTTTTATTTCTTAGCTTATATCCGAATTCAACATCAAGTAGTCTTTCTGAACTGATAACTTGTGTTTCATCAGCGTCTCTGTATATGGACCTACTAGGCTCTCTATTTGCAATACCTGCGGAAAGGTATAAATTCTGATTTTCTCCCAGTTTGTAGAATATACCAGCCTTAGGATTGAAGAAGCTATATTCATGGTTTTGAGTAAGGTTTCTGAGGTCGTCATGTGTGCCATCTATCTTGTAATCAATGGTGCGATATTGCAAATCGCCATAAAGAGATAGTCTGTCGGATATATTATAATTTGCCTTTGCAAATATATTAATGTCGGTTTTTTTGCCCGTATTGAAATACCAATTATGGTTTAGCCAATCCAGTGGTATAACCTGAGCCCAAATTATCTTGCCATAATGGTCTCCATCATACTGATTCCAACCACCTCCAAAGTTCAGTGTTAAATTTTCTGCCGTATAATTCATTGTTAAATTAATACCGTAGAACTTATTGTCTAACCACTTCTGACTTATTAGATTAGTCATGTTTACATTATGATTTCCAATCATGGTATCTTTTATGCCATAATCTGAGTAATCCTCTCCATTTTTATAACTTTCGTAATATCCCTTACCTGTGGTTAAAAATCCCGATGTGGTTACACTAATTTTATCACTAAATTTATGAGCATAATGCAGCTGGTAATAGTTTTGTGTATAGTTATCAGTTTGGTTATCATAGTATCCCAAAAAGTTGCCATCTGCATCATACATTTCACCAGCTGGATTAAACTTACGGTTTGTTCTAAGACTATCCTTTGGAATACCATACCATGCCTGGTATGTTTTCTCATCTCCCAATAGGATAACCGCTTTGAATATATTATTTGTACCAACATATGAGCCTGATAGATATGCTGATTTTAAATCGGATGATGCTCTATCAATATAACCGTCGGACGTTACTGAACTCAATCTTCCACTAAAATTCCATTTATCAGCGAGTAATCCTGAACCAAACATAATGGTATTCTTGAATGTGTTGAAAGACCCTGCTGCACTGCTTAATTCAGCAAAAGGACTAATGCTATTTTCACCCGTGTTGATGTTAATGCTGGCTCCAAATGATGCCGCCCCATTTGTGGAAGTTCCAACACCTCTTTGTATTTGAACGTCACTTATTGATGATGCAAGATCAAGTAGGTCGACGAAATAAACACTATGGGATTCACCATCATTAACAGGAACTCCATTTAGGGTAACGTTTATTCCGGTTAAATCTGTACCACGAATTCTCATTCCTGTGTAACCAACACCAGCTCCTGCATCAGAAGATACCACCACCGATGGCGTGGAGTTGAATATATATGGTAAGTCTTTGCCAGTATTATTTTTCTCTATCTGTGCCTGGTCTAGAATGGTATATGTGGTGGGTGATTCATCGCTTGCTCTTATGGCAGATATGATCACCTCATCACCAAAGATTACATCCTCACTTAATGAAAAGTTAATGGTCTTGTTTTTGTTAATGTAAATATCCTTGGAAATTGGTTTAAAGCCCACATAAGAAACTGTAAGCAAATAACTTCCAGTGGTTAATTCGCCAAAAGTAAAATTACCTTCTTCATCGGTAACGGTTGAATAGTTGGAATTTTTAACAACAACATGAGCACCAGGTAGTGGGTCGTTATTTTTTTGATTAGTTACCCTTCCATTAATGGTATACTGTTGTGCAATTGTTGACCATGGTATTAGTATCAGTAACACAAATAATAAATAAATCTTTCTCATGATTCTTTTGATTTTGGAATATTTAAAATCAATAGAAGAATAGCCTGGGTGGGATTTGATACTCTATTCCTACGCCGGAATTACCCGGATCAGGTTCAGAGGGTATAATCTCAGCCCATGTTTAAGGCACCCCTATTGGTATTATGGCAAAATTATAAAAATTATTCTACCTATGAGTCTCTTGGGTCATTTTGTAATGAAAGTTTAGCCATTTTTTTAACCTCAATGGATGAATATCCAAATTCACTTACTACTTTCCCTAAAATTAAGTATATGCCATATCCTCTAAATGGAGATTTAATAAGTGTATTTGGAAAATGTGTTGTGTCAAAAAACTCACCTCTAACATCCAAAAATGTTCCAAAGTTCATCATTTCTTTATTTACCGTTCTAACATTCTTTATGGTAACTAGTAATCCAATCATTTTTACTTCTTTTCCAATGAGATTATCTAGTTTAGAGGCAGTTATGTCTCCACGGAATTTTGTTCTAAGCATGTCAAAATTGGTTATGCTAACAGGAAATCCTAACATTTCAATTTCATCGTAGGCATCTTCAATTGGGTTGGAGATAAGTTCTGGAAGTTTATATTTTTTCCTTTCCGTGTTAAATAAGAAATTTGTCTTTGGTATTTTATTATTTGTTTTCTGTATAAGATGTGCTTCCCATAGGAGTTGTGATTTGTGTTTTCCGATAAACCTAAAAGCATTAACCCTAATGAGTATAAGTAATTGCTCTATTCCTGGTGATACCCTGTGAATAAAGTCTTCAAGATTTTTGAAGCTTCCATTTTTGCTTCGGGTGTAAACGATACTGTTACTTAGTTTTGATTCCAGTTTGGAAACATGAGTAAAACCTATGTGTATATCTCTTCCCCTAATGTTTGTATAAACATCACTATTGTTAACACATGGCAGGTGTATATTACCACCTTGCCTTTTGGCTTCATTAAAGTATACCCATGAATGATAGAATCCGCCAAAATTATTAATAACGGCAACTTGGAACTCCAGCGGGTAATGAGATTTAAGATATAGGCTCTGGAAACTCTCCACAGCATATGATGCAGAGTGCGCCTTTGAGAATGAATAGCCTGCAAAGCTTTCAATTTGCCTCCATACTTCTTTTGTGATATTTTCCGGATATCCCTTCTCTTTACAATTACTAAAAAACTTGTCCACAATACGTTTAAACTCGCCCTTACCTCTATGCTTTCCACTCATGGCTCGTCTTAATACATCAGCATCTGCCAGATCAAGGCCTGCAAAATGATGGCAAACCTTTAGAACATCTTCCTGGTATACCATTACACCATAAGTCTCCTCTAGCTGCTCCTTCATAACGGGATGGATATAATCAAACTTCTCGGGGTTGTGGAAACGATGGATATATTCACGCATCATACCTGATTTTGCAACACCCGGCCGTATAATTGAACTTGCAGCAACAAGAGTTAGGTAGTTGTCGCACTTTAACTTTTTCAATAACCCTCTTGTGGCTGGGCTCTCAATGTAGAAGCAACCATTTGTTTCTGCTTTTCTTAGTTGTGATTTTACCTTTGGATTATTTTTAAATTTATCAACCTGATGAACATCTATATTTACACCCTTGTTTTTTCTAATAATATCAACGGCATCATTAATATGACCTATTCCCCTTTGACTTAATATGTCAAGTTTTTCAAATCCTATGGCCTCAGCAACATACATATCCCATTGTGTTGTTGGAAACCCTTTAGGTGGCAAATCCAAGGCTGTGTAGTATGTTATTGGTTTTTCGGATATAAGTATTCCTCCCGCATGAATACTTCGCTGGTTGGGAAAGTCAACCATCATAGTTGCTATTTGATGTATGTGTTTATTTATATGATTTTTATTTATTTCCCTGGTAGGGTTTGCTGTAATATCATCTATCTCTGTTTTAGGTAAACCATGTACCTTCCCCAATTCCCTATATATCGACTTGCCCTTGAATGTCACAGAGGTCCCCAAGAAAGCAGTGTGCTTTCTCCCATAACGCTTGAAGATGTAATCTTGAACTTCCTCTCTATCCTTCCATGAATAATCAATGTCGAAGTCGGGAGGGGAGGTGCGCTTTGGATTTAAGAACCGCTCAAAATATAGATTAAGTTCAATGGGGTCAACATCGGTTATCTTCAAACAATAAGCCACAACACTATTTGCGCCACTACCCCTTCCAACATGATAAAACCCCCTTGATAGTGAGTAGCGTATGATATCCCATGTTATCAGAAAATATGATGAAAACCCAAGCATGTCAATAATGTCAAGCTCATTTTGTATCCTTTTCTCAGCATACTTATCATTGCCATAGCGGTATCTCATACCGTCATAGGTTAGTTTTTTAAGTAGTATCTTATCATCATATTTACTTTCCGTAAATATTTGCTTGTTTTTATTACTACCATAATCAAAATCAATGTTACAGTTATCAATTATCCTTTTTGTGTTCTCTATTATACTTGGATATTGATCAAATATTCCTAATAAAATATTTTCGGGTAATAAAAGCTCGTTTTTATCGGCATGCATTGATGGTTTAATATGACTTAATAGAATATTATGGTCTATTGCCCTAAGATTCTTATGAAGGTACCATGTTCTATTATCTCTGAAAGTAACCGGTTGCTGGATTACCATTTTTGATATTTTTTCCTGCTTTAAGGAAATAAGCTTATGCACTTGTGATGGCCTAACTCCAATAAATTCATGGTCTTTAAGACTATAGTTTATCGCCTTTGGAAACGGATATATAACATAGACATTACTAAACGAGGGAGCTTTCTTGTTAATTTTTTTCTGCCCAAGGTTTATTGCACTCATATGATCATTTATTTCCTTAAAACCTTCTTTGTTCATGGCTATACCTATAAACATGAGCTCATCTCCATCTCTGAACTCCATTCCACCAATTGGTTTTATGTTATTTTCCTTGCATACATTAACATAGTCTATCATTCCTGATGAATTATTTATGTCCGTGAGAGCCATGGATCTAATACCCATTCTTGAGGCTTCCTGTGCAAGGGATTCCAAAGAATAGGTTCCATACCTAAGACTGTAATATGAATGACTATTAAGGTACAATGTGATTTACGTTGTTGTGTGTATTAAATGATTATAATCAGAATAACTCTATATGTTTTTACCCTTGTTATTTACATCTATTCCAATGGCTCTTTGTACTGCCTTATTGCCATATCGTAATCTCATATTGTCCATTGCCTGGTAGAGATCAATCATTTCTGGTTTATCCTCAAAAATGTCCAGTTGCTGACTTCCTCCAACAAGGCTACTGAATCTTACACCTATGAGTCTTATTAGCATCCTTCGTGTATATAACCTATTGAATAATTCTGTTGCTGTTTGTATCAAAATATGATCAAACGATGTGTATGTAAGGTGCTTTTGTAGTGTATGTGTATCGAAATTTGAATAGCGTATTTTTACGGTAACACATCCTGTTAATTTTTGTTTTTTTCGTAGTTCAAAGGCTATTTTCTCAACCATAGATGTTAGTAGGTTGTTTAGGTAAATGATATTAGTGGTATCCTTATCAAATGTTCTTTCGGTGCTTATGGATTTTCTTTCCGAATATTGTACAACAGGAGTATCATCTATACCATTTGCTTTCTTCCATGCAATTATTCCATTTTTACCCATTACCTGAGATATCATCTCTGGAGGTATCATGCTAAGAGTACGAATAGTAGATACCCCCATGGACCTTAATAATCTATAGCTTTGCTTACCTATCATTGGTATTTTTCTTATGGAAAGAGGGGATAGGAAAGGTTTTATGTCCTGTTGAGGTATGTGAAGTTCTCCATTTGGTTTTCCTTCTCCAGTGGCAATCTTTGATACTGTTTTATTGGTAGAAAGCCCAAAGGAAATAGGTAACCCTGTATCTTTTATTATTCTTTCCCTAAGTTGTTTACTCCACCTAAAACTTCCAAAGAATCGATCCATACCAGTAATATCAATGTAATGCTCATCTATTGATGCCTTTTCGTAAATGGGAGCATGTTCCGATATTATGTCTGTAACTAACCTCGACTGTTTACTATATTCCTCCATATCACCACGTATGAATATTGCATCGCTACAAAGTTGCTTAGCTGTGCGTATGGGCATTGCAGAGTGTACTCCAAAACGCCTTGCTTCATAACTGCAACTTGATACAATACCTCTGTCTGAGGTTCCTCCTATTATGATTGGCTTGCCAATAAGAGAGGAATTAAGCAAGCGCTCCACCGATACAAAAAAGGTGTCGAGGTCTAAATGTATAATGGTTCGGGGATTCAAATTTTATTTTTTTTGACGAAATACTTGACAATTAAAATATTTGTAGTACATTTGATTATTAAATAAGCAATATTACGACTACAATATAATCATAAAGGTATTGCAGTTTAATTTTTTTGATAAAAAAGTAATTGGAATTAAAATAATCGTCATATGTATTTTAAGAGCAACATAAAATTATTACGCAAGCGTAAAAACCGAACACAAGATGATGTGGCAAACGCACTTGAAATTAAGCGTTCAACCCTAAGTGGTTATGAAAATGGTGTTGGTAACCCAAGTATAACTGCTTTAACAGAATTTTCAGAATATTTTGGAGTTGCAATAGACACACTAATAAAAGTCGATCTTGAGTCACTTTCAGAGAGTCAGTTATCCCAACTTGAAAAGGGTTATGACATATATATAAAAGGGAGTAGCCTTAGAGTTCTAGCCACAACTGTTGATTCGGACAATGAAGAGAATATAGAATTGGTAAATGAAAAGGCACGCGCTGGATATGCGGCTGGATATGCAGATCCGGAGTACATAAGGATTCTTCCAACATTTAAGCTTCCGTTTCTGTCAAAGCAAAAAAAGTATCGGAGCTTTCAGATAAGTGGCGACTCAATGCTCCCAATACCAGACGGATCATATGTTACCGGAGAGTTTGTTCAGGATTGGAATAATATTAGAAATCATCATGCATATATAATTCTGACCAAAGACGATGGAATGGTATTCAAGGTTATTGAAAATATTATTTCAGATTCTGGTAAAATTAAACTACACTCCTTAAACCCATTGTTTTTACCCTATGAGATAAAAATATCAGAGGTCACAGAGGTTTGGAAGTTTGTAAATTATATAAGTTCCGAGGTTCCCGAACCAAATAAGGAAAAGGATGAACTTACACGTGAAGTAAAAGAGTTGAAAAAACAAGTTCAGGCCATACAAATGAAACTGAATTTATAATATTAATAATTACCCAATATTAGATTGTATGCAATCATTGACATAGAGACAACTGGACTTAGCCCTGCCAAAGAGAAGATTACAGAAATTGCCATTATTATTCATGATGGTAAAACTATTGTTGATGAATTTTCTGCGCTGATAAATCCCGAGAAGAAGATTCCATACCGAATAATTCAGCTAACAGGAATTACCAACCAAATGGTTGAAAGCGCTCCCAAGTTTTATGAAATAGGAAAACGCATAGTTGAGCTTACTGAAGATAAAATAATTGTGGGCCACAATGTTAGATTTGACTATGGTTTTTTACGAAGTGAGTTCAAGAGCCTTGGATATGATTATGAGCGTAAAACAATTGATACTGTAAAATTAAGTAGAAAGCTTATTCCAGGTCGAGCATCTTATAGCTTAGGAAAACTTTGCAGAGATCTTGCTATAGAAAATAAATCCCGACATAGGGCCACAGGAGATGCCATCGCTACAACAAAGCTATTTGAGTTGCTAATTAACATTAATGGTCATCCCGAGGATATTAATCTAAGCAAAGTTCAATCAAATATAAATAAGTCATTGGTTGAAGATTTACCAAATGCTCCCGGTGTTTACTACTTCTATAATAAAGATAAAGAGCTAATATATGTGGGTAAATCCATAAATATTCGGGATAGAGTATTATCACATTTAAGTAATAATTTACACAAGAGGGCAATTGAAATGAAAAACCAACTTTCCCATGTTGATTATCAGTTATCGGGAAGTGATTTGATTGCACTTCTACTTGAATCACATGAGATCAAAAAAAATCAACCGAAGTTCAACAGAAAACAGAAGCGAACGTTTTTTAACTATGGTATGTATTCTTTCATCGACGATGATGGCTACAAGAACCTAAAGGTTATACGCATAATAGATGAGCAAAACCCTCTGTACACATATAGCTCTCTTCAGGAGGGTAGGGATCACATGCTCAAACTTTGCGATAATTTTAACTTATGCCAGAAATATTGTGGATTATATGATACATCTGGGGCTTGTTTCCATTATCAGATACATGCCTGCAATGGCGCATGCATTGGAAAGGAAAACCATGATGATTATAATAAAAGAGTGGATGAATGCATAGATAATTATCAATTTCAACACCAGAACTTTTATGTTGTGGAAAATGGTCGTACCAAGGAGGAATGTTCAGTGGTTAAGGTAGAAAATGGAAAGTATATGGGGTTTGGATTTATTGATAGAGAAAGTGCGGATTCAGATATTAGTATCTTAAATGACTGTATTGTTAGCTATTCAGATAATAAGGAAGTTAGAAGAATTATTGTTGCCCACATGAATAAAGTCGATTGCCGAGTGATTCGGTATTGATAAAAACTATTTCAGTTTCTTTGTTTTAGCAAGGTTTAATAGGTTTAATGGATTTACTGTTAGTCCAGTAATGGATTTTTGGGTAAATATGGTTACCTGATCATAATATAAAATAGCAACTGGTGATTGTTCCATTATCAGGCTATCTATGGTGCTATATTTATTAACTCTGCTACTTAGCTCCGTATCGTTAAATGCTGATAGATATAACTCATCAACTATATTATTTTTAAAATGAGTATAGTTGGGTCCATTTGGGGAAAAATTTCCTGAATAAAACATTGAGAGATAGTTTTCTTCATCTGGATAATCAGCAATCCAAGATGCTCTGAAAAAATCTAGTTTACCATGTGCCTTTAATTCTCTTACGGTAGCTGATGGTGAAACGCTAATATTAATCCTTATTCCAATATCCTTAAGTTGAGATTGAACGAACTTACATAAATCTAAATAATCGGGTGTGGTTGTAAGAGTAATTTCAGGAAGTGGATTACTTTCATTGTAACCCGATGATTCCAACAATAGCATCGCCTTTTGAGGATTATATGAATATCCATAATCAGCATCTGTTTCGTATGCTAACATACCTGCAGGAATTATTCCAGAGTTACCAGGTATACCAATTCCATTTCTTAGGTAATGTATCATTTTCTTACGATCAAAACCATAGTTTATGGCTTTCCTTACATTAAGGTTTAGTAATGGGTTTGCGTTAGATTGTGTAGTAGAGTCAACAAATAAAGCAAGGTATTCGGTATTTAGATATGGGCCTTCAATTAGATTAAATCTATCCTTAAATTTTGTTTTTAACTCACCAGACCTGGTGAGTAGTTCATCTTTATATGATGCATCAATTCCAGATAGGAAATCAAAGTTTCCCTTTACAAATTCCATAAAAGCAGTCATTTTGTCTATGAGGAAAGATATTGCAACTCCATCTAAATATGGTAACCTACTACCATTTTCATATTCAAAATAATGTGGGTTCTTATTTAGCACTAGCTTAATATTTTCGATCCAACTTTGCATTTGAAATGGACCTGTGCCAACGGGGTTTCTTCTGAAATCAGAACCATAATACTCAACTGCTTCCCGGGGAATTACGGAGCAATATTTCATGCTAAGTATTCCTAAGAATGGTGGAAAAGCCTCTTTTAATCTTATTTCAATTGTTGAATCGTTAACTGCATGGATGTCATTCTTATTCACCTTACCTAAAACCCATGCTCCTGGTGATGCAGTTTCTGGATTTAGAAGTCTGTTAAAACTATAAACAAAATCATTGGCAACAACTTTACGGTTTCCATCCTTAAAGCATTTGTTATTATGAAAGTATACATCAGTTCTTAAATTAAACCTATAGGTAATACCATCATCGGATATACTCCACGATTTTGCCACTGAGGGAGTAATATTTAAACTATCATCTAGCTTTACAAGGCTGTTGTATAGTTGGTTACATGCCCATATGTGAGCTTGATCTCTTGAAAAAGCAGGGTCCAAAGTAACAATGCCGGAAGATTCATTGTACCTGAAAACAGATTTTGAATTATCTGAGTCTGATTTACCACACGAAATACTTATCAATGATATTATCATCAAGTACAATCCAAAGATAGGTGTATTGATGCGTATGAATAAAAGTTTATTTAGGGATTTTTTCAATGACTGATTTTAAAAACACCCTCAAAAATAGCAATTCAATCTTAGGAAATCTAGTTTATTAACCTTGGATTGGTAACTTTTTTATCCAAGAGAGCATGTTCGATCACATCAAGCATGTTGTCAACGAATATAAAGTTCAATCCTTTTATGTATTCATCGCTTATTTCTTCTATGTCACTACGATTTTCTTTGGAAAGAATTATATCCTTGATGTTAGCACGTTTTGCTGCTAGTATTTTTTCCTTGATACCCCCAACCGGAAGAACTTTACCCCGTAAGGTTATTTCTCCTGTCATTGCAAGCTTAGCCATTACTTTCCTTTGTGTGAAAGCAGAAGTTAATGCTGTAAGCATTGTTATACCCGCAGATGGTCCATCTTTGGGAGTGGCACCTTCGGGAACATGAATATGTACATTCCATTTATCAAACACACATGGATCTATGTCCAGTTCTTCATGATGCGATTTTAGGAACTCAAATGCTAATCCTGCAGATTCTTTCATGACATCACCTAGATTACCAGTAAGTTTTAATAGGCCTTTACCCTTACTAAGACTTACTTCTATGAATAGTATCTCACCACCCACTGAAGTCCATGCAAGGCCGGTTACAACACCTGCAACATTATTTGTAATGTCTCTGTCTTTTTGAAATCGTGGTATGCCAAGAATATCTTTTAAATCATCATTTTTCAATTTGGGTTCGTATGACTCATCCATTGCAATGAACCTCGCACGATTTCTTATGATTTTAGCAATTTGTTTTTCAAGTAATCTAACACCTGCCTCTCTGGTATAATCCTGTATTATACTTTCAAGAATAGACTTGTTAAACTTAACCTGTTTATTTTTTACGCCGTGCTCTTCCAATTGTTTTGGGAGGAGATGCCTTTTTGCTATTTCAACTTTTTCTTCTTGTATATAACCACTCAAGTTAATTATTTCCATTCTGTCTCTCAAGGCCGGATGAACAGTTGAAAGAGTGTTTGCAGTTGCTATAAACATAACGTTTGACAGGTCATATTCAACCTCAAGATAATTGTCGTAGAATGAGTTATTCTGCTCTGGATCCAATATTTCTAATAAAGCTGATTGAGGATCACCGCTAAAGTTGCTACCACTAACTTTATCAACTTCATCAAGCATAAATACTGGATTAGATGTTTTAATCTTTTTAAGGCTTTGTATTATACGTCCTGGCATCGCACCAATATATGTTTTCCTATGACCACGAAGCTCAGCTTCATCTCTAACACCACCCAGTGACATTCTTACAAACTTTCTGTCAAGAGCATTTGCAATTGATTTGCCCAATGATGTTTTACCTACACCGGGAGGGCCAACAAAGCATAATATTGGTGACTTTAGATTCTTTTTTAGTTTTAAAACGGCAAGATGTTCGATTATCCTATCTTTTATTTTTTCAAGCCCGTAATGGTCATTATTTAATACTTCTAGAGCATTTTTCAGATCATTATTGTCCTGTGAAAACTCATTCCAAGGAAGTTCAACAAGTAAATCCAGGTAACCCAATTGAATTGAGTACTCAGCTGCAGCAGGATTCATTCTCTGTAGCTTTACCATTTCGTTTTTAAATACCTCTGCAGTGGCATCTGTCCATTTCTTTTTTGTTGCTTTTTCATTCAGCTCTCTTATTTCATTGTCATGAGGGCCTCCGCCAAGCTCTTCCTGTATGGTCTTTAGTTGCTGGTTAAGCATATAGTCGCGCTGCTGCTTGTCCATATCCACTTTAACCTTTGTTTGGATATCATGCTTGAGTTCCAACATTTGAAGCTCCTTAGTCATGATCTCCAGAACTCTATTTGCTCTTTGTTCCAGATCTGTAATTTCCAGTAACTCCTGCTTAACACCGTTATCTACATTCAGGTTGGATGATATGAAGTTTACCAAAAAGACAGGGCTTTCGATGTTGTTTATGGCAAATACGGCCTCGGAAGGTATGGCAGGTGATTTCTCAATTATTTGAATACTAAGGTCTTTAACCGATGAAATAAGTGCGTCAAAGCTCTTGTGTTCAGGAACATCTGAAGTATAAGATAAGCTTTTAACCTTAGCTTTAAAGTATGGCTCAGATTGGGTAATCTCGGTTATTTCGAATCTTTTTTTACCCTGGATAATAGCAGTGGTATTACCATCGGGCATTTGTAATATCTTTATAAGCCTAGCTATTGTTCCTATTTTTTGAAGATCATCACTACTTGGATCTTCTGTGTCTGCTTCTTTTTGTGCAACAACACCAATTGTTTTTGTGCCTGCGTATGCATCTTTGATGAGGTTTATGGATTTATCCCTGCCTACTGTTATTGGTATTACAACACCAGGAAATAGCACTGTATTTCTCAAAGGTAGGATTGATAACTCATCAGGAACATCTTCGGCATTCATTATTTGTTCATCCTCTGAAGATAGCAGAGGAAAAAATTCAGTGTCGCTGTCAACTATGTCGGTTAGTCCAATTATTTTCTCCATATATTAAATTCGTTCAGTCAATTTGTCATATTACACAAATTATGATAATCATTAATTCGTGTAAGCGATTGTTTAACAGGCTTTTAAAGTTGTTGTCCAACAAAAAGCGCATGTTAGTAAAATTACACTTAAAGATAAGTCAATTAGTATGCCAAATAAACAGTAGGGAATATTTATTTATGCGATAATGCATATAGGTGTGAGAAAATATTTTGCTCTGTATCATTAAAATCTTTATTTCTTCTCTTAAATACAGCAATAGCTACGTCAACGGATTTTTTAAAGTTGAAAGGTTTTAGACCTGAAACTCCTCCCCACATGAACGATGGTATAAAATTTCTCTGGAAACCTGCACCATAAATATTACTTGATACACCAACAACAGTACCTGTATTAAACATTGTATTTATGCCTGATTTGGAATGGTCGCCCATGATAAGGCCACAAAATTGCAGTCCAGTACTAACAAATGTATTAGCATCATATGACCAGAGTCTCACAAAGTCGTAGGTGTTCTTAAGATTAGATGTATTTGTATCAGCACCCAAATTACACCATTCACCTATCACAGAGTTACCAAGAAACCCATCATGACCCTTGTTACTATAGCCAAAGATAACAGAGTTACTTACTTCACCTCCAACCTTTGAGTAGGGGCCTACTGTGGTGCCGGAATATATCTTGGCATCCATTTTTATTGTTGAATTATTGCATAGTGCAAAGGGACCCCTTATTTTACTGCCTTCCATTACATGGGAATCTTTTCCTATGTATATTGGTCCGTCAGTTGTATTTAGATATGCATATTCAACATTGGCTCCATCTTCGATAAATATCTGTGCTGTATCACCAATAATATTGTTAGTGTTTGAGATCTTAGATGATAATTTATCTGATGTTAATAGTTTGAAATCACTTTCAATTGTATGAGGGTTAAACCTGAATATATCCCATGTGTTCTCAATAAAAATATACTCCAAACCTGTTTCAACCCTATTAAAGGAAGTAAATTCAGAATTTATTGGTTCAGCCGTATTCGACCTGTAAGCGATAATGTGATCCCCCTTTGATAAACATTGGTTGTTCTCAAGTTTAGTTATTAAATCAATTAATTCATTGGTTGGAATAATTGAACCATCTATGAAGATATTATCGCTAGTGAGCTTAAGGTGAAATTTGGTTGAAAGATATTCTTCAGTAAGGATTGAAGTTTTTGACTCCAATAGAAAGTCCCACTTTTCCTTTATTGTCAGAATTCCAGCTCTTATTTCGCAAACTGGCCTTGTGAATGTGAAAGGAAGCAGTTTGTCGCGGTTAGGTCCATCAAAGAGTATATAATTCATATTTATTCTTTCAAAAAATAAAAACTAAAAATACTATAAATTATAGTCCATGGCTAAACTTAAACGAAAAAAGGTCCTCACAATGTGAAGACCTTTTCTACAAGCCGTAGCTTGAATACTTTTAATTAAACATTTCAGCATAAGCACAAGAACTTATAATTCTAGATACTTTTACTTCTTATCTAAATGTTTTTTGTACTTGTTTTTAAACTTATCAACACGTCCAGCAGTATCAACAAGCTTCATTTTACCTGTGAAGAATGGATGTGATTTATCGGAGATTTCCAATTTAATTAATGGATACTCCTTACCATCTTCCCAAACAATTGTGTCTTTTGTATTTGCAGCAGACCTTGTCATAAAGGCATAATCGTTTGACATGTCTTTAAAAACAACGGATCTGTACTCTTTTGGATGAATATCTTTCTTCATTTTTCTGATTTTACTATGCTTCTTTAAAAGGGCTGCAAAAATATTACGTTTCAATTTATTATCCTAATTTTTTTAGCATATTTTTCTCTACAACTATTTCTAACTAAAAAATGAGATCCACCAAATAAAAACATTTATTAAAATTAAATGCCAGATAAGAATTCCATGGTGTCAACACCATCGGCATAATCCCATAGTTGTGGGGATTGACTTGTCCCGAATGGAATGGAATTATCTACCATATCATTCCCTGCAACAATGCATTGTACCTTGTCCTTATTATTTTTTAGATTTTTATTAACCTCATCTACATCGGTATAATATTCGTATGATAAAACACTAACTGGATTTGAAAAGTTTGTGTTTTCTACCAACATTAGGTTGCCAGAATCTAGATGTTGATTTCCATTAACAAGATAAATGGCTTTATTGTATTCGTAATTATTAAAATATTTGTGATGTTCTGCAATGGACTTATCCTGACTTATGAGGTCGAGTAGGGGAGTAAAGTCATAATTTAATGGTACGAATAAATGAGAAATGTTCCTACATCCTAGCCCATAATACATGAAAATATCATCCTTTAAACCAGTCATTTGGTTATTTGTTTCATTACCATCCAAAACGGCTATACCATTACGGTTTTTACGTATTATGTTTGGGTATTTACCAAAATAATACTCAAAATATCTGGATGAATTATCACTACCAGTGGCAATTATAGCGTCAATTTTTTCCAATTTCCCAGAGGTAAATGTTATATAATCACTAAAACCTGGTTCTATATCGGTTAGTAAGTTAGCAATCGATGGAATTAGTTTATTATCATCGGAGGATAATTTTGCAAATAACTTATTTCCCGATATCAATATGCACATTAGGTCATGGAATCCAACCATCGGAATATTTCCGGCCATTACCACACCAATAACCTTATTACCATCATTTGAGGCCAAATTCTCCATGTAAGGTTCAAGCCACTTGGTGAGGTTTTTTTTTGATAAACTTTGAGCAATAGATTTCAACATAAACCTAACGTTGTCCTCAACAAACCATCCGTTGTTTAACGCAGCTTCTGAGACCTCCGTGTTTAAGCTGTTCATGAATTTATTTTCAAATTCTGTGTCCGAATTTGCATCTGAAACCTTTAGTAGGTCGTTGCCTAGTTTTTCAAAAGCATTTATACGATGTGATAAGCTAATCATGTGTTCGTAACTGTGTTATATTAGTAAGTCATAAAACCTTGGTTACCCACGCCAAACATAGGTGTATTGCCCCCTAAACCATTGATGCCTGGAGGCATTTGATTATGAAAATATGGATTGTTTTGTTTTCTGTACTCAATACCTACGTTTATTTTGAAGTTATCATTAACCTTATATTCCATATCCATCATAATACCTTCGGAGCTAAAATCGTAGAATGGTTCTTGACCACTATTAATATTAGGTTCTCCGAGTTTAAACGTTTTATAAGCTGCACCTCTTAGGGTTACTTTCTCTGATAATAAATAGTCACCTCTAACCATTATGTGGCCATAATTAGATTGGCTATTTCCAAATTCCATTGATCCATTGTTAAACAAAGATGTGTAGCCAATGGTACCAGTAATAAATAATCTATTGGATACAGGCAAACTGATGGAGGGCAAAACAGAAGTTGAGAAGGTGTTTTGACCCATTCCAAAGGATGTAAATGAACTATTTAAAAGTAATGATACTTGTGGTTTTAGCTTTGTGTTTTGGGTGCTGTTATCAATAGCATTGCTAACATTATTCTGTGCAAAGATGGTAATGGTCATAAAATTAACCATTATCATTATTAGCAAGTATTTTAAGTTTTTAAATATCATTGTTTATTCAGTGCAAAAATAGTTAAATATCAATAATCGTTTTCGGGTTTATCATTCAATGATACGTATACATTGTTTACTTCAATATGAAGGTTAAGAGTTTTCATAATTATCAATTCCGCTAATATATTATCGGTTTTAAACTTTGTCAACTTTGATTTTTTCTGGATGTCACCAATGCTAATTTTTGAGTTCTCATTAATATGCGCAAGAATATTCTTCACATTGTCAGTGTAAACGAATTTTATGCTGCGGTTAGTATTTAGTTTTTCCCAAATTTTCATTTGAATTCCTGGTGCTAAAATATTTTCATCATTTACTCGCAGGTATGCTTTGAATTTATTATTTGGGTCAGGGGCTTTGTGGGTAAATACTTTGCTTGCTGGGATTTTTATTTCAAGAACTTTTTTTCCTCCCATATTCCACTCCTTTGAAGTGAATGCGATCTCAGGTTTACAATATCTTTCGGCAGCATTTTGAACCATATAATACTCTTCTTCAGATCTTATTCCGGATATATTACCATTATCCTTAACCCCGATCAATAGAGTCCCACCATCGGTATTTGCAAAGGCTACCAGCGATCGTGCAATCTTAGCAGCATCACTAACTTCAAACTTGAAGTCAAGGCATTGGCCTTCTCCTTGGGCAATTAGCTGCTGTATTTTGTTTTTTTTACTAATGATTGAGGTATTTGATTTCTTAAAAAAAAAAGTCTAAAAAACATGCATAGTAATCCATATAAAAACTGGTAACATGCATGATAATTTTGTGGGTATAATGTAAACTAGAAGAAATCAATATTTTCCTTTGCCATTGTTTTCTCACAATAGTGGCATGCAAGCTTCATTTGTCCTTTGTGGTCGTTTATAACACTGAAATTAGTTGGTACATCTTGAATGTTTGTAACACATTTAGGATTAAAACACCTAACTATTTTTTCAACTCTTTCAGGTAGATGTACACTTTCTTTTTTCCTTACTTCGTAGTCAAATATTTCAATAAGTGTTGCGGATGGTGCTACCAATGCAATCTTACTTATTTCCTCATCAGCAAAGTATTTGTCACTAATTTTTATGATTCCCTTTTTACCGAATTTTTTACTTTCCAACCCAGTGCCAAAATATATCTGATGATTTGACTCATTAAGGTTAAGCATATTTATTACCTGAAATGATTTTTCAGTTGGTATATGATCAATAACAGTACCATTGCGTATTGCTGATACCTTTAGCTCTTTTCTTTTTTTATCCATGATTCTTGAATTTACACATTAACCAAATAAAATTATTTTAACCCTAATATAGCAGCAAGTATTGCCTGACGAACATAAACTCCGTTTTTTGCTTGCTGGAAATAATAAGCTTTTGGATTATCGTCAACATCCTCAGTAATTTCATTAACTCTTGGCAGTGGGTGTAATACCCTCATGCTATCCTTGGATGTTTCTAACATACTATTTTCAAGTATGTATGAGTTCTTAACTTTTTCATACTCAAGAGGGTCAGGAAATCTTTCACCCTGTATTCTCGTCATATATAGTATATCAGCAATCGGCATAATATCCATGATATCCGTATATTGATGATATTCTAATCCAGCTTTTTTTACCCATGTTTTAACAGCGCTTGGCATTTTTAATGACTCGGGTGAAACAAAATGGAATGTTGCTCCAAATAATGATAGTGCTTGCACAAGTGAGTGCACGGTTCTACCATATTTTAAATCTCCAATCATGGCTATGTGAATATTGTCGAGGCTACCTTGTGTTTTTCTTATTGAATATAAGTCGAGCAAACATTGCGTTGGGTGCTGATTTGCTCCATCACCGGCATTTATGATAGGCACTGGTGACACTTCACTTGCATAACGGGCACTTCCGTCTGTGGGATTTCTCATCACAATTAAGTCAGAATAATTACTAACCGTGAGAATGGTATCTTTAAGTGATTCACCTTTTCTAACACTGGTGGTGTCAGCACTTGCGAAACCAATGATACTACCTCCTAGATATTGTACTGCACTTTCAAAGCTAAGTCTTGTTCGTGTTGATGGTTCAAAAAACAATGAAGCGATAACATGTCCCCCTAAAATTTGCTGACGCTGATTTTTCTCAAAATCTTCTGCCATATCCAGAATATGTATAATCTCCTCCCTATTATAATCTGTTATTGATACAAGGCTCCTGCCTTTTAGATCTTTCATGTTTTAAGATTTATTGGTTGAAATTGCAAAAAAAAGACGGCCATAATTAAATGTCCGTCGTTTGAATTCTTTATAATTACTTTTTTGATTGCAGCCAATTGTGCACTGATATTTGGGGTTAAAAAGTAATTTTTCATATCAGGACGCAAAGTTAATACAATTGATAGTGAGATTGGTTTCACACTTTATAAAATCCAATTTTAGTTACTAACAAATTTTTAATAAGTATGGAAACAATTGTTTAATACCTTTGCATTAGATTTTTTTGAGATGCAGGATAACATTAGAATAAAGAACAAAAGAATTTCCTGGGAGTATTTCCTAACTGAGAAATTTGTGGCTGGAATAGTCCTTTCCGGAACTGAAATAAAGTCAATAAGAAACGGTAAGGCAAGTTTAGCCGACTCTTTTTGTCTTTTTGATAATGGAGAACTATTCGTTCGTGGTATGCACATATCTGAATATAGCTTTGGCACATATAATAATCATATTGCCAAACGAGATAGAAAACTACTTTTAACGGCTCGCGAATTAAAGAAACTCAGTGTTAAGGTAAAGGAAAAAAGCATGACGCTTGTACCCGTTACTTTGTTCATTAATGATAGGGGATATGCAAAACTTGAAATTGCCCTTGCCAGAGGGAAGCATTTCTATGATAAGAGAAACTCACTTAAAGAGAAAGATCATAAAAGAGAAATCGATAGGCAAATGAAAAAGTAAGGCTTTAAAGTCAAGCTATCACTGCTAGTAGGGAGTCTTATTGCTACTTTTATTCCAATCATCAAAAACTTTAACTGCATCTTCGCGCATGAGTTGAATTGATGGTATTGAACGCTTATCCTTTGGTAAATCAATCTCCTTATAAATAACAGAGTCATCAAATCCAGCCTTTGCTGCATCTTCTTTGGTGGCTGCATAATACAACTTGTCAATTCGTGACCAGTAAATTGCTCCCAAGCACATTGGGCATGGCTCACAACTTGCATATATTTCGCATCCTTCCAATGAAAAACTACCAATATTTTTAGCAGCCTCTCTTATGGCTACAATCTCTGCATGTGCAGTGGGGTCATTTGTTTGTGTAACACAATTTGAACCTCTACCAATAATTTCCCCATCCTTTACAACCACAGCGCCAAATGGCCCACCATAATTTTCTGAAACATTTGATAAAGCATGCTGTATTGCTTTTTTCATGTGTATCTTATTCTCTTCCATGTTTACTTATAATATTGGTTATGCACTCCAGCTTCCTTTTATTGTTTCTTTTTTCACTGAGTTAGCAAGCAAATTTAAAAAATCTTTTCTACTCAAACTCTCTGCTCCCATCGACTCTAAGTGCTTTGTTTCCTGCTGAACATCTATCATATCAAATCCCCACTCTAAAACCTTGTCGACCAGGCACCAAAGGGCAACCTTTGATGCATCTGTGACTTTATGAAACATTGACTCTCCAAAAAAAGTACCCCCAATTGATAAACCATATAGGCCACCAACAAGACTATCATCTAGATATGCTTCAACGGAATGGGCTATTCCGATTCTATGGAGTTCTATGTAGGCATTTTTCATATCAGTTGTAATCCATGTTTCACCTTCCTGACCAATTCTTGGCATGGAAGCACAATTTTCAATTACATGTTTGAAATCCTTATCGAAATGTATTTGAAACTTTTTGTTTTTTACAACTTTTTCTAGGCTTTTGTTACGCTTAAAATTATTGGGAAAAAGAATCATTCTTGGATTGGGAGACCACCACAGTATAGGTTGCCCCTCACTATACCATGGGAAAATGCCACACCTATATGCTTCAATAAGACGATCTGATGTTAGATCTCCACCAATAGCCAATAAGCCATCATTTCCTGCCATCATTGGATTAGGAAATATATGTTCATCAGAAAGTTGATATATTGGCATTAAACTTAATTATTGATAATAAGCTTGTGGCTTGTCATACCTTCGTCTGATTTTACAATAATTGTATAGTAACCAGCTGATAATAATGCTTGAAGATTAATTAACTCATTAGTTCTTCCTGCAAATGATTTTACAAGTTGACCATTTGAATTTATAATACTTACCTCTATTTTGTGAGATAAATTACTTGACTTTATAGTAAATATTCCATTGCCAGGATTAGGGACAATGCTATATTTTTGGCCGAATATGGTTTCACTTTCATCGCTTACTACATCCATCCAAAATGTAAAATTGCCTTCCGGCGCCGACAATGGATAAAATATTTGTGTTTGTGTAGAGTTAGCTTCAATGTAGTAACTAACTGTGTCACCAGGATTAAGCTTCTCAATTACTGCAAAATGCATTGGGCATACCAAATGAATCTCCTTCTTTGTAAATGCAGTATCATCATTAACCTTGTAGTATAACCACATGTTATCAACTTGATTTCCAGCTTCACACAAACAATTTATCTTAACAAAATGAGAGTATGGTTGCAAGCCAGTGATTTTCTCATGAAGTATCCTAAGCAGGCTACGTTGAGGTATTATATTCGTTATAGTATGCAATCCACTATGATATTGTGCCAGTAGCGAAGCATCTATCATCTCAATTTTATATCCAGGCATGGTTTCACCATATATTTCAAGGGCCAAACTGTCAAAGTAAGGAACTCCATATGATGGAATAATTACGAGGTCATTTATTATTATTGAATTTGTATATGACAAGTTAGCACCACTCTCCTCTATAGCAAACCTTCCATTGCTTTGGGGTGCAGACGGAATCCTTACTATGTTGAATGGTCTGCCATAATAGTTTACTACGGATGATAATTCATCATATATTCCTTCAATTGTTGTATAATCAGGAAGACTGTCAGGTATTGAGCTCAATAGAATAGTTTCAAAATCAATCAGTTTCATGTAATTCTCCAAGCCATTTAGGCTTCCGCCACCACTCTGTTCAGGGTTTGGAAGAAATAATACTTCTCCAGAGTTGAAATATGAATTTAATGCGAACCTGATATCATTTTCAGATAATGTATCATTTTCAGACAGTATACGATCACCCACGAAAAGGTATCTTAAACCATCATATTGAATATTTGAGTATTCAAAATTAATGGAGTAATCGGTATAGTTATAAGACCAGTAGTTAGCAAGTTGCTGAGTAAGGCTATCATCAACAGGTCGAGAATAATTATCAAACCCAGGGTTACCCAAATACCTTTCCAATGTGTCAGTAAACACTCCGTAGCCTGTTATGGGGCTATATTGTCTTAGTAGATTAGTATTTGTGTATGCAGGCACAAAACTAATGTTTGAACTATCACATGACATTATTTGTAGAAAACTGCGAATTTGAGTTGTGTCAAACATAGTGCTATCAGGGTTGTATATAATATCGATGTCGGCATATTCATTCGCAACTCCTGCAATTTTAGCAGTAGTAGTATCAAAGGTGCTATTGTAAGGCCATGTGAGTAGTAATTTTTCACTTGTCTCAAATTCACATGGAATGGTAATAGCCAGTTGGGCAACCAAAGTGATTTGTGTTATGATTAATAATGCAGTTAGCAGAGTATATCGTAGCATAAATTTTAGTTTATCTTAGTTCAAAGTCTTAATACAGTGTTTTATCTTTTCAACTATTTTATGAATTTCATCATTTGTTATTATAAGTGGAGGAGCAATTCTAAAGCTACTATCATTAAACAAAAACTGATCCACAATAAGTCCATTTTCCTGAAAAATTTTCAAAAGGTCAGGAACATTGCATTCCTCATATAATTCAATGGCTAACATCAGTCCAATTCTTCTTATTTCTTTAATTTCCTCAACTGGCTTGAGTAGACTCTCAAACAATTCTCCAGCAATATTTGCTCTGGATAGTAGTTCTTCATCAAGTATAACATTTAGGCCAGCTAGAGATGCAGCACAACTAACAGGATGTCCCCCAAAGGTAGTAATATGTCCCAGGGCAGGGTTATAGGTAAGTTTATTCATATTATCCGCAGATGATATAAAAGCTCCAATTGGCATTCCTGATCCCATTGCTTTTGCCAAGCATAGAATGTCAGGGGTTACATTAAAATTCTCAAATGCCATCAGTTTACCAGTACGACCAAAACCAACTTGAATTTCATCAAATATCAACATTGTACCAGTGCTGTCACACTTATCTCTTATTTTTTTTAACCAGCTTGGTTTGGGAAGGATTACACCCGCTTCTGCCTGGACAGTCTCCAATATAATAGCAGCTGTATTTTGAGTTATTGCATCAATGGCGTCATCCGAGTTGAATTCGCAAAATGTTACGCCAGGCAATAGTGGACCGTAGGAGCTTTTCATGGTTTCGTTACCAAGTATACTCAAAGCACCGTGAGTACTTCCGTGGTAAGAGTTATTAAATGCAATAATATCCGATTTGCCAGTTACCCGTTTGGCAAGCTTTAACGCTCCTTCTATGGCTTCGCTACCTGAATTTACCATGTAAACGGAATCAAGTTCGGTAGGCAAGTTGTTGCAAAGTGCCTCCGCCAATTTAACCTGTGGCGATTGCACATACTTACCATATACCATTAAGTGCATATACTTACCTAGCTGATCTTTTATTGCTCTTACAACTTTTGGATGTAAATGGCCAACATTACTTACTGATACTCCCGAAACCAAATCTATATATTCTTTGTTATCATCAGCATAAAGGTAGATACCTTTGGAGCTAACAATTTCAATGGGAGATTTTAAGACCGATGGCGTTGCCAGATGATGTTGAAATATTTCGCGGTTAGTAAGCTGCATAATTGTAATTACCCTGCGAAAATAAGCAATTAATAACATATGGAATAAGCATTGTATGGCTGAACTATAATTCTTTAATAATGTAATTATAAATTAAGTAAATGCGTTTTAAAGCATATTTTATCAATCATTTTATTCTGTGTATTTTAGTTTGAAGATAAATAACATTAGTTAATTCTTATTATGATTTACACTTAAAAAATATTTTCTAGAACCTGAGAAGTATTAAAAAATGTAATTTTATAACTACGTTTGCATCAATAAAAGAGTAAAATACAAACTCCTATATCAAGATGATATGTACACTTTGCGAAGCTCCACTTACTAATAGAAAGGATGATTATTTTTATAAGTGTGATATATGTAAAGCACTGGTTAAAGACAGGAAATTTTACTTAACAAGTGAAGAAGAAAAAGCCAGGTATGAAACTCACAATAATGATGTAAATGATATACGGTATCAGAACTTTACATCGCCAATTACCAATTATGTATTTGATAATTTTTTGCCTAGGCATAAGGGATTAGATTTTGGAAGTGGCACCGGCCCTGTTATTTCCAGTATGTTAATGAAGAAGAACTACAATATAGCTCAATATGATCCATTTTTTGCCAATAATAAAAATACATTTGGTAATACCTACGACTATATTGTTGGTTGTGAAGTATTTGAGCATTTTCATAATCCTAAGAATGAGATAGATAGGCTCGTATCAATATTAAATACCAATGGGGTGTTGCTTGTTATGACCATGTTATATGATGATCAAATTGATTTTAAAAATTGGTATTATCGAAATGATTCCACACATGTTTTTATATATAGAAAACAAACAATGGAATATATTGCTCATGAAAATCAACTCAAAATAGAAGTTATAACAGATAGATTTATAGCATTTCGGAAACTAGATACCAACGCTTTGTAGAATTTATTGAAACATATTTTGCAAATACGTATAAAAAAACCCACTCAATTGAGTGGGTTTATATTTTGTGATCCCGGCAGGACTCGAACCTGCGACCCGCAGCTTAGAAGGCTGCTGCTCTATCCAGCTGAGCTACGAGACCATTTTTTAATGGGCAGCAAAAGTATAAATAATTTATATAATACCATAGGTAATACCTAACTATTTCGTAATGCATCGTGTAAAACTTCAACAGGGTGATATGACCTTCTTCCTGTTCCATCTTTTATCTGGTGTCTGCAAGATGTTCCAGTTGCTACAATAAGAGTATTTTCATCCGTTTCACGAACAGCAGGGAAAAGAACCATGTCACCAATTTCCATGGATAGATTATAGTGTTCCTTTTCAAAACCAAAGGAACCAGCCATGCCACAACATCCTGATGGTATTTCTTCTGCAGTATAATTACTAGGAAAATTTAGAACGAATTTTGTGGGCGATGTGCTGGCTAATGCCTTCTGATGGCAATGCCCATGTAGTTTTATTTTTCTTTGTGAACTTGTAAACTGATCCTTAGATATATGTCCCAACTCCATTTCCTGCATAAGAAACTCTTCCAACATATATGAGTTTTCTGCTAACACCTTAGCTTTTTCACGTTTATCGTCATCCGCCAAATCAATATATTCATCTCTTAGCGCCAATATTGCAGATGGTTCAATGCCAACCAAAGGTTTATCCTTACTAACAATATTGCTAAGCATGGCAATGTTCTGATTGGCAATTTTTTTTGCTTTTAAAACAAGCCCTTTGCTTAGATAAGTACGAGCACTTTCATAATGATTGGGAATAATTACCTGATAACCCAATTTTGATAGTAAGGTTATGGCCTTTATTCCTATTTCGGTGTCATTGTATTTTGTGAATTCATCATTAAACAAATAAACCCTTCCATTGGGAAAATTGGAGCCCATAACCTTTGAGTTTATCTTAAGCCATGAATCCAGTGTGATATTATTCAGTTTTGGAAGTTTCCTTTTTGAGGAGAACCCTGTAATATAACTTGTTAAGTATGAAGTTACTGAGTTTTGGGTGAAAAAATTATAAATAGAAGGAACATAGCTTCCAACTTTACTTAACTTTGAGAAATTGGCTATTAACAAAGTTCTAAAAGGAATTCCATGGGATTTATAGTAGTGTTGAAGGAATTCAGCCTTAAGTTTGGTTACATCAACGCTGGATGGACACTCTGACTTACATGCTTTACACGATAGACATAAATCCATAACATCGTAAATTTCCTTGTGATCAAATGGGTTTTCCTTTTTCGAGATGGTAAGAAACTCACGAAGGATATTTGCTCTGGCTCTTGTTGATTGACTTTCCTTATGTGTTGCCATATATGATGGGCACATGGTGCCACCGATAACAGCTGTTTTTCTACAGGCCGCAGTACCATTACACTTTTCTGCTGCTCTTAGTATACCCTGATCTTCGGAAAAATTAAAATAGGTATCAATTTTACGAGCTTGGATTTTAGGATCATACCTTAAATGAGTATTCATTTTAGGGGTATTTACAATTTTCCCAGGGTTAAAGATATTTTTTGGATCCCAAACTTTTTTTAACTCTTGAAACAGGCCATATATTTTATCTCCTACCATGAGGGGTATAAATTCACCCCTAAGCCTTCCATCTCCGTGTTCACCGCTAAGTGAACCATTATATTTTTTTACCAACCTTGCACTTTCTTCCGCAAGAGTGTGAAATAGCTCCACATCCTTCGGATCTTTTAAATTTAATATTGGTCTAAGGTGAAGCTCACCGGTTGAAATGTGTGCATAGTAAACACATGTCTTCTCGTATTTTTTTAAAATTTCATCAAACTCTTCAATGTAAGAAGGAAGCTGCTCTGGGTTAACGGCGGTGTCTTCAATAACTGGCACTGGTTTGGCATCTCCAGGCATATTATTTAAAATTCCCAAACCTGCTTTTCGCAGGTCCCAAACTTTTTTAATATCACCATTTTGAATCAATGGAAAATGATATCCATATCCCTTGGATCTCATTTCCTCTTCCATAGATTGAGATTTTCTAACAATTTCATTGGGATCTTCTTCGGCAAACTCAACTATCAGTATTGCACCAGGATCTCCCTCAACAAAGAATCTATTTTTCTCCTGGGCAATATTCTTCTTGGTTAGTTCCAAAATAATATTATCCATCAATTCCACAGCAACGGGTTTGTGTTTTAGTGCAATGAGGTTAGCTTTTAAAGCACTGCTAACCGAGTCAAGATGAACACAAACAAGGGCTTTGTTGGCAGGAGGGAGGCTAACCAAGTTTAACTTAATGGCCGTTGTAAATGCCAAAGTACCTTCCGATCCTGCAAGTAGTTTAACGAAGTTAAAGCTGTTACCATCCTCATTAAATGGTTTCATGTTAAGAAGCAAATCCAGAGCATACCCAGTATTTCTTCTGCGTAGCTTGATATCAGGATATTCTCGGAGAATACTTTGTTTATTATCTTCGTTATTTAACGTATCGAGAATGTTTTTGTATACCCTACCCTCAAGGGTGTTATGTGATACTTTTCTATTAATATCACTTACATCCGTTGATTTGAAAGTAACTTCACTACCATCGCTTAATACTGTCTCAAGTTCCAGGGTATGGTCTCTGGTGCTACCATATATTAGTGAATGAGTTCCACAGGCATTATTGCCTACCATTCCACCTATCATACACCTATTGGCAGTGGATGTTTCTGGTCCAAAAAATAATCCAAATTCCTCCAGGTACCTATTTAGTTCTTCTAATACTACTCCAGGTTGCACCAAAACCCATCTTTCCTTTGTGTTAATTTCCAGGATTTTGGTCATGTAACGCGATACATCAGCAATGATTCCTCCTCCAACAACCTGACCGGCAAGTGATGTTCCAGCAGTTCTAGGAATAATTGAGGTTTTGTTTTGGGATGCAAAGGATATCAATAATTTTATGTCTTGCCTGGTCTTTGGGTAAACTACAGCACCAGGTATTTCTCTGTATGCCGATGCATCAGTTGAATACATAATACGTGTACTTATATCGGTGAATATTTCACCGCTAAACTTACTTTCAAGTTTTTGTATTTTATCTGATATATCAGTCATGTACTGTATCCTAATAAACAAAGATATAATGTATGTTTAAACCATCTAAGTTTTAGAACATAAAAATTAGGTAAAAATCTATCCATTAAAACTTCCTAATAACCAAGTAGAGATAAATATCTTTGTTTGATTTTCTCCGAAAAAGCTAAACTTTTAAAGCAATTTAGAATCTGGGTTTTGTCTGCTGGTAATCCCTTTAGTAATTTACATACAAGGTTTTTAGACTTTAAATTCCCGTCTATGGAAATTGTTTTGATGATACCTTTCTCAACTTCCATAACAATGGATACCTTTTCAATCTTATTGTTAATTGTAAAAGAAGGCGAGTACCCATAGTTCCATTCCCATTTTGAATATTTTGTATCAACAAGTTTATTAATGTTATTTATGTCTTCTTCTGTTAGCTCATACTCTTCGGTTATGTTATAATACGACCTAATAAAGGATAAAAATTTATTTTGAAAATCTGTGATGGTTATACTATCTTTTATAAGTGTGGATAAGTTTGTAACTTCAGCTCTAACCGACTTTACAGCCTTGTCTGTTATTTTATAATCAGCTGGTGTAATAGCCTTTTCAAGAACGTTAAGGTTTGAATTGAAAAGCAAAGTTCCATGGTGAAGAACCCTTTTTTTATGCACATGGGCCGAATTACCTGAAAACTTTTTCCCATTGATGGTAAGGTTATTTTTCCCTGAGAATTCTGCTTTGAGTTCAAATGATTTCAGAAATTCGATAATGGGCGTTGTAAACGATATAAAATCCACAAGCTGTTCTCGTTTTTCTGATTTTGTTATTACAGAATAATTCAGATTGCCATCATCGTGGAATACTGTTCCTCCTCCGGATATCCTTCTGATAACTGGAATATTTTTCTCATCCAAGTAGCTTGTATTAATCTCAGCAAATGTATTCTGATGCTTTCCTATAACAACCGAAGGGTTATTTTGCCAAATCATAACAAATTCATCATCAAAATTCTTCAGGAAGTATTCTTCGGCAGCTATATTGAAAAATGGATCTGATTGTTTCCGGTTTATCAGTAGCATATTAATTATTTGATTTATTGTACTCTTTTACAATACTTATAACTTGCTTGGCCTCTTTTACATCATGAACCCTAATAATATTTGCTCCGTTTAGTAAAGCCATTGTATTAAGTGAAATGGTTCCTGCCAGAGCCTCCGATGGATCTGTATCCAATACCTTGTTTATCATTGATTTTCTTGATGTTCCAACCATTAATGGATAATCATTAAAACGTAAATCTTCAAGGTTTTTAATTATTTCATAGTTGCTACCAACAGATTTACCAAAACCAATTCCTGGATCAAGGATAATTTTGTTGAAACCTTCTTTTTCCAGAGATTTAATTTGGGTGCTAAAAAATGATTTTACAGTTAATAAAATACTACTTTCAATGGGGTTGGTCTGCATATTCTGTGGTGTGCCATTAATATGCATAAGAACGTAAGGTATGTTAAGCTTTGCTATTGTTTTGAACATATTATTGTCAAATGTACCTCCTGAAATATCATTAATCATGTGCGCACCAATAGCAGCTAATTCCTTGGCAACCTTTGACCTGTATGTATCTATTGAAATAATGGCTTCCGGAAAATTCTTTATGATAAGCTCAACTGGATTAATTAACCTTGATAGTTCAATTTCCACATCAATAGTATCCGCACCCGGTCTTGTGGATACAGCACCTATGTCAATAATATCTGCCCCTTCCTTGAGCATATTTTCAACCCTAAGAAGTATTTTATCTGAGTTATTATATGTATCACCATCATAAAATGAATCTGGCGTTAGGTTTAATATACCCATCACCTTAGGAGTTGTAAAACAGAGACTTCTATTATTATTTATCCTAATGCTTTTAATCTCGTTAAAATCCGTAATTTTATTGCCCATTTAAAGAAAGTATTGCTCAGCAAAATTAAAATTAAAACTCGATACTTGGTATGAGTAAAAACACAGCCACACAATTTAACGAAGTTATTGAATACTGCCGTGAAATTTTTGAAGTAAAACAAAAGGATTACGGAACAGCTTGGAGGATATTAAGGTTAAGTAGCTTAACTGATCAGATATATATAAAAGCTAACCGAATCAGAAGCTTGCAGGTAAAGGATAAGCATATGGTTGATGAGGGTATAATACCTGAATTTGTAGGTATTGTAAATTACTCGGTTATGGCTCTGATTCAGTTGGATCTTGGCGTGGCAGAATCAGATGACTTAAGTCCCGGTAAGGCAAATAAACGATATAGGGAAAAACTTGAAGAAAGCCGTGATTTAATGTTGAGCAAGAATCATGACTATGATGAGGCATGGCGTAATATGAGAATATCTTCCCTTACGGATATAATCCTCATGAAACTTCTTCGAATTAAACAGATTGAAGATAATCAAGGCCAGACATTAGTTTCCGAAGGACTGGATGCCAACTATCAGGATATTATTAATTATTCCCTATTTGCATTAATTAAATTG